>CAZJGI010000046.1:0-26995 GCA_964545315.1 uncultured Prolixibacteraceae bacterium
GGATAACACAATTATTGATAATATAGATATAATAAAAACCGGAGTAATAGAAAAACTATATTCAGATTGCGGCAAATATTCTGCATACTGTATAATGAAGGATGAATCTCAAAGTGATAAGGTGGAATTTATTGTTTCAATGGTATCAGTTACTGTTCCGGAAACTGTGAAGGCGGGTGGTGATATTCCGATTTCTTTTTCCCCGGAAATGTGTGTGCCACGTTATGTTATGCTGGAAGAAGCAGGTAAGTTTAGCGCCAGATTATCAAGAACTTTTACTCAACAGGAAATTACTAATGGTTCAGTTACTATATCATACGGCCAGGCGGGATTATATACTATTGTTATCAACGGATTAAATGAGTTTGGAGGTGTTTATTCCAATCGAAAAACCATAAATATTCATGATTGAGTAATTAGCTTGTGATTTTTATAATGATTATTTGAAGAAATATTGAATATTTTGAAAGAAATTAAAGATTAATTCTGTAATCAAGAGCAACGTAAAAAAATATTAATATTTTTTGCTTAAATTCCTTTTTTTGAGTAACTTGTTAGATACTTAATAAAAAGACATTTGAAAAATTTTGATTTAATTAGCTCAAAATGGGGTAATCAATTTTATAATTCAATAAGAAAGACAATATATTCAATTCATGGCTATGTAAATTGAGAAATTTTGGTATAGTTTTAAATTGATGGAAAGAGCTAAAACAATCTGGTTTTGATTCAAATCTCTTTATGAGTATTTAGTCCAATGTTAAATGGTTTGATACTAATAATCATGTATTTTATTAATTTTTGGATTTTTCAGTCATTTTGTAACAAAGTATTGATCGTTACTATATGAAAGGTTGAAGGCAGATAATTCAGTGCATAATTAAACATAATGAACTTTTTATTTGCCATCAGCAGATTACATATCAATTATTAAACTTAACATTTCAAATTATGAAGAAAATCCGAAATCTAAAAAGGAAGATTCCTTTTTTACGGAACAAATGGTTTAAGATCATGAATCTGACATTTTTGTTCCTGACAATTGGGCTTTTGCAGGTTTCTGCAAGTGTATACAGCCAAACCACAAGACTGAACGAAGGTTCAGATGGGACAGTAGCCTATTCCAATAATTCACAGCAGAGAATGGTCTCAGGCAAAGTAACAGATTCAGAAGGACAACCGTTACCGGGGGTGTCTATTGTTTTAAGAGGTACTGCCCAGGGAACTGTTACCAATGCTGATGGAAATTATACGTTAACCAATATCCCTGGTGATGCAGTCCTTGTTTTCTCTTTTGTAGGAATGAAGACACAGGAGGTGGTTGTTGGTAACCAGACCAATATTAATCTGACCCTTGAACAGGAATCAATCGGACTGGAAGAAGTTGTTGCAATAGGATATGGCACGGTAAAAAGCTCTCAGTTATCTGGTTCTGTTGTTAAAATAGGATATGAAACCCTTCAAGAGAGGTCTGTAGGCCGGGTAGATCAGGCATTGATTGGGAAATTGGCCGGAGTTTATACTCAAGATAAGAGCGGGGCACCGGGAAGGGCTTTAGATATTAAGATCAGGGGAGTTAAATCCCTCAACTATAGCAATGATCCTTTATATGTAATAGATGGTTATCCTGTTGATGGCAATCTGCTCAATGTTAATACGAATGACATTGAATCAATAGAGGTTTTAAAAGATGCTGCATCTGCTGCTATCTATGGTTCAAGGGCATCGAACGGAGTTGTTATTATCACTACCAAATCGGGGAAAATGGGGAAATCTGAAATATCATTTAATGCATATTACGGTGTTCAGAAACGATTAAGTAAATATGACGTATTAAGTCGTGATGAATGGATTGACTTTGCTATTGACGAACGTAATAACACATGGGAATTAAGAGGGGGAAACAAAAATGATCCAAATGAAAAAAGATCAAGCACTGCTTACTGGATTGATCCGGCATGGTCTAATCCGGAATCCCTTCCCAATAATGACTGGCAGGAGCTGATAAGCCGTATTGCACCAATCCAAAACTATCAGCTTTCCGCCTCAGGAGCTTTTGACCTTGCAAAATATTATATTTCAGGTACCTATTTTGACCAGGATGGAATACTTCTCAACACAAGTAGTAAACGTTTTTCATTTCAATCGAACGTAGAAACTGTATTTTCCAAAATTATTAATTTAGGTTTGAACTTAACAGCGAGTTCCTCAGTCATAAGCGATCCCGAGACAGATCAGGGTACTGCAATAATCAGCCGTTCCTGGATGATGCCTCCGGTGGTGGGAATTGACGAGAATACAGAACGAGGGGGATATAATCCTTATGTTTTATCTGCATTAGTTAATCCATACCATTGGCTGATAGAAACAATGGATGAAACAAAAAATAATTACCTCTTAGCCAATATTTATTTCGAATTGAATTTAACTAAGAATCTTATTTGGAGATCTTCATTGGGTATGGAAAGGCGAAATATATTTCAGGAATATTTTAAACCAAATAATGTTAACAGGAATAATGGTTCCATAGGTACTGTTCGGTCTGGGATGAGAAATAACCATCTTACTGAACATCTTTTAAAATATAATATTGAAAAGCCATCGTGGATATTTAATGCTTTGGGAGGATTTACCTATCAGGCTGATCTGTACAAATCAATGGATTTGAGCAAACGCGATTTTCCTGATGAGTCGATTTATACCCTGAATGTAGCTTCAACCTACACAAGTGGTGGCTCATCAGCTTCACAATGGAGATTGATGTCATTTCTGGGCAGATTAAATCTGTTTATAAAAGACAGGTACTTGTTCACAGCTAATATTCGTAGAGATGGCAGTTCCAGATTTGGATCAGACAGACGTTGGGGCTGGTTTCCCTCACTTTCAGCCGGATGGAGATTAACAGAAGAAGATTTTATGAAGGGCATTGATTGGTTAAGTAACATGAAATTACGTGTCAGTTATGGTATGGTTGGAAATAATGACATTGGAAATTATTCTGCGATCGGAACTCTTGGGAATTATAATGCTATTCTGGGTGAACCACAAAATCTGGTTCCCGGAGCAGCTCCGGCCAGTTTTAGTAATACCTTGCTTGGATGGGAGAAAACTGCAACAACTAACTTCGGGGTCGAAGTAGGTTTTTTAAAAGACAGATTTCAAATATCAACTGATTATTTTATTGCTAACACTTATGACCTTTTGGTAAATTTGGAAATCCCCACCGTAACAGGTTTTGGAAATTCTGTTCAAAATGTTGGTAAAATTCAAAATAAAGGTCTTGAGTTTGAGATCAGTAGTGTGAATATCAATAAAGCTTTTAAATGGAATACAAGCTTTAATATTTCCACTGTTAAAAATGAAGTGCTGGAGCTTGGCAGAGATGGTGCACCCATTTATGGATATCAGTTTGGTTTTAACATGACAATTACTGAAATAGGACAACCGGCAGGAAGTTATTACATGTTTAAGCAGGAGGGCGTTTATATGGATCAGGCTGATTTTGACAGTCATCCACACTATAAACAACAACAGGTTGGAGATATCAAATATTTAGATTATAATAAAGATGATGTGATAGACAATGATGATGTCCATATTGTTGGAGATCCCTATCCTGATTTTTACTGGGGATTGGAAAACAGCTTTTCATATAAGAATTTCGATCTGAGTATATCAATCGATGGGCAACATGGAGCCGACGGATTATTCTCTTTTATGCGTTCCGGTGGCCAGTCAAGAGGTAATGAACTGAGTTTTTGGAAAAACAGATGGAGGTCAGAAGAAGACCCCGGAGACGGGATGACTCCAAGGGCGGTGGTTTCAACCAATATGACAACACCTTCATCATTTTGGTTATTTGATGCTACCTACTGGATGGTCCGTAATATTAATTTAGGATATAATTTTCCAACTGATTTATCTTCTAAAATTCCGGGAGTCAGATCATTAAGGTTATATGCAAGAGTCGAAAATCCTTTTATACATGATCATTTTCATGGTACACCAATGGCTTCCAGCTTAGGTAATACCGCCACCCTTCCTAATAATGAATATTCAACATATCCGTTTGCAACCACTTATACATTTGGGATCAACCTTAAATTTTAATATCATGAAAAAAATTATATTCTTTTTATTATCTGTTTTTATTTTTTCAGCCTGTGATGAACTGGAATTGACTCCTATTTCAAATAAAAGTGTTGAGGGATTTTATATTAATGAGGAAGAAATTGAACAAGGAGTTAATGCATGTTATGCGAGGGCGCAAGACTATTTTGTAAATAATGTTATATCCTATAGAATGACTGAAGTACGTTGCGACAATACTATGCAGGGTGAAGCATACGATGACCGGGAAACATCAAGGTTTATCGAGACTGAGAGATTGCCTTTGCTGGAACAGACATGGGATATAAGTTACAATTTTATTGCACGATGCAACCATGTTTTAAAGGCTTTAAATGAAATTGAGCTTTCAAATGAAAAAGCTGCCCAGTTTGAAGGAGAAGCAAAATTTTTTCGTGCCCTGGTATATTTTAATCTGGTAAGGTATTGGGGAGGGGTACCGTTAATAACGAGTATTATTACCCTTGATGATGGTTATAAAGTAACCAGGGCTTCAGTGAAGGAAGTTTATGACCAGATAGAAAACGACCTTACTGACGCAGCCAATCTTTTACCTGCCCAATATCCAGCTGCTGATCGGGGACGTGTAACCAAATGGGCTGCAAAAGGATTTTTAGGAAAGGTATTATTATTTAGATGTGGTTATCCATTAAATGAAAACAGGTGGGATGCAGCAAGAATTATATTCAAGGAGGTGATTGATTCAGGGAAGTTTAGCTTTTTTGATAGTTTTGAAGACATCTTTCGTTACGAAAATGAAAAAGGAACACAATCTGTTTTTAGTATAATGTTTAAATCCGGTACTCCAGGGGAAGGAAATGGTTTTCCAACACGGAACGGGCCTAACGACATTAAAAAAGATGTAAGCATAGAACAGGGTGGGTTACCTTTTGGAGGAAGTCCGAATGGATTATTTGTCACTCCTGACCTGGTCAACAGTTTTGAACAAGGTGATATCAGGAAAGATGTTTCAATTCGCCTTGAATGGTTAAGTTTAAAAGGCAATGTTTGGATGACAGGTGACCCCTTTTGTAAAAAATATCAAAACGGACCTGTCACTGGATCTAGTGAATGGGATGTTGATTTTATTTTATTGAGATATACAGATGTTTTGATGATGTATGCTGAATGTCTCAATGAAATTGCCTATTCAGCTAACGGTGAAGCTTTTTCTATTTTGAATCAGGTAAGGAACCGCGCAGGACTTTTACCTAAAACAGCATCTGACATTCCCAACCAGCAAAGCTACAGGTTATGGATGGAACAGGAGAGGAGACATGAATTTTGTTTTGAAAATTTAAGATGGTTTGACCTTGTCCGCACTGACAGGGCAATGGATGTTATGAAACCATTCCTTGCCCAATATGATATGGACAATAATCTGAAAAGCAGGGATCAGTATGTTTATCCTATACCACAAAAGGTTATCCAACAGAATAATAATATAGAACAAAACCTGGGGTATTGATTTTTAGATTTATTTGGGATAATATTTTAAACCAATCTTTGAAATATTATCCCAAATGTAAATAATTGATTTATTGATTAATAATGTTTAAAAATAAATTTTAATGAAGATATTTCAAGCTTTAGCAGTAATGGCAATATTTTTACTTTCCTGTAATAATAAAAATACTGTTATTTCCAGTGTTGATGAGTATCGTGAGATCAGAAAGGAATTTCTTAACAGAGATCGTTCTGTCATTCACAATAATGATGGCTGTGATGCTTATTTATATCCTTTAAAAGTAAACAAGGATTATTCAAATCAACCCCGGCCGGCCAGTACTCCGGAAATGCAAATTGATTATGAGTTTTCTATCCCTAATTTTCTGAATTTACGTTCAGCAGGATTGGTGGGCTCTGATGTAAGTACTATTTCATATTGTAGTATTACATCATCATTCGGGCAGTTTACTCATAAAACCGAAGTTGGTGAATTTCTTACGTTAACACATCAAAGGCCGGGAAGAAGAAATGTAGTTCCGGAATTTGTGAAACTGGGAACTGACCCATTGGAGGTAACCAGTAAATTTGCTCATGAAAACGGCTTTGAATTTTTCTGGTCAAATCGTATTAATGATACTCATGATTACGGTCACCGTCCCGATAATCCTTATGAGCGTTGGTCCAAATTAAAAACAAAGCATCCTGAATTTCTCTTTGGAACGCCGGGAGAACGATTACCTCACGGACGATGGAGTTCTGTTGACTTTTCCCACAAGGAAATCCGTGATTTATGCGTACAATATTATACTGAAGTTTGTGAAAATTATGATGTTGACGGTATTGAACTGGATTTTTTCAGGCACCTGTACTTGTTTGGGAATGTAGCCCGTGGTGAGTATGCAACAGCTGAACAGCTTGAGATGTTCACCAGCATGGTAGCCCAAATCAGGGAAATGACTGAAAAGGTAGGTATGAAAAAAGGCAAACCTATTCTCGTTTTGGTTCGGGTACCGGATTGTCTCGATTATTGCAGGGGCGTTGGGATTGACCTTGAAACCTGGATGGCAAAAGGATTGATCGACATAGTTGTGGGCAGTGGGTACTTCAGGTTAAATCCATGGGATCATATGGTCAGTGCTACACGCAAGTACGATGTAAAATTTTATGCAGGCTTAAGTGAACCACGAATAAGAGATGAACACCCTGATCTGCAACGACTTCAAAATGCCGTTTATCGTGCACGTTCTGCTGCTGCCTGGCAGGCCGGGGTTGACGGGCTTTATATTTTTAATGAATATAATACCAGAAGCCAGTATCTTAGAGAGATTGGTGAAGCTGAAAAACTTTCAGAAAAGAACAATTTGTACTTTGTTACTTATCGTAATGCCAATCCGGAAAGTTACCTGAAAAACGGCAAACAGCATCTCAATATACCGGTACTTAGCCCTCAAAATCCAATGGTAATTGAGTCTGACCCACTTGAGTTCTCTGTTGAGATAGGCGATGAGAGCAAACCTTCTGAAGTATTTGTTATTTTGTATGCCAATGGTGTGAAAGAGGGAGAGTTAGAAATAGTTATCAATAACACTCCGGCTACCTGCAAAAAAATTACTGAAGACGGACTTGTCATTTTCAATATTACCGGTAATGCAATCAATCCGGGAGAAAACAAACTGATTGTTCAGTGTTCAGCGAAAACGTCTGCTGACCGGAAACTTCTTGATGCTGCAATCCTGTTTTACAGGGATAAAACTGACTCAGAATTAAATAAGCTGACGGAATTATTTTATTAAAAAGTTGAGTTATCAATTACTTATCCTTTTTGTATACCTTTAATGCAAATAATATTCGAATTCTGAGTTAAATAGTATATGAAAAGACAATCCCGGTTTAAATCTGGATGGGAGTTTGCCCGACTGAAATCGGGACAGGTATATGATATCTTTGAAAACAATAAATTTTAATCATATGAAATTTAAAAATTTGCAAAAAGAAAACAATACAGGGCATTTTCAGGGCTGTAAGAAACTTTTATGTTTCGTTAATAAAATCATGTTAATGTTCGTTGTTATGCTTGTTTTATGTACTACAACAAATGCCGGGGAGGGAATAACGGAGGAAGAAAAGGAATGTAAACAAATACATTACAGGACTAAATATGAAAAAGTATTAAGAGCTTCAATGGATTTGGACCAATGGTCATATTTGGCTTTTCCATCAGTGTTACAGATTGATTCTTCTACGGTTCTGATTTCGTATAAGCGTGGTGAAACCCATGGGGGTGATCCGGGTGCTAAACTTGAGATGATGAGATATGATGCATTGGCAGAGAAGATCATTGAAACCAGAATTATTGGAGATATCGAAGGCCTCATTTTTCAAATGGGGGAGTGGGTTAAATTTCCTAACGGAGATATTGGTAACTATGTTGATGTACAAAAGATCGTTCCCACAACTGATTACAGGAAAAATCACCGTACAGGAATTTATTTTTGCCGTTCAGAGGATGGAGGTATAAATTTTTCCTCAATGCAAAAGATGGATGCTGTTGATGGAGTTGAATATGGATATGCTTTTGAAGATGTTATTGTAGGGTCAAAGGTGTATATGTTGGTAATGACCTTCCCTGAACTTGCAGGAAAAATAGGAGAAGAGGGATGGAAATACGGAAAAGTTCATGTTATCATGTCGGGAGATAATGGAAAATCATGGAAGTTTGTTCGTGATTTAAGTAAAGAATTTGGCAATATAGATATTAATGAAAGCTCTTTTATCCAATATGGAAACGGATTTATTGTGACCACCCGTGGTTATGACGGACAGGAGCGCTTACATTTGACAAATGATAAATTTGAAGTTATACAACAAGTCAATCTTACAGAAAAATATTCCTGTATCCAACGTCTGATTGGGCGCCCCCGGCTTTTTACAAGGGATGGGGCAACATATTTATTGGGTAGGGACTATACTGATCCCCTGAGACTTAGCCTTTACAAATTTGATCCGGAAACATTGTGTATAGAATCATTTGTTGTTTTAGACCAGCGTCCGGGAGATTCCTACTATGCAGAAGTTTTTTTTATTGAAAAACAAGGTAAAACATATTTTAACACAATAACATATGTGATGTCTGTCAGCACTTTGCCGGATATTGTAAGACTGGAATTTCCGTGGGATGAGATTAGTGGTATTTCTGAGAATTAAGAAACTTGTTGTTCCTGGAAATAAAGGTATTTAAGAAATTGACTATGTTAAAATCATTACTTCTGACATTTACAGGCATTCTGTGCTTCCTTCCGGGCTTTTCACAGGATAAAACGAAGATACTCTATAAAACGGTTGACACTACTGCTTTATATATGGATGTTATTTTTCCGGAAAAATTAGAACCTGATTCTGCTTATCCGGCAATTGTATTCTTTTTTGGCGGTGGATGGAACCGGGGTGACAGGAATCAATTTGAACCGCATGCCAGGTATCTCAGCAGCAGGGGCATGGTATCTTTTTTAGTAGACTACAGGGTTGGGAACAAGCATAAAACTACCCCATTCGAATCACTGAAAGATGCTAAGTCAGTAATACGTTACATAAGGGACCATGCATCAGAATTCAATGTAGATAAGGACAAAATTGTTGCATCAGGAGGATCAGCCGGAGGGCACCTTGCAGCAGCTGCAGCTTTAATAAAGGACTTTAATGAGATAAATGAAGATTCACTGATTAGTTGCGTTCCCAACGCATTGGTACTTTTTAATCCGGTCATTGATAATGGGCCCGGCGGATATGGCTATGAAAGAATAGGGGAGAGGTATAAAGATTTTTCCCCGTTACATAATATTATTAAAGGTGCACCACCAACTATTATGTTTCTGGGGACAGAGGATAAATTAATACCTGTTGAAACAGCAAAATATTACAAAATTGTGATGGAAAGGGTGGGGAGTCGTTGTGATTTAAAGTTATATGAAGGAGAAGCCCACGGTTTTTTTAAGTTTAAACAGGAATATTATTTGAAAACAGTTTTTGAAACTGATAAATTTTTAGAATCTATTGGTTATTTAAAAGGAGAACCAACCATATATTAAATTTGTAATTAAGTAAAAAAAGTTATAAAAAATTCACCATAAGGGGTATTGTAATTTTATACCCTTTAAAAATTGTCAAACTTACAGGAGGAGAAAAAAATGGATAAACAAAAGTTTAAAGAATTGATGTGCGGCCCGGTCACCGTGGTTTTTACGCCTTTTGATGAAGAAGGAAAAAATATCGATGAGGATGCATTAAAGTCTAATGTTCGATATTTAATTGAACATGGTATAAAAAACGGGTCAGGTGTATTGGTAGCAGGGGGAAGTACCGGTGACTGCTATGTAATGTCAACAGCTGAGAGAAAAAGAGTCTTTGAAATTATAGTTAAGGAAGCAAATGGTGCAGTTCCGGTAATATGCGGATGTAATCATACCAGTGTGAATATTATTATTGAGTTGGCTCAATATGCAGAATCAACAGGCGCTAACGGGGTAATGGTAACCCCGCCTTATTATTGGACAAATCTTTATGATGAGGCAATTTATGCCAGTTATAAAGCAATATCAGATGCCATTAACATAGGAATAATGGTATATAATAATCCATTCATCATTGGTAAAGATTTGTCCCTTGACCTTTTGATAAGGCTAAGTGAAATTGAAAATGTACTGGCCCTGAAGGAATGTACAACACAGCATATTAAATTCATCAAAGTAGTTGAGAATTTATCCTCTAAGATTGCAGTAATAAATGGTGCAGGGGAATGGATGGAACCTATCAGTTACAGGTTAGGCACTAAAGGGTTTATCAGCGGATTTGCAAATTTCGCTCCTGAAATATGTGTAGGTATACATAACGAAAGTATGAAAGGTAATTTTCAAAAAGCAACTGAAATAGCTAAAAAATTAAGGCCGCTTCAATACTTATTGGGACAGTATGTGCAGGAGGTAGGATCAACGTCCCAGGGGGGAAGGATGTATAAGGAAATGGCGATTTTGTGTGGATTTAAGGAAGGCGGGACAAGATTACCCATAATGCCGGTCACCGAGTCTTACAGGGAAAAATTGTTGAAAGCCTTAACTGAAGGTGGATTTTTAAGAAATGATTAGTTGACCTGGTAATTAAATATAAAATATGGATTAATCTTTTTAGGAGGTTATTAACTAAGGGGCCCTAAGGAATATTTTTATATACCTTAAATAATGAAAGGATCGATCATGATAACTCATTTTTGCTAAATCTGACATTAGTATGAGAAAAATAGTTTTTATTATTACCTTTTTTTTGGTTATCCCCAATGCAATTGGCAGGGATGCCTGCTTCAATATAGTCAGGGGAACACTAAAAGAAGGTTTCTCCCCGCAAAAGATATCGTTTGAAAGTGCCGGCGGATTAAAACCAAAATCTGAAAACAATATACTTTTCCGTCATTCAACATTCGATGATTTTAGCGGGGGAACTGTATCAAATAGCGGACATAACCTGTTTGTCAGCCATGACGGCCAGATCCGTTTTGTAAACTGGTTTGATTTAAATAATGATGGTTATCCGGAAATAGTATCAGTTAATGACCACAACCCTTATGAGAACTCAGATGGTATTATCTACTATAATCATGCAAGCAAAGGATTTATGTCCCTTATGCCGCCTCTTCATAAATTTGTCCCGGGGTTCCAGCAGTTGGAATGGATGGAAGAGAGCCTTAAACATATGGATAGGTTGCCTGCCCTGGGAGGTGGCACCACACTCGTGGAAGATTTAAACAGTGACGGCTATACTGAAATTTTATTTACCAATTTTGTTCATGGCTGGTCGGACAATCATTATCCAGTTTCGTTATATTGGGGAGATGAAAACGGGATAAACAAGACACGTGTTTCCTATTTACCCACTCTAACTGCCTCAGGGCTTGCAACAGCTGATTTGGATGGTAACGGATATAAGGATATTATCATGGCAAATGTCGGAAGAGAAGCATTTGCTTCTGTAAATGCATCCGGAAGTGCCAGTGGAAACGGCCCTGAAAGGATAATTGGGGCAGAAGAGGGTACTTCCTATATTTATTGGCAGGAAGCCTGGGGATTTTCAGAAGATAATCGTGGTGAATTTCCTACCGAATATGCCCTGGACGTATCTGTGGCTGATTTAAACCAGGACGGATATACTGATGTTGTGTTTTTACAGGGAGGTATTCCCGGAAGTATACGGATTTTTTATGGAGGACAAACAGGGATTGATACAGCCAGATACAGGGATATTGAAGTTCTGGCACCGGTCTGGGGCAGTATAGTTAGGAAAATTCTTATAGCTGATTTGAACGGTGATAACAAACCGGATATTTTTGTCCCTTCAGTGGGTGGTTCATCAGAAATTTTCTGGAACGGTACCGGTGGCCTAAGCCAATCTGACCGTTCTGTAATTCCTTCCCGCGATGCTTTGGATGCTGCAGCAGAAGACTTGAACGGTAACGGATATAATGACCTGGTTGTTGTTAACCAAAATGGCCCTTCTTATATTTACTGGAATAGCCCTGGTGGTTTTAGTGAAGACAGGCGTACAGGGCTGCCCACAAATGTAGCAACGGGTGTTGCAATATCAGATTTAGATAAGGACGGTTTTTTTGATATTGTTTTTTCTAACAGCCAGGATGGGGAGTCCTATGATAATCCCTCCTTCATCTATTGGGGGTCAAAAGACGGGTATCATCCTGGAGACAGGGACGAGCTTTGGGGCTTCGGCCCGGTTGATGTTTCAGTTGCTGATTTTGATAAAAACGGATTGGATGATATCTTCCTGATGAACAGGCAAAGCGGGCACAGGTCCCCTCAATATGGTATAAGTTCATACAATTCTGTTGACCTTTTTGTTTATTGGGGGAACAAGCGCTCCAGGTATTCTGTCGCTTCAATGTCATTATTACCGGGTGCCAGGCCCCAGTCATCTGCCCTGGCTACTGATTTGACTGGTAATGGGTATGCTGATCTAGTATACCTTACTGATCAGGGAAAGACATTGAATGTTTTCTATGGAGATAATAAAGGTTTTTCGGCTGATAAAAACAGCCGGTATGATATTCAGATCCAGGGAAGGACCCCATTAACTGCAGATTTGGATAAAGACGGCTATCTGGATTTTATAGTTGAAAGTGACAAAAATGAACTTGCTGTACTTTTGGGCAAAAAAGAGGGTTTTGAAGAAGTTCAATTGTATGTTTTTGATGGACTTGAACATGACCTGAGGACACAATCAACCGGTGATATAAATGGTGATGGGAACCTGGATTTGTTATTTGGGGGACATGGATTCATCAAAATATTATATGGAACGGGACAGGGGAGTTTCGATATTAAACAAATAGAGACTATAAAAACGAATATGTACACTACAAAAATTTCTGTAGCCGACTTAAATGAAGACGGGTTACCGGACATTTTCGGTCATCATCATACACCGGCTAACCGTGGAGGGGAATATAGTGTCTATTCAGCAATATATTGGAATAATAATGGTTCGTTTTCAGGTGGTAACAGGCTTGAATTGCCCTCCCATGGGGCACATTCAGGGTCCATAGCCGATGTAAATAAGGATGGGTACCCGGACATTCTTATTGCAAATTACAACGCCCAACATACCAGGAACCTTGAAACCTTTGTTTATTGGGGAGGTAGTAAGGGCAGCTTTTCCCCCCAAAATGTAACAAAACTTCCCGGATATTCCCCTATTGCAAATTTGGTGCTTGATTTAAATGGTGACGGGATAAATGAAATAGTTGTGTATAATCACAGTAAATCCAATCGTATTGCAGGATCAAATCCTTTAGGGGGGATGCACGCCCTTCAGTCTTACATTTATTGGGGAACTGAAAATGGCTGGCACATTAACAACCGGGACGAAATACCAACCTTCGGGCCGCACGGGAGGCTGGTTGCTGAACCGGGAGATATTATGAACCGAAGTTCTTATGAGGAATATACTTCAATCCCAATCGCCTTAGACGGATTCAGTGGCCTGTATAACCTGAAAGTTGAGAGTAACCATAATTTCAGGCAAAACATCAAAGTATTTATAAAATCAGCAAATGGGACCGGTCGGTTGGAGCAGGCTGAATGGAAGGAAATAAAATTGACTGACAGGACTGACGATTATTTTCTTTATGAAGGGTCACTCACCGGAAAAGATACCTTCATGAAGTATAAACTCAGGTTAATTACCGGTGAGACAGGTAACGGTCCTGTGGTAAAAGCAGTGGAAATGTATAAATAGGATTTTGGGGATACTAAAATTGCGTTGTTAAATTCCGTATGGTTCATTCTAAAAATATACGATTATGAAACACTTGTTATCAGTTACAATTCTGATGGTTGCATTACTTGGATGTAATTTATCAGATAATGGTGATCCTGAAAAAATGGAATGGGAAGAAATTGGGCACACCCCATTTTCAGACATTAAATCGGGAGTGGCTGTTTATGATAAGACAATTGTAACCTATAAACGGGATGGAAAGGCTGTAATGAAATTGAGGTTTGGTGCTCCTGTAGTTATTGATTTCGCTGATAAAGAAGAAAAATGGGGCTATTTTCAGTTTCCCAATATTTATTATGGTGAAGATGACCAAATAGTTGCCTCATGGAGTATGCATGCAGATGCCATCTCTTCTTATGGGACAGGGGGAGTGAATTATGCAGTTTCGAGAGATGGCGGAAAAACATGGGAGAAGGTGAAGGACCCGGTTCTGAAAGACGGATTGTTATTGCCTAATGGTGATAAAATTAAGATACACACACCTCAGGCTTTAAAAGTGGATACCCTTAAACTTCCTGAACCGGTTGGGGAATCCTTTACCCATTATCCTGACAAAGGGTCATATACTTACTTGTATAAAGTCAGTGAACTGCCAAAGCAACTTCAGGGTGTCTATATTAACAGGCAGCAAAAAGGGGAGAATACATGGAAAGTGGAACAGGCAACCCTCAATGATCCCCTTGCTGTCAGATATAGTCGTCAGGGTTTGTTTCCTGTTGTGTGGTGGGGTGATATGCATGTTGTGGCAGATGGATCGGTTATAGCAGGTGTTTATCCTGGCTTTTCTTTGGAGGAAGATGGCAAGATTAATGCATCAGGAGTATTTTTTTATCGGTCAGATGATAATGGCCATAGTTGGAATATAATATCCAGGATCCCTTATATTCCTGATCCGGAAGCAGACCCTCATGGAAGTAAACGCCTTATAAGGGGATATCATGAACCTGCATATGAGATTCTCAATGATGGTTCTTTGCTTTGTATCATGCGTTCATCAGATGGATTGGGCATTAGTCCTATGTATTATACCCGTTCAACTGATATGGGGGTTACCTGGACAAAACCCCAGCCTTTTACCCGAAACGGTGTAAAACCCAAAATGGTACTAATGGATAATGGTGTTATTGCATTGGCTTCAGGCCGTCCCGGTATGCAAGTGCGCTTTTGTACCGACAACAAAGGTGAAAGGTGGACTGATCCATTTGAAATGTTACCATTTGAAAGCGAAAAGGAATCAGTCTCTTGCGGGTATCCATCGCTTCTTGTCACAGGAGAAAATAAGTTTTTAATAATTTATTCTGACTTTAAATTTAAAAATCCGGCAGGAGAGATCAGAAAAGCAATCAAGGTAAGAGAAATAGAAGTTAATTTAATTAATTGATTACCAACTAAATATATCAATCAAAATATTTCTGATTTTTTCTGAAGACAAAAATTAATTAACAAAAGTTTAGTAATTTTTTGAATAATTAATAAATTGTGCCTTCTTTAGAAAAGAATTACTTGTTGTATATCTTTATTTATACAGATACAACATTGTTTATTTGAAGAATTGACGAGTTGGATATGGCATTTTTAAAATTTTATAAATATTTTTTTATTATAATTTCGGTTTTTATTTTACTTACATCATGTAATGCAGAAGACAAAAATGAAGACCATCCCAATATATTATTATTAATTGCCGATGACTGGTCGTGGCCACATGCAGGCATCTATCCTGAATCTGATGATGTTGTTAAAACCCCTGCTTTTGATGCACTGGCAGGTGAAGGTGTTTTATTCAATAATGCATTTGTAGCAGCTCCATCATGTTCGCCCTCCAGGGCAGCTATATTAACAGGCCAGTTTCCCCACCGATTAGAGGAAGCAGCGAGCTTATACGGAAGTTTTCCATCAAAATTTCCTGTCTATACTCAATTGTTGGAGAAGGCAGGTTACTTTGTCGGCATGACGGGAAAAGGATGGGCGCCCGGAAATTTCGAGGTTAGTGGTTGGGAACACAACCCGGCTGGAAAGAGATATAAAAATTTTGAATCTTTTTTGACCGAAGTTCCTGAAAATTCCCCTTTTTGTTTCTGGTTTGGAAGTACTGATCCCCACAGGCCTTATAAAAAGAATTCCGGAACAGAATCCGGAATGGATATATCAAAAGTGAAAATACCGGATTATTTTCCTGATGATACATTGGTAAGAAAGGATATTTTAGATTATTATTACGAGGTTGAACGTTTTGACCGTGAGGTGGGTAAAGTCCTCAGGATATTGGAACAGTCAGGAAGACTGGAGAATACTTTAATAGTAATGACAGGGGACAATGGCTGGCCATTTCCACGGGCAAAAGCGACTCTGTATGACGGAGGGACAAGGGTTCCCCTGGCAATCTCGTGGAAAGCTGAAGTCTCCGGGGGGAAAATAATTAATGATTTTGTCAGTCTTATGGATTTGGCACCTACATTTCTGGAGGCAGCCGGACTTGACCTTCCCGGGGAAATGACAGGAAACAGCCTGGTACCTGCACTGAAAGGAGGGAAATCTAAAATTGCCAGAGATAAGGTTTTTACTGAACGTGAACGACATTCAATTACCAGGGAGGGAGGAGTAGGATATCCATCAAGGGCCCTTCGGACTGAAGACTTTTTATATATAAGGAACTTAAAGCCGGATCGATGGCCTGCAGGAAATGTTGATAATCTATTTACCGACAAAGCTTTTAGCAGTGTCGATGTTGATAATTATGAACAGGACCGACCTTCTACAGTAAATTTTATTATTGATCAACAACTCTTAAAGGGGAAAACAGAGAAATATCCTTATTTCAAACTGGTTTTTGATAAAAGGCCGGCAGAAGAATTGTATGATTTAAAAAAAGATCCCTGGCAGATTAATAATGTAGCTGACAAGCCTGAATATTCAGAAATGCTTAAAAAATTTCGTAAGATAATGAATGACTGGATGAAAGGAACAAATGACCCAAGAGCTGATGAAAGAGGTCATGTGCTGTTTGATGAATACCCGTTTTATGGAAGAAAAAATTAGATAGAAATTTAAATACTTAACAAAGTTATATTAAAATGAAAAAAATACTATTAAGTTCAATTACACTCTTAGCGATTTTGTTCATGATTAGTTGCACAAACCAAAAAGAGGATAAGATTACACCAAATCAATTTAAGGGAACTGATACCCAAAGAATTCAGACAGCGGTTGATAAGGCTGCAGGTACTACAGGTACAGTATTTATACCCGCCGTTAATTCAAATGGTTCGGGTATTTGGCTCATTGACAGCGCTATCCTTTTACCTGACAATATAACTGTGATACTGGAAAATTGTACAGTTCAATTGTCGGATAGTTGCCGGGATAATATGTTTCGAAATAAAAACGTTGGCATCGGGATAACTGACCCGGAATGGAATTATAATATAAGTATAATCGGAGTTGGCAATGTTTTACTCAAGGGAGCAAGCAATCCCCGTGCAACCGGGGACGGCGGTAAGAAACTCAGCCTGGATCCTGATGCAGATGTTAAGAAAACAGGGGATTGGAGGCATACATACGGGACTGATGCGGGCAGGGAAGGTGTCAAACAGACTGGCGACTGGCGTAATATTATGATATTAATGGCCTATGTTGATGGTTTTAAACTAAAGAATGTTACAATAGAGAAATCCCATGCCTGGGCAGTTAGCCATGAAAGGGTGGTTAATGCTGATATTTCAGATATAACTTTCATCAATTCAGGAACAAGTATCATTAACGGTAAAACTTATCATGTGAGAAACAGAGATGGAATAAATCTTCGTCATGGTTGTAAAAATTTCCGTATCAATAATATTTCCGGAGAAACAGGCGATGATTTTATTGCCTTATCTACTCTGGGAATACATACAGAAAATTCTGTTAACGGAGGATTGAATTCTACTATGGTTACATCCAGGAACTGGAGAGGTACGGAAGACGATACAGAACAGGTTTTCATTACCAATATTAAGTGTAAAACGCCTACGCGGGCTGTAGCAATAAGATCTAATGACACAGCCAGTATTAATAATGTATACATCAACGGCGTTTTTTATGATGGCCCTAACAATACATTTCTTGTCGGAGGGAAAGGCTATGGAGCTCCTACGTTACCTGGAAGGATAAATAACATACATGCTATGAATTTTATTGGCAATGGACGATCTCTCGTATTAATAGAAGAGGAGCTTGGTAAATGTACTTTTATAAACGGTATTTACAAAGGGAAAAATGATAAGATGATAATTTATAATATTGATAAAGATATTTCTGAAAATATTATTACCAGTAATTTGATAAAAATAAATGACAATATTAAGTAATAGGAGAAACTAAAATGAAAAAGAGCAGATACATTTTATCAGTCAGCCTGATTTTTTTATTTGCATTGGTAAATATCAATTGCAAAGAAAGTGAGCAGGCGAAAACAGCTGTCGAAAGCGATTTGTACATTGGCTGGGCAATGGAGGACATTACCCCTGAGGGGCCGGTATCCCTGCAGGGACAGTATTACGAAAGGATATCGGAATATGTTCAAAGTCCGCTAATGGCAACCGCTATGGCCATAGAGAGTGTTGCCGGAGGTCAGAATGAGCAGGCTATAATGATAGCTTTGGATATAGTTAGTTGCCGGGATGGATTGCAGGATTCTCTAAGGAGTTATATGAAAGGAAAAATACCTGGATTTGATCTTAAAAAATTGTTTTTAAATGCTACACATACCCATTCGTCTTTTGATACCGGCTTGAAAGGAGGGTACAGGGAAATGTTATTAGAAAAATTAAGCAGGGTTGCCGTATCGGCCTGGGAGAGCAGAAAGCCGGGTGGTATCAGCGAAGAACTGCGCTACGCAGTGGTAGGCCATAACCGAAGAGTGGAATACGCTGACGGGACGACACAAATGTATGGTTCAACTGATAGGGAAGATTTTATCGGCATGGAAGGCCCTGAGGATTCCGGAATTGATATGGTTTTCTGCTGGAACACCCAGGGTGAACTGACAGGTATAGTCATGAATGTAGCATGTCCTGCACAAGTGACTGAATCAAAATATTATGTTTCAGCTGATTACTGGAGCGAAGTAAGGAAATATCTGGAACAGAAATTTCCCGGGAAAGTTTATGTATTTCCGCAAATAAGTGCAGCTGGTGATTTATCACCAAGAGACCTTCCCCGTGGTTATAAATCGGGAGAACCGAATATGTGGGATGTGCCCGGAATCGTAGAAATAGGGAAAAGATTGGCTTTAGTCATTGACGATGCCTGGGAAACAGCCAAAGGTAAAATTGAATATGAAGGAGTCGTCTTCAAACATGTTGTGAGAAATTTGGATTTGCCTACCCGGCAATACTCTGAAGCGGAGTATAAGAAAGCTAAGGCAATTGTTGAATCTATAAGGTCAAAAGAACCTTCAGATTCTTCATCACCAGAGACCGCCTGGAACAGATTTCTTAAGGAGATCAAAGATAATGAGGGGATTAAAGAATATGGACCGTGGGATAATAAACTGTCTGATTTTGGCATAGTGAAAAAACAAGAAGCATTGATGAAACAGTATGAAGAACAGGATCAATATCAGATTTATCCAATGGAACTGCATGTAATACGATTGGGGGATGTGGCTTTTGCAACTAATCCATTCGAATTATATACAGATTACGGATTCAGAATTACCGGCAGGAGTAAAGCAAAACAGACCTTTATAATCCAATTGAGCGCTGGTGACAGCGGCGGATATCTTCCAACACAAAGAGCTATACAAGGAGATGGATACAGGGGCTACAGCGCTATGGTTAACCGTGTTGGACCCAAGGGGGGTCAGGTAATGGTGGACGAAACCGTCAAGACAATTAATTCTCTTTGGTAAGAGTGGATTAACAGGTAAAAATAAATTGTGATTATGTTAAATAGCATATTTCATTGAAATAAATAAATTAACCAGACTGATAAAAAAATGTCTGGTAATGTCCACATATTTTAATGATTTGTATTTATAAAAAAAATGCCGGTTAAAAAATGGATTTTAACACGACAATAAACAAAAATGAACATGCAATCTTTGGAATAAAAAAATTAGAATTTAATTATTAATATAAAATCAAAAGCCTGCCCGCCATTTGATTTTCAAATTAATAACATAGTGTTTAATCTAAACAATGAAAAATTATGAAAAAACTTCATGGATTACTTTGTTTCCCCAGAGGAAGCATATCAAAAATTTTTTTTAAATCTATATCGGTACCCATTATTTTGTTTATGCTGGGAATATTTTCAGTTGCTGAAAGTTATGCCGGCATAATTCCGGGAAGAGGGAGTGCTGATTTGCAATTATCAGGAGAAAGTCTCTCCCGTGAGATATCATATTCTGCAGTGCAACAACAAAATGTGGTTAAGGGTAAAGTAACTGATGAGGAAGGACTGCCATTGCCTGGGGTGACAATTACAATTGTTGGAACCACCCGCGGGGTAATTACTGATAATGATGGTTCATATTCAATTGAGGCAAATCCAACTGATAAATTGGTATTTTCTTTTGTAGGATTAGAAAGCCAGATAATTGATGTGGGTAATCAAAGAACCATTGATGTTGTCTTAAAAGAGAAGATTGACGAGTTAGAGGAAGTGACAGTAGTTGCTTTTGGTAAGCAAAAAAAGGAGAGCGTAATATCATCGATCGAAACTATAAAGTCTGATGAATTACGTGTGCCATCCAGTAACCTCACCCAGGCATTTTCCGGAAGGATGGCCGGTGTTATTTCCTACCAGACAAGTGGTGAACCCGGCCAGGATGACGCACAATTCTTCATTCGTGGTATTACATCATTTGGTACAGGTAAAGTAGATCCTCTTATCCTGATTGATAATGTTGAAGTGTCAAAGCATGATCTTTCGAGGTTACATCCTGATGATATAGCAAGTTTTTCTATACTTAAAGATGCTACGGCAACAGCATTATACGGAGCCCGTGGGGCTAACGGGGTTGTAATGATATCCACGAAAGAAGGGAAAGAAGGAGCTACTAAAATTACTGTAAGGCTGGAGAATTCATTTTCCGCTCCGACACAAAAAATTGAAATGTCCGATCCTATAACTTATATGCAATTGGCTAATGAGGCCTATCTTACAAGAGATCCCCTTGCTTCAATCCCATATCCCTACAGTAAAATAGATAATACCTTAAGAAATACAAATGAGACTGTTTATCCTACTGTTGACTGGATGGATATGTTGACAAAAGATGTAACGATGAACCAGCGTGTGAATTTAAATATTTCAGGTGGTGGGCAAATTGCACGATATTATATTGCAGGTTCATTATCACAGGATAACGGAATTTTAAAAGTTGATAAAAGAAATGATTTTAACAGTAATATTGACTTGAAAAAATATGCAGTAAGGTCTAATATTAATATTAATATTTTTAAGTCTACTGAAGCTGTTATACGTGTTCATGGTACATTTGATGATTATACTGGGCCTATTCCAGGCGGAACATCTTTATATCGTTCTACTTTGAATGTAAGCCCAGTGCGTTTTCCTGCATATTATGAAACTCCGGAAACAGGAGTATATTCTCCCCACCACATTCTGTTTGGAAATTTTGAAGGAGATCAGTATTATAATCCTTACGCCGAGATGGTTCGAGGCTATCGTCAGGAAAGTAAAGCTGTTATCATGGCACAACTGGAATTAAACCAGGACTTAAATATGGTTACGGAAGGCCTTACCGGACGACTAATGGGTAACACAATCAGAAATTCTGCTTTTGATGTATCCCGCCAGTATAATCCTTTCTATTATCAGCTGTATGGTTATAACCGTCTTACCGGTGAGTATTTTCTGGAACAGCTTAATCCTGAGACAGGAACGGAATTTCTGAATTATGTCCCGGGTTACAAGGAAGTGAATAGCTCTTTTTACGGTGAGGGTCAGTTACTTTATAACAGAACCTTTGACAGACATGGAATCAGTGGTATGCTTGTAGGTATAATCCGAAACTCGATTACCGGCAATGCCTCTACCTTATCCGCCTCTTTACCACAGCGTAATTTAGGATTGTCTGGTCGTTTTACTTATGATTATGATCTTAAGTATTTTGCTGAATTTAACTTTGGTTATAACGGATCTGAGAAATTTGATAAATCACATCGTTGGGGCTTTTTTCCTTCGATTGGTATCGGCTGGCTAATTTCGAAAGAGCCTTTCTGGCAAGGCAGGATAAGCGACCTGGTTTCTAATTTTAAAGTAAGAATATCTCATGGCCTGGTCGGGAATGATGCAATTGGTAATGAGCGCTTTTTTTACCTGTCAGATGTGCAGCTGAGAGAGGGGGAAGCCTTCCGTACCGGATATAATATGGATTATATCAAGAATGGTGTGGTAATTAACAGTTATTCAAATCCCAATATAGGTTGGGAAATAGCTAAGATGACAAATTTAGGCATTGAGTTAGGTTTATTCGATGGAAAGTTAGATGTAAACGCAGACATATATAAGCAAAACAGAACGAACATCTTGCAGCCCAGGGCAGATATTCCAATCTCAATGGGTCTGTGGGCGACACCACTGGTGAATGTTGGTAAGGCAGAAAGCCAGGGAATCGACCTCGCGATTGATTATAATCATGTAATTAACAATGACCTGTGGATCACAGGAAGAGGAAATTTTACATATGCAACTACTAGTTTCAAATACTACGAAGAGGCTGATTTTAGCGAGATTGCACCATGGAAATCCAGAATTGGAAATCCTATTTCACAACAGTGGGGTTTTGTTGCGGAACGTCTTTTTATTGATGATGCCGATATAGCAAACTCTGCACGACAGGATTTCGGGGAATATCTTCCCGGTGATATAAAATATAAGGATATAAATAATGATATGGTGATAAATGAACTGGACATGGTGCCAATAGGTTATCCTACAACACCTGTACTTAATTATGGATTCGGATTTTCTACCGGATATAAAAATTTTGATATGTCATTCTTCCTGCAGGGATCAGGGAAATCCTCATTCTGGATCGACCCGTCAGCATTGAGCCCATTCAGGAGGTATACATCCGGAGGAAAGTATTTTGAAACCGGATTAGCAAAATTTATTGCTGAGGATTACTGGTCGGAAACTACACAGGATCCCGATGCAAATTGGCCCAGGTTGTCAAGTACCCTGATAAGTAATAATCTGCAACGAAGCACTTATTATATGTATGATGGAAATTTCCTTAGATTGAAAAGTGTTGAGCTGGGATATAACCTGCCAACCAATATAAGTAACACACTCAAATTGAAATCATGCAGGTTTTATATTAGTGGAACTAACCTCTTATTATTTAGTGATTTTAAATTGTGGGATGTGGAAATGGGTTCCAACGGATTGGGATATCCCCTTCAAAGAGTATTTAATTTAGGCGTTAATGTATCATTATAAGAAAGTTATGAAGATAAAAAGACATATTACCAAGCTGGCATTGATTATTGCAATATCTTGCCTTACAGGGTACTCCTGCACAGAATATCTTGATATCGTGCCGGATAATACACCTACGATTGACCATGCATTCAATAACCGTTTCGAAGCTGAAGGATTTTTGTATGGCTGCTATTCATTCATTCCAAATTTTGCCAATCCTGTTAATAACCCGGCATTATTGGGAGCTGACGAAATATGGTATACTTTGACTCCAAATGTTATTCCAAATACTTTATGGTATATACAACGTGGTGATCAAAGTGCTACTTCTCCCCTGGCAGATTATTTTGCCAGCCAGCAAACAAGCTACAGCCTGAATGGGGGCAAAGGGATATATACTGCTCTTAGAGATTGTAATATTTTCCTTGAGAATATTCATCTGCCATATGATTTGCCTGACTGGGAAAGGGACAGATGGATATTAGAAGTTAAATTTTTAAAAGCATTTTATCACTTTTGGCTTTTGCGCATGTATGGCCCGATACCAATAGTAAGGGATAACCTTCCGGTTAGTGCCAGCCCTGATGAAGTACAAAAATACAGAGCTCCGGTAGATGAAGTGGTTGATTATATCGTGGAAATAATTGATGAAATTGCAGATGAATTACCCACAGAAGTCGAAAATATGATGATTGACCTTGGTAAACCAACTAAAGCTATTGCCCTGGCACTGAAAGCTCAAACCCTTACCCTGGCCGCAAGCCCTTTATTTAATGGAAATCCCGATTATGCTGATGTGGTGGATAACAGAGGTATCAGGCTTTTTCCTGATTACAGTGCAGAAAAGTGGAACAAAGCCGTCGTGGCCTTAAAAGAAGCTATTGATGCTGCGCATGAAGCTGGCCATAAACTATATGACTGGAATACAAATCCTTTTGCATCTAATCTGAGTGAGCAAACTAATTTGGCAATGCAGGTACGCGGTGCTGTGACGGAACGATGGAATCCGGAAATAATATGGGGTGATCCGAGAGGCAATGAAAACAGAAACCTGCAAAGGGTTTGTCATCCATCATTCTATTCGGAACATAACTCAAGCAGCTATCATAAAACGTGGACCCCTCCGCTTCATATTGTTGAACAATTTTATACAAAAAACGGTGTACCCATTGACGAAGATACGGAATGGGACGGGCTGGATTTATGGGGATTGCGTGAAGGGGATGCAGAACATAAATATGTAATACGTGAAGGATATACAACTGCAAATATTCATTTTAACAGGGAAGCCCGGTTTTACGGGTCACTTTGGTTCCATGGTAACCTCATATACGGCAATGGCAGGGTAAGCAGTGATAATAACCAGTATCTTGTGCAGACTATGACCGGATACTTTGGCAGCAGTCAAACAGGATACGGTTGTAAAAAATTCATTCATTATATGTCAGCCCTGCCTGATAATTCAAATAGCTTAAGTGCTTATTCCTATCCTTTCCCTATCATAAGACTTGCTGACTTGTATCTAATGTATGCCGAAGCATTGAATGAATCTAAAACAGCTCCTGATGCTGAGGTATATGAATACATTGACCTTGTGCGCAACAGAACAGGTCTTAAGGGAGTTGTGGAAAGTTGGCAGCAATATTCAAAATTGCCTGATAAACCTTCAACAAAAGAAGGAATGCGCGATATTATTCAACGCGAACGTTTAAATGAACTCGCTTTTGAAGGTGCACGTTTCTGGGATCTCCGCAGATGGAAACTTGCTGAAGAATATATGAACAAACCTGTCAGATCATTAAATAACGTAAGACCGGAAACCGTGGAGGAATTTTTTCAGGAGGTAGTGGTTTATCAGCTAACCTTTGACAAAAAAGATTATTTATGGCCAATCCGGACAAGCGTCTTACTTCAGAATAGGAATTTAATTCAAAATCCGGGATGGAATTAATAAAATCAAAAAATGAAACTAGTTATGAAAAAAATATTGATATATATTATTATGACAGCCATGATACCGTTCTGGAGCTGTCTTGAAGAAAAGGATTGGAGTGATCCAAAAGACGACATACCTCCCAAACCTGTGACAGATGTGGTTGTTGAAAACCTCCACGGAGGTGCTATGATCACTTATACATTACCTGCTGATAATGATCTGTTGGGGGTGAAAGCTACTTATACACTCACCAAGGATGAAAATGCCGTTACACGTGAAGCTTTTTCCTCTGCATTCAGGGATACAATATTATTACAGGGATTTGCCGACACGAACGAATATGATATTACACTGATTGCAATTGATGAAAGCAGAAACCAGTCAACTCCGGTTGTTGTTAAAGTAAATCCTCTTGTTCCACCTGTTCAGTTAATCCGGGAATCCTTCAAGGTAAATACAACATTTGGAGGCCTCTATACCTCATGGATAAATACATACAGGGAGAATATCGCTATCTCAGTTTATAAGCCTGATGAAGTGGGTGACTGGCAGTTGTATGATACATATTTTTCAGATGGGCCGGTTGGAAGTTATTCATTTAGAGGATTGGAAGCTGAAGAGACACCTTTCAGGATTGAGATCAGGGACAGGTGGAATAACTATGCTGTTCCTCTGGATACTATTATAACTCCTTTATTTGAAGAGAGAATATGGGGAAGACATCCCGAAACCGGATTCCAGATATGGACTTTATTTGATACTCCGAATGCTTTGTTGAGAGGTGATTGCCACCAGGAATCAGGTTCCAGCAATTTCTATCAGGTAACAAAAGAAGCAACCTATGGAGGTACAAATTGGTTGACAGGTAATTTCTATCTTAATACCGTTGTGCCGGATTGGCCTGAAGAATTGTACGGAGTTTTACCAATGTATTTTACGGTTGACATGGGTAAGAAAGCTTTCTACAGCAGACTGAGGTTGTGGGCAAGGCCACGCACTCCTATGTTGTCTGCTGTATGCCCAACGACTTTTAATGTATGGGGAACAAATGAGATCAAACCATATGATGAAATCGGTGATTACATGGATAACGTCAGATACTGGACCTCATGGGATGAGATTGGAGGAACAGATCAATGGAAAGAGGGCTGGGAACTGATTTGTAAAGCAAAGGTCGAACTCCCATCAGGTGCCAGCGTATTTGAACCTAATAATTTCACTGCTGAAGACCAGGCTTTTATAATTGCAGGATTTGAATTTGAGATCGATCCTACAAAAACCGACAAATCATACCGATATATCAGATGGGAAGTTATTCAACAATCAACGACCTTACCCTGGTTCCAGATTAACACTATTAAAATGTGGGGAAGCTATGATGAGTAAAGATGAATATTAACCGTCATTTTAAAAGTTAGAAGGATTATGTAATTCTATCTTTAACGTAATATATCAAATATTGGCAGATATGAACTTTTTTAAATAATTTTCATATCTGCCAAATTTAATAATGGAGATAATTAACTTTACTTAAACATGTTATAGGGAAATTTGATAAATAGAAAATTGATCATTTTATATTATTAAGCATGTTGGAACAGCCATTTATTTCTTGAGAAAAAAGAATTATTTCAAATGCAATTTTATGACCCGATTTCTTTTTAGGATATTAATCAGTATTATTAGTTGTTCAATTTTTATTGGTTGTTCTAA
>CAZJGI010000047.1:0-25836 GCA_964545315.1 uncultured Prolixibacteraceae bacterium
TAATCACAGACGTTAGCATAGCAATGTAAAAACCGGCCCGGGCTATTTGGTTTGGGTTTGAAAGTGGATTTGTAACTTCGTTCATAGGAAAATTTTTACTGTAAAATCACACAATAAACAATGAATCTTATAAAAGTCGATTCAGATATAATTAGCGACTAAATTAGTAAAAACGAATAATAAGTAAAACCAAAATATCAGACTGAAGTTGTTCTTGTGATTAAAACAGAGTCTCTTAAATTTTTTAATTAATTTATTTACAATCAATTATGAAATATAACGGAATAAATTATCACTTTTGGAAGATCATATCTTTCAGCTTTTCATCCCTTTCCATCACCTTTCTTACGTAAGAACACACAGGAATGATTTTTGCCCCTTTGTCTTTTGCATATTCTATACCTTTCATAATTAGCTTTTTACCGTAGTCTTTCCCTCTGTATTCTTCGAAAATTCCTGTGTGGTCTATTATCAGTTTATCCTTACCTTCCCATTGATAAGTCATCTCTCCGGCAGGATTATCTTTCTCAAAAATCAGGAATTTTCCTGCTTCCCCTTCTTCATATTGTTTGATGGTTATCATACTTTTTAAATTTCATAAGTTAGTCCTCCAAATATCCAAAATTACCGGAATTGTAATCGCTGAATGCTTTTATCAGTTCCTGCTGAGTATTCATTACAAAGGGGCCTTTTGCCGCTATGGGTTCATTCAGTGGTTGTCCGCTTAATATTAACACAACAGCATCTTCTGAGGCTTCAATTAAGAAATGTTCGCCATCATTTGCCATCAAAGCAAAATTGTCGGTTACTACCTTTTCTGTGTCATTTACAATAACTTTTCCCTCAATGACTAACAGAGCCGTGTTGAACTCAGCAGGTAACCGGAATTCTGCTTTTCCGCCCTTTTTCATATGAGCATTGAATATATGTATGGGACTGAAAGTGTCTGCACTGCCTTTTTCCCCTTCATATTCACCTGCTATTACTTCAACATAACCTGCATTACCGGGCAGAGGTACCTTGCTCATTTTATCATTTTCAATAGCCTGATATTTTGGAGCGCTCATTTTATCTTTGGCCGGCAAATTCACCCAGAGCTGCACCATTTGAAACTCTCCTCCTTTTTTACTCCACTCTTTTTCATGGTATTCTTTGTGCAAAATACCACTCGCCGCTGTCATCCATTGTACATCTCCTACCCCTATAATTCCTCCATTACCCTCTGAATCGTGATGTTGTATCTTGCCTTTGTAGGCAATTGTAACAGTTTCAAATCCCCTGTGCGGGTGCGGGCCTACCCCTCGCGGGGTTTCACTGGGAGGAAATATATATTTTGTGTTGTAATCCAACAATATGAAAGGGTCCATTCTTTGCATACCTAACCCGGGATAGCTAGGGATAAACGTGTGCACTCTGAAACCATCTCCTACAAAGTGAGGAGTTTTGGGAGTAGCTATCATTTCAATATTTCTTGTTACCATAATTTTTAAATTAATAATTTCAAAGGTATCATATAGCCTTACCCGATAGCCATCGGGAGGACTCGCATGTATTTTAATAATTCTCTTGAATCCCGATTTAAACCGGGATGCTCGCTTCATAATTTATTTTTTACTGATACAAAGTATCCTCAATATAAAAACAATTTTATTGGTTTTATGTTTATTGGTGTTTTAATAATAGTCAATGCTGAAAAGATCTCAAAAAACGGATCAAAATTAATGAGTTAATAATAAAACATGGAATTCAGTGGAATACCTTTATTAATATAGTGTAATTATTTTTCACGGAATCTAAAATTATCTTTTCCCCATTCATACATCATATTTAAATTTTGGTGTTGTCGCTAATTTTTCGAGTTGGTTTATAACTACTTAATATGATTTATCGTATGAATAGCATCCGGGAAGATTCAATAATTCATGTCATATGAAAACAATTACACTTTTGATTTTTAGTGTTTTTTTTGTTAACCTGATCCCATACCCCGAATTCCCCGTTCTCAAAGCCCGGGAAGTAAATCATTTGACCGGCGATGCAAAAGGCAAGGTGCTTAGCGGTTTGCTTTTTGAAAACATTGATAACCTGATTGATAAATCTTTAGATCCTTTTAAAAAAGCTAATCCAAAGATTTTAAAGGTTATACTGTATTTTTCTGAATATCCTTCTACTGAACAGGTTGATGAATTGGAAAGATATTGTGCTTGCTTATACAGAGAAACCTGGACACCACCTCTTGAAAACCACCCTTATGGGTTTATGCTTGTTGCTGTGCCACTGACTAATTTACAGGAAATCTTTGATTTACCTGTAGTCAAGAGAGTTGATTCAGCCGGCCGGGGCAGGCGGGAGCTGAATAATGATGCTGCAAGAAGTATCCGGGCCCCTCTTGTTTGGGCGAATGACCTGACAGGGAAAGGGATTACAATCGGTATTCTTGACTCAGGCCTTGATACAACTTATGCAGAAACTGACCTGCCGGATACTTTTAAAGTAATTGACTACTCCTATTTTCCCCAAATTGACAATGATGTTATTAATCCAAGTTCGGGCCATGGAACCCATGTAACTGCTACTGCCCTGGGAAGAGGTGTACTTTCAGAAGGGTATAATCATAATAACAATGGCAAAGGATCTTTTATGGGGATTGCACCGGATGCAGCTCTTGTTTTCCTGAAAATCGGACAGGATGATGATGCCTTTGCTTATGATTCCTGCACTATTCCTGCAATTGATGCCGCCATTAATATATACGATGTGGATATTTTGTCGATGAGCTACGGTGGCTGGGATGATTATCATGACGGTACATCTGCATTGGAACAAAAGGTTGACTGAGCTTATAGTCAGGGTGTACCTTTTTTCTGTTCGGCAGGCAATGATTGCGATAAAAATAAACACTGGATGGGTACCATATCTGCAAAATCTGAAAGTGATTTCATTGAGGTGCTTGTTTCAGACCCAAAGGATGATTCAACGATGCTCAGGTTCAATATGGTATGGAATGATGGAACTAAGAGAAATGATCTGAAACTCATGTATTATGATTCACTAAAACAGTTATTAAATCCTGTTATGACCTTTCCTGTTACTCAAAGTCTGAAAGGGATTGAATCTTGTTATTCATATTATGGAAATGAAGTATCAACAAAAAGCAAATGGTTTTTGAAAATCATTAACAATTCTGATGATCCCCAGGAAGTGCACATTTATGAAGATTGGTCTAATCTTAAAATAGGTTCCGATCACGTAAGATTTAGCGTGGGAGAATCATCTTATACCATTAGCTCACCATCCACTGCAGATCATGCTTTTTCTGTCGGAGCCTATGTGTCGAAAACAGGATGGACCAGCTATGAAAATAAATCTTATTGGTGGGGACCATCATACGTATTTGGTAATATTGCCCCCTTTTCCAAGCCTTGGGCCAAGAATGGACGGAAAAATAAAACCGGATATTTGTGCACCGGGGTATCTGGTGATTTCTTTACGTGATAAGGTGGGATATAATTCACCTAATTATAACTGGATAGACAACGATGGAATAGTTGGCGGGGAAGCAAATTATTATGTCTCTTCCGGTACAAGCATGGCATGTCCTGCGGTATCAGGTGCTGCAGCTCTGTTTGTGGAAAAATATCCCGACGCCATCCCTCAGGAGATTTACGATGCTTTCCGGAATTATAGTGACCGTTCAGGATTGAATGGCCTGCCTGATAATAACTGGGGAAGCGGCAGAATGAACATCTTCAGTGCAATTGATCAAAAAAGTGAAAAGATACTGGTCGATGGTAATATGAATGAAAATGTATATACTGTTGTTGGTGAATCTCCCGGCACCAGAGAAGGATTTGGCAGTCAAAACAATCTGGGTGTTTTGAAGTACTTTTCAGATGGGGAGGCACTGTATATTGGTATTACCGGTGAGGTCAGGGAGTGGTACCATATTGTCCTTTTTATGGGCTTTTCAGGTGTTGCAGGCCGGGGAACAAACCCACTGGGTATTGGCAATCCGGCTGATTCGGTTAATTGTGTTTTTGACAATATGGGGGGATTAAAAATGGATTTTGATGTTGATTATGCACTTGGATTAAGCAAGAAGGGTGATTTGCGATATGATTTTTTTGTTGATGCAATTCGATACGGTCAATCAAACAAGACTGCGAATATCGGAAGGATCAACCAAATGGGCGCTAACTCAATATACGAATTAGGTTCTGTTTTTGGAGGTAACGGATACCTTACTCTTACTTATGACAGTAGTTATTCATTAGACCCAAATAAGGGAATTGAAATGAAAATTCCGATTTCTGTCTTCGGCGGGATTGACACTACTCAAACACTCCAGTTTTTTGCCTTGATAACAGGATGGTGGGGCGATGTGTCAAATGAACTTATCCCGGGTGACCCAGGCCCTGACAATCCTGGTTATAATGTGGATTTCTCGGCGATTGCCGGACAGGATTTTTTTACTCAACCTGTTAAATTAACACCATCCCTGATTACATCCAGCGGGAAATTACTTGCAGATGTCCCGGCTAATATTTACCTGTTACAAAATTATCCCAATCCCTTCAGCTTGGTGACAACAATAAGTTATAAGTTGCCATCAGGGGATCTTACCTCCCTGAGAATTTATGATTTCACGGGAAAGGAGGTTGCAACTCTTATTAACAAATATCAACCGAAAGGATTGCATAAACTTACATGGAACGGAGAGTCATTTCCATCGGGGATATATTATTACAGGCTGCTTACAGGTAAACATTCAGAAACCATGAAAATGTTACTTGTTAAATAAAATTCAGACCTTACCATAATTGGGATGGCTTTGCGGCCTCATGTTAAAGCGATCATATAAATAAAATGAGAACCACACTTTTATCTCTTGCTGTAATATTTTTACTTATCTCTCCGGATGCAATTTCCCAGGATAAAGTTATGCAGGAGCCGTCTTTCGCAGTTCTGGCAGGTATTAATCTTCAGGATTTAAAAGATCAGCAATTAAAAGAAGGTTGGTTTGGAAATGATTTAAATTTTGACTTCAATGGATACCATGCCGGTATTAATATTCAGATTCCTGTTTTAACAAAAATTTTCCTTCAGCCAGGATTTCTGATATCACAAAAGAGAAATAAAGATGTTCAGGGATTGTCATCATTGGAATACAGAATCTCTTATTTTGAGATACCTATAAATTTTGTCTTTAAAACTTTAGGTAGTATAGGATATTTTATGGCCGGGCTGGGACCATATGCCGGTTATGCAATAAACGGTAAAGCTTTTTTTGAAGATAATTCTCAAACAACTAAATCAAAAATTGAATTTAAAAATGTAATTAAGAATGATGATCCTTTGACAGTTTATTATATAAGGCCATTTGATGCCGGCGGTAATATATTTTTAGGTTATGAATTACAAGAAGGATTTTTTATGCAATTGAATATTCAAATCGGAATGACAAATATGTATCCTGAGGACAATAGATTGCAGGGTAATAACTTAAAGCTTAAAAATTCAGTTTTTGGAATTTCCGCAGGTTATAGGTTTTAATGCTGTTTAATAATTTTCACACAGGTATAATGGAGATTTAAATCTGATTATGCGAGCATAGATTATTATGATGATAAAACTGTGAAATATTTAAGATGAAGTATAATTATCTGTTGATAACCTGTTATTCAAAAAAAAACGGTATCCTATACGTTGATATGTAAATTGCGAAAACAAATATGATGCAATTAAATTAGAAGTATTAAATTTATACCGGAAAGTACCAGTGTTGTTCCTTGAAACTGCCGGGATATTTTCAGAGATGATACTTAAAGTAATTTTTTATTTAAATACCCAGGTGGTTAAAATATTAATGATGATGAGGTTTAACTCCTTTTGTGAGGGGGATATAGCTCAGTTGGCCAGAGCGCCTCAATCGCACTGAGGAGGGCAGGGGTTCGAATCCCCTTATCTCCACACAATTTTGTCTTCGGGCTGTTAGCTCAGCAGGTTCAGAGCGCGTGCCTCACACGTACGAGGTCACTGGTTCGAATCCAGTACAGCCCACTATTCTAAGTTTAAATCCTGATTTTGTTCATTTCTTTAATATTATTTTTTATAAACGAGCTAAATCATTAACTATGAGATATATATCTTCATTGGTTATTAGTTTTTTGCTTCCCGTTTTCGTCCTGAGAATTTCTGCATCCACCCTGCAGGAGGGAAGGCCATTCATCAGGAATTACACGATGAAAGAATATCGCGCACAGCAACAGAACTGGATCATCACAGAGGACCGGCAGGGTTTAATGATGATCGGGAACAGCGGCGGATTATTGTCATTCGATGGTCATAACTGGGAACTGATGAAACTTCCGATCATGAGGGGTATGGTATTGGACAGCACGGGCAGGATATTCATGGGAATGGAAAATAACCTGGGCTATTTAGAAACCGATTCAACAGGCCATTACCGGTTCCATTCCCTGAAACCACTGCTCCCTCAGAAATACCGGAACCTTACGCCTGTTTTTGATATAGACATTATTGATGGAAAAGTGATTTTTCAGTCCAACGAATACCTGTTCATATATAGTAACGGGCGCTTTAAGATAATTCCTGCCTTAACGGAATTCCGCGGTGCATTTAAAGTTTGGAACAGGTACTATGTCAGGGATACCAACACTGGAATTCTTTATCTTGAAAATGACACGTTAAGATTGCTGAAAGGCAGCGAAAGGTTGGGGGGCAAACGCATTTATGCTATGCTCCCGTATGGAAAGGAAGATGTAATGATCATCACAAAACAAAAGGGAGCTATCATTTATTCACCCCGTAATCCTGATAAATACTATATTCCGGAGGGCTTTGGTGAACTAAATACATTTCTGGCTGCCAACTGGTCTTATTGTGGTATTTTGCTTCCTGACGGTAATTACGCAGTGGGTACGATAACAGCAGGGATTGTAGTCTTTTCAGCCGATGGCACGATCAGGAATTTTTTCGATAAGAAATCCGGTCTCCATGACAACACTGTTTACGATATCTATTGCGATAAAAACAAGAATCTTTGGGCTGCCCTCGACAATGGCATAAGCCGCATTGAATATGAGCTTCCTTTCGTTCATTATACAGAACAGGAAGGTCTGCTGGGATCCGTTCTTTTTGTAAAATACTTCAATGAAAAATTGTACGTTGGCACCGGCCAATACCTGCACATGCTGAAACCTGATGGTTCTTTCGGGATTTTACCCGGAACATACGGACAGAGTTTTGACCTGGTGGAGGCAAAAAACACCTTGTTACTTGCCCAAAATCCGGGAATATATGAAGTTAAAGGGAACCAGGCTTTTCTCATTCCCAATTCCAACAGAACTTCCGTAACCTGTTTCGGAACCTTAAGAAATCATCCGGAATACCTCCTTGTTGGTGGAGATGGCGGATTTGACCTGATCCGTTTCAATGGCATTTCATGGCAATGGAAACAAGACATCAAAGGTTATAACTTTCCGGTTTACGCAGTTTGGGAAGATCCTTCAGGCGATTTTTGGTCGTCGTCTTTAAGCAGTCTATTTAAGATCAGGTTTAATGAGGCGATCGACAGTGTGGTTTATTGGGAAGAATACCCCGCAGGCAGGGGCTTGCCTTATGAAAACGGATTGCCGTTCCGTTTGAATTCGGGCGAGGTGGTCATCAGCACAGAAGCAGGCATTTTCAGATATGTGGCTGAGGCAGATAGTTTTGTCAGACATCCGGATTTCCAGGTGATCACAGGGAAAGTGACTTCCTTTTTGCAGCAATCCAACGGAGATATCTGGTTCGAGGAATCAAAAGGAGATTTCACCTATCATAAAGGAGTATTGAGATTAAATAACGGAAAATATGAAGTATTCAAAACTCCATTTTTAAAATTCAACGATACCAATTGCAATGAAAGTCCGCCCAACATTTGCGTACTTCCCGACGGGACAGTTTATTTCGGAACGAATATGGGTTTATTGAAATATTTGCCGGGGAAAGACCGGGATTTGAGCCACTCTTTTATTACCCTGATACGAAAGGTGTATGCAAAAGATTCTTTGCTTTTCGGTGGAAACTCACCCGATCTGTCCGGAATGAGAGCAGTAATAAAAATACCATGGTCTTCAAATGATCTGACATTTTACTATTCAGCAACATTTTTTGAAGATGCTGAAAAGAACCAATTCAGTTACCGGCTTGCCGGAATGGATTCCGTTTGGTCGAACTGGACCAATGACCATAAAAAGGAATATACTAACCTTCGTGAAGGCCATTATATTTTTGAGGTGAAATCGAGAAACCAGTATCTCGTTGAGGGTTCGGCGGATTCCTTTTCATTCCGCATTTCAGCTCCCTGGTATAGAACCTGGTGGATGTATCTCGCATACATTTTAATTGGGGGACTGGCTGTTTATGGACTGGTTTTCATTCGTACCCGAAATCTTAAAGCCCGGAGTGTTATCCTGGAAAAAACAGTCAGGGAAAGGACCAATGAGATCCGGATACAGAAAAAAAATGTGGAGAAATTAAGTGAAATCGGAAAAGATATCACCTCTTCCCTTTCCCTGGAGAACATCATTAAAACGGTATATGAAAATGTAAATACCCTTATGGATGCTTCCATTTTCACAATAGGACTATACAAACCTGAACAAAATTGGCTGGAGTTTCCGGCTGCCATTGAAAAAGGTGTGCCTCTTGAACCTTTCTCGATCCCGATATCAGAAGAAAACCGTCTGGCGGTCTGGTGCTTTAAAAACAGGCAGGAAGTAATTATTAATGATTACGCCAGGGACTTCAGCAAATATGTGGGGAATATAACCGCTCCCATTGCAGGGGAAACTCCGGAGTCAATCCTTTACCTGCCTTTGTGGAACAAGGATAAAGTCATCGGTGTTATCAGTGCTCAGAGTTTCAGCAAAAATGCCTACAACGACTATCATCTCAATATGTTTCGGAACCTTGCCACCTACAGCGCTATCGCCCTGGAGAATGCCGATGCATACAGAAACCTTTCCAAACTCCTGGAAGACCTGAAAACTGCCCAGGACAGGCTGGTCACCCAGTCGAAACTGGCTGCCCTTGGCGAACTGACAGCCGGTATTGCACATGAAATTCAAAATCCGCTTAACTTCGTAAATAATTTTGCAGAAATCAGCAGTGAATTGATCGATGAGATGAAAGAGGAACTTGAAAAGAAAAACTATGATGAAACTGATATACTCATCAGGGATATAAAGCAAAACCTGGGATTAATTGCATATCACGGTAAACGTGCAGATTCTATTGTGAAGGGTATGCTCCAGCATTCACGCGGTGCAAGCGGATTAAAGCAACCAACAGAGATCAACAATCTTTGCGACGAATTTTTGCGTCTGGCTTACCATGGACTAAGAGCAAAAGATAAATCCTTCAATGCCACTATGAAAACCGACTTCGACAATAGCCTCGAAAAAGTGGAAGTTGTTCCCCAGGATATCGGCAGGGTGATATTGAATTTGGTCAGCAACGCATTCTATGCAGTCAACGAAAGGAAAAAACTCAACCAGAATGGCTATGAACCAACTGTCTGGATTAGCACCAAAAGAATGAAAGGTAAAATTGAAATATGTGTGAGGGATAACGGAATCGGAATTCCACAAACAATTATTGACAAGATTTTCCAACCCTTTTTCACAACCAAGCCCTCCGGACAGGGAACGGGATTGGGATTATCATTAAGCTATGATATTGTCACAAAGGGTCACGGCGGAGAACTAAAGGTGGAAACAGAAGAAGGGATAGGTTCTGTATTTACCGTGCAATTACCTGTCGAAAAATGAAGATTCTTTTAATTAATCCCAACAGGTACCATAATCCACCGGTAATGCCGCTTGGCCTTGAGTACCTGGCAGGTGCGGTAAAAGAGGCCGGTCATTATGTCGATGTGCTCGATTTGTGTTTCAGCGACAATCCCACAGAGGAGCTTGTCAAGGCATTGCAGGGCCTGAGGCCGGATATCGCGGGTATCACTGTCAGACAGGTTGATACGGCCTTATATCAGGGGAACAGGTTTTTTCTTCCGGAGATACGTGATTATGTCAGGTTGTGTAAAAATTTTCGAACTCCTGTTGTATTAGGTGGCAGCGGATTTTCAATAATGCCGGAAAAGATTCTCACGTATACAGGAGCTCAATATGGAATATACGGCCCCGGTGAGCAGGCGCTGGTGACACTTATGGACGGACTGCAAAAGGGTACGGTCAATGACAGGATTCCTATTTGTAATGGATATATTGCCTTAAAGGCTGATCATCCTGCGACCCCCAGGGCTGATATTGTTGATCCTTCGAGTTATCTTGAACATGAGGGGATTTTTGGGTTCCGCACGCAGTACGGATGTAATGAGGCCTGTTTTTTTTGCGTGGAAGCGAAAACGCCGGTTTTTCATTGTGATCCGCAGTCAGTAGCCCGTGAAATAGAACAGCTTCTAAGTCGGGGGGCAAGGCAGTTTCATTTGTGCGATCCGGAATTCAATATATCGGAAAGTCATTGCATCGATGTCTGCCGTGCAATCTTGGATATTACAGGGCCGATCCAATGGACACTATACATGAAACCGGAACCAGCCTCTGCGAGGTTATTCCACTGGCTGGCAGTTTCGGGAGCTACCATGATAACATTGAGTATTGATACGCTGCGATACAGTCAGGATAGATTTACACGTTTAGAGCCCTTTTTTTATTTAGCCCGGGATAATGGCATCAAAGTAATGGTTGACCTTTCGGTCGGTTATCCCGATGAACCTCTGTCAGTTACGGCACGTATGCTCGATTTGCTGGATAGCCTTCCCCTATTTTCTGTGGGCGTAAATTCGTATTTTAGGGTGTATCCGGGGACATTGCTTTATAAGCAAATACTTGCACAACCATACCTTCAGGATCGTCTTTTGCCAGGATTTCCCAGTGATGATTTCCTTGCACCTGCGTTTTTTTGTCAGATTTCAGAACAGGAGCTTAAGCCACTACTTAACGGCCGTCAAAAATTCCGTCTTGAAGGCTTTGACATGGCCACAAATTATCAACGGGTGAAGATGCAAATGTGACTGCCAAATTATGATAATTCAAATAATTATCTACTGGATTTTTAATTGTTCTTTTGTCGATATTAATAAAAATCATTATAAGTTATTATAATGATAGTTTATTAATGTTTTGAAAGGCATTTGTCTGAGGAAAGTGAAAAATACCTAATATTTATAAGCATCGGTATGATTGATTTCAAAAGGAATGTTGTAAATTAGTTATCAATAAATTTAATTTTTATTGAAATCCTTTGAAATGGGATAAATTATTTGACATAAGGTTCTGAAAGCAGGCAATCCATTGTAATCAGATTATTATGAATATATATGAGCATATTTATCTGTAATTATAATAATTCAAAAATTTTTAATAGTTAATGGAGGATTTTGATATGAAGTGTAAAATTATGCGGCAATTAATTTTTTATGCAGCAGCAGGTATATTCTTAATTATGGTTCCTGCATTTTCCTCTTTAGCTGAAGGGGAGATGAGGCTACAAAATGTACAGGATTGCAACGACACGTTAACATTGGAGGCAAATATGTCAGATATGTCGGTAAAAGTATTACCAATAAAAAAATTATGTACTATGGAAAAAGAAATAAAGGTGGGGAAAGGAGCAAGAATAACACCTTTGCCAATAAGTGAATTGCCGGATTCATGGGAAACAACACTGGCAAGACTACCCGGATCAGGATTAAAGGGACTTTATACTCCGGTAAATGTATTTGGTACTCTGATGCATAGTCCGGAAACAATGGGTTCTTTCCTTGACTATTGGGTAACATCAAAACTAAAAATGGGATTTTCCGGTCGTGAACAGGAACTTGTAATTCTGAGGATGGGATATCTGTACAATTGTAATTACGTATGGAAGCATCATGTGCCTGTAGCCAAAGAGTATGGAGTAAGTGATGAAGAATTGAAAGCTGTTAAATCTTCTTCTTTGCCATCTGTATTTTCTGCACGTGAATTTGCTTTGTTGATGTTAACGGATGAAATGGTTGAGCATCGGACAATTCGTGATGAGGCATGGTCCAAATGGAGTGGCGAACTGAAAGAATCAGAGATGGTGGATCTGATTTCTCTTATTTCTCAATATGTATTATTCGCATTGCTTAATAATGCGATTCAGGTTGAGATAGAGGAACCGTTAAAGGAAATTCCCGGTTTATAATCTGGCAGGGAATCTTTAGAATCCTGGTAATCCGGGAATATTTCATAAAACGAACTATAAATAAAATTTTAAGAAAATGAATATAGCACAATCTGAAAAGAATGGTTTTCTGATCATATATGTTGAGGGCAGGGTAGATTCGACACAGGTATCTGAATTTGGAAGACAGATACTTGATTTTGTGGAACATAATGACAAAAACCTTATCATTAACTGCAGGGACTTGAAATACATCAATAGTTTGGGGCTAAGGATTTTTCTGACTGCACAGAAAAAGATAATCAAAAGGAAAGGTAAATTAATTTTATGCGAATTGGCTCAACAGGTCCTTGAAACATTTGCTATATCAGGATTTTCTTCCATTTTCAAGATTTACGAAACTGAAGAGGAAGCTTTGGAGGATTAGTTTACTGAATAAGCATTCCGCTCAGCCGGAGGAGATCTGTTTCACTGTTTTTGGCTTGAAAAGTTGCATATACCAGATTTGAAGATGCCTGGAAAAGCTCTTCCTGTGCTTCCCTGAACCTGAGAGAAGATATTACACCGGCCTCCAGTGCTTCTTTTGCTATAGCCAGGTTTTTCAGAGCAAGATTATAACCTTCCCTGCTAAGAGATATTGATTTAAGGTGGCTTTGATGATCGAGGTAAGTTTGTATGATCAGTGAAGTTAGTCCCTGTTCCATATCCTTAACCAGGAGTTCCTGGTTCCTGATATTAATCCGGGTACTTTCCAAATCACGCCTGAGCCTTGAACCGTCGTAAAGTGAAATTCCTGCATTCAATCCTATCTGTGGTCCGAAATTCCGGTTATAAAGGATAAAGGATGCTTCAGTTTCATTTTTATAGTAGTTATATGAACCGTTAAGTGATATCTTAGGATATTGTCTGGCTTTAAGCTCCTTAATTTCATATTTGCTTAGATTCATTTGTCCGGAGGCCAATTTATAACTGCTGTTATTTTCCAATCCGGATGCGACCAGGTCATCCAGTGCAGGTACCGTGGAAAGAATTATGGAATCTTCTGTGATAAAATCCCGTTGAATTTTGGCAGCAAGTAGTTGATTGAGGATGATTTTTGATTTCAGGTAAGAAGCTTCCTGCAGCGTAAGATCCGTTGAATCTGAATGATACAATACTTGTGACTGTAACAGTTCCATTTCAGAGGCAAGGCCCGCATCGAGTTTACGGGAGGCAATCTGATATCTGAATTTGCTCACAGACAATTTTTCGCGGCAGGCTTCCAACAGCTGTTTGTCCCGGATAATTTTGCAATATGACTTAATGATATCTGCAACAACTTCTTCCATTGTTATTCTGGTTTCAAGTGTGCTGATATTCCAAAGCTCTTTTAGTTTGCCGTATACTGCGGCCCTGCCCATACCTTCAAAAAGTGTCCAGTCAGCTCTTAATGATGCTGCAGAGACAGTTGATTCTGCACCTGACTGGTCGAGTTCGTTACCGGTAAAGACTTTTACTTTGGCATTAACGATAGCTTTATCAAGGGATCCGTGTGCCATTACCTGCGGCAGGTACCCGGCGTTACCCCGGCTGACTTCATTTTGGGCTATTTTCGTTTCATTTTTTGCAACATTTATCTGGAAATTATGTTGAAGGCCCTCACTTATAGCATCACTTAATGTCAGCTTTTGCTGGGCAAATAACACTGACGGCAACATCAATAATCCGGTGAAAAAAATCTTTCCGGACATACAAATCCGCTTATTTAAAAACTGGTTCATACATTTCATTTTCTTCTTCAGTAACAGGCTTATGCTCTTTTGACAAATAGGCGTATATTACAGGTACAATATACAGTGAAAAAAAAGTCGCAAAGATCAATCCCCCGATAACAGCAATACCCAAAGATTTGCGGCTTCCCGAGGACGATCCCAGGGCCAGGGCAACGGGTAAAATCCCGAATATAGTAGAAAGGGCCGTCATTAGTATAGGCCTCAACCTGGAAATGGCTGCTTTTTCAACAGCCTCAATTTTACTTTCCCCCATTTTCTTTCTTTGCTGGGCAAACTCCACGATCAGTATACCGTTTTTGGTAACCAATCCGATCAGCATGATCATTCCTATCTGACTGAAAATATTCAGGGTCTGATCGAAATACCAGAGTGAGAGTAACGCTCCGAATAAAGCGAGCGGAACAGTAACCAAAATGACAACCGGATCTATGAAATTATCAAATTGTGCAGCCAGAATAAGATATATAATGATGATGGCCAGGATAAAAACCAGCATCAGACTGGAAGAGCTTTCAGAATAGTCCCTGCTCTGACCGGCCAGGGCAGTTCTGAATGCAGGTGTGAGTACTTTTTCGGCAGTTTTTTGTAATTCGTCTATACCGTCTCCGAGTGTATACCCCGGGGCGACCCCTCCGGATATGGTGGCGGCGAAATAACGGTCGTATTTAAATATGGTGGAAGGACTTATCTCCTCTTCCCAGTTCACCAGATTTGACATGGCTATGGGAATTCCTTTTGCATTTTTTACATAGACGGTATTCAGAGATGAAGGGGAATTATAGAAATCGCGGCTGAACTGACCTATGATCTGGTATTGCTTGCCGTTCATAATATAATAACCGTACCTTTGTCCGCTGAGGGACGCCTGCAGTGTATTTCCTATATCCAGTACCGAAACCTCATACATTGCAGCTTTATCCCGGTCCACACTGATCCTCAGTTCAGGCTTGTTAACTTTCAGGTTTGAGTCAATAAAACGTAATATTTTGCTTTTTTGAGCTTCAGCAAGAAACAGGGGGAGTATCTGCTTTAAGGAATCAAAGGAAGGTGACTGGATTACAAACTGAAGGGGCTGTCCACCAAAACGGCTTCCAATGGTAGGAGGTTCAAAGGGATAGATGCCAATACCGGTAATGGACTGAACATCCTTTGCAAGTTTCAGGAATATTTCAGACTGAGATCTTTCCCGGTCAGAGGGTTCATTTAAATAGATAAGATGAATTCCTTTATTGGCAGGTTCGATATTATTCATGGCGGGTGACACAAGCGACAGGTTTCTGGTGGCTTCGGGAATAGAATCAATGACATACTGACTGAGCTGGTCCATATATTTTTCCATGAATTCAAAAGAAGAACCTTCGGGTCCCAGGGCATTAATGCGGATATTGGACCTGTCCTCAAGTGGGGCCAGTTCTTTATGAAGATTTTTCCAGAGCAGTCCGATAAAAAATATCAGGATAGCCAGTATAGGCCAGACTATCCATTTATGTTTCATTAATGCTGCCAGCGAATAACGGTAACCCCGGTTAAGATTGATGAAAAATGGTTCTGTGATCCTGTATATCCAGTTGAAATTGAGATGATGCTGTGCAGTCAGCACCTTTGATCCCATCATGGGGGAAAGGGTAAGTGCGACCAGAGCTGATATAAGCACTGCGCCGGCGACAACAATTACAAATTCCCGGAAGAGCCTCCCTGTTAAGCCCTGAAGAAATAATACCGGGATAAACACCATGGCCAGTGTTATAGTAGTTGATATGATAGCTGTATAGATCTCTTTGCTTCCTTTAAGGGCTGCAAATTTAGGTTTGTACCCGGCATCTACTTTGGAGTAGATATTCTCCAGCACCACAATGGCATCATCACAAACCAGACCAATAGCCAGCACCAATCCCATCAGGGTAAGTACATTAATGGAGAGCCCTCCTATCCACATGATAAAGAAGGTGGCGACGATGGAGATAGGAATCGCAGTTACCGGTATTATTGTTGATCGCCAATCCCTTAAAAAAAGGAAAATTATCAAAACCACAAGGGCAAAAGCCATGATAAGTGTCTCCTGTACCTCCTTAACAGATTTTCTTTCGAAGGCAGTAAAATCAAAACCTACATAGGCATTGTAACCTGGTGGCATCTCCTTTGCTATCAGTTCGCTTCTCCTGTAGAATTCATCAACAATTTCAATTGTATTAGCACCAGGTTGGGGAATTACCCCGATAGCTATAGATGGATTAAGGAATTCCTTACAGATGGTTCTTTCATTTTCAGATCCAAGGACAGCATGTCCTATTTCACTGAATCTGATAATTTCTCCGTTTACATTTTTAATAATAAGATTATTGAATGATTCAGGTGTGGTAAGCAAACCTAATGTGCGGATGCTGAGTTCAGTGTTTTCTCCTTCTATCCTTCCCGAGGGGGCTTCCTGGTTTTCCCGTATAACTGCCTGTTGGACATCCGTGGATGTGATGCCTTTAGCCTGCATTTTTTCAGGATTCATCCATAAGCGCATAGCGTATTTTCTCTCGCCAAAGATTTTGAGCCCTGCAATACCGGGAATGGTCTGGTACCTGTCTTTCAGATATCTGTCAACCACATCATTAATTTCCAATATATTGTGTTCTTCACTCTCTACAATAACAAAAATAATGGGATTTGAATTGGCATCCAGTTTTTCTACTATAGGCGGATCGGCATCTTTGGGTAAAAACCGGATGGCCCTTGATACACGGTCACGTACATCATTTGTTGCTCTTTCCAGGTCATCGCCAAGGTTAAACTCCACAGTTATCACACTCGATTGCTCAGATGATGAGGAGGAGATTGTTCTGATACCTTCAATACCGCTGATCATCTGTTCCAGGGGCTCTGTAATCTGTGCCTGGATAACCTCAGCATTAGCGCCGGTATATAATGTTGTGACATTAACGATAGGGGGATCCATTTCGGGATATTCCCTGTCAGGCAGCGATACGAAACCAACTGCTCCCGCTATGAGCATGAGGAGAGAAAGAACCACGGGCAATGCCGGGCGTTCAATACAGGTAGAGGAGAGACTCATGTTACCGGATTTTTATAATTTTTACAGGGGATCCCTGCCTTACTCTCATAAATCCGGTAAGCAGGATAGTATCACCCGGATCTATTCCGGTTACTATTTCTACTGTCTTTTCGGACCGGATTCCGGTGGTAACTTTTCTGACTGAAGCTTTGCCGTTCTCAAGGGCAAAGATGTTATATCCACCTGTCACCGGTACAAGTGCCTGCGTAGGAATAAACAGGGCAGGTGCCGGACTTGTGCTCAGAATGTCTATACTAACTGCGACCCCGGCTTTCAGGACAGGATCAGGTTTTTTTACAAGGGCAAGGACTTTGAAATTGCCTGTAGTCTCATTCACCGAGGGATCGAAAGCTTCAATTATTGCATCCCGGGAGCCCGTAATCCCGTCAGTCCGGAAGCTTACATTGTCCCCTTTTTTTATGGTAGCAGCATATGCTTCAGGTACGGTAAATTCCAGTTTTAGTCTACTCAGGTCTTCTATGACCGTCAATACAGTTCCGGGAGACAGGAATGCACCTTCACTGACATTCCTGATACCGGTAAACCCGTCAAAAGGTGCACGAATATTGGCTTTTTCGATTTTAACATTAAGTATTTGTTCTTCTGCCTCAAGAATTTTCCGCTGACTTACCAACTCATCAAAAACCTGCTGGCTGATCCCACCCGAATTCAGTAATTGTACATTCCTTTTTTCAGTTTCCCTTGCCAGGTCAAGCTTTGCCTTAAGTCTTGCCAGTTCGGCTTTCCATTCCGAATCATCCAGGTGAAACAGCAGATCTCCTTTTTTTACTTTGCTGCCTTCAGTGAAATGAATGGAGACAAGTCTTGCGGAGATTTCACTGACCAGTTCCACTCTTTCATTTGCCCTGATTTTACCTACAGCTGTATATGGGAATTCAGCCAGGGTATTATCAGCAATAATGCATTCTGCCTGCACCGGCTGCTGACCGGTTTGAGAGATAGTTAATTTGTCTTTGCCTGTATTCGCTAATATTTTTAATAATATGAGAAGCAACAGGAGTGCACCAAGTATTGAGAATATAATGAATCTTTTCATTAGCTGAAATTAGTTCAGTTTAATAATAAAATAAATATTCCACTCACAGAGTGGCTTAAAAGAATGAAAAAATGGAGTGAACAACTATCAAATATACAAAATTATGTTCACATATGGTACAAATGATTCCGATGAATCGGGAGAAGTTACCACCAACCTTAATTTGAATATAAATTGAACCTTTTATACCACCAAATTGTTTAAAGGGCATAATTAATTTTATTTAAATACTTGATAGGTGGCTTTATTAAATTGAATAGATTAACTATTTTCTATATACTTTATAAATGCAAATATCATGACAACAATTAACGTTTATCTTACCTTTAATGGTAATTGCAAAGAAGCTTTCGAATTCTACAAATCTGTTCTGGGAGGAGAATTTTCATATGTTGGAACTTTTGGTGAAATGCCACCACAAGAAGGTATACCTTCATTGCCGGAAGAATTGAAAAATCAGATAATGCACATCTCTTTACCGATAAGTAAAGAAACAGTATTAATGGGTAGTGACGCCGGAGGTGAATGGGCACCAAAGTTAAATGTTGGCAACAATTTTTCAATATCTTTATTGACTGAGACAATTGAAGAAGCTGACAGGATTTTTTATGCCTTGTCAGAAGGAGGAACAATTACAATGCCTTTGGGTAATCAATTTTGGGGAGCGTATTATGGTATGCTCACAGATAAGTTTGGAATTAATTGGATGGTGAATTGTGATCTTAGTGATGATACTAAACAATAAGCATAATAATTCATAACCTTATACACCCGGAGTGCCAATAAGTTTTCGATCCAGTCGCAAATGGGATTAAAATAGACTATTGATGAGATAAAAATGCCCTTTTGTCCTGTCTGCATCCCCTGACAGTTGAAAGATGCAAATTTTCCATAAAAACTAAAATCCAGGCAGGTTGCAGGATGTGAAAAAATCGAATTTTCAGCTTCTAATTCACTATTAAATTAGATGTTTCCTGATGACCGTTGTGCAGATACCTGATGATGTACCTTCCGGGGACAATTCCTTTAACAGGAACTTCACGGATATACGAACCACTTGTATATTCCGAAGATATTATGGTTTTAACATTTTTCCCTTTTATATCGAGTACATCAATCCTGACGTCAGAAGTAACCGGGACATTAAAACCGACTGTAATAAATTCGGTGGCAGGAACAGGATAAATTTTGAAGGATTCATTGTTTATCCCTACAGGATCATCGATCCCGGTTATAGTGTTTACAACGATGGTGCCCTTCATACTCAAGCTTGCATGGGGAACGCAAACATAGTAATAAGTACCTGGCTGGAGGAAAGTTACTTGCCCGCCACCAAGCGGAGTCGCGAAGCCTCCATTCGAGGTGAAGCCATTCACATCCCATGTGGCTTTACTTACCTCCACAGCATTGTGATCAACACCCAAATCAAAGTTTACCTCATCTCCTATGTTAATTGTAAGTGTAGCAGGAGAAAACGTAAAACCCGCATTGGTAACATTATATGTCGTCGCCTGAGAAACATTACCCAGCATCATCAGTACCGGAATAAATAATGTAAAAATTGCTTTCATTTTCCCAATTGTTTAATGTTTTACAATATTGTCTAACATTCAGAACTTGAAAATGTTTATAAAAGAGTAAATTATCTTAAATTAACAACTCTCTTTTCCTTTTTTTTACTCATATGCGTACTATCCCCATATTTTCGAGGGTAATCTTCAATTTTGGCATAAACATTGGTAAGCATTCGGTGAACTCTGTATTTTTTTGCAGTAATTGTTGACATTTACCGGAACCTACTTGATATTCTAAAACCAGGGTATAAAGACAATGCATGTGAAATTTCTGGCCTTCCGAATCTTGAACCTGGTTCATAAAATGCGATGAGAACTTTAAAAATTATGACTACTACACTGAAAACGGCTGGTTCAATTCAGATTTCTATTAACCGGAAAAGTTATCACAAAAAAACTTTCGGGAAATTTATTTGACGTAATAAGCCGGCAGATGATATGAAACGAGCCATGATGAAACATTTAACACCCGGGAGAAATATTATTTTGGCGAGCTCCATACCGTTGACTATTTCATTCAGAGGACTAAAGTAGATACGAAAATTGCAGATTAATAAATTGAAAAAATAATAGTATGAAACGAGCATGTAAAATATTTACACCCAAGGTGATGATTAAAGTTGCGAGTTCCATATGATACCTTTTATAATAATTAATTTTAATCATATGAAATATACTGTTCCTGAATGATTTATTTAAATTATTATGAATTTTTTTTTCATTGTTGTAATTTGCATAAAGGTTGGATAAAACACTTTTAAGTTATCTGATATCTGAAAATCAACATAATATGACAAATAAAATATTCCATCATTCGATATGGCAAAGGATCATCCTGCTAATTGTTCTTGGTTATGAAGGAGCAGGTGCCCTGGCAGGTGGTATTCTTCTTATAATTGCCCCGGATGGAAAATTAATGGACATGCCTGTACAGATTATGCATGGTTTCTTTCAGGACTTCTTGATTCCAGGCATAATTTTATCAGGATTGGGAATTTTGAATACTGCAGCTTTCATAGTTGTTTTACGCCGGACTAAGTCCGGTTGGCTTCTGGCAGGTCTCGGCCTGGGTGGCCTTGCTATATGGTTTGTTACTGAAATAATTATTCTGAAAGAACTGCATTGGCTTCATGCCATGTGGGGAATCCCCGTTCTTATAGGTTGCATTGTTGCTTTCCCTTTGGTCACTTCTCATTTGTTCCTTCGAAAGAGATCCGGCAGTATATGACTAAAAGAAACATTTGTTCAGCTAAAAGCAATTTGTGAAAATTAATAAGTTAAATTTATTGGGTATAGGGCCAAAAATTGGCAGAATAACATTACTATGGTTTGCCGTATCGATTTTTATTTCACTGAAATTTAAAAGTTCATTTGTATATCTTCAGGACAAAAGTAAAATTATTTTCTTCTGTGGACTTTGTTTAACAGTAATTGGAACAATGCTTTATTTTCTGACCCTTCCTTCATTACTTAGAGGACTTAAGGAGATAATGCTTATAAAAATATACCAAAAAGAAGAGTTATTTGTTTTTTGTTTATTTATTCTTTTTGTATTTTCGATTTACACAATAATCATATCAAGGTATCCGATTTGAATAAATAACTTATGAAAAAAAAGATGTCCGAAGGATTCCCTAAATTTAAAAGCATATTTTCATTAAAAGAAAGAGATGGATGGCCGGTATCAAAATATAATCTTCACGGTAAAAAACACTTTGCAGGAATATACTGTGCTGATCATATTGCAGCCACTGAATTTGTTATAGGTGCGACTTTTGTAAATCTTGGAGCAAAAGCCTCCGATATTTTAACAGGATTATTGATAGGCAACCTGCTTGCTGTTTTAAGCTGGACTTTTATAACTGCACCTATTGCAGTAAAAACAAGGCTCTCTCTTTATAATTACATAAAAAAAATAGCGGGAAATAATACAATATTCCTGTTTAATGCTTTAAATACTTTTATGTTTGCTGTCTTCGCAGGAACGATGATAACTGTATCCGGATCTTCAATAAGGGTAATTCTTAATATCCCTACCCAGTTGGGTTGGTATCCCCAGGACATTTTTTTTGTTTTACTTATAATAGCAACAGGTTCAATCGTAATATTGACTGCTTTTTATGGATTTTCTGCGATAGCGAAATTCTCTGTTATATGTGCACCATGGATGCTATGTATGTTTATCGCAGGCGCACTGGCTACGCTGCCTCTTTTAGCATATCACGTTATTGGAATGAGTGAGCTAAAATCGATACATGATATATACCAAATTCTTACAAATGGTGTATGGACAGGCGCAGGTCCCGAAAAATCAGGTATAACCCTTTTTGAAATTATCGGTTTTGCCTGGGCTGCGAATGCAACCCTGCACTTCGGACTGGTGGATATGGCTTTATTGAGGTTCGCACCAAAACCACAATACGGATTATTCTCAGCGTTCGGTATGTACCTTGGACATTATGTATGCTGGATCTGTGCGGGTATAATGGGAGCTTCATCCGCTCTGATTATAAAAACAAATCTGGTTCAGCTTGATTGCGGTGATGTTGGTTTTGCAACTCTGGGATTGGCGGGATTAATGACGGTTCTGGCGGCGGGACTTACTTCTGCCAATCCATTATTATATCGTGCAGGTATTGCTGCTAACGCTATATTCCATAAATATTCCAGAAAAAAAACCACATTGATCCTTGGCATAATTACTACTATTATTGCCTGTTTCCCATTTGTTTTTACAACGATGATGCAATTGCTTACTTATGCAGGAATTATTGTTGTTCCTATAGGGGGAATTATCTTTGTGGAGCATTGGGTATTTCCAAAAATCGGGCTGACTCAATACTGGGCATATTATGGTAAAGGCAACAGGAATAATGTTGCTATTATAACCTGGATAACCAGTCTGATTTTCGGATTTTCTCTTCATATTTTTGATGTAATGCCATATTATTATATCTTTTTGCCCACCTGGGCATTCTCCTTAACTCTATATACTGTGTTAGCATATTTTAGTGGCGCAAATGTTAAATATCCTGAATCAGAACTTCAGGAAAAACAAATGCTGAAAAATATTGAACAGATTCAGGAAAGAGAAGCAAAAGAAAAAAAAGCATCAGAAATCAAAAAGACCCATGACAGAGATAAAAAGAATAAAATTATTTTTAATACGATGTCATTAATTTCATGGATATGCCTGGCTTTTATCATAGTTATGGCTGCCTATACATGTATGTCAGAGGATTTGAATATTTTTCAACAAAAATTTGATTTATTTCATAAAGCTATCCTGGTTGCCACAATCATATATTTCATTCTGGGGATACCCAAATTATTACCTTACAACAGGTTGACAGAAAACAGAAAATCTTCATCCGGAGAATGAAAATATTATGAATAAAATAAGTTATCCGTTTATTATCATAAATTTTCAAAAAATATTTAAATATAGCTACATGGATAATATTTTTTACCAGCCGTCCCCTGTTAGATACAATATGCAGGCTAAGATATTATGTTAATAATTAATATTTACGGTTATACCTGTTTCCGCAGATTCTTCTGCAGAATTCAGTATAATAGTATTTATAAGTCCGTCTTCCCCCGAAGTAAGGGGCTTTTTACCATCGCGTACACATTCAATAAAATGATACATTGGTTCAACAGCAAATCCCGATTGTTTTTCAAATACAGTTGGTGTCACAAATAAATCCGGAAAAGATGAATCCGGAAATCCCTGAGTTGTATTTTCCGAATATTTGGCTAAAGCTCTGTGACCGGTAGGATCAAGCATTAAAATTCCTTTTGATCCAATAATTTCACATTTGTTTTCAATCAGTGAAGGATATGACTGAGGTAACGTCCAACTATTTTCAACAACAGCAGTGATACCATCTTCAAAATCGATTATGCTTAAATACATATCTGCAGTATTAATTCCCATGCCTGTAAGTATTCCCTTCTTTTTTATCGATTTGATACTTTTAGGTTTTTTCCCGGTTAACCAGCAAATTGTATCTATAGAATGACTTCCCAGAAAGTGGAGAACCGAGGATTTATCGGCCCACGGCAGCATTCTGGCAGGAACATAAATTGTATCGGATAATCTGAAATAAATATAAGAAATATCACCAATCTCATTATTTTTTATAGCTTTCCACGCATTATTAAAAGAAGGATTCCAGCGATTATGCCAGTCTACCATTAACCAGACATTATTTTCCTTTGCAGCATATATCATTTCTCTGCATTCGGCTGCTGTCATAGCTAAAGGTTTTTCTACCAGGATATGCAATCCTTTTTCGGCTGCTTTTATTACCGCTTCTGTGTGGTGATTATCCGGGGTGGCCACAGATACAGCATCAATATCTTCACTTTCCAGCATCTTATCAAGATCGGAATAAAAGCCCGGGATGTCATATTTCACAGATGTATCTCTTGCAATCCTTTCATTTATATCACAAACAGCCACTATCTCGGCTGAAGCATGCTGCCGGTATGCAGCAACGTGCATTTGACCCCATATGCCCAGCCCGACGACACCGATTCTTACTTTTGATTTTTTCATAGATTGATTTTTGAAATATTAGCTAAATTAAAAAAAATACACACCAACACAAAAGGAGGGAAACGCCTTTTGGAATTATACGGAACGCTGCTCATTAAAAAATGACCTTGTCTTATTCCGGAATGTGCAAAAAACTATTCCGGCTGACAGTTAGCAAAAATAATTTGAAGTTTAAATTATCCCGACACTTTAAATGTAGTTGATTTGATGTTGGGTAAGGTTTTCCATTATCAGATTTTCTTTAATTGCATCAGTGTGAATACGGTAGTTTATTTTTGCCAATTCCCGCTTTGCAGACCATCCGAGTTGTTTTTGTTCTTCCTCTTTAAGCCTTTGGAATTCTTTTACTACATAAAGTTCAAATTCGATAGAAATCCAACTGGCAAATTTGAAAGCAATGTCTTTATGAGCATAAGTTCCTCCATACCTCCCCTGTTTAACAATAAAACCTATTGCATTTGTTGTATTTATCTATTTTTGAGGAGAAAGTACAAACGCGTTTAATCCTGTCTGATTTCTAAACCCCTCGAATTCGAGGGATTTAAAATCCTAATTATACAAAATTTCCCCAAGTCCTAAAAACTCAATAGTATTGAGGTTTCGCATTCAATTTGCTATAACTGCACTGGTATCATCTGTTATATATTTAGCAATATCGGTTAATGATATTTAGTCCTGCTTCTCGCTTCGAAAAACAGCTATTTCACTGCCTTGGATATGTATTTTTTTGTCCTTTTTCATTTCTAAACTAATTTAAATTGTAGCGAATGTGCCACATTTAAAATTGTCTGAACCTTGATTTTTAATATTGACTTGATAACTTGATTTCTATTTGTTTCTTAAATAATCATGGCAATCCTATAATCTTTTTAAATCATGATTCAAGACTTTATTATTATGTACTCTCTTATATTGAAGGCTTTCTGCCCCAAAATTTATCAGAAGTCCAATTTCAAGATTATAAGCTTCAAGATAATTCATAGCTTGTGACAGATGCACATCTTCCAGTTTAATCAAGGCTTTTATTTCTACCATTATTTTTTCTTCAACAAAAAAGTCAACTCTTCGTGTACCTATATCAAATTCTTTATATTGCAGTGGCATTTCATGTTCACGACTAAATTCAATTTTCTGCATTTGCATTTCAATAGCCAGTGCCCTTTGATAAACAACTTCCTGGAACCCATGCATTTCATACCCCAATTTTTTAAAAACATTCAACAATTCCTTTTTCGACTGCTCTTCTGCCTTTAGCAGTTCAGCGAATTCGGTTTGCAAAGCTTTCATTTTTTCATCGATGTCGAAATTTACATTCCGGGTTACAAACTCAATGTATTTGCTCGGCACAAATGAATAGTCTTTCCCGGTTTCTGTAATCTTGTTCTACATTTCCTTCTAACCAAGCATGACCGAATAAAAGTACCGTTTCTTTCACCAAATCACCGGCAGATAAACTAATTTGATTAATTTAAAACTCAACTTCGAATTTAATTTTGGTATCGGTCATGGTTTTTGGCTGTCATGAAGTTGTAAAAATGATTGATCTTCAAGTTCAAGCGACTATAAAATTATGA
>CAZJGI010000048.1:0-25588 GCA_964545315.1 uncultured Prolixibacteraceae bacterium
GACCGACCAGGTTACTGTTACAGTAATAGGAAAATTATTGTGTCAGAATGCATCTTCCAGAATAAGTAGGATTAAGACACTTAGAGGTTTTTGGGTTCCTTTTGACTTCCAAGATGTCAGAATGCATCTTCCAGAATAAGTAGGATTAAGACATTCCATGTTTCATTCGTACTGCCAACATTTTGTCGGTCAGAATGCATCTTCCAGAATAAGTAGGATTAAGACATGTTGCCAATAAAATGAGTTATCTCATCTCCTGTTACAGTCAGAATGCATCTTCCAGAATAAGTAGGATTAAGACTTAACACAATCCGCTGACAATCGTAGTCTATATTGTTGTCAGAATGCATCTTCCAGAATAAGTAGGATTAAGACAAGTTATCTTTCCGTCATTTAATTCTATCATCCCACAGTCAGAATGCATCTTCCAGAATAAGTAGGATTAAGACGCGCCATCAAGCTTCTGACCTTTGATTTTTTCGCGGTCAGAATGCATCTTCCAGAATAAGTAGGATTAAGACTTTTAATCGTCAAATTCGCCATTATCTATGCCCGGTCAGAATGCATCTTCCAGAATAAGTAGGATTAAGACTTTGCGGACTGCCAACCGTTAAAAATCAATCAATTGTCAGAATGCATCTTCCAGAATAAGTAGGATTAAGACTTCCATACTGTGATTCTACCACTACTGCTGAATTAGTCAGAATGCATCTTCCAGAATAAGTAGGATTAAGACTTAAAATAGGAGATAAAAGATTTGAATTTATCCCCCAAGTCAGAATGCATCTTCCAGAATAAGTAGGATTAAGACTTCAAAGGGAGAGTAATGGAAGTCTCATCCTAAAAAGGTCAGAATGCATCTTCCAGAATAAGTAGGATTAAGACCAGACTCACCATCTTTTCCAAGTGTAGTTAATTTAGCTGTCAGAATGCATCTTCCAGAATAAGTAGGATTAAGACCAAGGATAAGTTGTTAGTTTGCATAAAATCTTCTATAGTCAGAATGCATCTTCCAGAATAAGTAGGATTAAGACACAGCATTGATCTCATCAGCAGAAAATTTCCTGGAAGCTGTCAGAATGCATCTTCCAGAATAAGTAGGATTAAGACTTAGCCAAATCAACTGATTCACCTATTCCCAAACTGGGTCAGAATGCATCTTCCAGAATAAGTAGGATTAAGACGCATAAGTACGAACTGTTTCTAAAAAATTCATAATAAGTCAGAATGCATCTTCCAGAATAAGTAGGATTAAGACGTTTTATTATTATGCAACTAATTTATAATCCTCATATCTTGTCAGAATGCATCTTCCAGAATAAGTAGGATTAAGACATAATTCTGCATGATTTCATCAAATGTTCTCATAGCCTTGTCAGAATGCATCTTCCAGAATAAGTAGGATTAAGACCAAATACAATCTCTTTCTTTCTTCTGCTACTTCAACGTCAGAATGCATCTTCCAGAATAAGTAGGATTAAGACTAGTATTAAAATTTGTTACATAGTCAAAATCTGACCACCAGTCAGAATGCATCTTCCAGAATAAGTAGGATTAAGACCATCTTTTTCTTTTCTTTTATTTATATCTGGCAAACCGTCAGAATGCATCTTCCAGATTAAGTAGGATTAAATTCCTTTTTAGGTAAATTATTTGTATATTTTCTTTGAAAAATCACTCAATAATGAAAAAAATAATTTCACCAACAGCTACATTGATTATTGTTATAACAATTGCATACTTACTGTATTGCAACTCTAAACAGTTTTATGAAATTCACCAAAATTCAAACTGCTCAACATTCGTTATCAATGCGAATGACACAATATTGGTTGGCCACAATCTTGATGACTACATTGAAGTACCGGGAGCTATTTTTATTAATAAGAAAGGAGTCCTAAAAGAGAACATCAGCTGGACAGATTTCTTATGTTTTTGCGCAAAGAAAAAATCAAACTCCCGGATTCAATGGACATCAAAATATGGCTCTGTAACCTATAATACGTGGGGAAAAGAATTTATTGATGGAGGAATGAATGAAGCAGGATTATATATTGGAGAAATGACAATGTTTGGAACTAAATGGAGTAAAACAGAAAACCCGGCTTTCCACCATCATTTTTTCATGCAATACATTCTTGATAACTTTGAAACAGTCCGGGAGGCTGTCAATATTATGTCTAAGGTAAAAATTGATGGCCATTGTCAATGGCATTATTTTTTAGCTGACAAAACCGGCAATACTGCAATTATTGAGTTTCCAGAGGGTCAATTGAAATTTTACACAAACAATGAAATGCCTATAAAAATTTTATGCAACAAGCCTTACCAAAAAGAACTGAATTTGATACCTGAAAATGAAAGTATCTACAATAGAATGATTGAAACCGATTATATTTTAAAAGATTTACGCTTTATGATGGCATCTAAAATGATTAATGAATATGACCCCAAAACTGAACACTCAATAGTCAATTATGCATTTTCTATTCTTAAAAAATTGGATATGGGAAATAATAAATGGTCAGTGGTCTATGATCTAAAAAATATGCGAATGTTTTTCCTTACCAGCCTCGGACAAGAATTGAAATTTATTGATTTTAAATCATTTGATTTTGAATGTAATAATACTATAAAGCTATTTGATATAAATTCAAATCTGTCAGGTAATGTTTCTGAATATTTCTTAAACTACTCAGAAGAAATAAACAAACAATTCATTAATAACAACTTTGCAAATATCGATTTCGGCCTGATTGGAAATCTATTATTTAAAGACAGATATAAAAATAAAATCCATAAATATGCAAATTCTTTTAAATGTGTTATAGATTAAAACTGCAACTAATAATATTCGATATAAAAAATTTCAGAAATGACCGTTATTTAATCTCCAAAACCTGTCAGATGGTATCACAATTGAAGTTGGATTTCCTGCTATGAATTTCCATCACTGGCAAAGTAAAGATTATAATGAGAATGATAAGGAAAAATTAAAATTTTGGTATCACAAAAAATTTAAATATTCAATAAGCTCTGTAATATCAAACAAGAAGTTGCTTAAAATTGTAAAATGAAAAAATATAATATTATAATAATTCCTCTACTTATTGCTCTTGCAACAGGTACAGATGCTTCGGCCTTTAAAGAGCATAGTCGCAACAAAAAAGCTCACATAAAGCCTCCTGCCGGGTTCATATACCGTGAGGGGAACAAGCTCATGCTCAATGGAAAACAATACCAATCTGCTTCATTTAATTCGTTTCAGTTAAGCGGGTGTGGCCATGACTATGAAGTATTTACTGATTTGCAAATTGATACACTTTTTGCATCATTGCCTGATAACATCATGATTCGTACATGGGCATTTCCTGGAAATACAGTTAAAATTGATAAAGTGATTAAACTAGCCGAGCAACATAATGTGAAACTGCTTTTAACACTTGCAGATGGCAGAAGTCATTGCGGACACCTTGATGGTGCAAAAGATGGTGGAGGCAGCGGCAAGCAGCCAGAATGGTACACCACCGGTTTTCGAAAGCAATATTTACGCCATGTAACATACATGTCCACTACTTACAAAAACTCACCTGCCATTGGCATGTGGGAGATCATTAATGAACCGGGAGATGCAGACTGGAAGACTATTAAGCAATTTTTTGATGAAGTTTCTGCCGAAATAAAAAAAAATGATCCCAATCATCTTGTCTGTACCGGTTCCTGGGCACCATGGGCATATGACGGAGATGCACACTTCCAAATCATGCACGAAAATCCTAATATTGATGTTGGTAGTCTCCATGAATATGATTATGACTATAATAATTCAAACACTATTGAATCTCCTCATTTCGCTGGCGCACTCAGTGCCATGAATAACCTTAATAAAGTGCTTATCGTGGGAGAAACCGGAATTGAAAGTGGAGATTCCTGCCGCACTGACATACAAACCCGGGTAAATGCAATGAAGCAAAAATTTGATGTCTATTTGAATAAAGGTGCCGGAGTCGTATTAGTTTGGAATTTAGCTCAATACTCAAAGGGATGTGGTTTCACCTTTCCAGTTACTGACCCTCTGTTAGATATGATTAAAACATATCCTTTAAATCTTAAGGTTTATTAAACTTATTTAAAGTCTATAAATACAGAAAAACGTAAAAACTATTGAGGTTAGCCAAATGAATAAGATAACCTTACATTAAGAGTTTAGCATGGAAATTGCTAAATATGAGCGTAATAGACTATAACAAAATGAAATTCAAACTGACAAATTTATTGATTAAAACCTGCCACAATAAGCATAGAAAACGTTAGTTCAAAAGATGAAGAACGGAAGCTCTTTGATCAATCCTGTTCCAATGAAATCTCTTCTAATGTCTTACCCTTTGTTTCCTTTACATATCGTTTGACGAATACAAAAGCTATAATTCCAAAAAATGCATATATCCCATAAGATACCCCCAATCCGAAGTTAGTCAGCAAAACAGGAAATGTCATAGCTACCACAAAATTTGCCAGCCAGTTGGACATTCCTCCGACAGCCAAAGCAGAACCTCTGTATTTATTAGGGAACATCTCCCCCAGCATAACCCACATTACCGGTCCCCAGGTTAATGCAAAAAACGCTATAAAACCTATTGCCGCGGCAAGAGCCAATATACCTGTAGTTCCACTCATCTCAATTCCCCGGCTTGCATCTTTTGAACTCACGGTAAATATTAAGGCCATCAATCCCAGCATGACAGCCTGCCCTATTCCTCCAATCATCAACAGAGGTTTTCTTCCTACCCGGTCAACAAAAAACATGGCCAGGACAGTGAATGCAATATTGACTCCCCCCATTATAACATTGGTCAACAGAGCATCAGCTTCAGTAAAGCCGGCAGCTTTCCACAACACCGAACCATAATAAAAAACCACATCTATCCCGGTGAAAGTCTGTAAGGCAGCTAATCCCATTCCAATCCATACAACAGGAAAAAACCTTTTAGTAGTGGGATTAATAATATCTGACAACCTGGGTTTACGTTCATGCAGAACTGTTAAGCTAATCTCATTTACCATATTTCTTGCAGTTTCCATGTTTGTAATACCAGCCAGTACCTTAGAGGCTTTTTCAAGCTTATTTACAGCGACAAGATAACGAGGTGACTCAGGAATGAAAAGAAGACATATAAAAAAAACAGATGCCGGGATCAATTCGACCCAAAACATCCATTGCCATGCATCGAAGCCCCACCAAAGTTGTGCACTTGCATCACCGGCACGATCAGCAATGTTATAATTACTGAAAAATGCAAAAAACAATCCAAGGACTATAGCCAGTTGCTGCAAAGACATAAGGCGCCCGCGAATATTCGGGGGTGCAATCTCTCCTATATAAGCAGGTGACAATATACTGGCGGCGCCTACTGCCAGTCCCCCGATTAAACGGTAAACAACAAATTCAGCGGAGCTTGATGAAATACCTGAACCCCATGCACTTATAATAAAGGCTATTGAGGCAATTAACAAAACAAATTTACGCCCGAACTTATCTGCCATCATACCGGCAAAAAAGGCCCCAATGGCACATCCCAGCAATACAGAGGCTACATTAAAACCTGTCCCGATAGCAGTGGAATAAAATGCATTTTCAAGGGCATCAATAGTTCCGTTAATAACTCCGCTATCGAAACCAAATAAAAAGCCGCCAATAGCGGCAACTGCTGATAGCCAAAATATACGCGATAACTTAATATCTTCCATTGTATCCTTCATATATCATTTACTTTACAAGAATGAATTCAGCACATCCCTAATGGCTCTGTCATTTTAATTATTTTACCTGCAAAAAAAAGTTTAACAGGTCATACCCAAAAGTCCTTAAAATGAACCGGTACATATGACAGCCTTCCCCAACTGGAATTAGGGCAAGCCAGATTAAACCTCTTGAAATAATAAACTATAACTTACAGGCATCTGCAAATTGTTTTGCAGCCATTTTAATCTCGTTGTCAGTCGAATTTATGTTAATCCCCCAACCGGCGCCAAGGCCACCGTCAACAACCCCGATACTGACATTCATGGAGCGGCTTAAAATATCATCTGTTTTGGGATATGATCCTTTTGTACATGGCTGTCCGACCTCTTTTAAATGCTTGAGGACATGTTCCATATTGGAATATACATGCCATCCGCTATGGTCAACTGTCTTTGAGCCTAAAGCACCGGAAACTTTAGTTGCCTGTTCCTTTGAATCAAATATAATTGTGCATATTGTTGCAGCATCACCTCCGTCAGGGTCATTTAATACCCTGAATTTAAACCCTGACACATCTGAAATAAGGCTTTTGAATTTACCCCTCTTTTCACGGAGAGTAGCAATAATACGATCTGCCTTCTTCAACTGGGCAAGCCCTATAGCGCCGGTTATTTCATTCATCCTGAAGTTCAACCCAAGTACATATCTGGTACCAACCTCAACCCCGAAACGGTTGGGTTTATGGCCCTGATCATGCACTCCGAAAGCTGTTTCAAAATAATTCCGGTTATCAGTGATAACAAGTCCCCCGTCACCACTGTTTATTGTTTTAAAAAGATTTAAAGAGAACCCACCTATATCACCTAATGTTCCAACTTTTTTACCTTTATATGACGCCCCCAGTGCCTGGCAGCTGTCTTCCAAAACCAACAGGTTATGTTTCCCGGCAATCTCCATTATCCTGTCCATGTTGCATGGATTTCCAAGCATATGAACAGGAATGATCGCTTTTGTACGGGATGTAATACGATGTTCGATATCATTGGGATCCAATGAAAGGCTCTCATCAATCTCAGCTAAAACCGGCACCAGCCCTGCAAAAATACAGGCCGAATAAGTTGCCACAAAGGTGTATGCCGGCACAATCACCTCATCACCCGGTTTTAATCCCAAAGCTAGTAATGAAACAAGCAGCGATGATGTACCTGATGACGTGGCTAATGCGTATTTAGCACCACAATAACTGGCAAACTCAGTCTCTAATTTTGATACTTTTTGAAGAAATTTAGGGTTGTCTTCACTTCCATAACGAAAAAGATATCCGCTTTGCATTACTTCCATTGCAGCGTCAATCTCTTCTTTTCCAAACCAATAAGCTCCCGGACCTGGCATAATAATCTTTTTTAATTGTTAATTTCAAAGTAGTCTTTTCAGACTAATAAATTCAGTGTCAAAAAAAATTCTATCAAATCAGTTTTAACTTCGACTTGATAATATTAAAAATAATCTGCTGATAAATATTCTATAAAAATAAAAAGAGTATGGAACATTTTATAATCTAAAGTAACTTTGAAGCATTCTTCTGTACTTTTACTATAGCAGCAACGATATCTTCCATATCTTTTTTGGGCCCCAGAAAAACTGCCTGATATAAGCCAATACCTTTTTCTTCACTAAGATATTCATTAACAGGGCAGTGCAATTCTTTTCTGTATTTATCCAATCTTTCTTTTGAATAAATTCTTTTAAACGATTCAAGATTCAGATAAGCATCGATAAAAGGATCTTTATGCAGGTTTGAGTCGATACCGTTCTTAACCGGTATTCCTTCTGCCTGCATCGCTTTCATGAATTTAGCCTTAGGCAAGCCGCTAAAATGTTCTTTATCGTAAACTAACTGATAGGCATAGTAAGCCCGGCGTGTCTGTCCGTCATATTTTTTCGTCGGACTGATCCCTTTCACCTCCGTAAGCAATTGTTCCAGATATTTCACATTTTCATCGCGATGTGCACTCTGTTGCTCATGGTGTTTTAACTGCGACAGCATATTTGCTGACTGGAATGAAGTAGGACGAAAATTACCTCCAGGAAAAGTCCGTCCCTGCTTTCGTGGATCCCTTCCATTATTAACATACGCGCCAACCCTTGCCATAATGTTATCGTCATTTCCTAAAACGGCCCCTCCTTCACCGGCAGCCAGGCTCTTAAATTCCTGGAAACTGAAGCATCCCAGATCCCCGATCGTACCTAATTTTTTATTTCTCCATTCACCCATGTGTGCCTGGCATGCATCCTCAATAACAACCAGGTTATGCTTTTTTGCGATAGCCAGTATTTTATCCATATCTGCTGCTGCACCACCAATATGAACAGGGATAATTGCCCTTGTCCGTGAAGTGATGTGCTCTTCAATCAGATCAGCATTGATCATGAAAGTGTCAGGATCAGAGTCAATTAAGATGGGCAATGCAAACAGGTTAAAAGTAGACTCGGCTGTAGCAACAAAAGTGTTTGTCTGGGTTATCACCTCATCTCCGGGCCCAATATCAAAGGCGCGCTGAGCTGCTTCAAGTGCATTTGTGCCGCCATTTGTAACCGCACAATATTTTACTCCCATAAACTCTGCATACTCCTTTTGAAACTTCATACCCAGTTCATCGTCCCTGAAACTATGTTCAGACCAGCTTTTATTCTTAAAAGCATTAATGTACATTTCCAAATCCGTAGCATCAATTACAGGCCATTTGACCCCTAGCGTCGAATTGGCAGGCCTTACAGGATTGCCTCCCAATAGTGCCAACTTATCAGCATTCTGATTAATACATACCAAAAGTGGTGAGATACTTCCCGAGGCTAAAGCAATACCGGCAGCACTAACAGATGTTTTTTTCATAAAAGTCCTCCGTGTTAAACTTCTTTTCTCCATGATTTTTGATTTTTAATTTATACTAACCGATTATTTACCACTAACAAAAAATGCATTTTTTTTCCGTCATTTTTACCTTTTCTCCAATGCGCCTGCATCACGTTTTCCAGCAGGTTCTTTTCCCGTAAAGTCTTTCAGGAACGGTCCGAAAAACTGCCATGTATATAGCTCATCAATATCAGTTTTGGCATCTTCCAGGGTTCCGAGGCAGATACGTAAGAATTCAAATGTCCCTTTAAAGTACCTGCCTGAAGGTGTTCCCCCAACATACAGATTGCTGCTATTCTCTAAGGACAGGCCTCGATCTATACCAACGCCGCTCTTGTCTTCTTTTCCATCTGTATATATTGTTAATTTTTTGGATGCACGGTCTGCCTGTGCTATAACATGATGCCATTCCCCATCATTGATCTTAGAATTAGTTGACAATTTTGAAGTTTGTCCTCCACTTTTAACAGTGAATATTAATCCTCCATCTTCATTGACTTCCAAAGAATAACCAGCAGCATCCATCTTTTCGGCAAGGACGCCTTTCGTGATTCCCTGGTCAGCTTTAAAAACTATTTCAATAAGAAAATTACTATTATACACTTCCGGGCTTTTAAAGTCTTTTCCGGCAATACGCCGAGTTTCTTTTTGTCCTCCCCTGAACCACCTGTGATTAAATGTAAAATCAAAACTTTTACTTAATGCTGAATCCGGACAAAAAGCGTACTGGTCGATGCCGTTAAGCCTGAGTGCACCTTTAGTCCAGTCCTCCAACGTGCCTTCCACATAATCTTGCTGGGTGATATTTACTCCTTTCAGGTTAAACACAGGATTGGCATGGTAATCATTTCTGTTAGCATAATAAGGAGTCATATACCAATGCTCATCCAGGATATTTGACGGATTGTTACCGGCAGGATAGAAGTTCCATTCGCCCACCTGAGCATATAAACTCCAAGGGACAAACACTTTTACACCTTTATCGACAGCTGCAGATTCACTTGTAAGGCTAAAATCGTGCTGTTCAGGATCATTCATAACTGGTGCTGTTGCTACCAGTCCCAGGTCAGAGGCAATAGCTCCTGTTTCTTCAAGAACATCACGAGCGTCATTAAATGTTTCATGCCATTGCCCTGATGGTTTGAAAGATGCATACTTACCGGAGATATCATAAAAAATATTTCCTGAGAAAGCATTTGTTTCCAATGCATAATGATCTTTTTGAGGCCCGGCATCCTGCTCGTTTCCTGCTGCAGGGGATTTGGCAGGGTTGGTATGCCAGAATACCCAATCACCAATGCTGTTCCATATGTTTCCAAGAAACTTATTCCTGCCGGCATGAGGCGCCTGTCTTCTTGATCCTTTAACAAAATTATTGGCAGTATTATTAAAGAATGAATTTTGATAACTTATTATTTCCTGGAACATTGTGGTAGCTCCCACTTTACTCCACGGATCTTTACTCAGTCCCCACCCTATATTATTGAAATAATAATTTTTAAAAGCTCCATCCAGGTAATAGGCCATTCCGAAACGCGCAGAACCGGGCCTGTCAGGATTATCTTTTCCGCTTATCCAACTGGCATTACGAAAGCCACCCGGGTTACCTGAGACATTATTGTATACATAGGCTGCTCCACCCTGCCAGGTTTCAATATTCCCGCAATCATCGCCTGTACGGATTCCGTCCGTTACTTTATTTTGGTAGATCAATATACGGGACAAAGGTATATCCCCTATATTAGCGTTGATCTTTGCACCAAACACATTTATACCTGCATGCCAGGGGGTTTCGATAATATTACCGGCAACCTCTACTGTCTGTCCACACTGGATATCTATTGCATTACCCGATCCCACCCGCTGTGAACGCAAGCCGGTCTTGAAGATATAGTTACGCAATACTTTTACATCAAATAAATGGCCGGCATCCTCAGGCAGGACAAATCCCCATAAAATACCTTCTTCTATAACAATTCCACTATGGTCAGTTTCACGAATTTCACAGTCTGTTACAGATACATTGTCAAGATGCAAATCAGGCTTTACAGCTTTCATGTATACTGCACTATTGACATTATAAAAAGAACAATTAGACACATGAATATCATTACCTCCCCCCCAAACCCTTATACAGGCGGGATATATATGCTTTTTAAGTGCGAATTTTTGTCCCCAGGGTAATTCTGTTAAATTCCATGATACATTACAATATCTAAAGGTAAGGCCTGAAAAAAAAAGATGATCCTTTTCCTCCATATGTATCAGGGTTAACTCTTTTCCTGCTTCCAGATCAACCTCATTAGGATTTTTGCCATCAGGTAGAATAAGGTATATTCGTCCTCCTTCTCCTTTCTTGTCGAACCAGAATTCGCCGTTTGGGTCATCCAGGTAATGTGGTTTATCTTCAAGGTAATATCTGTGATTTTTTGAGATAATCCTTGAGGTGGCATTTCCCAGGTATCCTTCAAAACCAATTCCTTTCTTTTCAGCATCAAAGGCCTGAACATATGAAGGATAAGGTGTTCCGTCAACCCAACCGAATTCAGTCCATGCAACAGCTCCCATGTACAACTCCTCCGGGCCTGTCAGATTCTTAGTATCAATACCCAGTGCCAGTTCCCTGCCCTTATCATTTACTATCGTAACATTAAAATATTTCCTGCTTCCTTCATAATCCCATTCCCACCATTCGCTTTTAACATCTTCAGGGTCTGACACTTCCCAATTTGGCATGCGTGCCAGTGGAATTCGTGTGGACTCACCGGCATCGATCATCCATAAAGTCCTGGGGGCAAACTCCAAATCGCGGTACCACACGTCAGGTGCATTGGGAATATCTTTATGACTTGCTCCCTTTTCCCAGCCTCCTGTGATCTTTTCTGAACCATAAAATTCTGCTTCTCCCTCCCCCCACGAAGGATCCGATGTAAACCGGATGGGATTGCCGGGTGTTCCTGACTCTCTGACGACAATAGCTCCCCTGTAAACAGAACCTCTTTTAAAAATATATGTATCTGCTCCTTTACTTTGTACTGACTCATCCTGCGCTTTAGTATCCCATGGATGATGTTTCCACGGATTCCTCTTAGTTCTCCCATCATTATTGTCATCTCCGTTTTCATAATCGATATACCGGACAGAATTACCCCTCTTAAAAACAAATGGATTCGGTGTCCACAAGAGATCACCTGTTTCTGTGGCTCTTGCCATATCAGACTCCCATGAGTATTTATTTGAAGTCCGGCCCCTCTCCCCCTTATATTTTCCTTGAAACTTATCTTTCTCCAAAATTTTTATGCTCATACCCGGGATAACAGGTACAATGCAAAGCAAAAGAAAAAGTGCAGGTATGTATTTTTTTATATTCTTCATAGAATTGTTTATAATTTCTCTATCATTTCCATCAGGTTTTTAATAATTCCCTCTTCCGCTCCTGATTTTGCTCTTGTAGATTTAAATTCATATCCGCCAATCTTAAATGCTAAAATGACAAATAAAAAATAGTAACATTATAAGCAGTACCACTTTATTTTTAATATTTTCTGATATTAACATCCAAAAAAAATTATAGTTAAACATTGATTAAATAAGTATATCTATATATTACTCTCCTTGAAATTGCTCAATTAAAAGTATGAATAGCAACATTTAAAAATATAAAAAAATTTCCAAATATCTTGTTTCCTTTAATTTATCAGTTAACCCTTAGCTGAATTCTACTCCTTAAAAAAATTTATTTTATTTGTATTTTTGCGACTTTATTAAGTTACTAACTTGGGGAGAATGACAGAGAATGACCTTGATCTTTTTAAAAGATTACAAAACAACGATGAAGCAGCATTCAAAGTTGTTTACACCAAGTATTATTCAAGGTTGTACAATTTCATATCAGAATATATTAATCAGAAGGATATTGTTGAAAATATTGTTCAGGATACATTTGCTACTCTATGGAATAAAAGAAAAAAATTAAAAGACAATACAAATCTTGCTTCCTGGCTTTTTAGTGTCGCAAAAAACAATTGTTTATATAAAATGCGTGATACGAGGTACAAACAAAAGCTTTTTACCTCAAAAGAACTTGATTTAAATGAAATTGATTTAAACATTAATGCATTGTCATCTTTTGACACCTCGGCTTTTGCTTTCAATGAAATTGGAGAAATTATTGAAAAAACATTTAATGAACTTCCGCCGCAATGCAGGAAGGTTTTTGAACTCAGCCGTTTCAGGGAAATGAAAAATATCCAAATTGCAGAGGAGCTAAACATATCAGTTAAAACAGTTGAAGGACACATCTCAAAATGTCTCAAAAGATTCAGGGAAGCTTTAAAAGATTATCTGCCATTGATAATTTTCCTGTTCATCCTATAAACATTTTGATTGTTTTTTCGGGTGTCATTAAAAAAAATAAAATTAAAGCAAGGGTAAATACATTTTCGTGCAATACACTGATACAACTTTATTATGAAAAGAACTGACAAAATAGTAAACCTGGTTACAGGAAATTTAGATATTAAAGACAAAAAACAAGTGCTTTCTGAAATTCAGTCAGATGAAGAGAGCAAAAAAACATTTTTCAAAATAAAAACCGCATGGGCTCTCATTTCTTCGATGAAGAAGCGTCCTGAGCATGAAACTGAAAAGGCCTGGCTTGCATTGCAAAATAGAATTCAGGGAAAAATATTTCTTTTTAATTCAACAACTACCACTATCCTGCAATATGCCGCAATACTCGGAATCCTTATCAGCTTGCCGGTAATTTATTACTTATACAAACAAACATCATCAACGGTGACGGGTCAAGCATTGAAATATACCTCCGTCATTGCAGACAATGGCCAGATTTCAAAAATAATCCTGCCCGACAGTTCCTTAGTTTGGTTAAATTCCTCCTCAACTCTGTCATACAATAACGGGTATGCAATTTCGAACCGTGATTTGATCCTGAAAGGGCACGCGTATATGAATATAATGCAAAATAACTTAAATCCATTAGTTGTAGCCTGCAATGATTTAAAGATTAAAGTTACAGGGACAAAATTCGACATTAGTGCGTATCCTGAAGACGATAATATTCAAGTTGTACTGGAATCCGGGAATGTTCATTTATTACGATCACATGATGATTCATTTCGTTACAGGCTTAATCCGGGTGAAATGGTGCAATATGATAAAAAATACAACAAAATTTCAGTTAAAAAGGTAAATACTGCGGATTTTATTTGCTGGAAAGAGGGATACCTGATATTTAATGATGACCCTATGGCTGCAGTTATTGAACGACTGCAACGAAAATTCAACATCGAAATAACCGTAAAAAATAAAGAGGTTTACAAAAGTATTTTTACTGCAAACTTTAAAGATGAAGGTTTAAATGAAATATTGGATTATATAGCCTATTCATGTCCTATAAAATACACAACGCATAAAGAAACAAACGAAAGCAAAAAACAAATCGATTTTTTTTATGAGTCCAAATAATTTAGAAAAACATTTTGCCTATGAAGTAAACGAAGTTATTAATGTTAACACAGAGAGACAGATAATATCGAAATTAATACACATATGTCACTTCCATATGTCTGTGACATAAAAATTAACTTGAAATTTTAATCAAATAATTACACAGTATGAAGAAAAACGATTATCAGACTGTTTCCATACTTAAAGAAGCATGGAAATCGAAAGTATTAAAGGTTATGGGGGTGGTTGTTTTTGCTGTAACAGTAAGCGTAACCCAGTTACTGGCAGCATATAGCTATTCTCAAAATACACCTTTGAGTTTGGACATGAAAAACACGTCCATAAAGAATATTCTGGGTTACATTCAGAACAATTCTGAATTCTTTTTTATCTATGATGCTTCTGTTGTGGATGTGCAGAAGGAAGTTACTATCAAAGCAAAAAACAAAGTTATCTCTGATATCCTGGATGAAATATTCAGGGGATCAAACGTAGTCTACAAAATTGATGACCGTCAAATTGCTTTGACAGCAAAGAATTCCTCATTTACTGAAATGCAGCAAAACAAATCAGTATCAGGTAAAATTACTGATTCCGACGGACAACCGCTGCCGGGAGTTTCTGTAGTAGTAAAAGGTACTACGATAGGTACAGTGACGAATCCAGACGGAGAATTCACACTCACCATTCCTGACAACGCTGAAACATTACAGTTCTCTTTTGTGGGAATGCGCACCCAGGAGGTATCTGTTGCAGGCAGGGTTTCTTTTAACATTGTGATGGAAGAAGAGACAATTGGACTGGAAGAGGTTGTGGCAGTAGGTTATGGAACAATGTCCCGGGAGATGATTACCACTTCGGTAAGTAAGATGGATACTAAAGTACTTAGGGATGTACCTTATGCAAATGCCGCTACTGCCCTTCAGGGAACATTACCCGGGGTAAGAGTCCAGAACCTGTCCGGACAACCGGGATCAGCTCCCAGGATCATTGTCAGGGGAGGAACATCAATTAATAATCCCAATGGTGCATCACCTTTGTATGTCATTGATGGTGTTATACGCAGTCACATGAATAATATCGCATCTGACGATATAGAATCAATACAAATATTAAAAGATGCAGCATCCACTGCTATTTATGGGGCAAGAGGTTCAAATGGCGTTGTTTTGATTACAACAAAAAGTGGTAAAGCAGGTGAAGTTGAAGTTTCCTATTCTTATGACCTGTTCTTCTCTCAACCGGGTAAATTGTACGATTTGGCTAATGCAAGAGACTATATAACATTTGGAAGAAAAGCAATGATGGTACCGGATATTTATCCTGATGCTTCATTCAGGTTAACAAATCCTGCAGGTTTTGGAACAGGTAATGATCTTACAAAAAATACAGCTTATACTACTCAGTATCTTACACCGGAAAATGAGTACAAATTGAATGAAGGATGGGAAAGTATGCCTGATCCGATCGATCCGTCAAAAACCTTGATCTTTAAAGACACTGATTTCCAGGATGTATTGTTCAGAACCGGAATATCTCATAATCATCATTTTTCTGTTGCCGGCGGTAATCAAAATGCAAAGTTTAATGCCAGCGTCGGATTTCTGGACAACCAGGGTATTGCTATTGAAACTGATATGGAAAGATATACCCTTAACTTAAACGGGGAAATTACTGTAAGTGAAAGGTTAAAATTCTTTGGCAGGACGAATTATGTAAAATCTGTTGACCATCAGGTACCAAATATATCAAACATATTTGCCAGGGCGATGACTTTACCACCTACGACTAAATATACATTTGAAGATGGTACCTTAGCTCCGGGACAGGCTTTAAGCGAGGGTAACCCTGAATATGTGCTAAAAGAAACCAGGGAAGATGAAAACACACAGGAAAGCCTCACCTTTGCTGTTGGAGGAGATTGGAAAATCTGGAAGAATCTGAGTTTTGAACCGACTATTTCATTATATAATATATATAATAATTCTTTCTACTTCAATCCGGCTTATTTAAACGGGCCGGGAAATTTAGTTGACGGCAGGGATGCAGGTGCATCAAACTACCGTTGGAGGCAAACACAATTTGATGGTGTCTTTTCTTACTTCGAATCGATTGCAAAGCACAATTTTGATGCAAAATTAGGTGTTTCCTATTTTGACAGAAGGGAATCCAGGCTAAGTGCTTCAGGAAGAGGTGCAGCTACTGATAATATCCCAACAATGAATGCCTCTGCCGAACCTGTCAGCGTGAGCAGCCAGATTACAGATCATGTTATTGCCGGTTTATTCAGCCGAATAAATTATAATTACGACAATAAATATTTGCTGACCTTCAATATGAGGTACGATGGTGCATCAAATTTGGGTCAGAACTATAAATGGGGGTTCTTCCCCGGATTATCCTTAGGTTGGAATATTCATAATGAAGACTTCTGGCAGGGAGTATCACAATCCATAAGTAAATTCAAATTCAGGGCCAGTTATGGTGTAAACGGTAATATATCCGGATTAGGTGACTTTACAGCACAGGGTAGTTACAGCGTGGGCAACAGGTATGCAGGTCAGTCTGCCATCCAGAACACTGTAATTCCAAATACAGAATTACAATGGGAAAGGTCTAAAACTATTAACCTGGGAACTGACATTGGACTGTTAGAAGATAGAATTACTGTAATGCTTGATGTGTATCGAAGGGAAACGGATAACCTGATAACAAATTATGCACTTCCTCCTTCAACCGGCTTTGGTAGTATATTAACCAATCTTGGAAGTCTGGAAAATAAAGGACTGGAGATTGATGTAAACTTCGATGTATTGCCAAATTCCAAAGATTTTCAATGGAATCTTGGAATAAACAGTGCATATGTAAATAATAAAATTTTAAAATTACCTGACAACGGCGTTGAAAACAACCGAATTGGCGGATATTTTGTATGGGATTCATCTATAAATGATTATGCATGGAAAGGTGGATTACAGGAAGGTGGCAGAATGGGTGATTATTATGAATATAAAGGTATTGGAATTTACGCAACTGATGAAGAAGCTGCCAATGCACCTTATGATGAAATTGCAAGGGTTAAAGATGTTAAATTAGGTGGAGATGTAATTTGGGCTGACCTGGATAATAATGGTATTATCAACAGCAGGGACAGGGTTTATGTGGGCAATGAACACCCCACATGGACAGGAGGAATGACCAATTCCTTCTCGTACAAAAACCTGATGCTGTATGTCAGGATGGATTACACTGCCGGCCATACCATATATAACTATGCCAGGGCATTTATGAATGGCCAGTGGAAATTAAATATGAACCTAACCCAGGAAATGGTCGATCATGCATGGCAGGAACAGGGGGATAAAACCTATTTGCCCAGATACGACTGGGAAAGCGCCAGGGCTTCTTATAATATCTTTCCCTCCAGAACAGGCCAGGAATATTATGAGAAAGGAGATTTCCTTGCAATCAGGGAAATTACTCTTAGCTATGACTTGCCAAAATCACTAATTGACCAGGTGAATATTTCCGGTTTGCGCTTAAATGTTACCGGAAATAATTTGCACTATTTTACAAAGTATAAAGGATTAAATCCGGAATATGGTGGTCAGGACTATGGAAGGTATCCCATTCCCCGTAATATTATTCTGGGTGTAAATGTTATTTTCTAAACTTCTAAAATATAAAGTAATGAAAAATATACAAAAATTATTAATACTAATTTTAGTTACATTGTTTTCCTTCTCATGTGATGACCTGATAGAGGTGGAACCTACAAGTGTAATCACAGCTGAGTCATTCTGGAAAACTGAAAATGATGTAAAAGGGGCGCTTGTCGGAATGTATGCATATCTAAGAAATATAGCAAATGCAGATCTTTACTATTTGGGAGAGGCAAGAGCTGATGTTATTACATTGGGAACAGTTGGTGAAGGCGGATGGTCTAAATACTACTATAATTCACTTAGCGCCGATGATGCAGGCCCAAGCTGGCAAAGTTTTTATACTTTAATAAATTCAGCCAATCTTATTCTTAAATACGTGCCTGAAATTAGTTTTGCTTCTGAACAGAATAAAAATGCCGCTCTGGCACAGGCATATACTATGAGGGCATGGGCATATTTTACAATGACAAAAACATGGGGCGACTTGATTATCAGAACAGAACCCTCTGAAGGTTTTACAGCTGAAACAACCCAGCAGGAAAGAATGCCTCAGTCTGAAGTATTTACGTTAATTAAAAATGACCTTGAGGAAGCACTTAAACTATACCCCAACAACAATTTTCCCCAATACAGATGCTTCTGGTCAAAACCTGCTGCTAATGCATTGAAGGCTGATGTATATTTATGGACAGGAAAAAGACTTCAGGGAGGAGATGCTGATATCAATGTGGCCTTAAGTGCATTAAATGATATTGAAGCCGCTGATGTTGAACTGCTTCAGGATTATTCCAGTGTATTTGATTATGCTAATAAAGGCAACAAGGAAATTTTGATGGCTGTGAGATTCTTCGAAAATGAAGTCGGGTCGAATATCTTCAGGGATATGTACTTAATTATGAGTGCCGTTCCCTCAAATATTGACCAGGCTACCCGTGACAAAATTGGAGCATTAGGCGGTGGAAGCAATAACATTACTGTTCCAACAGATTATTATAAATCCCTGTTTAATGATGATGACCAAAGAAAGGATGCTTCTTTCTTTGAAATTTACAGGCTGGATAGTCAAAATGAACCAACTGATTACTATACTACAATAGTTACTAAGTTCGCAGGGACAGTCATTGGTGGTAGCCGTGCATTTCTTGATGATGTTGTTTTATATAGATATGCTGATGTATTGCTCATGAAAGCTGAAGCTAAAAATGCATTAAACCAGGACCCGTCTGATGAAATTAATGCTGTCAGGATGAGAGCATATGGCAATAAGTTTGGTCAATATGAGTTTGTCTCAGGAACTAAAGCACAAAATGATTACACCATTCTGGAAGAAAGATTGCGTGAACTGGGATTTGAAGGTAAAAGATGGTGGGATTTAGTACGCTTTGGCAAAGCCATTGAAATGCTTCCCACACTTCAAAATAAACCGAATCCTGAGCATTTATTAATTTGGCCTATCTCAAATTCAATTTTGAGTCTGGAAGTTAAAGTAATACAAAATCCCGGATATGAATAAAATGGAGCAAATTATGAAGTTATCAAATAAAAGAATAAGGCACTTAATATATGTTCTCTCCCTGATTACTTTGACCAATCCTCTATTTGCTGAATTGCCAACTGAAAAAAGCAAAGATACAGAGGTTACAAAAGTAAAGGATATTATCATTTATAAAGATGCTCAGTTTTATGCTTCCTTTCCTTCAGTAATAAAAAATGAAGATGGAGAATTGATTGTAGCTTTTCGCAGGGCTCCTGACAGGAAAGTATTTCAGGAATCAGGCACCAGTCATGTTGATCCCAACAGCTACCTGGTATACGTCCGTAGCCGGGACAACGGTATGACGTGGTCTAAAGAGCCTGAACTGCTTTACGCACATCCATACGGAGGATCGCAGGATCCATGTTTGTTAAAACTTAGCGATGGCACCATACTTTGCACCAGCTACGGATGGGCATTCGTGCGTGAACAAGGACTCCAAAATTTGAAGCAACCGGTATTCGGGAATAAAGAGGGTTCAGTGTTTCTTGGAGGTTATGTTTTGCGTTCAACTGATAATGGTGAATCCTGGAATGGGCCTTATTATCCAATAAGCATTCCACCGGAAGTTAAACTTTCTGCCCTTGGCAATCCGTTACCGGCTTATAACCGGGGTTCATTATGGGAAGGAAAAGACGGAAGAATTTTTTGGGTTGTGGCTGCAGGTAATGATAAAGAAAATATTAGAAAAACTGCAAATTATTTAATAATATCTGAAGACAAAGGATTGACATGGAAGTATTCCTGTCCTGTAGCTGAGGACGAGAAAGCTGCATTTAATGAAACTTCTGTCTATGAGACTCCCGGGGGTGACCTGGTTGCATTTCTCAGAACAGCAGGATTAGATGATCAGGCTTGTATTGCCCGTTCAACAGATGGGGGAAAATCCTTCAGGCCATGGCAAAAAATGGGATTCCAGGGCCATCCGTTACAGGCTTTGAGACTTCCTGATAACAGAGTTTTCTTAGTATATGGTTACAGACATGAACCTTATGGCATCAGAGCCAGGATATTAAACGCTGAATGTACCGATTATGAAACCGCTGAAGAGATAATTATCCGTACAGACGGTGGCTCAGGGGATATCGGTTATCCATGGGCTGTTATGCTGGACCAGAACAGGGTGCTTGTTACATATTATTTTAATATCAATAACGGGACACGCCACATTGCAGGTTCAATTTTGGAGATCAATTAAATTGTAATTTTTATAAACATTAAAACCTGTTGGCAGGATTATCTGATATATAAAAAATATTGTATCTTTATGATAATGTTTAATATATCAGATATCTTGCTGACAGGTCATCTGATAAAGTGAAACTAGCATCCCAATTTAAATCGGGATCCAAGAGAATTATTAAAATAAATGCGAGTTCCATATGATGCATTTGAAAATAATTAATTTTAATCATGTGAAATAAACCATTAACAACAATCAATAAAATAATTAATTGCCGGTTTTATTCATATAAATAAAAAAGTAGAAGATATAATAACTAACTGAATACTAAATTATCCTTTAAAATAAATACAAAAATGGCTTCTTTAATAAATAAATTAACCTGGGCTGGTTTATTAGTCAGCTTAATGTTTTTCTCATGTGTCAATAATAAAGTCGAAGAAACTGTAAGGCCTAATATCCTTCTGATAGTTTCGGAAGATACAAGTCAGGATATGGGATGTTACGGAAACACCTTAGTTCATACTCCAAATATAGACCGGTTAGCTGAAAACGGAGTAAGGTTTAATAATGCATATGTTACAACATCGGTTTGCAGCCCGTGCAGAAGCAGTATTTTTACCGGCCTGTATGTTCATCAAAACGGACAGTTTGGATGGGCTACTCATAAGTACACCTTATTTGAGGACATTAAGGTATTACCTCAATATCTTAAAGAAGCCGGGTACAGGACCGGAATATTAGGAAAAATACATGTAAATCCGGAAGAAAGGTTCAACTTTGATTTCAGGGCAATACCCGGCAGTAATTTTCAAAAACGTAATATGTTCGAATATGCGCAGAATGCAAAAAAATTCGTTAATGATAATAGCAGTGATAAACCCTATTTTTTAATGGTTAATTTTCCTGATACACATCTCCCCTTTCAGAATGATGTTGAAGGCTTACCCACTGTAAAAGTTGATCCGGATGAAATAAAAAATACTCTGCCGTTTGTTGGCGTGAACTCAGCCAGGCTAAGAACAGAAGTTGAAAAATATTACAATTGTGTTAACAGGCTGGATGAATCAATTGGTATGTTATTAGACAGTATCGGAGACCTGTCAAATACATTTATCTTTTACTTAGGAGACCATGGCGCTCAGTTTAGCAGGGGGAAATTAACAAATTATGAAGGTGGTCTGAAAATTCCATTTATTATTAAGTGGGACAAGGGGATAAAATCGAAAAATATAGTTAAGGAAGAACTGGTATCAGTTATTGATATTCTGCCAACAATTTTAGAATTAGCCGGAGGAGAAATACCTGAAAGTTTGCCGGGGAAATCTGTCTTAAGGCTGTTTGATAAAAATTATGAACCATCCTCATGGAGGCAGTACCTGGGATCGGGTGGTGCCGGTGAATCACCCGTTCATTATTTCCCCCGGAGAAGTATCCGCGGAGAACGATATAAAATTATTCATAACATAGATGTGGGGAGAGAAGAATTTCCTGCCTATACAGCCTATTTAAATCCGAATTTTGCATCCGGTGCAAATATAGAGGAGATCGAAGCCTCGGAACCTAAAATCCGGAATGCATATCAAGTGTTTAAATCTCCACCGGAGTGGGAATTATATGACCTCAAAAATGATCCATGGGAATTTGAGAATCTGTCTGAAAATTCGGACTATAAAGATATCCTTAAGGAAATGCAGGATGTGTTGATGAGGTGGAGGCAGGAAACAAACGATCCCTTTCTGGATAAGAATAAACTGGACAAATTTACACATGAGATGGATTCAATAAATACCTTATATCCAAATTATGGTTACCAGAAAGTAAAAGATTTTAAGTGGAAATATCCTGAATATCTAAAGAATTAAAAATAAGCTTTTAAAACTTAAAAATTATTTCAACTACTCCGTTCAATGCTTTTTTAATTGCCATTCGGTACAATAAAAGGAAAGATTCATATGTTAAGGATCAGAAATATAGAAGCCGATAATTTATCTGTTTTATCAGTTCCCGTAAGCTTCAACGAATGGTCAGGGAAGACTGAAAAATATGAAAGGCTTTTTGATGATGTTGAAATTTAATTGGCTAATAATTGAAATATGACAGAAAGAGAGAGATTATTATGTGTGCTTAAAGGAGAAACACCTGACAGGGTACCTTGGTTTGCTGATTTAGGGCATTGGTTCAGGGCAGAAAGTGGTCAGCAGTGGAACTTATTCAAAATTAATAATTGCACTGAAGAGATGGCCGAAATTCATAGGGATGTCAAAGCCGGATGGTATATTGAAGTAGGTAGTTTACATGAAGAGTATTATGAAGACGGGGTTGTCAGGGACAGGGAAATAGTCGGGGACCGTGCAATCGAAAGGTATATTACCCGGATTGGGGAAATCAGGATGGAGAGAAAATGGAATCAGGTAAGTTTTTCGTGGGATATTACAAAGCTTATGGTTGAAAATCTTGACGATCTGAAAATACTCTTGTATGCAATTGAACGAAAAAAATTCAGGCCTAAATATGACAACTGGGAGAGAATAGAAAAAATTGGCGGAGATGTGGGCCTGGGATTCCCAAGTCTGGCTTATACCGGCCTGGGATCACTAATATCATATTATATGGGAGTTCAAAATACAATCTATGCATTGTTTGAGGAACCTGACATAATGAAAAATTATATTGATACTTATAATAAAAAACATCTTGAACTTGTTGATATATATTGCCAATCACCTGCTCCACACATCATCTTTACCGATAATTTGTCAGGAGACGTGCAACCCCCTGATATATTTCGTGAATACAGTTTTGATCATTATAAAGCAATAGCTGAACGCGTTCATAAGGTTGGAAAAACAGTATCTGCGCATCTTGATGGGATGCTCAAAGGCATAATAACAGTAGTCGCTGAAGCAGGTATTGATGTTGCCGATGCCTGTACCCCAAAGCCTACAGGTGACTTAACACCATTGGAAATAAGACAGCAAGCCGGAGATAAAATGATACTCATGGGAGGTATTTCACCTGTTATGTGGTTACCAAATACCAGCGAAAAAGATTTTATCAGACACGTAAGAGAGTGGCTTGATTTACGAAAGATAAACAGCAGGCTGGTTCAGTCAGCCGGCGACCAGGTGCCTCCCGGAACAGAATATAACAGGATAAAACTTGTTCATGATATTGTAGAAGAATACGGAAGGTATTAAAATCAATTCGCTTTTAAACTGATCTTTTCTATCTAATATAATATATCAGGTATCAAACCGGGTTAAATCTAACTTAGTATCTATTCTGTCTGATGATGAAACCATTTCATCCCAGCTGACTGCCCTGAGGCGGATTGCTGCTTCCCTTCCCAATATGGCACTTAGGGTAGATTCGGTTCCTGATTGAAGCTGATTTAAATAATTACCACTTTCGATACTTTTAATAAATGACCTGCCTTTATTTTTGTCTGCATCATCAAGTGATGAAAGGGACGCCCCCAAAGCAATTTGTTGAGGACTTAGTTCAGCACCTGATTTAATAATACCTGAATCCCAGGCATTATCACCTTTAATAAAGACACCTCCTGAATAATGTGCTTCTGCTATCCCCGCTGTACCAATAAATCTGGCACATACATCCCCAAAGACGGGACCTATCTTAGACGACTGAACAGAAACATTTATATCATCCGGATATTTATAAATAACCTGATAGTTAGTCCAGGCATTTCCAAAATCAGAATGGCCTTTCCTACCGCCGGTGCCAATAGCCTGCAATGGTCTGCTTTGCAAAGCCCAGTTGCAAACATCAATCATGTGTATTGCCTGGTCCAGATAGATTCCACCTGATAATTCATTAAAATGAAAATGGTTCCTGATCCTGACTTCATCATAGGTCATACCGTCATGCGGTTTAACAGGAGTGTCAGAAGAAAAATAATAAAGCTGAACACAAACCATCTCACCAATGTCTCCCTGTTGAATCCGTCTTACCATTTCAACATAAGGTGTAGCATACCGTATTTGAAATCCAAGTACAACACTTAATTTATTGTTTATCTTTTTACTAATTTCCAAAATTTGTCTGCACCCGTATATATCGATCGCAGCCGGTTTTTCACAATAAGCATGTTTACCGGCTGCAACGGCTGCTAACAAGATCTCAGGATGGGCATATGCCGGGGTAGAAATTAAAACTGCATCAACTTTTTTATTATCCAGCAACTTAAGATATGCTCCTGATCCCTGATAAATATTTTCTTCGTTTATATTAGCAAAACCTTTGTCAATATTACATTTACCCAGATTCTTTCTTGCAAGGGCCAGTTTGTCATCAAAAATGTCAGCCAAAGCAATAATATTAATATTTGTATTTTTCGACATCGTTGTGAGAACACTGGTGCCCCGGTTCCCGCAACCGATCATTCCAATCCGCACGGATGAGTTATTCTGAGTGCCAAAAGCAACCTGAGGTGTTAATATTGTAAAAGCAGAAATAGTGGTTGCATTTTTAATGAAATCTCTTCGATTAATTTGTGCCATTTTAATTTGATTTGTTTTTATTCCGGTTTTTTTCAATTCAACTTTAAAGATGAATTATTTAACAACACCCCATAAATTTATGAGTTATTTTTATATCAATGAATTTTCAGTTCAGATTTATTAAAATATCATAAATATACAAAGAAAATGCCGGATTTACCTTTGGGTGAATCCCTTTGGGGGGGAAACCAAAGCAAAAAGCCTTTTCGCTGCGCTCAAATGGTCTTTTTTTTGCAGTTGCCAATAATCTGATCATGCCGGATTTACCTTTGGGTGAATCCCTTTGGGGGGGGAAACCAAAGCAAAAAGCCTTTTCGCTGCGCTCAAATGGTCTTTTTTTTGCAGTTGCCAATAATCTGATCATGCCGGATTTACCTTTGGGTGAATCCCTTTGGGGGGGGAAACCAAAGCAAAAAGCCTTTTCGCTGCGCTCAAATGGTCTTTTTTTTGCAGTTGCCAATAATCTGATCATGCCGGATTTACCTTTGGGTGAATCCCTTTGGGGGGGGAAACCAAAGCAAAAAGCCTTTTCGCTGCGCTCAAATGGTCTTTTTTTT
>CAZJGI010000049.1:0-23841 GCA_964545315.1 uncultured Prolixibacteraceae bacterium
AGAACATTAAGGCAAAGCCGAACTGTGGATTTACTTCCCCCCCGGAAGCTGGTTGCTCTTGTTCCCGGCAGGTTCCGTTACTTACGCATCAGGGCGATCATACATTTCACAGGAAACCGCTCAGATTTAGAGGCACTGGGTATACAGGTGAGGTCGCAGGCACAGGATATATTTACAATTACGGGTACAAAGAAACAACTTGCCGAACTGGTTAACCGGCCATCGTGCCTGAGTTTACGCTCTCCCAGGATGCTTCTCCCGGCTGTTGAGGAGGCAAGTGGCCAGGCTGAAGTAGATGTCATTCATGCACCAAGAGTTGCCAATCCTACGGGATTCCGTGGCAATGGTATACTGGTGGGTATCATTGACTCTCCACTGGATGTAACACACCACGGCTTTCGTGATCCTGCTGCCGGAGGTACGCACGGATCACGGGTATTGTACTACTGGGTTCAAAGTGCACATATACAGAACGCTATGGGGCAAACTATTGATCAGGCAACACCGCCGGGTCAGACACCTGAACAGTTCTTTAATGCTGCCACAGCGGTTGATCCAAGACCCGACTTCACGGGATTGAATTACGGCCGTATTTATACTACTGATTTTATAGATACCGCTATCGGCCTTGCTAATCCTTATGGGACCAATAACAACCAGATCTGTTGTGAGCCAACAAAAAATAATGAACATGGAACACACTGTGCCGGTATTGCTGCCGGCAGCGGGCATGTGACTAATTGGGCTACCAATCCGGTACATGAAGGGGCGGCACCTGAAGCAACCATTATCCATGTCCGGCTGGAAAGGCTCCCCTCTTCCCTGGATACAGGAGGAACATTCGAAGATGCATTAATGGATGGTATCGATTTTTGTCTCAGAGCTGCGGCGTTTCATGGTATGCCTGTTGTTATAAGTGTTAGCCAGGTATCCAATTTTGGCCCGCATAACGGTTCGACCGATTTTGATCAGGCCCGTGATAATCTGGTCAATTCATTTAACAACCGCACTATTGCCTGGGCTGCTGGTAATGACGATAGTGTGGACGGGTACCGGCAAGGAAGAGTTCCTTCCGGTAATTCCACCGATAATTTCACATTAACAGTAAGACGCTCAGGGGGGTGGGGAGCAATTATAATAACTCCGGTTTGGCTTGATATATGGTATACCGGCCCTGAACTGGACTACAGAGTAAGTTTCGGGGGAAACAATTCAGGATGGCGAACAGCAGGGCAGGATTACAATGGAACTGTCAGTGGCCGGGATATTGAGGCAGAACGCGATATAGAAACGTCAGGGGGATTGCGTGGCATTCGTATTTATGTTGAAAACGCGCAGACAAATGAAGTTTATAATATCGAGCTGAGGAATACCCATCTATCACAGGATGCTAACTATCATGCATGGTCAGGACTTCAGGGGTGGTGGGCTGACCTTTCCGGGGCAACCCTTCATCAAACGACACTTAGTGATACGGCTTGCGGAAAATCCATTCTGACAGTTGGTGCCTGCGACAAGGTTGTTCCGCCGAATCCTGCCACCGGAGAACAAGTCACCTTATACAGCGGAGCCGGTCCTACAATAGACGGAAGAATAAAACCGGAAATAGTTGCTGTAGGGGGAACAGCTGACAATCCTGCAACCCCTGCCAATGAATATGACGGCATCCTTTCGGCAGCATCCGATCAGAACAATGGCTATACTGATATGATCGGAACCAGTATGGCTACGCCACTGGTTGCCGGAGCAGTTGCCTGTCTGCTGGAGGAATATAATACAGCACCTCCGGTTGGCCTGGGGATCGAACTTAACCAGGATACTGTTAAAGCTCTTCTTACCCAATATGCTAACCGGCTGAATCTTAACCTTGATCCCACCCAGCCCGGGTATGTGGCTGAAGAACGTAACAGATACGGGTATGGCAGGCTCAGGATGGTCGGACCTGTAGACCATATACTTCCGCCGGTGGATAATGATGTATGGGTGCGCACAGCTGATGATGATTACGGTGAAATTCCCTATCCCGGAGGATGCTTCTGTCATGCACCGGATATAAGGGTGTATCATGCAGGTACTAATAATGAAACAACAAATATTAACTGGGGTACTACATATGATGTTAAAGTGACTGTTCGTAATTTAGGTGAGCAAAATGCCGTCAATACCACTGTCCGTCTCAGGTATGCATTGCCTCATACAGCACCTGATAACTGGTTCCATGCTGAAGATGGGAGCAATAACAAGCTGGAAAATACTACGGTGAATGTTCCCGCTTTGGGGTCTGCAGTGGTTCCCTTTAGCTGGCGCCCGGAAGCATCAGAGCTTAATGCACCGGCAGATATAACCCATTTTTGCCTGCTTGCGGAGGTTGATCATGTGAATGACCCACTGGTTTATTCAGCTCCTGCTTCAGGCGGAGGTAGCGCGTGGTCATTGAATATTAAAGGCACAAATAATGTTGCGCTCAGAAACCTGCACATTCAATAAATAAGGAGGACTCAATTATGACAACACCAATTATATGGAAAGGCAACTACAATTTCAGGCTTAGTGGAAGCGGGCTTCATGAAGATACCCTTCGGATCCGCTCTAACTATCGCAAACAGGAAGGAATGCTAAAGCTTGTCCTGCCTACTCTTTGTATAACCTATGCTGATGCCAAATTTCAGGATGCTGTTGGAGGTGAGCAGGAAAACTTTCCAGCTTCACGGGCTTACGGTCATACCTACTTTGATCCCCCAATAGAGATCATTGGACCGGAAAAAATTGAAAAGTTTACATATATACGTGGAGCACAACGAGTAGAAATAGGACCTGAAAAATCAGTAATTGAGTTTAATTCCTGGAAGGATCTGGTAATCCCCCGCCTTCGTCTGGATCAGAAAAAGCCTGCAGAGGCTGTCCTGGAAGTACCCAATACCCAAATAGTTGTTTCTGATCCTTTAAAGATCAGTATTATGCAATATGCTGATGGCCGGCATGTCGGAGGCGTGCAAATGGAAAAACGCCACCCGAAATGGGAACCTGCTGCAAAGGAAGAAGTTTACAATTTGTGGATAAGAGTGATAGATGGTTTGAATTCGAATCCCTTGCCTGAAGTTGTTGTACAGATATATCATTGGGATACATCAGTCGAAACACCTTATGGACATGGAGGTTTTCGTCTTGATGACCAAAAATACACTGACGGGTACGGATGTGTTCAGATAAATAACCGTCCGTCAGGAGAACTTGAAGCATATATAGTCAGAAGACAGGATTCACGGGCTGTTGTGCGCTGTCTAAGGCCACTGGCCGGCCAGAATGTACGCCTGCATATGCGTGTATGGCCAATGAAAAAGGAAAGAAAACAAGGTACTCTAGCTTCTTATAATGCCATATATTACCTGGAGCCCTGGGATACTTTAGACTGGGTGGCTAAAACATTCGGATACAGGGATGCCAAAAGACTTGCGCGGGTTAACGGCTATGCTGATGTTTCAGAACTGGAGAAACATCCTGGAATAAAGCTTCCGGACTGGCACTTCTTTTATGCAGGGGAAGAGTTTACCCTGGAGAAATTTGATGATATGTTCAGATTGCCCAAAGGATCATCTGTCACAGTTGGTAAAACATTCCATCCCGACAAAAGATTGCCCTATACCGGAGAAGTTGTTGCTGTTCCGGATCCGGATTTTGCTGAGAAGATAAAACGCAATCCCTGACAAGGTGGATATTTAAAAGAATAAGTGATATCATATGGAACTTGCATATGATTTAGTTATACCTTTGGGTGATTTGATAAGTATGCTCATTTTATATGATACGTAAATTACAATCTTTTTTTAATCCTGAACAATTTCAGGGATGGAATAAGACCAAACGCTATTTTGAAGGGTGGTATTATAAAATTGTGGATGCAAATGAAAAATATGCTTTTGCAATAATTCCCGGAATTGCAATGGATAAAAATGGGGAGAAGCATGCCTTTATCCAGGTCTTAGATGGCAAAAAACTAAGTTCTGTGTATCATAAATTTGATTTCGACTCCTTCACTGCCAAGCCCGGCAAATTGCACATAACTATAGGGGAAAATAGTTTTTCCGGGAATTTTATTTATATATATCTCCCTGAAATACAGGGTAAACTTGAGTTCAGAAATATTATTCCCTGGCCGAAACCCTTTTACTCACCCGGCATAATGGGACCATATGCATTTGTGCCTTTTATGGAATGTTATCATGGCATTGTCAGCATGGACCATTCGATTATGGGAAAAATAAGATACAATAATCAGGATATAAATTTTGATCATGGTCGCGGATATATTGAAAAAGACTGGGGCAGGTCATTCCCACGTGCATATTTTTGGCTCCAGAGCAATCATTTCAGGCAACCTGGAATTTCAATTAAAGCCTCAGTAGCCAAAATTCCATGGTTGAATAGTTTTTTTACCGGCTTTATATGTGGGATATGGCTTAATAATCAACTGATCCGGTTTACTACCTATAATAAATCATTTCTGAGGAAATCGTTTGCAGATGAAGAAACAGTGGAGTTGGTTATGGAAAATAAGAAGTATAGTTTATCCATTACTGCCCACAGGGACCACGCAACAGGGCTGGCCGCACCTGTTCATGGACTGATGGAAGGACGAATTGAGGAAAGTATGAATGCAACACTTGAAATCACGCTTACTGACCTTGATAAGAACCTGGTAATGCTCAAGGATACAGGTAGAAATGCATGTCTGGAGGTAGCAGGTGATATTCAGGAAATATTCGTATGAAGCAGATTTAATTTTAAAATCAGCTAATGTTGATTAATATTCGTTGCATACGCTGCATGTCTAAAAATTTAGGTTGCAGGCCTGAACCCCAAAAACTTATTTTATTCATAGCTACAGAGTTATTATTTACCTGATTAAATTTCCAGTAAGAAAATTTTGTCTTTCAAAAGTAGCACATGATTTTGAAAATACATTGCTCTGATTTTTACTTGCAATAGATATAAATCCATCAATTTTGGTGTGGATTTCAGCTGCTTTGAAGATGTGGTATCAGTTTGATATTTTTCTATCTGCGATTCAAACTCCCGGAGTAAATGTGCACTGCGAATAGCATTTTTCGACTTAAAATAACCGCTCCAGTAATCAAGGATAAGCCAGCCCTGGTAATCGGTCAAATTGGACTTATTGTTTTGCATTGCACCGGTGTATTAGCCCAGGTACCTCCCCCTCGAAGAACAATGAATCATCTTTCAGTCCAAATGAAATACCTCTTCCATATTTGCCCACCATTCATCATTTAACCGGTTAGCAACCGGTTGCTGCATGGGTTCCATTATGCTCCACCATTCCTGAGTTTTCGGATCAGCTGCCATCTTTTGCATGTCTTTTGCAAAATCTTCACCGTCATATTCAAAGTAAGCAAACAAAAATCCGTTTTTGTGGTAAATGGAATAATTCTTTATGTTACAGTCCTTGATTGTTTTTAGGACTTCGGGCCAAACATGTGCGTGATAACTTTTATAACGTTCAAACTGTTCGGGTTTGATCTCAATTATCTGTCCAAAACGTTTCATAATTATTATTTTATTGTAATACAATCTCGTAAATACCCGGAATATCTGAAAACTCAGTTATTAACAACCGGAAATGCTGTAGTTCCGTTTCCGGAAAAACCTCTTCATTTTTTTCTCCGATTTTACTGCCTTTGTGCAGTGTAATCCATTCTTCTCCTGATTTATACTGTAGTTCATATGATTCAATGTTATTTCCGCGTTCGAAGAGGATGGCGCTGTTTACTTTCATTGATTCACCCAGATCTATTTCTATCCATGGGGCAGTATCGCTTTCTTCCGGATGCCAAAAGTCTCCGGCCCAATCGCCGTTATTTACTGATGCCAGGTCAACCAACTGGTGATGTGACCAGTGGCCTTTCAGGTTTGAAGAAGCTTTAACTGATTTTTTATATGACAATGAATATGGTTTTGCCTCCATCGGAACTATATCCATTGCATTGCCGTTCAGTTCCATTTCAATAACGGTGTTTACAGGTTTTAGAGGTTCGTTTCCAAACTTAATAGTCACTTCTCCCTTTGAATTGCTGAATTTAAGAGTTCCTCCCTCCAATACTTTACAACTTAAGATATCCAATCCCGGATCAGGGATTGTAATTTTTGGTTCATTACCTGGCAGGTTAAGAATATGCAGGTATATTTTATTTCCTTTTCGTGTACTCACTCCCCAGTCGGTGGGTTTGTAAGGGCCGCCTCTTGTACCGTAAACAGAAACTCCGAATTGCTCAAGCCATTCTCCCATTTCTTTCAGTCTCTCAATCTGTAAAGGTTCGATCTGCCCGTCGGGCATAGGTCCAACATTGAAGAGAAGATTCCCGTCTCCGCCAACGGTCCTTATTAATGTATGAAGGCATTGCTCTGTTGATTTTACCATATCGTCCGGCTTCCATGCCCATTGTTGAGCTATGGTCATGCATGTCTCCCAGGGTCTTTCATGCTGAAAACCGCCTATTCTTTGTTCCGGTGTGTCAAAGTCACCTTTTGCACCGGTACGGTTGTTTACCAAAATATTGGGTTGTATGTTTCTGATATGGTTTATTACCCCTTGTCCGCGAATGGAATCGAAGCGCTGAGGCACATCATACCACATAACGAGAAGGGGGCCGTATTTTTTGATGATCTCCACAGACTGGTTTTTAAGGTATTCCGTATAACGGTCCAGATCATAAACCTTTCGTTCAACACTACCCCCCGGACTTGTAAGCGGAAAATCGGGGTGATGCCAGTCGCAGGTGGAATGATAAAATCCAAGTTCCATATCATGTTTTTTACAGGCTTCAGCCAATTCCTTCATTACATCCCTGTTATAAGGGGAGTTCATGATATTGTAGTCATTATATTTTGTATCCCACATACAAAATCCATCATGGTGCTTCGAAGTGAATACGATATATTTCATGCCGGCATCTTTAGCCAGTTGAACCCATGCATCAGCATCAAAGTTTACCGGATTGAACTGTTTATAAAGGTTGTCGTACTCTTCAACCGGAATTTCACGACCACGTGACCAGCCTATTTCTGTACCTTTCAGGCTAACAGGCCCCCAATGGATAAACATTCCAAAACGCAGATCCTTCCAATATTCGAGACGTTGCCCAACCGTTTCGGTTTTTTCCCCGCATGACTGAATTATTGGTGTTAAAAGGATTAATGCCAACAGAATAATGTTATTGAATGATTTCATGATCTTTTGGTTTATTGATATATAATTTTTTTTACTGTTAAATAAATTCAATTCCCAATATTTTATTGTCAGCAATTCTTATTTTCTGTCATTAAAACTTTTAACCGCATCAAACATGGCGATAATATTTTCAGGTGGAACATCGGGAAGAATATTATGAACAGTATTGAAAACAAAACCGCCGCCTTCAGAGAATATTTCCATTCGTTCCCACACCTGATCATGAATTGCTTTTAAGTTTAGGCCATTTAGTGTCCCTACATTTTCAATGCCTCCTCCCCAAAATGTACAGTCCTTTCCAAATTCCTTTTTCAGAAAGCGGGGATCCATATTCCAGGCATTGGTTTGCACCGGATTGAAAATTTCTATTCCGGCTTCGATTAGATGAGGCATCAGCAATGATACAGAACCACAAGTGTGAAGATAGGTGTGCATCTGACTGTGTGATTTTACATAGTCGCATAAGATTTTGAGACGCGGCTTGAACAGAGTTACATAGGTTTCCACATCCATAAACGGCCCGGAGGTCATTCCCAAATCGTCTCCAAAACGGATGATATCAACAACATCGCCCACTGCACTACAAACTTTTTCGAGAGTTGCAAGGTGGCGGACAAGTAACTGGTCGAGCAGTTTTTCCACATTATATTGGTCGCACACCAGGTCCATCAGGAAGTTATCAATCCTGCGCAGGAAAGTGCCCCATTCAAAAAGGTTGCACCCGCAAACTACAAGCAGCGCTTTATCTGTATTTTTCCTGAGCGCCAGCGTATTCTCTCGCAATTTCTCCCAAAAACCTTGTTCGCCGGCGTGATCCCAAGGACTGTGTGCATAGCGTGCCCACATTATGCGTCCCATTTCATCACCCAGGTTGTCATATGAATCAGGGTAGCCATCCACATAGGGGAAATAGGTTTGATCGAAAAAAGTCGAACTAGCCGGCATTTTTGAAAGCATTGTTTTTTTATCCGCATCAAAGGTGGCAAACGAACCGTCGTTCAGCTTGACCGGATGGAACCATTTGGGATAATAGGCTACATCACCGTTTGACATTATGGTTTTCTTCCACTCTTCGGAACTGGTATTAAAAGTTCTTCCAATGTCCAGGACGTCAACTCCAAACAGGTCCAATACCGATAGATCAGGTTGGGCAAGCTGCTGTACCACATCATATATCAGTACCGGCAATTCAGGTTTGCCAATGTGTTTTACCAAGTTGCTGTATGCAATGGCCGAAATCCCTGAACTGGGTGTTGAACTCAGGTCCACCGGAACATGGTCGGGTTCCTTATGGTTAATTGCTGATAAAATCCTTTCTCTTGGAGTAGTCATATTTTACATTTAATATTTTTTACTCTGATCCGCTGATGCCAATCATAAACGAGGCAACAATAATAATAATGAGCGATAAAGCCATCAGAACATAAACTTTAGGTGAAGCACCTTTCCATTCTTTCCGTATAAATCCCCACACGCTGGCAAAGACTATTGTTAAGGCCATTACATCATGATTAAGTAATCAGTTTCTCAAAATTATTAAACTTTACATGAAAATAATTGACTTATTACGTTTTATTATCATACTTCGCAGATTTTCATTTTCAGAATAGATTTTGTGGTATTTAGGCTTACTTATCATTAAAAGATATGATTGTTGGCACCAGAAACATACTACAACTTCACATCCTAAGTTAAAAATATTTATAATTCACGACCTTTGGATTTTCACAGTATGAGTTTATACAATTAATTTGGATTCTAAAGATAAATTTTATAACTTGATATACATTTAAATAGCGTTTTTGTCATCAAGTGGGCTTTAATTTTTGCACAACTATAAATAAATTGAATCTATAATCAAATTAAATATATCGATTTGAATTATTATTATTTTCAATAATTAAATAAATAAGAAAGTTACAAGATGATACTTTACAGAGCTGATTCCAGAGAACCTCAAATCATAAAAGATAACGGATTCCGGATACAGGATCCAAGGATGACGTTACTTTCTGCACGATCTTTAATTTTGGATTATTGTCAGCGCCCAAAGAGCCCTGTTGATTTATCCAGATTAATAATAAGCAGTCCGCAACCACAATTCATATCTACTGATCCTGATGAAGATTGTGGAGGATATTCCGATAAAGGTTATATCTACAAAATTGAAATCAATATGTTATGGGCCAGGGATTGGTCCAATGAAGTATTTGATAAAATACTCAATTTAAAGCCTAATTTTTTTTGGCCTAAGCTTCTTCTTAATTCAGGAAAATTAAATTTATCAACTGTTATTGCGCTACAGCATTATGGGCTGGCAACAAGGGAAGTAACATTTCTGACAGGTATATCATCTGCCAATATTATTGAATACAAAAAAGTCGGGGATAAAGCTTTTGCAAAAATGTAAGCTAATGAATCATTTATCCTGAGTCAACAAGGGAAATCAACAGATATCCAACGTACTTGATTACCTGTTCTTTCTGATATTTTTTATATTTAGTTTGAAACTCTGATAGATTAGAAGCTATTTATTGATAATCTTGGTTCTGATTAAGAGCAGTTATATGTTTAAATTACAGATCATGCGGGGGAGGTCTTGTGAATTGACACTACCTCCCCCTAAATATGATTTTATATTTTTAAAATCAGAATTTGAAATTCAAACCCACTCCAAACAGCTGTTTAAACTGAACTCTTCTTCCAACGCTCCCTTCATCATCAAGCGGTATCAAAATATCATGATCATATATGAGATTGGTAAGCAAATTTGCCGAAAGGAACTCATTGATCTTCATGTTGATTGCTAAATCCCAGTTTACATCTATGTTTTGAGGTCGATTAAAATAATTGGAAAAGAGCATCAGTGTGGTAGATAAATTAACATTTTTAGCAACAGGAGTTTTGAATTCGCTTTTTACCGTAGCACCCATTTCGGCTCTGGCTTTTTTCCCCATATCTACACCAAAAGCTCCGGCATCAGAAAGCTCATCATCGAGAACAAACGTAAATTTCCCCGAAACAGGAGTAAAAAACAGCGAAAACATATCAGATGGCTGATAATCAAATCCGGATGCAACCGTAAGATAAGCCGGCGCAAAAAATCCGGAGATCTTATCCGTAGTGTTTGGGTATTTATATCCATCAGCAAACTGAGTCAGGAAGTTCATGAAAGTGGAAAAAAGCAGATGTTCATTGTTTGTCTCAACACCCAGTTTAGTATTGAGGTCCAACCTGTCTTCATTCTTTATCAGTTCGTTGGTGCCTTCCTTCATTAGTCCGTACCCGGCCTTCAAAGAGTTGTCCCAGTGAATTTTATCTTTTTTATAGTTTGCACTCATATCGAGCAAACCAACACCTGAAACTGAATTTTTTCCTCCCGCGACCCAGTTGGAAAAAGAGACCTGACTAAAATTTAATGATGCCTGCCTGGTGATTTTCCAATAGGTTGAATCCTTAGTTTCCTGCCCTAACAGGGCGGAAGAAATAAGCAAGGATATCACAAAAAAGGTAATATGTTTCATTTGATTAAAATTTAATATTTTTAAAGTTATCATATAGTCTGTTCCGAGATGATTCGGAATACTATTTTCATTTTTAAGATAAGGCTATAAAATAGTAATAATCCGGATTGGCAGTTTATACAGGATGTCTGCCTTTACTATCATTCCATCTCCCAGTCGTCAGTTCTGAAAGATGAAGCCGGCAATCCCTCTATGTTGTAAAGTTCGCCCACGACAAAATCCCTGAAAGCATATCTGACGGCAACGGGTTTTACAACAGCAGGGGAAGAAAGTGATATTCCTTCGCCTGTAATAGAAGCAGTTGCCGGATAAAATCTTTTATTCTCTCCTGCAACCTCAAAGTTTTTTAATTCTTTTCCAAAAGTAGTTAATCCGTTTTTAGCATGGTCAAAGGTAAGCTTTACCAGGCTTCCTTCCACTTTCATCTCTTTCAGTACGGGCCCTGAATACTCAATTCCTTTTAGTCCGTATGTCTTTACGAGTGCCAGATAGGCAAGCCGGTCACCCACAACTTTTTTGTCTGCCGGGTGGATGCAGTATTCTTCCCCGGCGTCCATTGTGCAGGCCATGCCAAAGTTTGGAATTGCTGTCGACGCATTTAACTGAGCTTCGCGAAGAAAAGCTGAGTTCAGTCCGTTCCCGTAATTATAAGGTGCTATTTGTACATAGTAAAAAGGAAAATCCCCAATATTCCACTCCTTTCTCCAGTTTTCAGCCAGTCCGGGCATCAGCTTTTCATAATTCTCCGGTTCATTCCGGTTTGACTCCCCCTGGTACCACAATCCACCACGTATACCATAGCCAACCATAGGCGCAATCATGGCATTAAAGAGAACAGTGGGCACCTGAGGCGTAAATTCCTCCTTGCTACTTTTATCGGGCAGTTGAACCCATGAGAATTTGTCAAATCCTGTATCACTCATCCAGGGCTCAATGCGTGTTCCTCCCCAACTAGAGGAGATCAATCCAACAGGAACATCCAGCGCTTCGTTGATCATCTTCCCGAAGAAGTAAGCTGCGGCACTAAACTCTGCAACATTCTCAGGTACACATTCCAGCCATTCACCTGTAAAATCATCCTGCCTTTCAAGGGTTTTATTTCTTTCAACTGTGAACAACCTTATTTTTTCATTCTTCGATGTTGCAATAGCCTCATTTGCTCCAATAACCGGCTGGTTCCTGTAGCCACTCATGGTCATATACATATTTGACTGGCCCGAGCATACCCAGACTTCACCAATTAATACATTGTCCAGAACCAGTGCCTTCCCGTCAGAAATGTTTATGGAATATGGTCCTCCCGCCTGCGGTGTATTTACAATTACCTTCCAGTTTCCTGCGGCATCTGAGCGGGTGGAATAGCTCTTTTTATCCCATGAAGTAACGACTTTAACGGTTCTGTTCACAGCCGATTTCCCCCAGATAGCAGCACCTGTCTGTTGCTGTAATACCATGTGGTCCCCAAAAATTGCAGGAAGCTTAATTTCAGCATGAATTTCTGCAGAAACAAGAAAGATCAGAATAAAAATTGGCAGATATAAAATTCGTTTCATGATAAAAGTTTTAAGTGTTAAATACTCCGGGTTAATCCGGGTAGTTAATAATATAATTTTTGATAAATATAGTAATTAAGTCTTTTTATTGGTTACAGGTTAACAATTTTTATTTAGTGTTGGCTGCCTGATGTAAGCCATCCCTTATAAAAGAGTTTCCCGCAACGAACACCACGTAAGAATTTCCCGCAACGAACGCCACGCAAAATATGTCTCGCAACGAACGCCACGTAAGAATTTCCCGCAACGAACGCCACGCAAAATATTTCTCGCAACGAACGCTACGGGAAAAGAAATACTCTTTGCGCCCTTAGCGTGAAAATAACCTTTGCGCTCTTTGCGTGAAAACAATCGTTGTGCCCTTTGCGTGAAAACAACCTTTGCGCTCTTTGCGTGAAAACAATCGTTGCGCTCTTAGCGAGAAAAAAATAATAGCGGTCGTTCCGTGAAAAAAAATCTCACAGCCCCGGAAGAACAAGAATACTATGAAACAGAGATTCTATGCCCTACATCCTTTCGTTTCAAGAATGAATTGGAAGGGATTGATCTTTTTTATATTAATAATGACTGTCTGCAGGTAATAATATTCAACGCAGTTGCATAATTTAATTATCTTTGCCGCCCAATTAATAAAGTGATTTCCACAAAGCGTAGTCGGACATTTTGCCCAGTCTGTATCTGAGTTCATTTCAGCCGGGATAACAAAACCATCGCTCCCGGAAGCACGCATAATAATATTTAATGAAAAAATTTAGAGAAATGGGATTCAATCCCGCTATTATCAAGGCAATTCAGGAGCTTGGATTTGAGCAGCCTATGCCGGTACAGCAAAAAGTAATCCCTTTGATGCTGGAAGATGAATGTGATATTATTGCTCTTGCGCAAACAGGAACAGGAAAAACAGCAGCTTTCGGCCTGCCTCTGGTCCAGACAACAGATACTGAAATAAAAATAACCCAGTCACTTATTCTATGCCCTACGCGTGAACTGTGTATACAGATCACAAATGACCTCACGGATTATTCCAAATACACAGGTAATTTAAAAATACTTGCAGTATATGGAGGTTCAAGCATTGAAAATCAAATTAAAGCATTGAAAAATGGTGTGCAAGTTATAGTTGCCACACCAGGAAGGCTGATTGACTTGCTTGGGAGAGGAGCTGTAAAATTATCCCATGTAAACACTGTTATCCTTGATGAAGCTGATGAAATGCTAAATATGGGGTTTCTGGACAGTATTAATGAAATTCTTGAACAGGTTTCCAAAGACAGGAGAATGCTTTTGTTTTCTGCGACTATGTCCTCGCAAATTGCATCAATTGCAAAAAAATTCATGAAAAATCAGGTCGAAATTACCATAGGAACAAAAAATTCATCTGCCGAAAATATAAGTCATGTCTATTATAGTATTCACGCAAAAGATAAATATAAAGTACTTAAACGTGTAGCTGACTCAGAACCTGACATTTATGCAATTGTTTTTTGCCGTACACGCAGAGAAACCCAGGAAATAGCATCAAAATTGATTAATGATGGTTATAATGCTGATGCACTTCATGGTGATTTGTCCCAGCTACAGCGCGACAATGTAATGCAAAAATTCAGGACAGGGAACATCCGGCTTTTAGTGGCAACTGATGTTGCTGCGCGCGGTTTGGATGTGGACGATCTTACTCACGTTATTAATTTCAGCCTGCCTGATGACCCGGAAATATATACTCACAGATGCGGACGGACGGGTAGGGCGGGTAAATCCGGAATTTCTGTTTCACTTGTTCACCTTAAAGAAAGGTATAATCTTCAGAAAATAGAGAAACTTATAAAGAAGTCTTTTAAAGCCGAATCAATTCCTACAGGAACCCAGATTTGTGAAAAACAGCTATTAAATTGGATAGGTAAACTCGAAACTATCAAGACTGACCATAAGGAGATTGAAAAATTTTTACCTGAAATAAATTATAAACTTTCAGGTATGGACAGGGAAGAGCTTGTGAAAAGAATCGTTTCACTGGAATTTAATAGGATACTTGATGATTACCGGCATGATGAGAAACTGATTGATGCTTTTCCTGAAGAAAACAATAGCCCTGACATCAGGATGAGTAGAAAAAAATCACGTCAAAAACATACTGGTAATTATAACAGATTGTTTATCAATCTTGGGAAATCGGATGGATTTTATCCGGAACAACTTATTGATTTGGTAAATACTAATACTATCGGAAGGAAAATTCCAATCGGAAAGATTGATCTTTTAAAGACATTTTCCTTTTTTGAGGTTGAAAACCGATATGCATATGACCTTATCGGAGCATTAAATAACCAAAAATTTTTGGACAGAAGAATTATGGTTGAGATTGCCAGGGAAAAAACAGATAAAGAAGTTTACCCGGAATATTCCGAAATTACTACTGCCGGAAAATCTATAGGAAAAAAGGGGAAAAGAATGAAGAAAAAAAGGCAGAGATCTGTATATAAGAATTAATTCTCTGTGTTTAATGTGTTGATAATGAATAATATTATAATGGAAAATTATTCATTAAAATATAAATTAAAGCACTAAAAATCGGGAATCTTACAATATTTCTGATTTAATTTATTGGTTGACCTCCCTGATTATTAAACCTTTTATTTGTTTTGGATATTTATTATGAAGTCTGAATGAATCATTATCAATTATACCCTAAATTTTGTATTTTTACATATGTCTTATTTTTCTTAGGTAATTTATAGGTAGTCAGTCAGGATCAGGTTCCAAAATTGCTGATCCGTTTATTTAGATATACAAGGTAACAGTGAAAATAATTAATAATGTATAGTTCACTTTTAAATAAACCTTATCCTTTTGACGATGGCTTTAAATTCAACTTACAGTCTGCTTTAGGCATTACCCTTGGTTTATTTTTATTCCTGCTGTTTTTTCAACCATTAGATCCCCCTGCTGCTGATTTCAATAAAAAATTATTGATTTTATCCGGTTTTGCATTGATCACATTATTTGTTCTTAGTTTGTACAGAATTATTTTGCCATCAGTCCTGCCACAATTTTTTGTTTCTGAAAAATGGACGATAAAAAAAGAAATTATTCTCAACCTGGCTTTTTTGGTTTTCAATACGGTTGGATATGTTTTTTTTGCACGTTATGTCGGTCAGATTGATATATCCTTTCACCTTGTTGTTAATATTTTTCTGATTTCCCTGGCCCCGGTATCAGCTGTGATCATAATTAATGAATATAAATTTCTGAAAAAACAAATTCATTTATTGATGAATCAAGATGGGAATACTGATATGATTGGAAATAATGATTCCGTTGATACAGGAATTGAATTCGCATCGAAAAACCAAGCGGAAGGTTTTGTTCTTTTTCCTGAACAAATAATCTTAATTAAATCATCCGGAAATTATATTGAAATTATCTACAGGCATAATGAAAAAGTAAGCCGTCGTTTGCTCCGGAATACATTAACAATAATTGAAAAATCTATTTCCAAATATCCTTCGTTAATCCGTTGCCACCGTTCTTATATTGTAAATACTCTTAGTATACAAAAAGTACGCAAAGCTGATGACGGATTAAAGCTTCTGTTGTATGACTATCCCCAGGAGGTTAGTGTATCACGTCAATATCTTTTGAAAGTAAAAGAGGCACTGAACCATCAATAGAAAAAAACTATCTTTTTAATAATATCATAATAAACACCATGGACGAGGCATTCAGGATGTATTGATTTAATATTTATGGTACTTTATAATTTGTATTCATCCCTTGCGAACGGCATTCATCCCAAAATATCAGGGCATATAACTTATTGGCGCTGCTAATCACATTTATTTTTTTGTTGGGTTAACAGATTTTATTTTTAACACGATAAAAAAATTTAAAAAGTATGAATATCTTACTTGTTTATCCTGAATATCCGGATACTTTTTGGAGTTTTAAGTATGCCCTGAAATTTGTATCTAAAAAAGCAGCCAATCCACCTCTTGGTTTGTTGACTGTTGCATCACTTCTTCCGGCCGGATGGAAGAAAAAGCTAATTGACCTTAATGTTGAAAGGTTAACGACGAAGGATATTCTTTGGGCCGATTATGTATTTATAGGAGCCATGTCTGCTCAATATACTTCGTCAAAAGAGGTAATTAAGCTCTGTAAATCATTAGGAAAGATGATTGTTGCCGGCGGGCCTTTATTTACTGAAGATTTTGAAAAATTTGAGGATGTTGATCATCTGGTACTTAATGAGGCAGAAATTACACTTCCGCTGTTTCTCAAAGATTTGGAAGAGGGATGTGCAAAAAGGATATACCAGACTGATGAATTTGCAGAGATGGAATATTCTCCGGCACCGGATTATTCCCTGATCAGTTTTTCAAAATACTCCTCAAAAAGTATTCAATATTCACGGGGATGCCCTTTTAATTGTGAATTTTGTGACATTACTGCTTTGCTTGGACATAAAATGCGAACTAAAACAACAGAGCAGGTTTTGCATGAACTTGATTCACTATACAATTTAGGATGGCGGGGTGATATTTTTTTTGTTGATGATAATTTTATTGGGAAAAAGAAGGAATTAAAAAAGAACCTTTTGCCTGCAATTATACATTGGATGGAACTTCACGGCAATCCGTTTACTTTTTATACAGAGGCTTCAATAAATATTTCTGATGATAAAGAATTGATGCAGCTAATGACAAAAGCAGGATTTTCTTCTGTGTTTGTTGGTATAGAAACTCCCCATGAAACAAGTTTGAAAGAGTGCCAGAAGGTGCAAAACATAAACAGGGATCTTATTGAAAGCGTAAAAGCGATCCAAAAAAACGGGATGGAAGTTAAGGGAGGTTTTATTGTGGGATTTGACAATGATACACCTGACATATTTCAGCAACAAATTGATTTTATTCAGAAAAGTGGAATTATATCTGCTATGATCGGCATACTGAATGCCCCAACCAAATCGAGGCTATACCAACGATTGAAAAATGAAGGCAGGATTTTGAATAAAATGACGGGAGATAATACTGATGCCACTACGAATCTTATTCCTAAAATGGGCGAAGATGTTTTAGTAAAAGGTTATTACGATGTTGTCCGTGGAATATATGAAGCAAAACCCTTTTATCAACGCATCCGTCATTTCCTGAAAGATTTTCAGCCACAGGTGAAAAACAAAACTAAGATTACGTATAATAAATTAATGGCCCTGATAAAATCTATATTTATTATAGGTTTATATGATAAAGACAGAAAATATTATTGGCAATTATTTTTTTGGAGTCTGTTTCGCCGGCCAAAAGTATTTCCTCTGGCAATTACTTATACAGTTTTTGGTTATCATTACCGGAGGATTTTTAAAATTAGTTGAACAAATTAAAAGTATCCCCCCTCAATAAAAGCGATGCTTTTTTAAGGAGATATTGATAAGAATAATTATATACAATCCGATTATTATATCGTAATTTCATGGAATTTCAAGGTGCAAAAAGCACGAAACTACAGTTATTTGTTTGTCCGGTGCTTCCGGTATAGCTCATAAAATTCACTGTGAAGGTATTACTTTCGTACATTAACCTGGGAAATGAAGCCTAATCTCCCCCGGATGTCACCTCTGCAATAAAGGAGTTGTCCGTTACTCCTGTAATAGTGATAATATAATGATATGTTCCGGCTGAACCGGTTACTGTAGCACTTACATTGCTTGTAGATTTAGCTGTATTCAGTTGGCCTAACAGGTTAACATAGCCATAGGCAACGGGCATCAGGTTTTTATTACTTCCGGTTAAAGGCCTGGTTATGTCCCCGTCGTCCTCAATGGTCAGCCTTTCGTTGTTCCCACTGGTTTTAAAGTTTACAGCACCTTCGTCGCTTTGTATGGATACCGTATTCCCATTAATCCGGGAAAGTCCTTTTCTAACACCTGAATTGTATAATCCAATCCAGTTACTGGTAGCTGTTGATTCCAATCTTGCTATTTCTGATCCTGCGGTTTTTATCTGTAAATCTGACTGTTTTTTTTCTATCCTAAACCTCAGTATTTTCCCTCTAAGATCAGGTTAACCAACCAGGCTGAATTATACTTCCTCTTTCCGCCTGATTTTCTATCCTCAGGTGTACCTCAATTTCCTGCTGCATCTCTTCCACATGTGAAATAACACCTACAATCCGGTTTTCTTTTCGCAGTGATTTTAATGTATCAAACACAATATTAAGTGCCTCTTTGTCGAGAGAACCAAATCCTTCATCTAAGAAAAAGAAGTTTTGGTTCGATTCAGTAATTTTCTGAATATTGTCCGCTAATGCCAATGCCAGTGACAGTGCTGCCTGAAATGTCTGCCCTCCTGAAAGGGTTTTTACACTTCTGGTCTTGCCTCCATTCATAAAATCGCGTACCTGGAAATTATTGTCAGGAGTGATTTCAAGACTAAGCTTTTGCCGGGTCAACTGAAAGAAACGGTCGTTTGCTGCATTACATAAATTCTGCAGATAAACCGATGAAATGTAATTTACAAAACCACTTGCCTTAAAGAGTGTCTTCATCGTTTTAATATTTTCCGCCCTTATTTCCAGTTGTTCGAGTTCTTTTTTCAGTAATTTCCGGCTAATCAAATCTTTTTGAATTTTTTTGAGTAGTTCGGCTGTTTTCCCCTTCTCCTGGTCCTTTTGTGATATCTGTCCTTTCAGCAAAGAAATTTCACTTATGAGGCTGTTGTGTGCCTCAGCATCATACACATAGTCTCCTATTTCTGTTCGTAACTGTTCCAGTAATGATCTGTTACGAAAAAGCCGCTCTTTGAACTGAGCAGTTTTTTGTTTTTCCATTTCCGTATCAAAAGGTTCAGAAAGAATCTGAGCCACTTCTTCAAATGATTGAAATGAAGATTTCGCAAGCTCTTCATCCACAAGTTTTTTTAGGGATTCAATAGTTGCCTGGTCCTGTTCCAGTTCCCTGCGATTTGTTTTCAAGCTTCCCTCAAGAATATCTTTCTGTTTATTATGTTGCTGCAATAAAGTGGATTGTTCAATAAACTCTTTTTCAATCCGGTTGTGTTCATTCAATAATTCTGATCTCTCTTTTTCGATAAGTTCATCCGGAGTTTGATTGTACTCTTCCGGCTTAACTAATTGAAGCTGTTCAGCTAATGTTTTCTTTTCAGTTTGATGTACTGTAAGGGAAGTTCTTATTTTTTCCAGTTCAATCTGATATTGTTCTTTGTTTTTTTCTTCAAGTTTAAGTTGTTTTGATATACTTTCAAGAGTCTTTTCATGTTCTTTTAGTTCTTCCTGAATTTGCTTTGCTTTCGCGAATGCTTTATTCAAGTCGTCTTCATTTTGATATTCTTTCCATACAAAAAGGCCGGTATGGGCGGCTGTTTTTTGCTGTTGTTCTTTTTTCTTTTCTGCCAGTTCTTTTTGATTCTCAAGAATTAACTTCTTCTGATTATCCAGCAAGCTTATCTTATGCAAAGAAGAAGTTATTTGCTCCATCTCCTTTTCCAATATTTTTTTTTCTGTTACGAGTTTGTCTTGTTCCTCATTTATGTCTTCACTTACAAACACTTCCGGATGGTGCAGTGATCCGCAAAGAGGGCAGGGCCTGCCTTCTTCCAATTCCTCAGCATAAGCTTTTAACTGTGTTTTTACTCTGAGATAACTCTCCTGGTCATTAAGTGTTTTTTGTTTATCTTTAATTTTTTCACCTGCTGCCTCTAAATATCTGACACAGGCATCATATGCGGCATCCTGGGGAAGATTCTTAAAAACCGGAGCGGTTAGGATTTGGGATACTTCGCCCTTTATCCCTTTTTCTTGCTGAATATATTTTGAAATCTCTTTTCCCGTTTCTATAAGTTGTTTGTCGAGGTTATGTTTCTCTGTAAACCAGGCTTTAATAGTCGACAGAAGCATCAAATCGGGAATACTGGCCCGCTTCTCTTTTATTAGTATTTCGACTTGTTGTTTTTCCGATTTCAGTTTTTCAATCTGCTGGTTGGTTTCATCCCATATAGTTGTTCCTTTATTTAAACGGGATTCTTCCTGATTAATAGTTTTTTCAAGCGCTTTAGTCTTTAAGATGCGGGTCAGTTCTTCCGCTTTTTTCTTCAACTCTTCCCGTTTTTCATATGCTGTTTTTAAGCTTTTAAGCAGAATATCGAGCATTTCAATTTCAACTTCTTCGGCTTTTAACTTTGCATTATCATCACTGATCTGCTTTTTACGTTCCTCCTGTCTCTTATTTTTTTCCTTTAATGAGTCCAAAAGATGTTTAAAACTGACCATACACTGCTCATACCGGATAATTTTTTCCTGCAGCTCCTGAAATTTCGGTTCCTGTTCCTGAAGAATTTTTTGTTCTTTGTCAGCATCGGCTTTCTTTTGCGTTAATTCCTGCAATCTCCGAAGCTGTTCTTCCGCTTTATGATTCTCTGTAAGCTTTCGGTTTTGTTCTTTTATTTCCTCTTCAAGCTTTGTCAACTGTTCCTGATAGACGATTACCTGTGCCGGATCTATAGTCCCCAGTTGTTGTAGTTGTCCTTCGATGTTTTGTTTACGGGCATTATTTTTGGATTCCAGCGAAGTGACTTTATTATAAAATTCAAACTTTCCCAGGTTGAAAAGTTCTTTCATCATTTGGGTGCGGTCTTTATTGCCAAGTTGTAAAAATTCCTGGAACTGTCCCTGTGGAATAATTATGGTACGTTTAAAGTTTTCGTAACTTAGACCTATAGCCTGCTCCAGTGCCTCATTTTCAATGGGAAGCCACTTGTCGTCTGTCTTTATATATGCAGATCGTTCCAATGTTTTTACATCTTCAAAGTTTTTACTGTTACGTCTGCCTTTTACTGTTGCCCTGTAGGCAGTCTGCACGATGCCTGTCTCGAAAATAAAGTCGATGAGCAGTTCATTCGATTTAAGGTTCATCATGTTGTAATACCGGTTATCGCCCGATAAATTCAAACGGTCAGTCCGGCCGTAAAGGGCAAAAGTTATGGCCTCCAGGATAGTGGATTTCCCGCTGCCTACGGTTCCGAAAATTCCAAACAGTTTACCGGCGGTTAACCTGGTAAAGTCGATGGTTTGTTTTTCCTGGTAGGAGTAGAGGCCCTGGATGGTTAATTGTATGGGTATCATTGTTATTTATTTTTATTTTACCACAGATTACACGGATTTGCACAGATTGTTTTTTTTTCACCACAGATTTCACAGATTTACACAGATTATTTTTTTACCACGGATTACACGGATTACACAGATTATTTTTTTCACATGATTATTCTGTTAATTCCCTTTTTCATATCTGATACATTGAAATTTATTAATAATCCTAGTTTAAGCCCTGATAATTTTAAGTACGTCATTAGTTGCGCACGATGCACAGGGGCAATTGCATCGACAGCTTTTAGTTCAATAATCACAGCATTTTCTATCAATAAATCAATACGATAGCCGGCGTTCAGTTCCATTTCATCATAGATTACTGGTAACGATTTTTGACGTTCAACTTTATAACCTTTTTTTATAAGTTCATATTCGAGACAAACTTCATAAGTTGATTCCAGTAAACCGGGACCAAGTTCTGTATGTATTTTGTAAGCAGAGCCTATAATTTCGTAAGTAATTTTGTTTAGGGTTTTCATATTTTTTTTATTTTTAATTTACCACAGATTAGTATTTTATTTCACCACAGATTACACGGATTTGCACAGATTATATTTATTTACCACAGATTGCACAGATTTACACAGATTATTTTTTGTGTTTATCTGTGTTATCGGCGATATCTGTGGTTTATCTTCAATCCTCTTCTGCCATGATTTCAGTGAACAGATTCATTAGTTCCTCATTGGGTTCCTGCCCTTTTTCGTGCCTGAAATAATCACGGAAAAGAGCTTCCATGCTTTGGCCAAGGTCGATTTGTTTTTGATGACTGCCTGTCAGATTTTCCATATTGGTTACTTCGGGTATAATGGTAACAATTCCGGGATGAACAGAATTAAGTTTTTTTCTGTCCATCGCAGTCAGAAATGTCTCTGTTACAAGTGTCAGTTCAACCAGCGACTCTTTATTTTCGTTGAGCCATTGTAACGCCTCTTCCAATCCCTCGGTACGTTTTCTTAATAATTTTTTTCCTTTGGTCAGTTCTATCTCGTGTACTTTTACGGCTTCGTCAGGTTTCGCATCGATGATCAGGACATATTTTTTTTGATTGGCCTCGGCAAAACTGTACGAAAGCGGGCTGCCGGCATAATAAACCGGACAGGGTAGGGAATCTGCCCGGTGCATCCGGTGGAGGTGCCCCAGAGCTGTGTATTGTATTTGCTTTGGGATATTTTCGGTGTACACTGCCTGAGCTCCCCCCACATGCAGGATGGGCTTTTCGTCTTCAGGCTCTTCAGGCAGTTCCCCGCCTTTTTTTACCATAAAGAGATGTGACATCAGTAAATTCACTCCTTTTTCATCGCAAAACCGGTCGGCCAGTGATTGCCAGTTCTGCTGCAGTAAAATTCGCAGCTCTTCTTCACTGTTTTCCTGCCCAAGGAATGTTTTAATACGATGTTCGTTGGCATAGGGAGTCAGCAAAATCCGGAGAGGAATACTTTTCCCGGGGAGGCCCAATTCCAGAAAGCCTTCGTTGCTTTTAAGGACTTTCAGTCCTGAATCCAGTTCAAACGGTGCGATAATTGAGTCAGGATAGCCGGCAAAGATAATTCCGCATTCACGGGCCAGCGGATCGGGCGCTTCGATGCGGTCGGGCGAGTCATGATTGCCGGCAATAGCTATGACCGGTCGTTGTCCATCAGCAGCTAAACGTTTTAATATCTTGTAAAACAGATCAACAGCTTCTGTGGGCGGATTAAAAGTATCAAATAAATCGCCCGCCACCAGTACAGCATCCACCTGTTCCCGTTCAGCTATTTCGCAAATCTCCTGCAGAACAGCCTGCTGTTCTTCCATTCGTGAAAGATCACCAAGCCGTTTACCAAGGTGCCAGTCGGAGGTATGGAGTAGTTTCATAGATAATAATTTCTTCGAAATTAAAAATAACAGTCTTTTTAACAATTATCAAAACTGTATTTTTTAATTGTTTTTTTGCAGAATCTTAAAGTGATTGCGATATTGCCTCTTTATCTCAGGTGCCTCGAAATATCACATCATTTAAAAAACAAAAACAATATTATTTATAATCCTTAACAATCTCATTAACCCCTTTTAAAATATAATGTGGACGATAGGCAAATTCGTTAATGGTTTGTTCTGAAGAAATCCCTGACAAAACCAAACAAGTGTCGATTTCGGCCTCCAGGCCTGCTACTATATCTGTATCCATTCTGTCGCCTATTATAATAGTGTCTTCACGTCGCATGCCTATCTTTTTTAGGGCAATGCGCATCATAAGCGGATTTGGTTTGCCAATAAAATAGGCCTGTTTGCCGGTGACCAGTTCAACAGGAGAAATGAGTGCTTTTGTTGCCGGAGCAATCCCATTTTCTATAGGGCCGCTGATGTCGGGGTTTGT
>CAZJGI010000050.1:0-19409 GCA_964545315.1 uncultured Prolixibacteraceae bacterium
GAAAAGGAAGTACCTTATATCCCTTCCTCAGAACAGCATTACATCATAGAAACAGCCAGCAGCTACCTCGACAGTATACCGGTAACTGTAACTGCTGAAGTGTGCGACCGCAGTGCAGGCGGGCCCAACGACTTTTACTCCGAAGGCGATTACTGGTGGCCTGATCCTGATAACCAGCAAGGACCTTATATTCAGCGCGATGGAGAAACAAATCCTGACAATTTCGTAGCCCACCGTTTAGCTATGATCCGCCTCAGCAGGATAGTGGGAATGCAAACATCGGCCTGGCTGCTAACAGGTGATACAAAATTAACTGAGGCTATTGGCAATCATCTGGAAGCATGGTTCGTAAATCCCTCAACACGTATGAATCCCGGCCTTAACTATGCGCAGGCTATAAAAGGCCGGGTCACAGGAAGGGGAATAGGGATTATCGACGCAATACACCTCATTGAAGTTGCACGATCAACAGAGATTCTGGAACAGAACGATGCCCTGCCGAAAAACCTGATCACCCCGGTAAAAGAATGGTTCAGTGAATTTGTAACATGGCTCACTACACATCCATACGGTATCGATGAGATGAAAACTAAAAATAACCATGCTGTCTGCTGGGTGATGCAAGTGGGAGCTTTTGCCCGGCTTACAGGTAATGAGGAGGTGCTCGAATTGTGCAGAAAACGGTTTAGGGAAGTGTTGTTGCCGGATCAAATGGCAGATGACGGTTCATTCCCATTGGAAATAAGCCGCACGAAACCTTATGGCTATTCTTTGTTTAACCTGGATGCCTTTATGACTGCTGCCAAAATTTTATCAAACGAAAAAAACAACTTATTCCTATTCTCAACACCCGACGGAAAAAACCTGAAAAAGGGCGCCGAATTTTTGTTTCCTTTTGTGAAAGATAAATCGAAATGGCCTTATGGTGAAGATGTTATGTACTGGGACGAGTGGCCGGTAAGGCATCCGTTTTTACTGTTTGCCGGAAAGGCTTATGACAAAACAGAATACATTGAGTTATGGAAAACTCTCGATGGCTACCCCGAAAATCAGGAAGTAATAAGAAACCTGCCAATAAGAAATCCTTTACTATGGCTGACAGATAAACCATTTTGACATGGAGAAAAAATTTATAATTTTACCGGCCATAAAAATCAGTAAGTATTGACTTATGCAAAAATCTCTTATAGTATCCCCCCAGGCTGAACCGGCGGAAGTAGCATTAAATGTTCTTAAATCAGGCGGTAATGCAATTGATGCTGCAATTGCCGGCGCACTCACCCAGGGAATTGTAGACCCGCACAGATCCGGCATTGGTGGCTTTGGGGCTGCAATTATTTACTCAGCAAAAGACAAAAAAGCATACTGTGTGAACTTCTTCGGCCGCGTTGGCAGTAAGGCCAAACAGGATATGTGGCATCATATTCTTGAGGGAGCGGCACCCGATGGTTTTGGTTATATTCTTAAGGGTAAGGAAAATGATGTGGGATATAAAAGTATAACAATCCCGGGGACAGTTGCCGGCTTTGGTGAAATACACAAGCGTTTTGGACATATGCATTGGAAAGACCTTTTTGACGGAGCCATTGGCATAGCTAAAGAAGGTTTTATTGTTAGTCCGGGTATGGCTAATTTTTGGAGAAGGCCGGGCCTTTTTGGCCGTGTATCTACAAAAGACAGATTGGGATTTACCTCAAGTGGCAGAGAAATATGGCTTCCGGAAGGAGAACCATACAAGGCGGGTGACAGGCCAAAACAGTTAGAACTCGCAGACACTTACAAATGGATTGCCGAAGCGGGTGCTGATGATTTTTATAAAGGGGACCTGGCAAAACAAATAATCAGTGATTTTAAAGAAAACGATGCATTAATTACAGAAAACGATCTGAGAAATTATAAGTGTGAATGGCTCACACCTTTAAAGGGTAGTTTTCTGGGTAATGAAATCCTCTCCACCCCACTTCCGGGAGGAGGCCTGGCTCTTATTCAAACTTTGAGAATGGCTGAGTTGTTTAATGTTATGTCACATCCATTGAACAGCGACAAGTATGTAGATACTCTTGCCAGGATATTCAGCGCTGTCCAAAAAGACCGCATGAATTTCCATTCAGATCCGCAATTCAGCAGTCCTGATATAGGGATACTATTAGACGATGAATACTTAAAATCCATTTATTATGATATAAACAGTGATAATAGCCAGGAGCCTAAAGATACAACTGTAATAGCAGCTTCTGACCGGGAGGGAAATGCAATTGCCCTATGCCATTCTCTTGGATATGGAAGCGGTGTATATACAAAAAAACTGGGATTTATGTACAACAACTGCATGAGCGGCTTTGATCCGGTGCCAAATAATCCTAATTCAATTGCTCCGGGAAAGGCAAGAAGCACTGCAATAGCCCAAACACTTATCCTCCGCGATGGCCTGCCAAAACTTATTCTCGGATCCCCGGGAGGATCCCATATTACAGCGGGCCTGGCCCAGGTTTTAATTAACTATTTTTACTTTAAAATGGACTTGCAGGATGCAGTCTGCAGGCCAAGGTTTGATGCTTACAGAAAAACTTTGCTCTTTGAATCACGCATGCCATATACACTTGACAGCCAACTATCAAATAAATGGGAAATATTAAGAAGCCCGTCACCATTTGGTATGGTGGGCAGGATCTATGCAATTGCATTTACAGAACAGGGCCCGAAACCGGGTTACGATCCGGGTGAAGCAGCGACAGCTTTGGAATTATAATTATCTTTTATAATAATTTAGTAAGTAAATGCAATGGTCAGTATTTCAGGTCTTCTCCAAGTGGTTTTATTACAGGGATCAATAGGTGAATAGCTACAAACATTAGCAAGTAAATAAGGCCGGCTACCAGAAATGCAAAGAAATAGCCGGACGGCCCGCTGGTTGTTAAGACCCTGCCTAATCCAAAATCTGCCAACAGTCCTGCCAGCGCCCCTGTCAGTCCACCAATACCTGCTACAGAGGCCACCGCTTTTTTGGGAAATATATCCGCTGAGACAGAATACAAAGTCGCCATCCATGCAGAATGACTTGCTGCCGCCAATGCCATTAACAATACTGCTATCCAATATAACTTATCAGTTCGCGATTCTGTATGTATAATGGATTCAAACCGTTTTAGATTGTCCTGGCCAATTATTTTACCTAAGTCTGTACTCAATTCTTTAGCTGTTTCATAGGTTCTTCCTTCCAGTACTCTCAACGATTCAATAACTTCCGGGGGCAAGGGTTGATCTGATTTAAGGGTCATCTTTTTACCATCTGCCTCAATAATCTCCTTTTCCTGATAAACGGAACTCTCCAGGGATTTATAGAGATGATCATCGAATACAAATGATGTAGGTATGGTTGTAACAAAAACTACAGGTAAAATACATACTGCACTGATAAATAGTGTAAATTTCCGGGCTTTATTTATGCTCCAACCTATTTGAATCAGATGAGAAGACAACCAGCCCCCAAAAATACTGCCTACATTCACAATTGAATATATTACAATCAGGGGCAGTGCCAACTCTTTTATATTCAATCCAAATTTATCGAATAAAAATTTTCCTCCCCAAAACATATAAAACCACCATACGGCATCTGACAGCTTTCCCACAGAAAATCCCCATGTTTCTTTAAGAGGCAAAAGTTTTTTCCATGGCAGTTTTTTCTCTGATTCAAAAGCTGAATCACTATTAATATAGGCAAGTTCCTTGTCCCCCAATTTTGGATGTTCTCCGGGCTTACGATACGTTTTCAACCATAAGATAAGCCATATCAGACTGAATATACCTGTTGTCAGAAATGCAAATTGCCAATTCGTACCATCTACCATTACAATTAGTGAAACAACTATTGGTGCTAATATTGGTCCGAAATTAGCTCCTGTATTGAATATTCCTATAGCTAAGGCCCTCTCCTTTTTAGGAAACCATTCAGCAACTGTTTTAATAGCTGCCGGAAAATTACCGGATTGACCCAGTGCAAATCCAAAACGTCCTGATATGAAACCTATTACACTGAATGCAGGCCGTATAAATGCATGTAGCATCCCGAGAAAACTCCATAGTATGATTGAAAGAGAGTAACCAAACCGTGTACCGTAACGATCAATGATATTGCCCATTATCAGCATACCCAAAGCATAACCTACTTTGAATGCTATCATTATGTTTGCAAAGTCAGCATCAGACCAATGGAATACTTTATATTGCAAGGTTGGGCCCAGGACACCTATTATACTCCTGTCAAGATAGTTAATTGTTGTTGCTGCAAGGAGTAAAGCCAATATCCTGTATCTGTAAGATCCTGCATGTAGGTTTAAGTTCATATGGATATATCTTTGAAAAAAAATGAAAAAGCCTGTTACTATGAGCTAAAATGACAGAGGCGAAACAGGTCTTTGATTTTCAGCTGATTTCTGTACTGCAAGAGCAGCAATCAGCGACCTGGCAGCATCTTCGGCATCCGGAACAGGCTCCTCTTTTCCCTCAATGACCCTGCAAAAATGTTCAAGTTGCACAGTCAGGGGATCAACCGGTTCCACAGTATATATGACCTTCTCAAGATTGTGCTGCCAACCTCTGAGCCCTTTATCAGGATAACGCCACAGTTCCATTGCAGGGAATGCCAAAGATGCAGAAGTTCCCAGGAAATGATAACAACTCTCCTGTGCGTGATAATAAAGTGGATTTTCACCGGTTGTCAGCTCATATGACCATGGAGAAGGAGATGCATCTGATGCCAGGATAGTACCAAAAGCCCCGCTTTCAAAACAGATGGAAATATTCAGTGAATCTTCCACTTCGTGTCCTCTTATTGCTGAACTTTTTCTGGCATAAACCTCTGATATCTCACCGCAAAGAAACCTTACAAGGTCCAACTCATGAATCAGGTTGATCAGCAACGGCCCTCCTCCCGGTTTTCTGCTTCGCCAGACTGTTTTGAAATACTCATCCGGTTTCAACAGTGCCCATATGATTGACACACCAACCAGTTTTCCCAGAGAACCCTCGCGAATAAGTTCACGAACTTTTTGCACAAGAGGACTGTGACGACGATGGTGTCCGACAAGTACTTTAACTCCCATACTCCGCGTAATTGCAACTATATTCCCGGCTGATTCAATCGTATCTGCAACAGGTTTTTCGATCAACATATGTACCTTTTGATTAGCACACACCTCAGCCAAAGATGCATGAAGTGAGTTGGGAGTTGCTATAATCGCTCCTGTTGGATTCTCTTTATTGATCAATTCTTCGGGAGAAGTGTAAAATCGTACGCCAAACTTGTCAGCAACCGATCTCAGGGAAGGATTTGTGTCACATATGCCTGCCAGCGTACACCTGTCATGTGAGGATATTAGATGAGCATGCTTAACGCCCATCGATCCTGCACCTATTACTGCTAACTTAATCTGTTCCATATATTAGCTCATAGTGTAATTATGGAGGTAAATTTAAGATTAGTTGTAAAAAAAAATAGAAAATCCGGAATATTATTAGGGGGCTATTCCGAATTATCTATTATTTAAAACATTTCTATGAATGGTTGCAAAATTACAGGGTTCAATTTTAAACTAAAATCCCTTTATGTGGACATTTTATTCACATCCTGAAATTTATTTTTTATTAGTTATGCCTGCCTTCCGGTTAGTCAGGGTGGATAGGAGGTGACTTTAATAATACAACTCTCTATAAGAGGATGAAGTCAGAGCCCCGCTGGTTCGGATTTGTAATCCGGACCATACCATTACTCAACAATGGCGCGGATTACAAATCCTCGCCAACCATTGCGGTAATCACACTTATCTACAACATGCGTTAACTTTCTGTATTTCCCCATTTAACAAAAATAGAAAATTAACAGCAAAGCTTTTATTACATTACCACCGTTAATAACGGTGGGTTTTTAAGTTAAACTAAAAAAATTTCTGTAATAATCTGTACTTTTATGCCGTTTTTTGAAAATTTATTAAATCTATATCGTTTAATTAGTTTACATTACAGGTTAATTTAAAATATTAAATATGCAATCAACAAGAAGAGACTTTTTAAACACCACAAGTAAAGCTGTAGCCGGAATAACAATAGTTCCGGGAGTTATAACAAAAACATCTTTTGTCTCTCAACCAGGAAAAACAATAAGGATAGGAATAATCGGAGCTGAAAATTCGCATTCTTATGGGTATGGCAAAATGTTTAACACCGACAGGAAATTTCCCGGGGTAAGCGTTGAATATATCTGGGGGGAGACTGATGAATTTGCCAAAGTGGCGATGGAACGCGGCAACATCCCGGTACAGGTTAAAGACCCGGCAGAAATGTTAGGCAAGATAGATGCAGTAATAGTAAACCACAGGCATCCCAAATATCATCTTGAAGCCGCTACTCCTTTTATTAAGGCCGGAATACCTGCATTTATTGATAAACCTTTCTGTTACAGAGTATCTGAAGGTAAAAAATTTCTAAATATGGCAAAATCACTGGGTACGCCTGTATCATCATGGAGTACAGCAGCATATAATGATAATACAATAGATTTAAAAAAGAAAGCAGAAGAGCTGGGACAAATTAAAAACCTGGTAATGTTCGGGCCTGCGGATATAGAGTCACAGTGGGGTGGTATTTTTTTCTATGGCGTGCATATGGTTGATCAGCTGTTATTAATATTCGGTGATAATGTCGAAAAAGTAAGGGTTTCAAAAATAGGAAATGCTGCAACAGGCACACTTTTGTTTAATAATGGAATGATTGCTACACTGGTATTTCTTACCCTGAGCAGAAACCGTTCAATATATGCAGAAACAAATAAGGAAGTTATTGAATTAACATCTGCCGTCCGGGAGAGTGACCCTCCGAAAGCATATAAAGATATGGTTGAAATGTTCCGTACCGGAAAAGAACCACGAAGCCATAACAGTATTCTTTATGGAATTGCTGTATTGGAAGCCCTCGAGAAATCAGTAAAAAGCGATAAATGGGAAAAAGTAAAATTGGTTTTTTAAACCTTAGGAAACAACAGGCGTCAAATATATATTTAAAAAAGAATGTTAAATTTGTCCCTCAATCCTAAACGGGTGGCTTTTTTATTTAAAGGAATCAAAAAATTAAAATTTATTTTGGAATATACTAAGAGGAAAAGATGAGAAGAAATTTATTATTGACACTTGTAATTCTTATTCTTTTATCAATTGCTGCTTTTTTTATCTTCACAGGAACGAGTAGTGAAAGTTTACAAATTACAGCTTCTGTTCAAAGAGGGCCGTTTGAAGTACTGGTATTCTCAAGTGGCCAGCTTGAGGCTCAAAGCTCTGAGAACATTGTTGTTCCTGAAATATTACGTGACAGGAATGTCCGTATATATGAAATAAAAATCACCGATCTGATTGAAGAAGGAACTGTTGTAGATTCTGGTGACTATATTGCATCTCTTGATCACAAAACTGTGGAAGAGGTTATCGTAGGAGCACAGGAAGAACTTGAGTTATCGATCAACAACTTCGATGATGCAAAAATGGACTCTAACCTCACGTTAAGCAATTACAGAGATGTGATTATTAATTTAAAAGAAGAGGTTGAAGAGATGCAAATTATTCTCGATGAATCTGTTTATGAGTCTCCGGCTGTGATCAGAAAGGCTGAAATGGACCTGGATAAGGCAAAAAGGCGATTGAATCAGGAAATAAGCGCATATGCTTTAAGGGAAAGACAGGCAGCCTCAAAAGTGGAAAGAAGCCTTGTGTATCTGAAAAGAAGTCAGGAAAGAGTTGACCTCCTTTACCAGGTTTATAATTCTCTTCGAATTAAAGCTCCTAAAGCAGGAATGATAATCTACGGTAGAGACAGAACACGGGAAAAAATAAAAGTAGGGTCAACAGTAAGCCCCTGGAGGCCTGTTATTGCAACCCTGCCAAATCTTGCAACTATGCAGTCGCTGACTTACGTTAACGAAATTGATATCTCCAAAGTAAAGGCAGGACAGAAAGTAATTATTGGTATTGATGCCCTTCCTGACAGAAGACTGGACGGTGAAGTTGTTTCAGTTGCAAATATAGGTCAGCCTATGCCAAAAAGTGATGCAAAGGTATTTGAAGTTAAAATCAATGTTCTGGGTAAGGTTGATGACCTGAAACCTGCAATGACAACAAGTAATATTATTCAAACCGGTGTTTTTGAGGATACAATTTTTATTCCCTCGGAAACCGTTTTTGAAAATGACTCACTACAATATGTATTCCTGGAAACAAATGGCACTATTGTAAAACAAATTGTTGATCTGGGAGATGAAAACGAAAATTATGTTCTGATCAGAAAAGGTATTAAAGATAATGATAAAATCTTATTGAGTTCTCCTGATAACGAAGAAGAACTGGCCTTCCAGGGGATGGAGATTTATCAGGAAATAAAAGAACGTAAATTAAGGGAAGAAGAAGAGGAAAGAAAATCAGGAAATAAAACTAACGAAAGATCATTAAATTCTGATAATATCAAATCCGAATCATAGATATAGAAAATTGTTATTCAATGGCAGGGGTAATTGAAAGATATAAATATAACATTTCCAGTGGAGTTGAAGCAATTTTTGCCAACAGGGTAAAATCATTTCTTACTGCATTAGGTATTATTTTCGGAGTTGCTGCAGTTATAAGCATGCTGGCAATAGGGAATGGTGCTGAACAGGAAATACTGGAACAGATAAAAATGGTCGGGGTTAATAATATTATAATCACACCAACCGAAAATGTAGTAGATACAGAAGCAGAACAGGTTGCAGAAGATGAGGAGCAGATAAGCACAAAGAAATTCTCCAGAGGATTAACTCTCCTGGATGCAAGTTCTATAACAGAAGTAATACCGACAGTAAATAAAGTCTGCCCTGTTATTAGTTTCAATTATCCGGCAATTTTAAATGGGAAAAGCAAACCGATAGTACTTGAAGGAATTAATAATAATTATTTTGAGCTTTTTAATATATCGCTGCAAAGCGGAGTGCATTTTAATGAAAGCCAGCTGGAAAGCGGATATCCTGTCTGCATAATCGGTGATAACATAAACAACCTGTTCTTTAACCATGAAGATCCTTTGGGAAAGTATATTAAATGCGGACAAATATGGTTGCAGGTAATCGGGGTGGTTGAGCGAAGGGATTTCACCGCATCAGCATCAGATGAATTAGGTATCAGCAGTACCGACAATAAAATCTTTATTCCGGCCAAAACAATGCTGATGAGGTTTAAAAACCGTGCATTATTAAGAGCCGACGAGATTGCTGCAATCTCATCCGGGGGAAGCAATAACCAAAAAGAAAATCTAAATCAGCTGGATAAAATAATAGTACAGGTCAAAGAAACTGAATACCTGAGCAGTACGGCAGAAATAATAACACGGATGCTGATCAGAAGGCATAATGATTTGTATGACTTTGAAGTAACAATTCCGGAACTGTTACTTAAACAGCAGCAGAGAACTAAAAACATTTTTAATATTGTACTGGGAGTAATTGCAGGCATATCACTGATTGTTGGAGGGATAGGAATTATGAATATCATGCTTGCATCAGTGATGGAAAGAATTCGTGAAATTGGATTGAGACAAGCTATTGGCGCTTCAAGAAAAGATATAATCGTTCAATTTTTATCTGAGTCAACCCTGATAAGTGTTACAGGTGGAATACTGGGGATAATCCTGGGAGTTGTGTTGTCAAGGATCATTATGGTTGTTTTCGACATAAAAACTATAATATCTGTCTTTTCAATATTTATCTCTTTTGGCGTATCTGTTTTGATCGGAATTACCTTTGGATATATACCCGCCAAAAGGGCATCCGATCAGGATCCTGTTGACTCGCTTAGAAATTAATTCAAAATTTTAAACTATGAGGATCAAACACATAATCATCTTTGTATTTATGCTTCCGGCATTAATAGCCGGTTCACAAGACATAAAACAGCTTACCCTTGAAGATGTGATTGACATAGCATCCAGACAATCACTTGATGCATTCAGAAACAAAAATATGTATCTGGCAAGTTATTGGGAATTCAGATATTTTAGGGCAGACAGGTTGCCTACCCTTTCCGTTGAGGCTACTCCTTTTGATTATAACCGTTCAATGCAAAAAGTTTATAATTACGATGAAAACAGAGATGAGTATAAATCCCGGGAAGACCTTAGTTCAGAAGTAGCTTTACTGTTAAACCAGAATATAGGATTAACGGGAGGGCGGATTTTTGCACGGTCAGAATTAAATATGTCTGAAAAACTTGGACAAGACAGATTATCATCATTTTCTTCAACACCCTTTAGCCTGGGTTATACCCAGAACATAAACGGATATAACAATTTAAAATGGACAGCAAAAATTGAACCATTGAAATTTGAGAAGGCTAAGAAAAATTTCATCCAGGCTAAAGAGGAATTAGCTATAAAGGCGACACGACGATTCTTTGATTTGGTGGATGCTCAGATTGAGGTCAATATTGCTACAACAAATCTTGCTAATGCTGACACATTATACAAAATTGGCACCGGAAGATTTCAGGTGGGTACAGTAACTCAGGATGAACTATTGAACCTTGAACTGGGTTTTATGAATGCACAACTCGCTCTTACCCGTGCTAAGCTTGGGTTGGAAAGAGCCCGTGCGCAACTTAATTCATTTCTGGGTTATGATAAAAACACAAGAATAGAATGCATTGTCCCAAATGAATTGCCTGATATGCAGATAAAAGCAGACGAAGCTATTGCCTCAGCTTTTCAAAATAACCCGGAAATGATAAACCAGCAGCAAAGATTGATCGAAGAAGACCGCAAGGTAAAACAGGCCAAGTCGCAATCCGGTATAAATGGAGATTTATATGCTCTTTATGGACTGAACCAAAATGCCGAAGAATTAGGAATGGTGTATAAAAATCCCCTCGACAGACAAAGACTCCGCGTTGGAGTGAATATTCCTATCCTCGATTGGGGGAGAAGAAAAGGAAGACTGGAAATGGCAGAATCTAACAGGGAAGTGGTACGTATAAGCATCAATCAGGAAAAAATTGACTTTGAACAAAACATTATTATGAATGTTATGGAATTTAATCTACAGGCAGATCAGGTTCTGAGCAGGGCAAAAGCTGATACGATTGCGCAATTAGGCTATGATGTTACTCAACAAAGATTCCTTATTGGTAAAGTAGATGTTACAAAATTAAACCTTGCACGTAATGACCAGGAAACTGCAAGACGTGCTTATATTAATGCATTAAGATCATTTTGGAATTACTATTTCACAATACGGCAGTTAACCCTCTATGATTTTGAAAGGAAGATTTCATTATCAGAAGATTTTAACAGACTGGTAAACACTTATTAATTAATTCATGTCATTAAAAAAGAAAAGTCTAATTGGAATTATTGCTGCATCAGTTGTTGTTGTTGTTATAGCTGTGCTTGGAGGAAAAACTCTTACCGGCATTAAAGCATATACTGTTGAAAAGACGACATTTGAATCAGTTGTTACTGTCAAAGGAGAAATACATGGTAAAAACTCCCTGGTTATTGCTCTGCCTGAAGACCTGAAAAACCGCGACCTGAGAATTAATGAATTCAAAATAAAAGACCTGATCCAGGAGGGCACCATAGTTGAAAAAGGTGATTGGGTGGCAACACTTGACATTGAAAATATAACACAGCAAATTCAGTCTAATAATGACGATATTGAAAGGCATCGTATTGAACTTAATGATACAAAAATTGATTCTGCAATACAACTAAAACAGTTAAGAGAAGAGATAGCAGAATTTAAATTTGACCTTCAATATAGGGAATTGGAAAAGGAACAGGCAAAATATGAGTCACCCGCCTACCAGAGAAAAGTTAATGTTGCCTATAATAAAACCCTTCGCCAAATGGATAAAAAAATGCGGGATTATGAATTAAGGAAAATGCATCTAAGGATTAGAACACAAAGAATTGAAGACCACTATAACTGGCATCTCTTACGTGATTCTTTGTTAAAAAAAGCCGTTATTGCAGCGGAGATACTGGCACCAGAGAAAGGAATGGTTATTTATGGAAGACTTTGGGGAGGCAGAAAAATGAGAATTGGAGATAATATAAGTCCCTGGCACCCCACAATAGCTACCCTGCCCGATCTATCACTCTTAATATCTGAAACTTATGTGGAAGAGATACATATCACTAAGATAAATCTTGGAGACAGCGTTAAAATTTCTGTAGATGCACTACCTGGGAAAATATACAACGGCATAATATATAAAATTGCAAATATAGGCCAGGAATTGCCCGGATTCGAATCAAAAGTGTTTAACGTCTTAATTGAGCTGATCGATAAAGACAGTGAGCTGAAACCTGCAATGACATCAAATAATAATATCATAATTGAAAAAATTCCCGATGTGATCTCTGTTCCGAGAGAGTGTCTTTTTTCAGATAACTCATCATATTATGTCTATATAAGAAAAGCAGGTAAAGTATACAAACAAGCAGTGGTTCCCGGACCGGAAAATGAAAAAGAGGTCATAATAAAATCAGGCCTTGAAATAAAAGATAAAGTATTAATGGCAGAGCCGGAACACTTCGAAGAAGAAATAGTCAGTACACAGGGTTAGGATTGAGTGTATCTGATTCTATATTTCCATCTTTCAACCTGACTATCCGATAAGCATGTTTAGCTATATCTTCTTCATGAGTCACCATAATAAGAGTATTACCCATTTTGTGAATATCAGCAAATAGCTTCATTATCTCTTCGGAGATCACTGAATCAAGGTTGCCTGTAGGTTCATCTGCCAGTAATAAGGAGGGATTGTTGACTAGGGCTCTTGCTATTGCCACACGCTGCCTCTGCCCTCCGGAAAGTTCATTAGGCTTGTGACTCATCCTGTCGTTTAGCCCCACATTAGTAAGAATATCAGTAGCCCGCTTTTTCCGGACATCTTTTGCAATACCTGCATATACCAGGGGGAGCATAACATTCTCCAGGGCAGTACTTCTTTGCAGTAAATTAAATACCTGAAAAACAAATCCTATTTCAGCATTCCTTATCCTGGCAAGCTGATAGTCTGACAAATGGCTAACGTTTTGATTGTTTAAAATATATGTCCCATCAGTTGGCGTGTCAAGACACCCTATAATATTCATCAGTGTTGACTTACCGGAGCCTGAAGCCCCCATAATAGCTACATATTCACCTTTATATATATCGAGAGAAACTGAGCGCAATGCTCTGACTACCTGTGTACCTATTTTATAATTTTTGGTGATATTTTCTAAATGAATTATTTTTTGCTTCATAAATATTCAGACCTTTCCCGGGTAATTACAGACTGTAATCCCCGGCAGCTTCGGGTTGATAAATTATTTCGTCAATTCGCATCTTTGTAAGTCCGGCAGGAACTATCCACTCTATCTCCTCTCCAACTTTATACCCTATAAGTGCAGTGGCGATCGGCGAAAAAATTGATATCTTGTTCTCTTTCAGATTTGCCTGATCCGGATAAACAATTTGAAACTGAATCTGCTTATTACTATTTAAAAAACTGATCCTTACAATTGAATTCATTGTAATTACATTGGATGGAATAGCTTCCGGCGGCAAAATTTCTGCCGTTTCCAACTCATTTAATAAAACTTCAGCATCTTTTTTACTTATCGACTGAAATTGTAAAGCATCATGTATGCATTTCTTTATTCGTGCATAGTCAAGCCTGTTAATAATAATCTTTTCCATAACAAAAAACTATTTCGCAAATATACCCAAAAAATTACAATAAAAATTTTCTTCAAAATACTGAATATAAAAGGGGGATTATTTTCTTCTGCTTTTTTACTATGATTTCTTACGATTAAGTAAAATATAAATTATTGGCAGAATACCTATTGTATTAAAAATTACAATACAAATAAACCATACCAAATGATTATTTCTGGCTGCTCTCCATAGTGCAATTAATTTCCAAACACTGTCCCAGATAACCAGTACCAAAATTAAAGGCAGGAGCCATGGCATTGCAGAAAAAATTGGTTGTTCCATTTTATTTTTATATTTGAAGAGTTATTTTTAAAAATATTATCAAAAATAGATAATAAATTTCATTAAATAAAGTACAAAAAATCTATCTGTATAATATATTTGGGATTTATAAAACTTTTACTTGCTCTTTATGTCAAAACCAATAAGAAAAAAAAGATTAAATTTCCAGAATGCTGCATTAATTATAGGGCCATTAGTCAGTTTGACCATTATTTTATTTTTTGATCTTGATCCTGAAAATAAAAAGGTGACTTATACTTTTGCGATAGCACTGTTAATGGCTGTATGGTGGATCACGGAAGCATTGCCTCTGGCAGCAACCGCTCTTTTACCTGTTGCTCTTTTCCCCCTTTTCGGGATTGTCGATGGAAAGGCAGTATCATCCATATACATGAATCACATGATCTTTCTCTTTATAGGTGGGTTTCTGATGGCTTTTGCTATGGAGAGGTGGAATCTGCACAGACGAATTGCTCTTAAAATATTACTGTTATTTGGAATCAGCCCCGGCAGGATATTAATGGGATTTATGCTGGCTACTGCATTTCTGTCAATGTGGATGTCAAATACTGCAACAACAATGATGATGCTCCCTATCGCATTATCAATGATAATAAAACTTGAAGAAGACCTGGGGGAACAAAGTTCCCATCACTATTTTACGGGATTATTGCTGTCAATAGCCTATGCAGCATCAATAGGGGGCATTGCCACACTTGTAGGAACACCGCCAAATCTCTCATTCGCACGTATCGCTGCAATCATATTCCCGGATATGCCTGAAATTTCCTTTGCCGACTGGTTCCTGTTTGCAGTCCCTGTTACTTTGCTGATGTTTTTAGCTGCATGGACAATACTCTATTTTATGTTTCGCCCTGATAATGATTGGAAAAATCTTAATCTCAATAGTTTCAAAAAGGAATATGCCTTACTGGGAAAACCCAAACCGGAAGAAAAAATAGTTTTATTCTTATTTGTGCTACTCGCATTTTTGTGGATTTTCAGAGAAGGATTCCATATACAATCAGTAAATATTCCGGGATGGGCTGAACTGTTAAATACTCCTTCATATATAAACGATGGAACAGTAGCCATCTTTATAGCCCTGATATTGTTTGTTATACCATCAAAGACTGAAAGGGGAGAACGTTTAATGAACTGGGAAACAGCCAATAAAATTCCATGGGGAATTGTATTGTTGTTTGGAGGGGGATTCGCGCTTGCACAGGGATTTGTCGATTCAGGATTGTCAGTCTGGTTTGGGGAACAATTGGCAGGATTATCCGGGATTAATCCTGTTATACTTGTACTTGCGATTGTAACGATGATATCAATTCTTACCCAGCTTACATCGAATGTAGCCACTACTGAAATGATACTTCCAATATTGGCAGGACTGGCAGTTACTATTAAAGTTAATCCTTTGCTTTTAATGGTGCCGGCAACCCTTACAGCTTCCCTTGCATTTATGCTGCCTGTGGCAACTCCTCCCAATGCAATTGTATTCGGGTCTAACCGAATAAAAATAAAAGAAATGATGAGAGCCGGTTTTCTCCTGAATATCGCAGGTATTATTCTGGCAACACTATTTATGTATATATGGGGTACTGTTGTATTCGGAATTGATGTTCAATCGTTTCCCGATTGGGCTTTAGGAAAAGGTTAATTTGTTTTTCAAATATGAAAACTCATTTTAATCGGCACTAAACAAATCCATGATTAAAATCATTTAAATCCTCAATATATATATTGAAATTGACCCGCATATTTATTGGTAACTAATATATTCTTATATTTACATATTAATTTATAAAAATTTTATATCATGTCAGTTTTAAAAGTGATTGAAGTTATGTCATCTTCAAGTGAAAGTTGGGAAGATGCAGTTAAAAATGCAGTCAAATCTGCAGGTAAAACAGTTAAAGAAATTCGTTCTGTATATGTTCAGGACCAAAGTGCAGTTGTAAAAAATAACAAGGTAACAGAATTCAGGGTTACATGTAAAATTACTTTTGAAGTAGTTGAGTGATATTATTAATGCAAAACAACAATTATGGGATTAATATCTTTTTTAAAAAATGCAGGTTCAAAACTTTTTGGTAAAACAGAAGCTGAAAAAGAACAGGAAAAAGCAGATTTAATATTAAATCATATCAAAAGCTATGGATTTAATACTTCAGGATTAAGGGTTTCTGTTGATGATGAAACAGTCATACTGGAGGGAACGGTAGATACATTGGCTAACAAAAATCGAATTATAGTAAGTGCCGGTAATGTGGAAGGGATTTCAAATGTAGAGGATAAACTTTTGGTAACTGAATTAATAGCAGAAGCTAAGGAGGAAAAACCTGTTGAACCGGAGAAACAATTTTATACAGTTGTTCCGGGGGATACCCTTTCAAAAATTGCTAAGCAGGTATATGGCAATGCAAATAAATACCCTGTAATTTTTGAAGCTAATACACCAATGTTAAAGCATCCGGATAAAATTTATCCCGGTCAGGTGTTGGTCATCCCTCCCCTCTCTTAAAAATAAAATTTGGTATGAACCGTTTCAGGACATTTGGCCTCATGGCCATCTTGACCTTTTTGTTCATCTTTATAGGAGGCGCCATCGGAGGCCAGAGCGGAATGCTTATTGCCCTGCTGCTGGCGGGTGCTATGAACTTCATAAGCTACTATTTCAGTGACAAAATGGTTTTAAAAGCCTACAGGGCAGAACCACTTCCTGAAAACCATAAAGTGGCATTGATGGTAAAAGACCTTGCTTCAAAAGCAGGGTTGCCTACCCCCGGAGCGTATATCATTAACCAGGATCAGCCTAATGCTTTTGCAACAGGCAGAAATCCCGAACATGCCGCTGTAGTAGTAACAAGAGGTTTGGTAAATAGTATGAATGATAATGAACTTTCAGGAGTACTTGCTCATGAACTCGGACATATTGCAAACAGGGACATTCTCATAGGAACTATTGCAGCTACCCTGGCAGGTGCAATCTCTTACCTGGGATATGCTGCCAGGTTTGGAATTGCAGACAGAAGAAGCAATAACCAGGGGAGTAATGTAATATTTGTTTTGTTAGCTATGATCCTGGCCCCAATTGCTGCTTCCCTTATTAGAATGGCTATTTCCAGAACCAGAGAGTTTAAAGCAGATCATTTTGGCGCTAAAGTAAGCGGGAACCCACTCTTCCTGAGTAACGCCCTTGCAAAACTGGAAAACCAGAGCAAACAGATTCCTATGAGGGGAAATCAGGCTACATCACATATGTTCATAGTCTATCCATTCTCCGGAAAATCGTTTACAAAACTATTCTCTACGCATCCTCCAACAGCAGAAAGAATAAAAAGATTGAAAGAGTTAGCTGCATCCGGCCTGTAATATTTTCCGTTTAAAAAATATCTACCTATGCCCTGAACCCTTTACAGGGAGTGATTGTTATATTGTTTAAAACAAAAAAAGATGAATGCCTGATGACGAAAAAAAATAAAAACTATATTTGTCCTTGCTCAGGACTATTCAACCCTATACAATTTAAATATCATCTGTCAGGATTGGAGTTGGTGAAAGTTTATTAAAAAATATATACTTCCATATTAACATTATAAATCTCTAAAAATTTGTATTATAATGAAAAATGTAAAAATAATTTTGAGAATTTCCTTGTTATTTTTCCTCCTTGTAAATATTCAGGCTGTTAATGCAAAACACTTGTATTCAGAAGGAGCTACCAACGAGGAAAAAATTTTTAAGGCCGGGGCCGCGACGAGCAATATTACCCCACATCTTGGTGGAGGCATTGTTGGCAACTTTGGTACACCTCCTCCTGCAACTTATATCCACGATGAATTACATGCCCGTTGCCTGGTGTTGGATGATGGTTCCACAAAACTGGTGTTTATCATTGCTGATATAATCGGACTTAACAGAGACCTTATTGATGAAGCAAAAAAGATAATAACAGAAGAAACAGGGATACCGACGAGTAATATTCTGGTTTCAGCTATCCATACCCACTCTGCAACAAGTGCACAGGGGGAAGGTGATAAAAGAAAAAACTGGAGTGCTAATGGACAGTTTGATGATTATCAAAAACTCATTATAAGAAGATTTGGAGATGCAGCCAGGATAGCAATTAATAATCTTGAACCTGCAGTAATAGGATGGGGAGCAGGAAATGTTCCCGAACATGTTTTTGTCCGTCGTTGGAAAATGAAACCGGGCACACCAGTAGTCAGCCCTTATGGAGAACCCGATCAAGTAGTAATGAATCCGGGAATTGGCAACCCTGATCTCCTTGAACCTGCAGGTAAACCTGATACACAGGTTTCTTTCATTTCAGTAAAGTCAACTTCAGGAAAGCCCATTGCCCTATTGGCAAATTATGGCCTCCATTATGTTGGTGGTGTGCCTAAAGGACATATTTCAGCAGATTACTTTGCAGTGTTTGCCGACCGTATTCAGGAATTACTAAAAGCAGACAGGCAAGACCCTCCCTTCGTTGGAATTATGTCAAACGGAACGTCAGGGGATGTCAATAATATTAACTTTGCAGGCCCTCGTGAAAATAATCCACCCTATGCAAAAATGAGAATAGTGGCTGAAGATGTCGCCAGAGAAGTATTCAGAGTCCATAACAAAATAGAATTTCATGACTGGGTTCTACTTAAAGCAACTGCAGAAAATATGACTCTGAATGTAAGAAAACCTGACAATGAGCTTAAAAAACGTTCAGAAGATGTTTTAAAACGACCTGATACCGTAAAACCGATTCACCCACTTGAAAAACCTTATGCAGAAAGAGCTCTTTCATTGCTTAACTGGCCTGACCAGGTCGACATTGTGGTGCAAACATTCAGAATTGGTGATCTGGGTGTGGCTGCAATTCCTTTTGAAACATTCGCAGAAACCGGAATGGAAATCAAAGCAAACAGCCCATTCCAAGCAACTTTTGTAATTGAACTGGCAAATGGCTGTTACGGGTATTTACCTACAAAGGAACAACATGAAATGGGAGGATATGAAACATGGCTCAGTACAAATAAAGTTGAAAAGGAAGCCTCTGGAAAAATAGTCTCCGCCATATTGAGCCAATTTGCAAGTATGAAGTAACCATCTTAATAAGAAAATATTTTCCCGCAAAAAAGAAAACTTCTTTACGTTGCGTCCGTAGCGTGAAAAATATTTCTTGGCGGGCGTTGCGCGAAAATCTTTACGTTGCGCCCGTAGCGTGAAACATTTCACTTATATACTCAAACCCCTATACCATCCTTGTCGCATTTAGCTCCTGAAATTCTTTAGGAGTCTGTCCCTTTATCCTTTTAAACTGCCTGTTAAAATTGGAAAGATT
>CAZJGI010000050.1:19509-23311 GCA_964545315.1 uncultured Prolixibacteraceae bacterium
AGTATACAATTGATCGGTATCATTCATTTTTAACATCCGGTTGATCATCGGTATTATTTGCTTTTTACAACCTCCGTATACTTCGAATCCTCTTGATGATCGTAACAAAAAATCTTTAAGAGGCTTATTCTCACGGACTTCAAAAAAATTATCCCCTAGAAAATTGTAGGTAAACTGAATAACAATCCCTTCACCGGTGAATGAATGGTCACAATCGAAATAGTCCTTATCACACCTCCATTCATGAGGCGTATCCGATCCTATGAATACAAGATCATTATCCTCAAACCGGTCTATATGATCTCCGACCATCCTCTTCCCCCTTCCCTTCCTTATAAGTACAAATTCATATTCAGGGTGCCGGTGCCAGGGTGAGAATGGCTTTTTTTCGTGATATACAATAAATGACTTATTAGGTTCTTTGAATAATCTTATTTCTGATACCTTCATAATTTCATAAAATTAATGGTATGAATATACATAATTATATTAGAAACCACTCATTATTTCAGCTCAATTCTGAAGAAAAGTATCATTAATCCAAAGATTAGTATTATCTTTAGTCAGATGATAATTATGTGTATGCACATAAAAATTATAATTTTACAATTCAGATATTTAATGATAAAATATCATAAGGTATCAATTATATAAAATATAAATATCTCAATCAATGAATAATACAAAATTCTCATTTCATTCTATTTTACCTCCGGTAATACTATTGTTAATATTAATAACAGATTCCGTATTTGCCCGCAACTCTTCCAATCCGGCGCCTTCCGTTGAACAAAAGAAGGTATTCATGGCAGGAGCTGCAACAAGCAATATTACACCTTCATTAGGTGGGGGCATAATAGGAGGCTGGGGTACTCCTGAGGCAACCCATATCCATGATGAACTTCATGCCAGATGCCTGGTTTTGGATGATGGGTCAACAAAGCTTGTTTTTATTGTTGCTGATCTTCTCGGTATAGACCAGGATGTGGTTGAGGAAGCAAAAAGAATAATTGAGAATGAAACAGGAATCCCATCAGCCAATGTTATTATTTCAGCAATACACACTCATTCTGCAACAAGTGTAATGGGTGAAGGCATTAAACGCAGACAATGGCACTACGGTGAACCATTTGATGAATATCAAAGTTTCGTTATTCGCAGATTTGGAGATGTAGTCCGTATTGCAGTTAATAACCTCGAACCCGCATGCATTGGCTGGGGGGTTGGTAACGTGCCGGAACATGTTTTTGTGCGTCGCTGGCATATGAAACCAGGTGCTAATGTACCTGATCCTTTTGGAGGGCAGGATAAGGTAAAAATGAACCCCGGGATAGGAAATCCTAATATGTTAAAACCGGCAGGTATACCTGACCCTGAAGTTTCATTTATTTCAGTACAATCAAAAGAAGGAAAACCAATTGCATTACTGGCTAATTATTCCCTTCACTATGTTGGCGGGGTACCAAAAGGTCATATCTCTGCAGATTATTTTGCTGTTTTTGCCGACCGTATTCAGGAATTATTAAAGGCTGACAGACAAGTCCCACCATTTGTGGGTATTATGTCTAACGGCACTTCAGGTAATGTAAATAATATTAATTACGGTGGAAAACCTGAAAAACATCCTCCTTATGAAAAAATGCGTATCGTTGCCGATGATATTGCCAGAGAAGTATTCAGGGTACATAATAAAATTAAGTTCCACGACTGGGTACCACTGGCTGCAGCAAGCGAAAAGCTTACCCTCACCGTACGTAAACCGGATTCTAAAATGATTGAGAAAGCACAAACAGTTCTTAAACAACCTGTATCGGTAAAACTGGTGCATCCCCATGAAAAAATATATGCAGAAAGAATTTTGTATATGGTTGACTGGCCTGATCAAATAGATGTTATCCTGCAAGCTTTCAGGATTGGAGATTTGGGGATAGCAACTTCACCTTTTGAAACATTCACAGACACTGGAATGGAAATCAAGGAAAAAAGTCCGTTTAAAACAACATTTACAATAGAATTAGCTAACGGATATCATGGATATCTGCCAACACCTGAGCAACATGATCTTGGAGGATATGAGACATGGCTTAGTACAAGCCGTGTTGAAAAAGATGCTTCAACAATACTGATGAAGAAATTATTAGCAATGCTTGCTTCCTTAAAATGAATGAGTATATATTCCGAACCGGGATAATTAAAATATTATAAAAATGTCTGACAGAAGAAATTTTATAAAACAACTAACCGCTGCCGCCATTGCTGGCACTATACCTTCTGCAGCGGTAGCTAATAGCATAAGTCAACCCGCAGGGGTAAATGAAGCATCAAATAGCGGTTCCCTTTTTGTCGGTTGGGCCGTTGCTGATATTACCCCACAAAAACCTGTCGCACTGACAGGCAATATGGGTAAAACAATTTCAGAATCAGTAATGGATCCTTTGAATGCTGTTGTATTGGCTTTGGAGACAAAAAATGAAAACGGCACAAAAGAACAAGCTGTTATGGTTTCCTGCGACCTGCTCTTCATAAGAAGACAGACACAGCAAAAATTGCAAAGAATAATTGAAACAAAACTATCAGATTTCGACTCTTCTAAATTATTCCTGAATGCTATTCACACACATGCAGGCCCTGGTGTAATTGACGGAGAATTTAACGGAATGTATGATGTCAGTAAAGATGAAGGAGTAATGAAACCTTCAGAATATGAAGAATTCATGATTCAACAAATATCGCAGGCAGTTATAAAAGCATGGGGGAATAAAAAAGAGGGCGGATTCTCATGGGGACTTGGAAATGCAGTGCTGGGACATAACCGAAGGACTGTGCAATATGACGGGTCTTCGAGAATGTATGGAGTCAATGATCCCGGTTTCGCTCACTACGAAGGCACCCACGATGACAGAGTACAGTTTTTGTTTTTCTGGGATAAAAACAAAAAATTAACCGGAATTCTTATCAATACTGTTGCAACAGCACAGGCAGGTGGAACCGGGAAAAAGGTATCACCAGACTTTTATCATGATGTCAGAGAGAAAATCAGGGATAAATATGGCAAAGATGTATTTGTATTTATTCAAGTGGGGGCAGCAGGCGATATAACCCCCGTTGCACATGAATATACATACAGGAGAGCTGAAACTGAGATGCTAAAGAGAAAAGGATTAACCTTCAAACAGGAACTGGGTAGCCGATTGGCAAATGCTGTTGATGAAGTTATGCCCTGGGTGAAGGATGATATTCAATATAATACAATATTTAATCACCAGGTGGTAAATGTCCAAATTCCGGTAAAAGACCCTCCTGCAAATCCTTTCTATATAGTAGACCATGTTAATCCTGCAGAGTTACACGTGCTGCGGCTGGGGGATATTGCAATCGCAACTAATCCGTTTGAATTATTTATCGATTACGGGATTTTAATCAAGGCTCAAAGTAAAGCAATCCTTACCTTTCTCGTTCAGCTGTCATGTCACCACAGTGGTTATCTACCCACTGAAAGAGCAGAAAAAGGAGGGGGCTATAGTGCTGACAAATACCTTGTCGGTCATGAAGGAGGATATAAGCTTGTCAGTGAGACCGTTAAGCACATCAATAAAATGTGGGAACAGACTTTTTTATAATAATAAAATTACTTTTTTACTTACAAACTAAAGTTTTTCTAATATGACAAATCGCAGAAAATTTATTAAACAAATGACTGCAGCAGGTATTGCAGCAAGTATGCCTTCAGCTCTGCTTGCACAGCATAAACCTGCAGCTAATGACCTGATCTGGGCTAACCTTCTCCACCTGAGCTATAACA
>CAZJGI010000051.1:0-17057 GCA_964545315.1 uncultured Prolixibacteraceae bacterium
CATCTAACTAAACCAATAAAACTAATCAAACCTAAACCTATGAACTAAAACTATGATACAAATATAAGTACCTTTTAGTAGATTTTTATCAAAAAATTGAAAAATTTTTGTCTGTTAAACATTTATTAACAATTTAAAGAAAAAATTCATTAATTAAGGAGTTTTATATTGCTATTCATTTATTTCACTTTCCTTTTCCTGTCCTGCAATAGACTCTCTCATAGAAGTATCGGCTATAATATTTTTATATTTCATATAATCCATTACACCGAGGTTTCCATTTCTGAAAGCTTCAGCAATAGCCAGAGGAATTTTAACTTCAGCTTCAATAACTTTAGCCCGTGCTTCCTGTGCTTTTGCCCTCATCTCCTGTTCAAGGGCGATAGCCATAGCCCTTCTCTCTTCAGCACGTGCCTGTGCAATATTTTTATCAGCTTCAGCCTGATCCATTTGCAATCCTGCTCCTATATTTTTGCCTATATCAATATCTGCGATATCAATAGACAGAATTTCAAAAGCTGTGCCTGCATCGAGGCCTTTTTCAAGCACTACCCGTGAAATGAAATCAGGATTTTCCAGAACACTTTTATGTGAGTGTGATGATCCTATTGAAGAGACAATACCTTCGCCGACACGGGCGAGCACGGTATCTTCACCGGCTCCTCCCACCAGCTGTTTTATATTTGCACGAACAGTGACCCTTGCTTTTGCAATTAGCTGTATTCCGTCTTTGGATACGGCAGTTACAGGAGGTGTGTTAATCACTTTCGGGTTAACCGACATCTGTACAGCCTCAAATACATCTCTTCCTGCCAGGTCTATTGCAGTGGCCACCTTAAAAGACAAGTCGATATTTGCCTTTGATGCCGATACCAGGGCGTGCACAACATTGGGAACGTGTCCGCCTGCAAGATAATGAGCCTCCAGGTCGTTACGGTTCAAGTCAAGACCCGCCTTGATCCCCTCGATCATGGCCCGCACAATAACTCCGGGTGGAACTTTTCGAAATCTCATAAGGAAAAGCTGTAAAAGCGAAATCCTTACTCCCGAAACCAGGGCTGAAAACCATAGCCCTATTGGAATGAAATAAAGAATGATAAAGAGTAATACTATTACTGCTATTACCATTCCCCAAGCACCGAATGATTCAGTCATTTTTTTTAATATTTACAGGTTCTACAATTATTTTATTAGATAATATTTTAATAACTTTTATTTCTGTATTTTGGTTTATATATGCCCCGGTCGACTGTGCTTCCACTATTTCACCATTAACCTTTACCTTTCCGGAAGGGGCAAGCCTGCCAAGGGTAATTCCTGTATCGCCCGGTCTGATCTTTTCACTGTTAATATTTTCGATCTTACCATCAACCATAGTATCCAGTACCATAACCTTGCCTGTCTTTGATTTAAAAAAGCGAAAGATAAGTAAGGGGGCAGCAATTAACACAAATAAGAGCGTAATAATGCCGGGAACAGTGCCATATTCGGAAAATGCCATCCAGACGCTAGTGACCAGAAGGGCAAATCCGCCGATACCTGCAATTGTGACTCCGGGGATAACTGCAAATTCGATTAATAATAGCAATAATCCCAAAATGATAAGAAGAATAATGGCCAGTAAAGTCATGGTTTTGAATTTATTGTTACTGTCAGGCCTTTGGATGTTAAGGTACATTTCATTTTTTCAAGTATTTTAAGATTACCTTTTCGTACATCACAACTTCCCTTATAATGTGCAATTAATGTACACTGAACTGCCTGCTCAAAAGCATGTGCACAAACTTCTATCAAGGCATTTATTACATAATCAAAACTGTTAATGTCATCGTTATGCAGGACAAGTAAATAATTCTCCTCCGGAATTTTTCCCCGGCCACTCTTTTCTTTATTTCTGGGTTGCTTATTTGTCATTGCCTGATTCTATTTCTTCAGCTTGTTCCAAAGTTATTCTTTTTCCCTGAAAATATGGTACAATGGTTGCATCTTTTATTCCCTCCTGCCGAACCTGATTTTTCATCTTTTCTGCATCTTCCATGTTGGTGAGGTTACCGGTTGTATAAACCACTACCCCCTCTTCATCTGTATAATTGTCTATTTTCCTGATTACCGAAAGTTTATCAAAGAGCCTTTTTTTATAGGCAGGAATGCCTTTACTGTATGCTCCCAGCTGTATTTTATAGACCAGCTCGGGTGGTTGATTTGCTTTTTTCCCCATATCGGGTATTGCGAAAAGTTCGTCAGTCTCTATTATTATTACAGGTTCTTCCTTTTGATCTGCAATCTTTTGTCCTGTAGATTGCCCGTTTTTGAGGGATTTAATCTTATCCAGTTCGATTAACAGATTGTTTATTTCTGTTTTATCTGCTCTTTGCCAATATTCATTTTCAAAATTGCGGCATTCGGAAAACAGACGCGGCATCTCTTCCCTTAAAGAATACGTTTCATTTTCCAGGGCAAGTATCTCTTTTCCCAGTGATGATTTTATATTCTCATCAGCAGAATTAAGGTACTCTTTCCGTAACAGATCAGTCTGCTGCATTTTTTTGTCAAGCTGCTTTTGCATCGAGAGGGCTTTCTTAAAAAGTTCTTTTCCTTCGTCAGTCCTAAAGTGGGATGTATGCAGGTAAGTTATAGAATTATTGATCTGGAATTCAATGAATTCACCTTCAGGAAGGCTAAGCGTTGTTTTGACACCGGGCAGATCAGGAAGTACCCGGCGTGAATGGTCAGACTTTTGATCCCTTAACAGGGTTTTTTCACTTGACGGGGCTTTTATTTCTTCCTTTTCCGGTGAGGATTCTTCTACAGGCATAACCGCCTCCGTGATTTCTTCTGGTCTGTTGTCGCGGTCAGGTGAAATATATGTTTCTGTTGTTTCGGACTCAATTGCCCGGACAGTTTGTTCCTGTTCCGGTACTTCACGGGAAACAATGGGCTCCGTCACAGCCTGACTGTCTGCAGATGATAAGAAAGGATTAACCTTATCATAACATTGTTGAATTTTTTCATTGAGGTTTAACTCTTTTTGCTCATTTTCAGGTACACTGATGCGGAAAAGATTATATAACTTAATAGCCTGTTCCCAGTTATTGAGTGCATGGTATTGTAATCCAAGGTAATAATTAATGCGGTGTGGTGTAACTGTTTTTCCTGCTTTTAAAAGAAAATTAAGGTCGTTTTGTGAGAAATTGCCGTTTTCAGTCCGGCATGCACCATAGTAATAGTTTAACATGGTGTTATCAGGTTCCTCATCAAGCAGTTTCCGAAAAATAAATTCTGCCTCCGCATAATTACCCTCATCAAATAGTCTTAATCCTTTAACAGCCGAAATGTCCTGGCCTGTAGAAAAGAGAGTTATATTTACCAGACATAAGCAAACTAATATCGATGTTAATATTGTATTTTTTTTGTCTGACATTTTTTTCTCTTAATGTTATAATATCGTAAAATTACAAAAATTGTGCAAAGCTTTACAATTAATGTTCCGAAGTTTGCTTTATCGGTTGTTTTTATTGAAATTTTTTAGCCGGTTAAGTTATTTTATTAGTGTATTACTACTGTTCAGTCCGGGAAATTTAGTTAATGATTAAATGAGTAATAATACCTTCTAATCAATTATCAGGATAAATCAAATTTAATATTTAATAATGTATATTTGTAATATCAGAAAAAAACTATACAGATATGAATTTACCACAAGCAGGAACCAAAGCACCGGATTTTAGAGGAATCAACCAGAATGGCAAGGAGATCAGTTTAAATGATTTTATTGGAAAGAAGCTGATACTGTATTTTTACCCTAAGGACGACACCCCGGGATGCACTGCCGAAGCATGTAACCTTAATGACAATTATGAGTCATGGATTGCCAAAGGCTTTGAAGTAGTTGGGATCAGCCCCGACAGTACTGCTTCCCATACTAAATTCAGTAAGAAGTATGGGTTGAAGTTCAACCTGATAGCTGACACTGAAAAGAAAATTTTACAAGATTACGGTGTCTGGGCGGAGAAGAGTATGTATGGAAAAAAATATTTCGGGGTCATCCGGACAACCTTTATAATTGATGAGCAGGGTATTATAAAGGAGGTATTTACGAAGGTAAACACAAAAGACCATACTAATCAGATAATGGAAACCTTAAATATTTAACCTTATAAACATGACAAAAGAAGAAAAAGCACAAATTAACAAAGAGAAGCTAAAAGCCCTGCAACTTACCATGGACAAGATTGAAAAGAGTTATGGTAAAGGATCGATAATGCGTTTGGGGGACAAGGCTGTTGAAGATGTTCCGGCTATATCAAGTGGCTCAATAGGTCTTGATGTAGCCCTTGGTGTTGGCGGTTATCCCAAGGGCAGGGTAGTAGAAATTTACGGCCCTGAGTCGTCCGGTAAAACGACTCTGGCCATACACGCAATAGCAGAGGCCCAGAAAGCGGGAGGTATTGCCGCAATTATCGACGCGGAGCATGCTTTCGATCCTTACTATGCAAAAAAGCTGGGTGTGGATATTGAGGAATTACTTATTTCTCAACCCGATAACGGAGAGCAGGCGTTGGAAATAGTGGATAACCTGGTGCGTTCGGGTGCGATTGACATTATTGTTATCGATTCAGTTGCCGCCCTTACTCCCAAGGCTGAACTGGAGGGCGAGATGGGTGATTCCAGAATGGGTCTGCAGGCAAGACTTATGTCGCAGGCATTGCGTAAACTGACCGCAAATATTAGCAAAACAAAAACATGTTGCATATTTATTAACCAGCTCAGGGAAAAGATCGGGGTCATGTTCGGAAATCCCGAAACTACAACAGGAGGAAATGCACTTAAATTCTATGCGTCTGTCAGGCTTGATATTCGCAGAATAGGACAGATAAAAGACGGTGAGGAGGTAATGGGAAACAATGTAAGGGTTAAAGTAGTAAAAAACAAAGTCGCCCCGCCGTTCCGGAAAGCTGAATTTGACATACTTTATGGTGAAGGAATATCAAAGTCGGGAGAGATCATTGACCTGGCTGTAACTTTTAATATTATTAAAAAAAGCGGATCATGGTTCAGCTATGGTGATACCAAACTGGGCCAGGGACGCGAAACCGTCCGTTCACTTATTATTGATAATCCTGAACTTGCCAGGGAACTTGAAACAAAAATATTGTCGGCTATTTCTGCAAAACCTGAAACAGCGTGATGTAATTATATGTGCATTGAATTTTCATTTTATCCCCTTCCGGCGGGCGCAGGATGAACCGGGGATTTTAGTACCAGTATATTTGGAACATATCTGCCTGAACATATGAATATGATTTGGCGTTTAACCAGTGACTAATAGCAATATTCAAAAGATGAAGGTTATCAAATTTGGAGGTTCTTCAGTTGGAACAGCTGAGAATATAAAACGTGTAAAAGATATAATTATCCGTCAGAGTGACGATGTAATTGTTGTAATTTCAGCCCTGGATGGAATAACAGACAGAATTTGCAGGGCAGCAAAAATGGCATCAGAGGGTGATGATAACTTTAATGATGAGCTGAATTCAATTGAAACATATCATCAGGAAGTTATTAAATCGCTTTTCAACGGGAATCTTCCTGTTCTTGAGATAGTAAATGAATTGCTGGATGAACTGAAGCAGATACTTACAGGTATAAAACTGGTTGGTGAATTGACTTGCAAAACTCTTGACCGCATAGCAGGAATAGGGGAGCGTATCTCTTCCAGGATCATTGCAAACTATATTGAAGGCGCTCAATGGGTTGATGCTGCCGGTTTAATTCTCACCGACAGTCATTTTGGCAAGGCTTCTGTCGATTTTGAAATTACAAATCGTAATATAACGGAAACTTTCCATAAGTTCAGGGGCATTGCTGTTGTACCCGGTTATATTGCAAAGAACAAACGAGGTGAGTTCACTACCCTGGGAAGGGGGGGGTCAGATTATACAGCATCCATAATTGCTGCAGCGTTGAACGTTAAGATGCTTGAGATATATACCGATGTTGACGGATTTATGACCGCAGATCCCAAAATCATAAGTAAAGCATATACAATTCCAAAGCTTACATATTCAGAAGCTATGGAGCTTTCTCATTTTGGTGCAAGGGTAATATATCCACCTACTATTTTACCTGTTTATCAGAAGGATATACCGATAAGAATTAAAAATGCCTTTTCTCCTGATAAGGAGGGGACTATGATCACCAGAAAGGTTGACAGCCGGAAAGACAGGCCTATAAAAGGAATTTCTTCAATTTCAGGAATTGTACTTGTTACTATGCAGGGTATGGGAATGGTTGGCGTTACCGGTATTTCCATGAGGCTGTTTTCCACACTGGCCAGGGTGAACGTAAATGTTATTTTAATATCTCAGGCTTCATCAGAAAATTCTATAAGTGTAGCAATCGACAATCAGGTGGTTGATATTGCCGAAAAGGCTATAAGGGAAGAATTTGAGAAAGAGATACTGACAGGACGGGTAAGTAATATTAATATCGAAAGCGACTTGTCAATAGCAGCTATTGTCGGTGAAAATATGAAACATACCACAGGCATTGCCGGTAAACTTTTCTCTACTATCGGAAAGAATGGTATTAATATTATCGCCATCGCACAGGGAGCATCAGAACTTAATATATCATGGGTGGTAAAAAGTTCTGAACTGCGGAAGACATTAAACGTGGTTCATGAATCATTTTTTCTGTCCGAAAATGTTGAATTGAACGTGTTTCTGATGGGTACCGGATCAGTTGGGGGAAACCTGCTTGAACAACTTTTGAAACAGCAAAATAAGTTGCTGGAGGAAAAGCACCTGAAGATAAAGCTTACAGGCATGGCCAATACTAAAAAGATGTTGTTCAGCAGAGATGGTATCAGTCTATCTGAGTATAAAAGTGAACTAGCTGAAACAGGCGTTAAATCGACACTTAAGGGATTCGTTGATGAAATGAAAGCAATGAATATTTTTAATTCTGTTTTTGTCGACTGCACTGCCTCGGAAGAGGTTTCACTGAAGTACAGGGATATCCTCAGTTCAAATATCTCGATTGTCACTGCAAATAAAGTTGCTGCATCATCTTCATATAAAAATTATTATGAATTGAAGCAGATAGCAAAGCGTAAAGGAGTGAAATTTTTATTTGAGACTAATGTAGGTGCGGGCCTGCCAATAATAAATACCTTGAACGACCTTGTAAACTCCGGCGACAGGGTATTGAAAATTGAAGCTGTATTGTCAGGAACATTAAACTTTATTTTCAATACAATTTCGTCTGAAATACCTTTAAGTAAAACAATTAAGATGGCTAAGGAACTTGGGTATTCTGAGCCTGATCCGAGAGTTGACCTTAGCGGTGTTGATGTTGCCAGAAAGATATTGATACTTGCGCGGGAAGCAGGTTACCCGCTTGAAATGGATGATATTACAATTGATAAGTTCGTTCCGGAACATCTTTTTGAAGGTTCACTTGATGAATTCTGGAAGAAGATTCCTATGCTTGACAATCAATTTGAAGAGGGTAGAAAAAAGCTGGATGCTGAAAATAAGAAATGGCGTTTTGTTGCAAGCTTTGAGAATGGAAGGGCTGTCATTGGATTGCAGGAAGTGGATGCTTCACATCCTTTTTTTGATCTGCAGGCCAGTAATAATCTGGTTATATATACTACAGAAAGGTACAATGAGTTTCCTATGCTTATAAAAGGATATGGTGCCGGAGCGTCAGTGACAGCTGCGGGTGTTTTTGCAGATATTATTAAAGTAGCTAATATATGAAACACATTATAATTTTAGGGGATGGTATGGCTGATGAACCACTCCCGAAATATGGAGGTAAGACACCCCTGCAGTTAGCGCATAAACCAAACATTGACAGGTTGGCAAAGATGGGAAGAACAGGCCGGCTGATCACTGTCCCGGATACGATGGCCCCTGGCAGTGAAATTGCAAATCTGGCTGTCCTGGGCTATGATGTGGAACGAATTTATGAGGGAAGGGGAGTTTTAGAGGCTGCTAGTATGGGTGTTACACTGGCACCTGCCGACATGGCTTTACGTTGTAATATCATGACTATAGAAAATGAAAAAATAAAAAACCACTCTGCAGGACATATATCAAGTGAAGAAGCTGCTGAACTTATTGAATTTCTTAATGATAAATTGGGTAGTGATGATATTAAATTTTATTCCGGAGTGTCATACCGTCACCTGCTGGTTATGAAAAACGGCAGAAAAGAGATAGAGTGTACACCTCCGCATGACAAACCAGGTGAGCCTTTCAGGGATTATCTTATTAAACCGTTAATTAATGGTTCTTCACAAACTGCAAACCGTTTGAATGAGTTGATATTTAAGTCTCAGGAGATACTTAAAGAACATCCTGTGAATCTTCGAAGAATGAAAGTGGGTAAAGATCCTGGGAACAGTATCTGGCCCTGGTCACCGGGTTATAAACCGGCAATGCCTACCTTAAAAGAGATGTATGGTATTCAAAGAGCTGCAGTTATTTCTGCTGTCGATCTTATACAGGGTATTGGGGTATATGCAGGTATGGAGGTGATAAATGTTAAAGGGGCCACAGGTTTATATAATACAAATTACGAAGGTAAGGCAGAAGCCACTGTTAACGCATTGAAAAATAACGATTTTGTATATCTCCACATCGAGGCAAGCGATGAGGCTGGCCATGAAGGTGATGTTGAACTTAAGACAAGGACAATAGAATACCTGGACAACAGGGTTGTTAAATATATATTTGAAGAAACACGGAAAATGGATGAAGAGGTTGCAATAGCAATTTTGCCTGATCATCCGACCCCCTGTGCTATTAAGACCCATACAAGGGAGGCAGTGCCGTTTATAATTTATAAACCAGGAGAGGAGCCTGACGGTGTTGAGGTATATGATGAGTTCAGTACGAAAAAGGGATATTACGGGATTTTGAATAATGGAGAGTTTATCAGGACGTTTTTAGGTTTAAGGATATGATGTATTACAGTACAAACAGACAGACCCCCCTTGTTACACTTAAGGAGGCAGTGGTAAAAGGGCTTGCAGCAGATAAAGGGCTTTTCATGCCGGAGAAAATCAATAAATTTGATAATAGCTTTTTTGATAATATTGAAAAATTAAGCTTCAGGGAAATAGCTTTTGAAGTGGCAAGTAAATTTTTTTCGGAAGATGTACCTTATGAAAATTTGCGTGAGATAGTATATGATACCCTGCCGTTTGATTGTCCGGTTGTTCAGGTCAGGGAATACATATATTCACTGGAATTATTCCATGGACCTACACTTGCCTTTAAGGATGTAGGTGCAAGGTTTATGGCAAGGTTGCTTAACTTCTTTTTGAGGGAAGACGATGAAGAGGTAAATGTACTTGTAGCAACTTCAGGAGATACGGGAAGCGCTGTTGCCAACGGCTTTCTGGGTGTACCGGGTATCAGGGTGTTTGTCTTGTATCCCAAAGGCAAGGTTACACCTGTGCAGGAGTGTCAGTTTACAACTTTAGGTAATAATATTTCTGCCCTGGAGATAGACGGGACATTTGATGACTGCCAGAAGCTTGTTAAGACAGCTTTCCTGGATACTAATGTTATTACAAAGATGCAGCTTACTTCTGCTAATTCAATAAATGTGGCGAGGTTTTTACCGCAGGCCTTTTACTATTTTAATGCTTATGCCAGGCTCAGGGGAAAAGGACTGATTGGTAACAAGGAGTTTGTTGTATCAGTTCCCAGCGGTAATTTTGGAAACCTTACTGCCGGGCTTATCGCAGGTGAGATGGGGCTCCCTGTTTCCAGGTTTCTTTCTGCCAACAACGCTAATGATGTGGTTTATGAATACTTGCAGACAGGTATGTACACCCCGCGTAAATCGGTGGAAACATTAGCTAATGCAATGGATGTGGGCGACCCCAGTAACTTTGCCCGGATACTTGATCTTTATGGCCATTCCCATGAGAGGATATCTAAGGTGATAAAAGGATATCATTATTCTGATGACCAGATAACGGCAACTATTAAAAAAGTTTTTAAAGAAACCGGTTACTTGTGTGATCCTCACGGGGCATGTGGATACCAGGCTGTTGAAGACCATCTTCAGGAAGGACAGTTTGGGGTGTTCCTTGAGACAGCACATCCTGCCAAGTTCATTGAAACGGTTGAAGCGGTCATAGGTAATGATTTTTTACATATTCCGGGAAGACTGAAAGCATTTATGGAGGGAGAAAAGAAAAGTGTCCCGCTGTCTAATGTTTATGAAGATTTCAGGGATTTCCTTATTAATTCCTGATAATTTTAGCTAACATTAAACTTTTTATTTGTTTTATTGTTTTTTTAACCAAAGATTATTTTATACGTATAGATTATTAAAATTCTGTATTATTTTTGCCTGAGAATTATGAGTGCTGTTTTTCGCAGGATATTTTTGAGCTTTTTGATCGTAAAACCAACTTTATGAGACAACTTAAAATTACCAAGCAAGTCACTAATCGTGATACATTATCCCTGGATAAATATCTTCACGAGATTGGCAAGGTGGAATTGTTGTCTGCAGAAGAGGAGGTTGAGCTTGCAAAAAAGATTAAAAGGGGAGACAGGGGGTCACTGGAAATATTGATTAAGGCAAATTTGAGATTTGTTGTATCAGTGGCAAAGCAATACCAAAACCAGGGATTGAGTTTACCTGATCTTATCAATGAGGGTAATTTGGGGCTTATAAAGGCTGCGGAGCGTTTTGATGAAACCCGTGGTTTTAAGTTTATATCGTATGCTGTATGGTGGATCAGACAATCAATTTTACAGGCGCTTGCCGAACAATCGAGGATAGTAAGGCTTCCTTTGAATAAAATAGGTTCAATAAACAAGATCAATAAAGCAGTTAATAAGCTTGAGCAGGAATATCAGCGTGAACCTACCTTCGAAGAATTGGCTGATTTAATGGAGTCTAAACCTCAACTGATCGAGGATGCAATGAATTTTTCTAACATACATATATCTATGGATGCCCCCTTGAGGGATGATGAGCTTAATAATATGTATGATGTGATGCTGAATGAAGATTCGCCAAGCCCTGATAATGATCTTCTCGGTAGTTCGTTAAGACAAGAAATAGAACGGTCTCTTTCTACCCTTAGCCAACGGGAGGCAGATATATTGCGATATTATTTCGGATTGAACAATTATCCTCCCCATACACTTGAGGAGATTGGTGATGAATTTGGCCTTACCAGGGAACGAGTCCGGCAAATTAAAGAGAAAGCAATAAAAAAACTAAAAAATAAACACTGTAACAGACTGCTGAAGACATATCTCGGGCAGTAATTTGATTTTATTATGACATATATAGCTCCTTCAATTTTATCGGCTGATTTTAATCAACTTGGGAATGACATAAAGATGATAAATGAGAGTGAAGCCGATTTTATTCACTGCGACATAATGGATGGTGTGTTTGTACCAAATATCTCTTTTGGGATGTCTATCGTACAACATGTAAAGAGAGTTGCCGCAAAGCCCCTGGATGTCCATCTGATGATTATTGATCCGGATAAATACATAGAAGAGTTTGCCAGGGCCGGGGCAACCTATCTAACCGTTCACTATGAAACATGCACTCATCTGCACCGGACAATTAGTTATATAAAAGAACAGGGCATTAAACCAAGCGTATGCCTTAATCCTCATACTCCTGTTACCTGTCTGGAGAATATAATATCGGAAATAGACATGGTACTGTTGATGTCTGTGAATCCCGGTTTTGGAGGTCAGGATTTTATTCCTCATACAATAAAAAAGGTGAAAGAGTTGAAAAAACTCATTGAGCAGAACAATCCCGGTTGCCTTATCGAGGTTGATGGGGGTGTTAATTATGAAACCGGCAGATTGTTGCTGGAAGCAGGTACTGATGTATTGGTGGCAGGCAGTTTTATTTTTAGTTCTGAGGACCCTGCAGAGACAATAGCAAAGATGAAGAGGCTGTAGGAGAGAGCTTATTTATCCGTCGGTTAAAACCGACGGCAAAGGATAAAGCATGTTCCAGGCAGGCAAGTAGTTCGGATTAACATTGAAACAGGCAATCAGTTCATGACCTGGTCCAGGCAGAGTATTAGCTCGTGGTGATATCCTTTACCGTTCATATCAGTTAACAAATCCATTCAAAGGATAACATTTTTATCAGTGCAGCCCAAATGTTCATAGCCTTATCCTTTGCCGTTCACTTCAGTGAACGGACTACTGGTGCATCATCAAAATCTATCCTTGCACTCCTTATACAATGCGCATTTGGAGGAGCACTCCCAACAACCGGAACCAAATGGTACCTGACTGTTTATTGTATCTTCCTTTGCTATGCTAATATTGTTTCTTCTCAGTAAGCCGCCAAATATCTTACTAACTGTAATGATCGCAGCTATAGCAATAATAATATATGTGATAATATCCTGTATCATGATCCAATAAAAAGACTTGTTATATTATAAACTAGAAATGCTGAAATCCATGCCAGCGATGTTGTATATACAATAACAAAGAGTCCCCATTTCCAGGAACCTGCCTCATTATTGATTGTTGCAATTACCCCTATGCAGGGAAAATAGATAAGGATGAATATCAGAAAAGCCAGGGCAGCGCCGGTATTAAACACTTTCTTACCTTTATGTTTTCCTGACATATGTATTTCATTATTGAGTTTTTCCTGAAGGTTAACCGATGACCCGTTATCATCACTCTGATATAGTACACCCATCGTACTGACTATTATCTCCTTTGCAGGCAGTCCTGCAATCAGGCTTATTGTCATTTTCCAGTCAAATCCCAATGGGGCCATGACAGGCTGAATAAAACGACCTATCCGTCCGAGGTATGAATTTGACAGTTGAAGAGCCTGTATATTACTTGCATCCTCCATTGCATTAAGATGATTTTTAGTATCAGCAGAATTATCAGTTAAATATTCCTTATTATTAATAAAGGACTTATCTTCCGGGTCTCTGGGAAAATACCCAAGTGCCCAGATAATAATGACCCCAATTAGTATTATTGTTCCTATTTTTTTCAGGTAATGTCTGGTTTTATCCCACATGTGAAAGACAATAATCCTGAATGTAGGTATCCTGTAAGGAGGTAATTCCATGACAAAGGGTGTTTCTTTTCTTCTGAATAAGGTTTTATTTAATATTTGTGCAGTGAGAAAAGCAAACAGAATACCTGCAGCATAGAGTCCTGTAAGTATCAAAGCCTGAGAATTTGTAAAAAATGCTGAGATGATAAGAATATAGACCGGCAGGCGGGCAGAGCAGGACATAAATGGAATAATGAGCATTGTGAGGAGCCTGTCATTTCTGTTGCGCATTGTACGTGTAGCCAGTATAGCAGGTACATTACATCCAAAACCCATTATAAGAGGTATAAATGAGCGGCCATGAAGGCCGAAACGATGCATTATCTTATCCATTATGAAAGCTGCCCTGGCCATGTATCCCGACTCTTCGAGAATAGAGATAAAAAGAAAGAGGATCAGAATATTTGGCAGGAACACCAGCACACTGCCGGCCCCGTTTATAATTCCGCCTGTGATAAGGTCTTTTAATGACCCTTCCGGCATAATTGAGGAAATGGAGTTGTTAATTAATGCCACTCCATTATCAATCCACCTCATTGGATAAGACCCCAGGCTAAAGGTTGCATAGAACATTATGAACAGGATAGCAGCAAAGATTGGAAATCCTAAATATTTATTAGTCAGGAAATAGTCAATCTTTTCAGAATTTGTTTTTTCTTCCCGGAAAGGATTTTTAAAAGTTTCTCTTAAAGCACCTGATATGAATCCGTATTTTGCATTCGTGATTATAGTTTCACTGGTATCGTCAAATAAAGATTCAATCCTGCCTATCTCCTTAACAGTTGTCTTTTCGATGTCATTAAAATTCTTATACTGCGACAGAAGTCCTCTGACATGTGTGTCTTTTTCAAGCATTTTAATTGCCAGAAACCTGGATGATATCTTATCCGTGATAGGTTTGTCTTCTTTAATTTTTTCCCTTATTTTTTGTATTGATTCTTCGATGTCATTTCCGTAATTGATGTGAATATGTCTTGTAAATTCATCACCTCCTTCAAATACTTCAATTACTTTTTCCAGCAGTTCATTTATGCCGGTACCCCTGAGGCTTATAGTAGGGACAAATGGCAGGCCCGTCAGCTTTGATAATTCTTTATAGTTGAACTCAATTTTCTTTCTTTCAAGTTCGTCATACATGTTAAGGGCTGCAACTATCCGCAAGTCCATATCAATAAGTTGGGTAGTCAGGAAAAGGCTTCTTTCCAGGTTTCCGGAGTCAATGACATTGATGACAATGTCGGGAGTTTTTTCATAGATAAACCGTCTTACGAATATTTCTTCCTCCGAATAGGCAGTGAGACTGTAAGTCCCGGGAAGGTCATAAAAATTTATTTTATACCCTTGTGTCTCAAATTCTGCTTTTTTAATGTCCACAGTAACCCCTGTGTAATTTCCTACTTTCTCTTTTGAATGTGAAATAAAATTAAAAAGTGTTGTTTTTCCGCAATTGGGATTACCTACAAGGGCTACATTGATGACCCGGGAATTTCCCTTTCGGGTAAAAAGGTTACTTTCAATATCTATTACACCTTTATAACTGCCATTAAGATCCCCTATGAATTCTGTTACAGGAACAACCTCTATCAGGTCAGCTTCTGACTTGCGCAGCGATACATTATAATCCAGGATTTTAAATTCGAAGGGGCCATTAAAGGGAGCATTTTTAATTACTTTGATCTCTTTACCTTTTACAAATCCCATTTCAGAAATACGCTTTCTGAAAGAACCGTGTCCCAAAATCTTGGTAATTATAACAGTTTCTTTATATTTTACTTCGCTAAGTTTCAATATGAGCTGACAGTATTTTTTAAATTTAAATTAAATAAAAATAAGGATACAAATATATTTAATTTACTTTTTAATTAGTTTAACTTTTCTTTATATGATAATAAACAGGTAATTTTGTTAACAAATAGTAATGATGGAAGAAGAGGATTTATACGAGGACATACAGAGGATTTTAGAGGAACTTCCTGATAATTTCAATATTTTAGAGGAGAGCATAGATATTGAAGAGCAAATTGAATATTTTGAGAATTCGAAGAAATTAAGAGAGCAGGATATTAAACGGGAATTGCCGGAGAACTATAATGAATTATTCTTACTCCCGACATCAGTTGAGAGTAAAAAAGAGATTTTAGTTTCACTTGCCTTAGTTGCAGACGTAAAGGCTTACCGTATTATTGAAGACTTTGTAAAAGAGGCTGATGAGTCTATGCGAAACTGGGCACTTTTAGCTCTTCAGGAAAGCCGTATGTTAATAAAAAGCACTCTTCTTGATGAGAAGCAGATTTTTATATCGACCGGCCTTGGGGGTAAGGGGAAGAAATTGCGTTATTATGTTGTTTTTATCAGCAGACAGCAAGGGTCTGTTCTAACAAAGACCCAGCAGAAGCTTTTAAAAGATGAACTGATCTTTGCCTTGAAACAGGAGAATGGTGATTTTGAATCAATAGACTTTTCGGAGGGTTTTGCTGCTTCACTATTATTGTTACCTATTAAAGTAAATTTAAAAGATTTTTTCAACGAATTGGTTAATGAGTGTAACCAATATGGTAATTTTCTTGAAGAAGACTTAATTCTTACAAATGTTAAAATTCTATCAGGCAGTGAGATAATAGATTATATCAATTCGGCCGGGGATCGGGGGTCAGTTGAAAACGATATGAAAGATTAACAACATAGAAATCGTCTGCATGATATTATGGCGGAATTTATTAAAATATATTATATTTGCAGCGCTTTAAAACGGACCTGTAGCTTAATTGGATAGAGCACCTGACTACGGATCAGGAGGTTGGGGGTTCGAGTCCCTCCAGGTTCACCAAACTGTAAAGAGTTGTAAGTGATTTTTCTTGCAGCTCTTTTTTAAATTTACTATCCGTGATTAAAGAAATTACACTTCAGGAATTGAATCCCGATGTTTTTATCCGGGAAAAGAGTGATGAGATCAGTAAAGTTGTCGGAGATGGAATAGCAATCAATGCCTTGTCCGGCGGAGTTGATTCCTCAGTTGTTACCATGCTGGGCCACCTTGCATTAGGCAGTCGTTTAAAGACAGTTTTTGTTGAAAACGGCCTGATGAGGGAAGGGGAGGCAGTACAGGTCCATAACTTGTTTAGCGACCTTGGCGTTGAGGTTGAAATTGTTGATGCCAAAAAGGAATTTTTTGATGCTTTGAAGGGAATTACTGATCCTGAAGAGAAGAGGGAAGCTATTACCCAGACTTTTTACAGGAATGTTTTCGGCAGGATAGTTAAAGAGAGTGGTGCCAAATTCTTACTTCAGGGAACTATTCTTACCGACATCGATGAAACAGTTGCCGGTATTAAACGGCAGCATAATGTTTTTGAACAATTGGGCATCGATCCCCAGAAAGCTTTTGGGTACAGGATAATAGAGCCTCTTATTCAACTGAGAAAGGAAGGAGTCAGAAAAGTAGGTGAAGCTGCCGGGCTGCCTTCAGAACTATTTGCACGGATACCATTCCCGGGACCTGCTCTTGCAGCCCGTGTTATTGGTGCTGTTACACCGGAAAAAATAGATACGGTCCGTAAAGCTACTACTGTAGTGGAGAAACATTTGAAAAACAGTGGTGCTTTCCAGTATCTTGCTATCTTGCATGAAGACAGGGTGACGGGAATACTGGATGGGAAAAGAGAGTTCGGACAGCAGATAGAGGTGCGTTGCTGGAACAGTAAGGATGCCAGGATTGCTACCCCCGTGAGGCTTCCTTTTGAACTGCTTGAACAGATGGCTGATGAGATTATCAATAATGTACAGGGTGTAGTTAGTGTAACTTATAATATAGCAAGTAAGCCTCCGTCTACAATAGAGGCTATTTGATTTGTTTTGTAGCCTCTGATCCGTTCACTGAAGTGAACGGCAAAGGATAAGGCTTCGATCGGGGACGGAAGTGGTTGAAAGGCCTCTGGTCCATTCGCTGA
>CAZJGI010000051.1:17157-23057 GCA_964545315.1 uncultured Prolixibacteraceae bacterium
CGGAAGTGGTTGAAAGGCCTCTGGTCCATTCGCTGATGTTAATGGCAAAGGATAATGATATGAACAAATTGGCTGCAAATATCAGCACATGAATTTATCGCCTGCCTTGTCAGGATTCTTTACAGAATAGCTGCCTTGATAATGCATTTAACTAATTGCCAGCTTTTATCAGTGCCTTATCCTTTGCCGTCGGTTTTAACCGACGGATATGAAGCATAACCCCATCCGCCCCGTATTTACATGCACTGCCCTTGGTCTCAATAAATAATTTTTCTTTCCACTAAAAAATATCATCAATATCAATTTTTCAATTTATATTTATTGCTTTAGGAAAAATGATATATTCTGTTTGATATGAAAAAAATGAATTTCAAAAAAATAATAATTACCCTGTTAAGGGTAGCTATCGGTTGGCATTTTTTATATGAAGGGATGATAAAACTTTGGTCAGGCAACTGGTCAGCTATGAGTTATCTTGCCAATGCAACAGGCCCCTTTGCCGGTTTTTATCACTGGATGGCTGGCTCCGAACAAGTGATGAGCATAATAGACCCTGTAAATATCGCTGGCCTGATCCTAATTGGCCTGGCACTTTTCCTGGGAATCGCCTTAAGGATAGCTTCTGTTGGAGGGATTATAATGCTGGCACTTTATTATTTTGCATATCCCCCGTTTAGTGGTACATTGATGCAGTTTGCAGATGGTAATTATTATATTGTCAATAAAAATTTTATTGAAGCCGTTACCCTGTTGGCATTATTATTTATTAAAGAAAAGGGATATGGTATTCATGCACTGCCATGGTTCAAGCTTAATCCCAAATCAGTAAAGACAGATGACAAAGATTTAGGGACTGGCCATTCAAGAAGAGAAGCGTTAAAGAATCTGGCAACCCTTCCTGTTCTTGGCATTATGGGCTGGGGTGCGTTCAGAGTGGCAAAAAACTACGGAGTTGATACATTAACAGGGGCAACTATTCAGGTTGGGGCGGCTGATATTAGTGAACTGAAAGGGCAACTTCCAATGGGAACAATAGGTAAACACAAGCTAAGCAGGCTTGTACTTGGTGGAAACCTGATTGGAGGGTGGGCTCACTCCCGCGACCTGATATATGTTCCTTCACTTTTTCGGGCATACAATACGGAAGGGAAAATTTTTGAAACACTCATATTAGCCGAAAGAGCGGGAATAAATGCTATTAACATAGGTTTTCCAACTAACGAAACTATGTTGAAATACAAAAAGATTACAGGTAGTAAAATAATAGTTATCTCCCAGGTTCATCCTGATATGGATAATAACGATTACTATGTCAATATAAATAAAGCAATTGACTATGGCGTGGATATAATTCAGGTGCAGGGAAACTGGTGCGACTGGCTGGTAAGGGATAACAAGATAGATGTTGTTGAAAAAATGATTGATAAGATTCGCAGCCAGGGTTACACGGCAGGATTGGCATCACACACAATTGACGCACTGGAAGAGTGTGAGAAACATGGGATTATTCCTGATTATTATATGAAGACTATGCATCATGACAGGTATTGGTCTGCTCATCCAAGAGATAACCGTATTCCTTTTGAGGTTGACGGGAAGAAACATCTTGATCATAACAGCTTTCATGACAATTGTTTTTGTCTGTTCCCTGACAGGACAGTTGAATTTGTCCAAAGGGCAACTGTGCCGGTTATGGGATATAAAGTGTTGGCCGCAGGTGCCATAAGGCCTGAGGATGGATTTAACTGGGCTTTTGAGAACGGAGCGGATTTTATTTGTGTAGGTATGTTCGATTTTCAGATCGTGAATGATGTAAATATCACTATAGATGTTTTGCAGAATTTAAAGAACAGGGAAAGGCAATGGTTTGGATGATAATCGATTATAATTGTTAAATTTATTTCTTTCAGTTATTTTGCCATTTTCTTGTCAGGCAATATCCAACTTCCGGATATAAGTAATTTATATCCATCCTCTCAGTTGATAATAGCAGAGAGCAGTTATTTCTCTTGCAAAAGATATTTCATATTTCAGATGATTCCAGAACTGGTATCTGAACGATATACTGTTTCCCACGTCAGGAACAAGAATTTTATTCCCTCCCAGTTTATCATCAGAGAATGTCAGATCAGCTTCCGCTGCATTTTCAAAAGCAGGAAGTGCATTTACACTTTTAAACCCGGCTTTCCTGAAGCAGAGCACAGCTCTTCTCATATGTTCAGGTGAAGTTATGATCAACACCGGGGAAGCAGTATCCAGCAGATATTTACATTGTAAAGCCTGGTATCTGGTATTTGTCCCGGCATTTTCAAACATGATCATGTTTGAATTAATACCTCTTAACACTAACTCCCTTTGCATGAGGTTTGGAGTACTTGTACTATCTTTTAAGTCACCCGGCATAGCGATAATGACCTTTGCATGAGGAAATTGTTCAGAAGCAAGAGCAGTATACCAGCTTCGCATGAGATTTGATTCACCCGGCATCCCTCCGCCTCCGAGCATTATAATATTCAGGGGATTTTCGATGAGTTCTGACTTGCTGGTACCCAGCCAGTGAATTCCCCAAAAGGGGAGAGAGGTAAAAGCGACAGCTATGGCAAACAGGCAAAAAAAACCTGTTATGATTAAAATAAATCTTAATATCCTTAAGAAAAAAATATTTTTGATTCTTATTTTTGCCATTCTTATAATAATAAGGTATAAAAGTAAGCTTAATCTTTTTAATTACATAGATATGGGACGAGCATTTGAGTATCGCAGGGCAGCTAAAGAAAAACGTTGGGATAAGATGTCACGTACATTTCCCAAACTTGCAAAGAAGATCACGATTGCAGCCAAAGCCGGTGGGCAGGAGCCTGATATAAATCCAGCCTTGCGCACCGCCATCTTGAATGCAAAAGCACAAAATATGCCTAAGGCAAATATTGATGCTGCCATAAAAAGGGCTAGTGGCAAGGATGCTACCGACTATAGTGAAGTTAATTATGAAGGCAAAGGGCCTCATGGAGTTCTCGTTTTTATAGAGTGTGCAACTGATAACTCCACCCGAACGGTAGCCAACATCAAAAGTTATTTTAATAAAGCCGGAGGAGCGCTTGTTCCCACCGGGTCCCTGGAGTTCATGTTTTCCAGAAAAGCTGTTTTTGAGTTTGAAACTTCTGATTCTGTTGATATAGAAGATTTTGAGCTGGAGCTCATAGATGCAGGCCTGGAGGAGATCGAAGAAAATGACGGCATCATTTATGCATATGCTGACTACACTGCTTTCGGCGATATGGCATCAGCACTTGAAAAACTCAATGTCAATGTTAGTAAAGCCTTATTGAAAAGATTTCCTAATGATCCGGTGGAATTTTCCGAAGAGCAGTTGGAAGATATAGAAAAGTTAATCGATAAGATTGAGGAAGATGATGATGTGCAGGCCGTATATACTAATATTGCCTGATCATTCATTCTGAGTTTTTAGAAAATACTTCATATTTATACTTTTATCTGTATTTTTTTGCATAAAAGTATGAAGCATGTTTTATTTTTTTTGTTAATAATTATTAAAGGGATGCGAATAAGTCTCTTAAGTATTTATATTCCAGTACATTGAACTCTAGTGTTAAAAATAGGTCATGCTATTGTATATCATATCAATTTTTTGTTATATTCGCGCAATTTTAAAAACGTGTTGAATCGCTTAAATCCATAAAAATGTATTGGACACTTGAGTTAGCTTCTAAACTGGAAGATGCCCCCTGGCCGGCCACAAAAGATGAATTAATAGATTACGCCATAAGATCCGGTGCACCCCTGGAGGTAATAGAAAATTTACAGGAGATCGAGGATGTAGGGGAGATATATGAAAGTATAGAGGATATTTGGCCTGATTATCCCAGTAAGGATGATTTCTTCTTTAATGAAGATGAATATTAAGAACTATTGTTGCTGACATAGCAATAAAAAAGGCTGCCTGAGTAAAGGCAGCCTTTTTTTTATTGCTTCTTAGTGCTGTATCCCAGTATTTTAAACATATCATCAACTGTTTGTTCAGTTCGGTAGACGTAGTCTACAAAGTTACCCGTTTCATCCCTGTCAATAATAACATGCTGAGGGGAAGGTATAAGGCAATGTTTGATGCCACCGTATCCGCTTATAGAATCCTGATATGCGCCTGTATGGAAAAATCCCAGGTAGAGAGGTTCTTTTTCGCGTGATGAATACCGGGGAAGCATGATTTGCTGATTTAGGTCCTCAGAGTTGTAATAATCTGAATGATCACAGCTTATTCCACCTATATTTACCCTGGTATATTCATTGTTCCATTTATTAATGGGCAGGAGGATAAATTTTTCGAATATAGACCATGCGTCGGGTATGGTATTCATAAGACTGTTATCTATGATATACCATAATTCAGCATCATTTTGTTGCTTTTGGTCCAGTACAGAAAAGATCGTTGCCCCGCTCTCTCCAACTGTATATTTTCCAAATTCGGTATATATGTCGGGTTCTTTTACTCCATCTGCATTACATGCTTCTTTTATATATTTAACAATCTCCCTGATCATATATTCATAATCATATTCGAAACCAAGATGGCTTCTTATGGGAAATCCACCTCCCAAATTGACATCATGCAAAGTAGGACACTCTTTTTTTAATTCAATGAATAATTTTAGTGATTTTTGAAATTCATCCCAATAATACAATGTATCCTTTATACCTGAATCGACAAAGAAATGCAACATCGTGAGAATAATTTTGGATTTATCCTTAATATTATTTCTGTAAAATTCCAGGATTTCCGATCCTCTTATTCCCAACCTTGAAGTATAGTAAGCGCTTTGAGGTTCTTCATCAATAGCTTTTCTTATTCCAATCTGAATCTTCCTTCCCTCAGAGAATGCAAGGATTTTTTTTAATTCATTTTTATTGTCTAATACTATAGTACAATTAGTGAATCCCATATCGATGAGTTCCATGATTTTACGAATATACAGATCGGTTTTATAACCGTTATGTACCAGTTTTACTGATTTGTCCAGAGTACCCTGTTTGTATAGATTTTGAATCAGATCGATATCAAATGAAGATGATGTTTCCAGGTTCACCCCATATTGAAGGGCTTTATCAATTACATGATGAAAGTGATTGCATTTAGTGCAATAACAATAGTAATAGTTTCCCTGGTAATTGATAGCTTTCATAGCTCTTTTGAACAGGTTCCTGGCCTTTTTTATCTGATCGCCTATCCTGGGCAGATACATTAGCCTAAAGGGAGTTCCGTACTTGTTAATAAGGTATTTAAGAGATACACCATAGAATGACAGGTTGCCATCTTGCAGATCAAAGCCTTCCTGTGGAAAGTAGTAAGACTGCTCAATCAGATCAAGGTAAGTATTTTTCATTATTCAAAACCAACATAAAAATTACAGTTAAATTTAATAGTCCAAAATAAATACCTTTTTTTTATTAAATAAAGTTTTATCATTCAATTTTTATATTGATTATCCTTTGTATTTAAATGGTAGTGCAAGAAAAAATTGGGTGGGGGTGTTTATCATTCATATCCGTCGGTTGAAACCGACGGCAAAGGATAGGGTTCTGATCATAGCAGCCTGTTAGTTCAATGCCTTATCCTTTGCCGTTCACTTCAGTGAACGGATACGAGGCGGTGAAGAAAAACGGAGTGATGATGGTTATCATTCATACCCGTCGGTTGAAACCGACGGCAAAGGATAGGGTTCTGATCATAGCAGCCTGTTAGTTCAATGCCTTATCCTTTGCCGTTCACTTCAGTGAACGGATACGAGGCGGTGAAGAAAAACGGAGTGATGATGGTTATCATTCATACCCGTCGGTTGAAACCGACGGCAAAGGATAGGGTTCTGATCATAGCAGCCTGTTAG
>CAZJGI010000052.1:0-22943 GCA_964545315.1 uncultured Prolixibacteraceae bacterium
TAAGAAAAAAGGAAAATAAATTAAATATGGATACAGACGAGTTATCACAGGAAGCATATGATGGCATTTTAATCGAAGCAGAAAAGCTGTCAGACGATTTGACCTTGCATTATGGACTGCTGTCTTATGATTGTGAAGATGAAGCCGAATATGTTGAGAAAGCTGAAAAACTTACCCGGGAAATAATGAAAATTGCGGATTACGAGTTGAATGATTTTTTTTGGGGAAATCCACCTGACAAAAAAGGATTGCAGAAAACACTCAATAAAATATTGAAGAATATTGAAAAAATCAAATCTATTCCTTTTGAAAAACGAAATTTTGATTTTTAAACTTCAGGAGGAAATCAATGATAATTTATTTGGTTGGCATTGCATGTGTCGGAAAAACCAAGCATTAATTTGACATTAAGCAAAAATTTAAAAGCAACCAGTTTCCGGAAAAAAGCATCTTATTTGTAAACTAATATTTTATGAAACAACTATTAGTACTTTTATTCTCTGCCGTTTTATTTCACGCCTGTGAAAAGGATGACCAAATAACAGGTACTTATATTATTGGTAAATGGGAATTAACAGAAGTATTAGCTGATCCGGGTGATGGAAGTGGAACATTTCAAAGCGTTAACAGTAATAAAATAATTGAATTCCATACTGATGGTACAATTTCATCCAATGGCTCAATTTGTGATATGTCTTTAGAAGCAAATGAAGCAAGCATTGGAACATACTCATTGGAAGATTATACTATAAGCCCCGCAGGTTGTTCCTATTCACCGCTTAAAATTACATTCGAATTTCAAAACTCTTACCTTATATTAAATTATCCATGCATTGAGCCATGCAGGGCAAAATATAAAAAAAGATAACCACACAGCAATGATCGGTGCAGCCCAAAAGGTGTGGAGGTAAGTTCCATCCTGAAAACATTCATTTTTATTTTCCATTTTTGCGACATCACTATTTTCCGAAAATAGTGCATATTTGTTCTCCGGTAACTTAATTTTTAAGTTTTGTATTTTTATTTTAAACAAAGAAGTTTATGCAAAGTTTTCGCAGCAAATTAGTGATTGGATTGATTAGGAACAGGCATCTGTTTAAACTGAAATTAAAACCTGAAGTTGTTGATGATAATTTTTCAGTTAAAGAGTTTCGTGAAAGTGTTGACAAATCATCTTCAAAGATAAAGCTGCCGAAAAATATTTCGTCAATAAAATTTTCATTCGATGGTATAAACGCCGAATGGATTATCCCGCAAAATCCACTACAGGAAAAGGTACTTTTATATATACACGGTGGAGGTTTCATCTCCGGTTCCTGTCTTACCCATCGCATGCATGTTGCAAAATTTGCAAATAAATGCCAAATAAGATCATTGGTTTTTGACTACAGGCTCGCCCCTGAATATCCTTTTCCTGCGGCTGTAGAGGATTGTAAATCAGCTTATAAATGGTTATTGAGCCGGGGATATAAACCAAACAGTATTATTGTTGGAGGAGAGTCAGCGGGGGCAACTTTGACATTGTCGTTATTACTGGCCCTTAAAGCTGATAATATTATATTGCCAAAGGCAGCTTTTTCAATATCCCCTGTTACTGACCTGAGTTGTAATGCAAAATCATTTGAATATAATGCTAAAAATGATGTTGCCCCTATGGGATCATGGACTGTTTGGACTAACTTATATATTGCAGGCAATGATACAAAAAATCCGTTATTATCTCCTCTATTTGGTAACTATGAGGGCATCCCTCCATTATATATTTGCGTTGGGACTCATGAAATCCATTTTGATGATTGTGTAAATGTTGCAAAAGTTGCAGAACAGTTTGGAGTGGATGTAACCTTAAGAATATGGAAAAACATGATCCATGCATTTCCTCTTTTATCTCCTCTTTTCCCCGAAGCTAAAAATGCTTTGGAAGAAATTTGCGAATTTGTGAAAGTTCACATCCGCTAAACCAGGATAATTCAGAATAATAATCCTGCAACAATATATAGCTGCTCTGAAGAGGGATTGAATACTACAGATCCTGCAACAGCCAATAAAAAAGTATTGCTGATTTCCAACTCTTTAGTAGTACCTATGCTAATATTACATATATTAAACTTTTCATTAACCGTATACATGCCGTCGCCGGATCCAAGGACAAGATCAACCTGGCCGGCAGTAAATCCTGCTTCCATATATAAATCTTTGTTACCGTCATATATCATATAAGCTCCTTTCATGTAAAACTTTCCAATGTCAAATTGAACAATTGGTTCAATGAAATGCGATGAACCTTCAAAAAAACTTGTACCGGGGAAATAATAATCTCCTAAAGTAAGCTCCAGACAACTATTTTCTCCAAGTTCAAACTGATAATTTGCATATAAATCGGTTTCAAGCGCTTCGTCTTCAGAAGTATTACATGAACCCCAGCTACCCACAGTAAAATTACCGTATGTAAATTCAATACCAGGCTGAATTGCAGCTCCTGATCCAAATTTCAAACCACGCCAGATATAGGAACTGAATATGTCAATCCCAATATCCCATTCCTGCGCTTTGACCGATGTTGTAACTACTATCAACAATAGAAAATGTATCAGACATATAAATGTTCGTCGCATCTGTTTGATTTTTTTATTTTAACAAAATAAAATTAACCTATTTTCTGAGCTTATCCTTAAGTATACAGGAAAATTTATAATTAAAATGTCGCCAAACCTTCATCATCCAGATCTTATACAATATAACCCTCATCCTGAAATCAAAGGAAAAAACCGGAACTGATACTTTTTTACCGAATTATAATATAAAAGGTATATTCTAAGATCAGATTGAATATTACATTTTTATACCTTTGGAACAAAGCTCAGGGTATTCATTGAATCGATAATAAACTAAAACCAGTTATGGGAAAGGGTAACTTAGCAAAAGATATACTCATACAACGATGGAATTTTTACGTTACAGTTGGCATTATAAAAATTTTGTCAGGCACTTCATTACTTATTCTTCTGTTATTATCAGGGTGTAAGCAAAACCTTTCATATAAAATCTTTGATAATCCTTATCCGGATATTGATGAATTTGCCATGACATCTGATGATTGCATTTTAGAAGGCAGACATCTCTGGATCAGTAATGAAATTCAAACAGTTAATCCTGATTTAACAGGTATTGGGGGCATTTCAAAAATATACAGCCCTCCTCTAAACCTGTCGCCATTTCAAATGGAAGTAAAATTTTTCGAATGAAAACAGGAAGTAACCCATTACATATGGAAGCCGGGTGAAATAATTGAAAAAGCTTCAATAAACGGAGTAAATATAAAATGCCTTTTGGTACCTGTTTTTCCGGAGGCCAAAATCGTTCAGGTAATTGAATTAAACAATTCTACTGAAACCGACATCATAGTTCCTGTAAAAATTTCAGCAAAACCGGGGCTCTCCTGCGACACCATTTGGGCATGGTCACCCAAAAATGCGGGTAAACCGGCTGATATTTGTAGTAATAATAAAGACAATATACTTTGCTATGAAAACAGCGATGGAGAAATAAAAATTGAATCAGACAGATTAATAAAAGGAAACTCAGAGCTAACAGGAGTAATTCAGTTGGCGCCAAAATCGAAAGAGTATTTTATGATCATTGTGTCTTATAAAAGTAAAGAGGGTACTGAAATATCAGAGAATCTTACTATAGAGAGATTAATAAGCCAATCAAGGGAACGATGGAATGAAAGAATAGATTATGCATACAATCATCTCGGAAGAATTAAAAGTTCAAATCCGGAACTGGACATGTATTTCAAACGGGGGTTACTGACTCTTCTTACTTGTGAATGGGACAAGGAGGAAATGTTATTGAGGCCCTATTTCTCGGAATCAGGTATAGATGGAGGTGCTGTATGTTCCTATCTGTGGGGTTTAGGATATGTTTCAAGAGCACTGCCCCTTTACAATCCTGAAGCATGGAAGGAACAAATCATACAGGCTGTTAAAGCAGATGCTGAGAATCATTATGCTTTCATACCTACAACAGGGAAAAGCATTGGCCCCTGGTATTCTTATAATCAATATGCGATGGTCCGTGCCATCTACGATTATGTAATCATAAGCGGTGATCATAATTTTCTGAATGAAAAAGTGAACGACAAAAAAGTTATTGATTATTGTATTGAACAAGCTTTGTATAAAGATGATCCTGAAGAAAATGTGAGGTTGATCAATTATGGAACAAATCAAAATTTACTTGAACTTAAAAAAACCGGAACTTATCAGTTTTACGTCCCAAGTCCAAATGCAGAAAGATGCTGGTCTTACAGGGCTGTTGATGAACTATGTCATATTGCAGGGATTGAAGGTATGAATCTTTCTGCCCGGGCCGATAGCCTGGCAGAATTAATCACAAAAGAATTGTGGTCTGATGAAAAAAACTGGTTTATGACAAAGGACACTTCTGGGATAAAATATTTCTCTCCCAGCATTCAGATTTTTGACTTGCTGCGATGCAGAGTTTTAACGAAAACACAAGAAAAGAAAATACTGGAGCATTTGAATGAAAATGAATTTTTGTCTGAATTTGGCGTGCATAGTTTATCCAAAGAAGATCCGGGATATGATTTAAATGATGCTGACTGGGGAGGGCCCGGAGTTTACACAGGTGATGCACCTGAGTTAATAGAAGACTTATACAATGCGGAATACCCTGAAAAAGCAGAAGATATATTAAGCCGGATCCTTTGGTGGGGGAAACATCTGCCTTACTACCCGCAAGCAATAGTAGCAAATGAAATTGATTATCGCCGTAACGGCAGGGCAAACATAATTGCAGGGATTGCACCGGTGCAATCTCTGCTTTTCGGTGTCCTGGGATTAAAATTCTCCTCTGATGGCAAAGCAAGTTTCAGGCCATGGAAGACGCATCTGTTCAACAACCTCCGGCTTGATGGACTGTTAATAAATGGCAGGACTGTTAATCTATCGATCAATGGAAATGAATTATCTGTTACTATCGACGGAAAAGAAACCAAGACAGGCTTAACAGGAGATCGTATTTCTTTTTAAAATCAAGTATGAACTTGTTTTTACTTAATTATTCATGACATTCCTGCCAGCCCATTAAATCTTTGAAATTTATCGAATGGAGGATGACAATACTCATCAACTATTTTTGAAAGTTGAGTCATTATTTTTTTAAGTTTCTCATTAGTCATATCCATGGAATCATTGAATATAAACATAAAGTGAATATTTAAATAAACTATAAAATTTAATTTCTGTACTATATCAATATTTTATCAACTTTAAAGTTGTATAATATAAAAACACGGCGTATCTTTACACCGCTTCAAATTTACACATGACATCAAAGCAAGAAATTGAAACATACTTAAAGGAACTAAAAGTGAAAATGAAAATTTTCGGCATATTATTTCTTGATGACCGCGGCAAGAATCAACAAACACTGCACGATTTGGAAATTACACCTGCCAAACGTAAAGAAATTATAAGTTCGTTAAAGGCCGAAGATTATTCACAAGGCCCTTTAGACGAAAAAATACGTGGCATATTGCCTATGTGAGTTTTCGGTAAACAGATAAAAAATAAAGAAGTATACATCAAAGTGAGTATGGGAATTGAAAACAACGGAGCAGTTTGTATTTCATTCCATATTTCCGAAAGCCCTATGAATTATCCATTAAAATAATAACCATCATGAAAAGTCCATTTACAGGTAAAGAAATGAGCATTGTAAAAAAGTGGAGAACGATTAGCTTTCGCAAAGACGAATTCAAGGTGTTATTCCATTCATACAAATGTGAAGATACAGGTGAACAATTTGAGGATGATTTATTTGCCCAATTGAATTACAATCAATTAGTAAATCAATACAGGGTAAAGTATAACATCCCCTTTCCTGAACAAATTATTTCAATTCGTGAAAAATATAATCTTTCGGCAGCAAAGATGTCTGAAATATTGGGCTTTGGCACTAATGGTTACCGACAATACGAAGGAGGGGAAGTGCCAAACCAATCAAACGCCAAATTAATTCAATTAGCTGACGACCCACATGAGTTTAAAAAATTAGTGAACTACTGCACAACACTTGACCTGAAGTTTAAAGAAAGAACCTATAGGACAATTGACAACCTACTGGAAGAGCAAAAGAAGCATAAATTTGAAAAACAATTGGAGAATTACTTTTTTGGCACATGCCTGCCCAACAACTTGAATGGTTTTAAAACACCTGATTTTAGAAAATTTTCTGAAATGGTGGTGTTTTTTACCGAGGTGCTTGAACCATGGAAAACCAAGTTAAATAAACTGTTATTTTATGCCGATTTTATCATGCATAAACAATCAGGATTTTCAATGAGTGGTATTCAGTATCGAGCCATTCCAATGGGACCTGTACCCAACAATTTTAATAGTATTTTTGAATATTTAGCCAATAAAGAGGAACTGGATATTTATTATACTTATTTTGCCGATGGTGGTACAGGTGAACAATTTAAGCCAAATCCGAATAAATCATTTAATAAGCAGATATTTAACGAAACTGAATTACAGATATTAGAGTCGGTTGCAGAAAGATTTAAAAACACTTCAACCAATGAGATAATTGAAATCAGTCACAAAGAAAAGGCATGGATTGAGAATAATGCAGAAAGAAAGCTGATCGATTATAATTATAGTTTTGAATTAAATTGAGACTCCAAACACACGGACAAATTGGTGCAGTAAATATGGAGTCATGTCTCCTAAGGCCTTCATAAAAAATTCCCATCTTCTTTAATCAAGAATATGATCTCTTAATTTTTCTTTGGCATCAAAACCATTTAAATCCAATTTCAGGATTTAGTCTGAAGTACTAATTTCAGCTAATAACCACATCAATGTGCCAACACAAGGCATGTCATATTCAACACCATCAGGAACTCCCACAATAACTGCACCCGGAATTTGTGGAGTATGGGGAAAAAACTGACCGAACACGGGCAGATATGGCTGATTAAATCCAACCCCCGTAACAGAACTGGCATCAAATGGATTCCCGCCCAGTATCCAATCGGCCTGACGTTGCGCTAATCCTTTTAATTCAGGTTTGTTGAAAACTTTGGCGGCCTTGTTAAGCAATATTCCCTGACGTGATAATTTTGTGTTTGACCTTCTGCCATAAGAATAAAAACATGGAAATCTATTACTGTTAAATTCAATATAACCAGCCTGATAACTGTCACTTAAATCCTTTTTATCTTTAATAGCCCAGGAATACGGGATCTGTCCCCAAATATTTCTATCTGAAATAACCTGATATTGTATAACTATTTTTTCCAAAGCTTCTCTCCATTTTGTTGTTTGTTGACGATCTGGCATAATCTCAATAGCCTCGCACAGGCCAATACCCTGGTTTGTTGTGTAACTACCTCTCATCCCGGCTATTTCGCATGAATCAGCAGAGACCCAAAAACAAGCTCCAACAGGATATTCATTGATCATTTCTTTTTCTCCAATCTGTAAATCACATAACCTGTCAGCACAATCAGCCATTTCATTTAAAAACTTCAACTCCTTAGATGCACGATATAATGCAGCTGCTGCTAAAAGTTGGAATTCAATATCATCAGCTGAACCTTTAAAAACCAAATCATACTTTAAAAGTGCATTCAATCCTCTGGGAATTGGCTCAGGTGGTTGATAAGCTTCATCAGGCCGGCTGTCAGAAAGCATAAAATCCCAAATCCTTAATGCTGAGCTTAAGCATTTACTGGCATATTCTATATCTCCATATTTTTGAAAATACTGAGAACCGAGAGCTAACAATCTTAAACTATTCCACTGTTCTGATGGTGCAGCCGGTTTATTATAATAATACCGTGCCTCCCAGCCAAACGGTATAAAGAGCCCGTCATACATGAAACCATTAGGATGAATTAATTTCATATAATAATCACAGGCCCATTTTATTTCCTCAGCTATGATCCCCTCATCCCAGTGTGGCTTTTCCAATAATGCATATTTTATCATCCCTATAACTCCTATGGCCACTCCATCAAGGGATTTACGTAAATCGCACGATTGATGATAACCTCCGGAAAAATTCTTGTATTCATCTGTTTCCCTTATTATACCATCATCTAAATGACACTCCCCTGCCCATCCTTTTTTACTTCCGCAACGCTGCCACGTAAAATAGTTCAGCAAGGTTCTTTGGGGCATATCGTAAACTTTATCATAGATTACAAAAGGCCTGCTATCTTTGTTGCCACATCGAATTCGGTACATTCCCTGTTTTGTAATCTGACTAAAATCTCCTATCCATTCCCCCGGCAATTCACTTTCCTTTTTTTCAAGTTCATCTTCATAAACTTTATGCCAAATGACATCTTCCCTAATTTCTAATATTTGAAAGATTTTCTCAGGAGGATTTTCTATAACGAAATATTTACTTGCATTGGGAGGAAATCCTATATGATTAAGCTGGAAGGAATTTACTGGTGAATATTCTGATAATTTCTCATCATTTTTATGTGTCACTTTATTTGGATCACTCTGCGGTCCAGCGCAGTTAAAAGTGGTTACAATTATTAAGCATAACTGAATTATTTTATTTCTCATAAGTTAAGATTTAATATTTTTAAAACTATTACCCTTACAACTAATTATACAGATCAGAACATAAATTTAAGAAATACTTCCCGTTAATAAATCATGTATTTTATTTTTATATGTATATTTATTCCAAAACGATATACTTATCTTTCAATGTCAAAATACCTTCATAAAATTTATATCTCATCGATGATAATAATTACAATAACTACATTTTTATCATTGGCCATTTTTGGAGGAGATTATTATATCACAAGACTGGAAGAGAGACATGTCCATGAACAATACTCATTGTTAAAACCTACCGGATTTTTAGGGCATGGCCTTGGAATGACAGGTTCTTTTCTGATTATTACAGGTGTATTTGGATATATGGCAAGAAAACGTATAAAAATCTTTTCGGGGATTGGAAAACTGAAATACTGGCTTGAATTACACATCTTCCTTTGTATTCTCGGTCCTGTTTTGATCTTGTATCACACAACATTCAAATTCGGCGGAATTGTGGCTGTAAGTTTCTGGAGTATGGTTGCCGTGGTCATCAGTGGGATAATGGGCAGATTCATATATCTTCAGATTCCCAGAACCATCCAGGGAAGAATTTTAACCCTGGGGGAACTGACAAAGCTCGAATCAGATTTATTTTCCGAAATTAAAAGTTTATCTTCATCTGATAATGAACTGATTAATTTTCCCAGCAATAATCTGAGTTTATATGTTTCGAATAGAAATGATAATTTAATAATACAAATATGGAAACGGTTAAAATATGAAAGGGAGCTCATATGGAGAATAAAAAGGGAACTTAAGTCCGCAAAAATTACAAAAAGAAATTATAAAGAAATAATCAGGCTTATCAAAACAAAAATAAAACTAAACCGCAGAATATCATTGATGACAACGATGCAGGACTTACTTAAATATTGGCATGTGGCGCACCTTCCTTTAGCGCTCGTAATGCTGATAATAATGGTAATACATATAATTGTAGCTATGCTGTTTGGATATACATGGATATTTTGACGATGGAAGTGCTAATTGAAAAGATATTAATATATGCAACGATTGGCTTGTTGATAGTTGCAGTAATACTGATTTATATTCGCAAAATGGTTAGGGATTCCGGAACCGTTGATGAAAAAATAAGAATTGCAAAAGAAGAAGGATTATATGAACCGGTTTCATTGCATCCTGTGGTGGATCCGGATTCATGTATCAAAAGTGGCGCGTGTATTCTTGCATGCCCTGAGGATGATGTTCTTGGTATCAGGAATGGAAAAGCAACCGCGATTAATGCCAGCCGGTGTGTAGGACACGGTGCATGCTTTCATGCTTGTCCGACCCAGGCTATTTCCCTATGTATCGGCACTGAAAAGAGAGGAGTGGATATACCTCATGTCAATAAATATTTTGAATCGAATGTCAGTGGCATATACATTGCCGGGGAGATAGGAGGTATGGGATTGATAAAGAATGCAGTTGAACAGGGTAAACAGGCAGTTGAAAATATCGTACGTTCTTTGGACAGGAGTATAAGGGAGAGGTTTGATCTTATAATTGTCGGCGCGGGTCCGGCGGGCATATCAGCTTCACTGGTCGCAAAAAAACATAATCTTAAATTCCTGACACTCGAACAGGATTCGCTGGGAGGAACTGTGTTTACATTTCCACGATCAAAAATTGTAATGACTTCTCCTATGGATCTTCCTTTATACGGAAAAGTAAAGATGAAAGAAACTTCTAAGGAACAGTTGCTGGAACTTTGGAATAAAGTTCTTAATATAAATAGTATTCAAATAAAAGAATACAAAAAAGTAGAAAAAATAGTTCCGGAGAGCGGAGGTTTTATTATTTACACAAAAGATGAAGAGGACTACCATACTCAAAAAGTATTACTTGCTATTGGAAGACGGGGATCACCACGGAAACTTAACATCCCCGGTGAAAATCTTCCCAAAGTTGCGTATCGCCTCCTTGAACCGGAGTTAATCAAAGAAAAAAACATTGTTGTAGTAGGGGGAGGAGATTCTGCTGTTGAATCGGCTTTACTGCTTTCAGAAAATAATAATGTTATCCTCTCTTACAGGAAAGATACATTCTTGAGACTGAAACAAAAAAATAAAGTAAGATTTGATGATGCCGTTAAATCAAAAAAAATTGATGTTCTGCTCAATTCCAATTTGATGGAAATAAATGAGGGGAATGTTATTATAAGAATAGAAGATAAAAATGTAATATTAAAGAATGATTTGGTATACATTTTTGCAGGAGGGGAACTTCCTGCCGGTTTCCTTAAAAATGCAGGAATTGAAATTACACGCAAATTCGGAGAGGCTGTATTAAAACATGATAAATGATAAATTGTAAAAATGGAGAAATATACATGTAAAATATGTATATTGATTACATGCCTGATTTTAAATCATATGCAGGTTAAAGGACAACTTTCTCCAGGAAAGTTAAGTAAGGCACATGCTAATCTGGAAGGTTTATCGAATTGCACAAGATGTCACATACTTGGTGAAAAGGAAACAACTCAAAAATGTACTGAATGTCATAAAGAGATAAATGACCTGATTAAACGGAATAAGGGTTATCATGCCTCATCAGAGGTAAGAAGCAAAGACTGCCATGAATGTCACGGAGAACATTTCGGACGCGATTTTAATGTTATCCGTTTCACTGAAAATGATTTCGATCACAGACTCACAGGTTACGATCTTCAAGGAAGTCATAAACAAATAACATGTGATGGTTGCCATAATAAAGAATTTATCAAAAACAATATTTCACAAAAATCCGGACATACATATTTGGGGTTAGAGACGGACTGTACATCCTGCCATGAAGATTATCACAGGAATACTCTGACATCCAATTGCATTTCATGCCATAACCAGGATAATTTCCGGTCCTCACCTGGATTCAGTCATGCCCTGACAAAGTTTCCCCTTGTTGGCAGGCATGTATCTGTGGATTGCATAAAATGCCACCCGGTTGAAATTCAAAATGGACAAAAGTTTCAAAAATTCGCAGGAATTACTTTTTCAAACTGTGTTAATTGCCATGTTGATGTTCATGAAAATAAATTTGGCAATAATTGCCGGAGCTGCCATAATGAATTTTCATTTCATAATGTGAAAGATATAGCTTCATTTAATCATGACATAACAGATTTCCCCCTGACCGGGAAGCACAAGTTATCAGATTGTAAAGAATGTCATATTGCAGGCTATACAAAACCTTTATCACATAATCTTTGCTCGGATTGTCACAGTGATTATCATGAAGGGGAATTTCAACAAAAGGAAATTTCACCTGACTGTAAGGAATGCCATAATACTAATGGTTTTTCCCCGTCATTATACAGCATTGACCGCCATAATCTTTCATCTTTCGCCCTTGAAGGAGCTCATATGGCTACTCCCTGTTTTTCATGTCATAAGCAGTCTGATAATAAGTGGAAATTCGCTGACTTTGATAAAGGTTGCACTGATTGCCACATAAATATTCACGAAAAATATTTAAATATGAAATACTTTCAGGATGGCGATTGCACAACATGTCATTCCATATATAAATGGCAGAGTATATCATTCGATCATAATGAAACCAATTTTGTTTTGAAGGGTAAGCATGAAACGTTATCCTGCAGAGAGTGCCATTTTACTGAATCAGAAGGGGAAATTAAAAGCCAGCAGTTTAACTGGGAAGAACAAAATTGCACTAATTGTCACACAGATGTTCATGCAGGCCAGTTCCTGGAAAATAAAATTAATAATTGTGAACGTTGCCATACATTTGATAACTGGAGTCCTTACAAGTTCAATCATAATACCGCAAGGTTCAAACTTGACGGGGAACACATCAACCTGGAATGCAATGAATGTCATCAGTATAATGATGATCATTCCGAAATTCAGTATATTGTTTATAAATTTAAAGATATAACATGTGCAAGCTGTCATTGATTACCGGATTTTTAATTTTTATCCACATCTCTTATGCACAACAAAGTCCACATGGAAAGAACCTGAATTTTGCATGCACTGATTGCCACACAACTGATGGCTGGGTATTTAATCCGGATACCGCAGGATTTAACCACGACCTGACTGAATTCAGGCTTGTGGGGCAGCACAGACTTACAGGTTGCAAAACTTGCCATAGTACACTGGTATTTTCTGAAGCTAAGTCAAATTGCATTGATTGCCATACTGATATACACAATAGTACTGTTGGTCTAAATTGCTCCGAATGTCATAATTCAAGTTCCTGGATTATTAATAATGTCACCAATATTCACTTAAACAGTCGTTTCCCCCTATTTGGAGCTCATAGGGTTGCTCTTTGCTCAGACTGTCATATTTCAGTTTCCAATCTTGAATTTCAGCCTCTTGGTATAGAATGTATAGACTGTCACAGGCAGGATTATATGTCTGCCACAAATCCTAACCATATAGAAGCCGGAATTTCTGAAGATTGTATTCAATGTCATAAATTTGAATCTTTTCAGTGGGGAGCAACAGGATTTAATCATGATTTTTTCCCTTTAACAAAAGGACATAATATAGATGATTGCAAGGCATGTCATAAATCCGGAAATTTCGGTCCATTGGATACCGATTGTTATAGTTGTCATCAGCAAGATTTTGTTATGGCATCAAATCCATCCCATCAAAATCCGGGATTTACTATTAACTGTACTGAGTGTCATACAACTGATCCTGATTGGCAACCTGCGGATTTTGATATTCACGATAATTATTATTTTCCTGTATTCTCAGGAAAACACAAAGGAGAATGGGATAAATGTTCTGATTGCCATACACAGCCTGATAATTACTCTATTTTTGATTGTACCGTTTGCCACGAGCACAACCGTTCCCGAATGGACGACGAACACAGAGGAGTAAATGGCTACATTTATAACAGTGCAAACTGTCTTTCATGTCATCCAAATGGAAGCGAAGATGATTAAACTGAAACCGGCATACCAGTTCCTGGTAATTTTTATTTATGCCTGTATCACCGGCATACCTTTACAGATACAGGGACAGAAACAATATAGTATGAAAGATGGCAGAGTCTCATATGTGACAAGCCAAAACGTATATGCAAAATTCACTTCCACTGAAGGTATGGAAATCGGAGACACCTTGTTTATGCAAAGGAACAAAATACTTCAACCGGTTTTAATTATCATGCAACTTTCTTCCATTTCATGTCTGTGTACTCCAATTGAAAAAACAGACATAAATATTAATGATCAGGTTATAGCCAGAATCGGTTATTCTATACAAAATAATAAAGCTCCTTCAGATGATGCCTCCCGTGAAGATACACCTGAGATTCTTCCTGAAAAGGATATAAGCCAGCAGATATTAACCTCATCCCATCAACAAAAAGAATCAGCCGAGTTGAGAAAACAATCCCTGGAAGGCCGGTTGTCAGTTTCTTCCTACTCTAACTTTTCCGGCCCGTTCACAGATTATAATCAGAGACTAAGATATACACTATCAGCGGATGCTTCTGATGTATCCGGTTCAAAACTGTCAGCCGAAACATATATATCAGTTAACCAAAAATTTCATCATTGGAACAGTACCCGGGGTGATACCTATAATGAACTTAAAGTATACAGCCTGGCATTAAAATATGAATTTAACGAATCGGCTGTCGTGTGGGCAGGACGAAAAATTAATCCCAGGATTGCAAATATCGGGGCTATGGATGGGATTCAGTTTCAAAAAGAATTTAACAATTATTTCGCGGGGGCAGCCGTTGGTACCCGACCGGATTATAAAACCTATGGATATAATATTAATTTAATGGAATATGGTGCTTATTTTGGGCACAATCATAATATAAATGGAGGTGTCATACAATCTTCACTGGCCTTTTTTGAACAGCGTAATGATTTCAAAATCGATCGCAGGTTTATATATTTTCAGCACACTAATTCAACCATTAAAAATTTGAACCTTTTCTCTTCTCTCGAGATCGACCTTTATAAAGTTGAAAATGATACTCCTGAAAACTCGTTGAGCTTAACCGGACTCTATCTGTCGTCACAATATAATGTATCCCGCCGTTTATCTCTTTTTGCAGCATATGACAACCGGAAAAATGTTATTTATTACGAAACCTTCAGAAATTATGCAGATGAAATCATAGAGCAGGCAAGCCGCCAGGGAATAAGATTCAGAGTTAATTATCGGCCGGCAGATTTTATTAGCTTGGGTATCAGCGCCGGCTCAAGGTCGGGCAAAGATGATCCCAAACCATCCGGAACATTTTCCGGTAATGCATCTTATATGAATATTCCGTCACTTGGAGTCACACTTACCCTAAATGCCCAATATTTGGAAAACAGCTACCTGTTTGGTTCTATATATGGTACAGGGCTGTCCAGGAATTTTTTTGACGATAAGATTAACGGAATGATCAGGTATCGTTATGTAAATTTTGACTATGTACTTTCCAATGCAAAACTTAGGCAGCATATCATGGAAACTGATTTTTCCTTCCATGTGACCAGAAAATGGTTTTTCTCGGTTAATTTTGAGGCGAATTTCCGGAAAAGCGAAAATTATAACTCCTTGTATTTAAGCCTAAGAAGAAAATTGTAAAATACTCTTGGAAATAAGACATGTTGTAAACATAAAAATTTATGTCATTTCATTGTATCATACGTACCCAAAATCATAATTTTAATGAAAAGCCTTTCAATTCTATTGATATATCCCCGGGTTATTTATGAATCCTTACGACTATAAACTGATCGAAAATCCTCCAAACACATTCAGGGGCATACCGGGATAATAATAGCGCGGTTCATTGCTTCCGAATGCAATAGCATTGACAACAACCATTGATGCATATTTTGTATTGGTAAAATTATTAATTCCGGTAAAAAATTTGATTTCCGGAAATTTTCCTGCAGGCATTGTTGCAGTAAGTTTTATATTACCAAGAAAATATCCTGGAAGTTCATGAAAATTTCCGTCATCAAGATACTGATCTCCTGTAAATGCCAAATGAGTAACCAGTTCGACCGGGTCGTAAGGACTCCATACCAGTTGCATTTGAATATTTGCATCCGGAATTCCCGGCAAAAGATTTCCGTCATATCTTATGCCGTCATCCTCAAAATCAATGAAAGTGTTAACCGATTGTGTATAACTTAACAATGACTCCATTCTACCTGGGAACCCGGATTTTTCGAAAACAGTATTATGCATCTTTACTTCAATTCCCCGGTGACGAGTCTTTCCTGCATTGATACCGGTAAAAATATCCTCCGTAACACGTTTGGTTACCAACAGGTCTGTAAGTTCAATCCAATAGAGTGAAGCATCAATATTCATCCTTCTCCCCAGCATGTGCAGCCTCATTCCTGCCTCACCCTGAATTCCTTGTTCAGGCCTGATATCCGTATTTACATTGCCTTCAGGCAACAATGTCTCTTCTGGTGAAGGAAGGGAGGACCCATGGCCGGCAGAAGCATACAGCACCATCCCGTTATTAACGGTATAACTAATGCCTGCCCTGGGCGAAAACAAAACAGGGAAGTTATATCTTCCTGCCTGATTTCCATCCTGAAGGAAAAGATCAGTCAAACGATAAATGGTATGATTAACAGCTCCTGCTATCGAAATCAAAAGCTCCGGAGAGGGCCTCAAATAAGAAACTGCAAAAACCTGTGAATGTAATCTGTTTTCACGATTTTTATTTATCAGGATATTATCTTTGTCTAAAGTCCATAGATAACTGTCACCCATAATTTCAAATCCTGCAACCAGGTCAGCTTTCTTTCCGTGAATATTTAACCTGTCACGAATTCCAATATTAACAGACTGATCATCGAGGTTATTAAAGGGCCGCAATTCATAATTATCATTCCATTGTCCAAAGGCTGTAAACTGATTAGCTATACTTTCTGACACTCTAGCCGTAAGTGTCAAACCACCCAGCAACCTGGTAACCTGCTGATATCCCTTTACCATATTCCAATTTGGTGCAGCTGACTCCGGGGATTCATCAAACATTGTTTTAGTGAGTGAACTGGGTATGCCTCCTTTAACATCAGAAACTAACAGGGTAGCATCAGCCGACCATATTTTCCCTTTTTTACGGGCTGTAGAAAGCAGGGATGTTCTCCTGTAAGCGCTGTTTTCCCTGTAGCCATCAGTCTGCATATGACTCAGGCTACTCCAAAGAATAGTATTTTTGAAATTCCTGTTACCGGAAAGGTGAATATTCCAGGTATCAAATGAGCTGTTCAATACACTGATCTCCGCACCATTCCGGTTAACCAGCGGAGTATATAAATTAAGGCTGCCACCCAATCCTGATCCGTATAATGCCGAAGAGGGCCCTTTAACAATCTCAACTCTTCCCAGGCTTTGCAGATGAATATCCTCGACAGAAGAGACCCCGTCGGAACCGGTAACCGGCAATCCGTTAAGCCATGCCCTTATCCTGTTTGTATTATACGGGGTCCTGCTTCCCATTCCCCGGATAACGATCCTCCCGGTGACAGGTGTACCACTTTGCATCTGAACCCCGGGGAGGGTATTCAGTAGCGTTGGGAGCTGGTAACTGTCAGTAAGCCTTATCTCACGGGAAGTAATTACAGAAACACTCCCGGGAATTCTGCGCAGCCTCTCGGAAATCTGATATGCTTCAATAACAACCTCGTCAATAAAAAGGGTTGAATCGATAGGTTCAGCTTTAACATCCCCGTCATCCCGTGCAATTAAAGCTCCCCTGGCAGATACTCCGAATACAAGAGTATAAGCCAACAATAAACTGAGTAGTATTTTCCCTGCCGGGTTAGAGGAGGTATTTTTCATTTGATTAAAATAAATAATTCTCAAAAGCATCATATAGCCTGCCCTGATTTTAGTCGGGAAAGCCCGGACATGTTTTAATAATACTCTTAGGCCCTGATTTTATTTGGGATGCTAATTTCATACTATCCAATTCTCATAACACATCTGGTCTGTCTTCACTCAATTGGCACCAGCCTGACAATCTTTCCAGGAGTTTCAATAGCCACATATATATAACCGTCGGGACTCATAACGACATTACGCACCCTGCCAATATTTTCAAGCAGCTTTTCTCTGTGCATTACTGAATGGCCGTTAATGACCACCCTCTCGAGATATTTAAACCTAAGGGATCCGATCAACAGGTTATTATCCCAATTCTTATACCTTTCACCTGTTACAAAAGTCATTCCACAGGGAGCAATAGAAGGAGTCCAATAAAAAACAGGTTGTTCCATTCCCTCTTTTTCGGTTAAGTCTGTCAGCACAGTACCATCATAATTTATACCATACGAGATTACCGGCCATCCATAATTCAAGCCCGGTTCAACCAGGTTCAACTCGTCACCACCACGGGGGCCATGCTCAGTAACCCAGACATCGCCGGTAACAGGATGAACGACAGTGCCTTGGGGATTCCTGTGCCCGTAGGAATAAATTGATGCCATTGCACCCTCCTGATTAACAAACGGATTATCTGCAGGTATTGATCCGTCCTCATTGATCCTGTGTATTTTACCGTTATGATTATCGAGCTGCTGTGGAAAGACAAAATGCTGGCCTCTGTCACCTATACCAAAGAAGAGATGGCCTTTGCCGTCAAATGCCAGTTTACAACCAAAGTGATGAGAACGGTCGGTGTCGGGGATTCCTTTAAATAAAAGTTGCTGGTCAACCAGCCGGTTACCCTGCAGCTTTGCGCGCATAACAGCGGTATTGCCCAAACGTTTAGGACTCTCTGAAGCCAATGCAGAATAAGAGAAATATATCCAGCCTGTCGATTCAAAGTCGGGATGAAGGCTCAAATCAAGTAATCCTCCCTGTCCGGATGCCATAATCGGGGGCAATCCTTCTATAGGCTCAGACAATTCTCCATCAGCAAATCGGTACAGCAATCCTTCACGTTCCGAGATCAACAGGTCGCCATTGGGCAAAAATGCCAGGCCCCACGGAACATTCAATCCGGAAACTACCGTATCAACAATAAGCTTCTGAACCTCCGATTCAACAATTCCGCCCGGTGTAACAGCCGGTTTTAATAAAGATTTATCTTCAGGTATTCCTTTCTTCACATACACAGCTAAAGCTTTAATCTCTTCATCTGAAAAGGTTTTCTGAAATGCCGGCATACCGATATCCTCAATGCCATATTTAATACTTTGAAAAGCTGAAGCGGACCCCTCCTCATCCATCCATTCCTTAGCTGCAAACTTTTCCAGATTATCTCCATGACATCCTGCACAATAATTCTGATAATTAATTGCAGCGGATTGATACTTGGGATTTTGATTGCCTGAGTCTTCCTGTTTAAAAGGTTTCAGACAGGAAAGGCCAATGGTAATGAGTGCGATAAAAAAAAATGTAACAATTAAATTCCTTGTCATAAGTCAACATTGATTGATTATACTGTAAATGTAACCTTTTTATACGGTAATTGAGTATCAAAAAGTTGATCTTAATATACTTTAAATCATAAAAATTTCTATATTAGAACCCTATTTCTTATAAACCGGGTCATTAACATGGAAACTTATGCCAGACTTATCCATAAGTCAATGTAGACTTATTTGCCAACTAAATATCCTGTTCACTTTTATAGATTACCAGACGGTAAGGTCTACTTTATTTAAGCCAGATTTTATCATATTAATTATGACAATTCAGGTTTTGAATATGTAGTCGCTGTTCATAAGGATTTTTCATATGACTATGAAAAAGAACAACTGTTTTTAGGAGCTATACTTATAAATAATAACCATCTCTATCCTGAAATGATTGATAAACCTGATGCAAATTTTACTAAACTAAATGCTTACAGGAATATAAAATCATATTCTCAAGCTTTTAACTTTCTGAACGACTATGCTAATACGATTTTTAAACAGAATGAGTTAAATATATACAAATCCCACAAAAATCCCTATAAAGAAAAATCTCAGGTACAATATCTTTCGAATTAAATTTTTGTATTTCAAAAAAAAATAAGAAATTGATATTAACAAAATACAAAAATTGACACAAAGATAATTCGCGATAGATAAAATGTTGAAAATGGAAGGATAAGTTATTGAATATTCATTAATAAATCAGGCTGGCAAAATGAAAAAAATTAATTTTACCCTATTAGTTATTATCCTGGCTTCTCAATATCTATTTGGCCAAAGCCACGGAAGTATTAAAACAGAGCATAACTCATCAACAAAAAAACAAGTACAGTTTGCAAGTCAGGAATTATTTGTCGGAGGAAGTGAACGTATTTTTGAATACAGGATACCATCACTTATTACCACTAAAAGAGGCACCTTAATTGCAGTCTGTGACGCAAGGGTGGATAAGCCGGGTGATGCTCCCAATAATATAGACCTGGTAATGAAAAGGAGTTTTGACGGGGGAAAAACCTAGTCAAAGCGATTGACTATCAATACCGGTATCGCAGGATATTCCTGTTTAACGCAGTTACCTGACGGTAATATAGGCCTTCTTTATGAAGCTGATATTAATTATAAGAAACGTTATTATGAAAGGATTTTATTTGTCGAAATACCTTATCAGGAATTATTTTAGAACTCATAGGAACCAACCAAAGATTATTTTAATAACATTTTCTCACTTTTAATTGTAATACAGAATAAATATGGCAAATAAAAAACTGTCAGGAGTATTGATAGCATTACCCACTCCCCTGACCAAAGATGAAGATATTGATATCAAGTCATTGCGTAAACTATTAGACCATTGCATTAATGAAGGTGTAAATGGAATTATGATCCTCGGGACAATGGGTGAAGGTACTGCCCTGTCCGACCGGTCAAGGCAGGTATTACTGGAAACCGCTGTTACGCATACTGCAGGCCGCATACCGTTACTGGCAACTGCATCTGCCACTTCAACAAAGAGAACTATTGAATATGCTAAAGCTGCCGACAAAGCAGGAGCGGACTTTGTTGTCTGTACCACCCCTTTCTACTATAAATACCCCGATCCCCAAAGTATGATAATCCACTTGGAAAAAATAGCTGATAGTATTGCTGCCCCACTGATATTTTATAATGCTGCAGGTTTTACCGGTAATAATGTTGATGTTGACACAACTGAAAAAATACTGAACATGGAAAAAGTAGCAGGGATAAAGGATTCAAGCTGTAATTATGGAAATTTTGTGGAACTGCTCAGAAGATACCCTGATAAAAACGACAGGCCCGGGACAATAATGCAGGGTGACGAATCAGTTTTTGATACGAGCCTGTTGATGGGAGCAGACGGAATAATATCCGGTGGCGGTGTTGCTTTTATTAAGTCCCTTATCGAACTATATGACGCTGCATCCTCGAATGACAGACTCAGAGCTGTTAAATGTCAAAGGGTATTCACGAAACAATTAAATGACCTTCTCCTACCCAATCCCCAAAGAAACTGGATGTATAATATTAAAAAGAAACTTGTCGATATGAATATCATTTCAAATGCATATGTTACAGAACCGTTCTTAGCTAATTGAGTGGTTTTTAGATTTAGTAGAACACAAACGTGAAAAACTGCATTGGTCACGTAAAGAACTGGCAAAAAAAGTGGGTACTTCAGCCTCCTGCATTACTCAGTTAATGCGCGGGGATAAACTGATTAATATGCTTACCCTTGCAAAAATGCAAAAGGCATTAGACATTAAGTTTGATGTCTCTGAAATAGTTTCATATCGGTAGTGTTTAGATTTTTGTATACATAATTTTTTGCATCCGTGCCTCTGCCTCTTCCCCGACCATTATGTGAGGTGACTGATCCCCTGAAGGTGAAGCTTGAGGCAAAATAAAAATATTTTTGCCCAATCTCTTGCGAAGCTCCATCCTGGTATCATGCCAAAAATCAGCACTTATATAATATTTAGGTTCACTAACCTGTGAAGGACAAGCCAAATTTATTACCACACCCGTCAGGTTATACTGCTTATCCCAGGTATAAAGCAGATTGACGGAGTGATCCTCATATCCTTCTACATGACTAAACTCAGGCCTGTTGGTACTACCGTACATTCCGGATTTTCCCGAAAAATCAACTTGCAAACGGTTACGACCTACTACTGCATGGCCCAAACCGTAACTTATACCTCCTGTTTTACGGTCCTTCCATGCTCTTTCGGCTGCTTTTGCAATAAGCCCGGAGGCATATTCCTGATATTCAAACGGAGTCATGGCCAGATCAAGTTCAACCCCGTAAATATCCCTGAACTCCTCCATGGATCTGCCTGCACTGCTGCAGCAGGGAGAATTGTGGGAATGGGTTGCATTTATAAAGATCTGACCGGGATTAACCTCAGGTATAGACTCTTTTAATAAATTCCTGACATTATCCAGTAAATTATCTTTAGTGCCACTTAACGTTCCGTCACTATTAATATAAGCAACTTCATCCCTGGTTATATCACCAGTTCCGGTTAAATTACCGTCACTGATAACAACCAGATCCGTGCTTATCATGATCGTCTTTTCTGAAGATGCACCTGCTCCTGATTCTATTGCCAGGGCTGTTGCTGTAACAGGATCGTGAATTCCTTCGGAAACGCGGGCAAGCGACCTTCGAAGCAGTACAGGCTGCTCCCCCGGGGTAATATCAACAGAAGCCCATCCGATCAGTAAATCACCTGCTTTATCTACATTATTTTCCTTACAGGAATTGGAAAATAATAGTATCGAAATAAAAAAAAATAAAAAAATTTTAATTTTCATAATAATTCCATTAATTGTATATGTGAATTTTTTAGTCATAAAGGTCATAACGTATCAGTTTAATTGCATCATTACGTTTGTCCGACGAAGCAACAGTTGAGTACTGTTTTGCCTATGACAATGAGTTGCTTGACATGTCTTATTTTGAAAAAATGATGGTTATAGCAGATGCCGATAATGATGGAAAAAATAATTTAGTTGTATCTACCCGGGGTGATAACCAATCAGAAAATATAGAAAGTCAGCATCTAGGTAACGTGTTTATGTATACTGTTAATAATGATAGTACCATAAGTAATGAATTGATTGTAAATTTGAATGAAGAGTATGGAGAATCGTCATGGATAGATGTAGGGGATGTTGATAATGACGGCTTAAATGAAATTGTATTAGCCACAGGAATGGGAGACAGGACCAAACTGGGAAAATCATATTTGATAATTGTCAAAAAACAGTCAAATTAAGATCGGAATTAAAATCTGTTTATGAAACAAAAATCATTTAATAATATGTCAAGTCGTAAAAATTTTATAAGTATGGCAAGTACTGCTATTGGT
>CAZJGI010000053.1:0-21913 GCA_964545315.1 uncultured Prolixibacteraceae bacterium
TAACAAGTATCATTTATTTAAATTTTAGTTATGAGGCTCATAGAAATTTCAAAGTGTTATTTTTTAAATTACCGAATTGTAATTGTAATGATTTTGGGGTTATTATTTACATTCTGTGCAAATAAAAATAAAAAAGAAATTATCATATCTGAACCTGAGACTGTTTTGAGAATATTGTCATCAGAAAATAATCCACGTAACAGCGAAGGTGATTTCATAGAACTTAAAAATGGAAAGATCCTTTTCGTTTACAGCCATTATACCGGAGATTCGCGCAGTGACCATGCCCCTGCATTCCTGGCGGGGCGATATTCTTCAGACGGAGGTAATACATGGACAACAGAGGATGAGGTCATTTTAGAAAATGAAGGAACCATGAATGTTATGTCAGTTACATTATTACGTTTACAAAATGATGATATAGCTTTGTTTTATCTGCGTAAGAATTCCATGTCGGATTGTACACCTTTGATGCGCATTTCAAAGGATGAGGCCAAAACATGGAGTGACCCTGTTCAATGTATCAGTGATAAAAAAGGCTATTTTGTTGTGAATAACGACAGGGTTATCCAATTGAAAAACGGACGGATACTTATGCCGGTATCGCTTCATAAAACTGAAGATTCTGAATATAGCAATACCGGCAGGATTTGGTGTTACTACTCTGACAATAACGGCCTTACATGGCAGGTTAGTGAAGAAATATTAAAAGCTGACACCGTAATTACACAGGAACCGGGTATAATTGAACTGAATAACGGAGATATTATGATGCTCATCCGTGCAAATGGTGGAATACAATACCAGTCCTTTTCAAAAGATAAAGGAGAAACCTGGAGTTTTGCTGAGCCATCAAAAATTAATTCACCATTATCCCCTGCCTCAATTGCCCGAAACCCGAAGACTAAAGACTTAGTGCTGGTTTGGAATAATAACGGAGAAAAGGGGCCGGGATATTTTAAGGGAAAACGAAATCCTTTAACAATAGCAATCTCTAAAGATGAAGGTAAAACATGGCAGAATATCAGGAATATTCAAGATAATCCCGATGTAGCTTTTTGCTATACAGCAATTCATTTTACTGATGACCATATTTTACTCGGGTATGGCGTCTGGGAAAAGTATGTAGGTCAATATATTACCAAAGTTGATTATAAATGGCTTTATCAATAGCATAGACTGGACTATAAAAAATATCTTATCAAAATGTAATATTTATAATCAGAAGTCAATTATTTTGCATTAATGAATTAGTTTAAATAAAGTAATTAAAATGAACGGAGAATTAATTTCACAAAAATTACGCAACGGTGAGCGTGTTTATGGTACTCATGTTCTTACTGTCAGTAATCCAATAGCGGCGAAAATTCAGCATGATATTAGTTATGATTTTGTTTTTATATGTACAGAGCACATCCCGATAGACAGGGCTGAAGTTAGTCATTTATGCCAGTTATATTCCGGTTATAATATTTCTCCAATGGTCAGGATACCATCACCTGACCCTTCATATGCTGCAATGGCGATTGATGGTGGTGCAGAGGGAATTGTGGTACCCTACCTTGAAACAGTAAAGCAGGCAAAGTCAATTATTGGCGCAGTGAAATACCGCCCTTTGAAGGGTAAAAAGCTGAAAGATATTCTCAAAGGCAAAATAGCTTTAAACGAAGAAACATCAGATTTTATCAGAAATTTTAACAGAAACAACTATTTGATCATAGGAATAGAAAGTGTAGAAGGATATAATAACCTGGATGCATTATTAGAACTCGACGAAATAGACGGCATATTCATTGGGCCTCATGATCTGTCAATTTCCATGGAAATCCCTGTGCAATACAAAAGTCCTGAATTTATTGGAGTTATTACGGATATCATCCACCGGTGCAGGAGTGCAAATAAAGGGGTCGGGCTTCATGTGAGCCAGTCGATATACACTGATGAATACATAATGGATACTTTTATTGACCAGGGGATGAACTTTATTCTTTACGGTTCAGATATTATCTTATTAAAGAGAGAGATGGAACAGAATCTTTCACGTATGCGACAACGTTATAACGATACTTACAGGCTCAATGATTAATAACTTTGTGTATGGATAAGTAATCAAAGCCCACGTCATTATTCAGCAATGACAGCCCCTGCTGGTCCGGATTTGTAATCCGGACCATATCAGCAATGGCACGGATTACAAATCCATGCCAAACGCGGGGCGAATGATTTAATCATATTATATACTGTACCGGCTTTTTATTATACAATTTTTTCTATAACCAATAAAAAGTCAACTCTTGAAGTTGCCCCCATTGGCCTGAAAATTGGTTTAACATTTGGTACAACAGAAATAACTTCTCCTTCCAGGTTATTAATGAACCTCTCCAGTCGTTCCAGCATATTATCACTTTTAACATCTATCCTGTGAACTCTATATTTCATAGCTTCTCCATTAAATTGTTATTCAAGATATAAAATAATCTCTTGAAGTACAACAAATTAGCTAAATTATTATTAACCCTTTAACAGTCTGATTTTTGAAGTTGCAATTAAAGCAAGTCCCATGATCCCAATTAAGATTCTCGCAGAAACCGGAAGAATGCCAAAAAACATCAGCGTTGCACCTGTCAACGCTAAAATAATTCCTGCTGTAAATTGAATAATATTTATTGTTTTTTTCTCCATACAATTTTTGAAATATATTATGCTTCCTTTTTATAATGACTTCAAGTGATATTAAACATAACTTTTTTATAATGCCTGTCAAAATGCAGCAATCTTTTATTGAAAGATAGCAAATTTTCTCCTTATTACAATTCACAATCACAAATCTTTTTGGATTTCAGGCAATTAAAATTAACATGAGAATTGATAGTCATTATAACCAGGTTTGGCCATTCGCAGTTTAATTTATTATTATGGCGTATTACCTCTCAGGAAGAGGTAATATATTGTGAAAAATTTTTTTAAATGATTAATTGTTATATAAATGTATTCCAACTTTTTAGGACGCTGATCCATCAGTGAGATAAAACAATAAAAAAAATTGTCATTTATAATATTATACAATACAAAATTGAAAGTTTTTATTTAAATTGTATTGCTTTTAAAATACATTGACAAGTATTAAAACTATGGAGCGGGCATAATTATTTATCGTATAAGAATATAATTATGACATCACTATGTTTTCTCATATTAACGATAAAAAAATCCTTATAAAATGAACCTGTTACATAAGTTCCTGGGAAGTATTCTCTTTTTATTCGTTTCAGTAAATTTTTCTTTCAGCCAGACAAACTATGCGTCCAACATCAGTACAACTGCAGGGGAGGAAAAAAAGCTTTTTATTAATTATGACATAGTTGCCAATGACGGGACAATGTTTTTTAATGTTTTTTTGGAGCTGTCTTATGAAGGAAAGCCGGTTAAGTTCGATCCGCTCAATGTTTACGGAGATTACGGATTTGTCAGGTCTGCCGGCAACAAGATTATCTACTGGAATTATGAAAATGACTTTAAAAATGATATTAATAAATTGGAAGTGAAGGTTTATGCCTTTCCTGAAAAAGAACCTCAGGCAAGGTTCAGGTCAGCTTCTGAATCGGGCAATTTTAATGCACCCTGCACAATTAATTTTACTAATCTTTCAGAAAACAGCGACAGGTATGAATGGAATTTTGGGGATATAAATTCAGGAGCTGAAAACAGTTCAACAGATGTAAAACCATCACATACCTTTAAAAATCCGGGAAGATACAATGTTTCCTTAACAGCATACAATACCAAATTAAATATTAACAGCACCTTTTACGAGACTATTACCATCGGGGAGCCTGAACCAACTGTTGCAGACTTTGAAATTGAAAATTTTGAAAATTTAAAAGAACAATCTGTTCCGTTAGATGTAAAATTTAATAATAAGTCATCCAATTCTGACAGTTATAGCTGGAATTTTGGTGATCCGAAATCAGGGGAGAGAAAAAACTCTTCAAAAGATATTTCTCCTGTGCACCGGTACAACAACGCAGGCACTTATAATATTGAACTTACTGCCAGGAACTCCGTAAACGGTCAATCATCAGTAAAAAACATGGAAATCACATTACAAAAATTAATGGAGGAAGCAACTTCTGCATATGATAAACATAAAAAGATGAAAACTATCTGGCTTATCGCCACCGGCGCAACAACTGCCACCGGTATAGGGTTGATGCTCAAATCAAACAGCTTATATAATGATTATAAAACTGCGACTACGGATGCTGTGGACATCCGGGAAAAATATGAAAATCTTGATAAAATTTATCCCGCAGTCTTTGGAGCAGCCATTGTTTCAGGGGCAATGACCTTCCTCCAGGCTAAGAAACAATCAAATGCCACGGCAAAGCTGGAATTTGCACCAGTCATTGGAAAGGATTGCGGGGAATTGACTTTAAAATTTAATTTTTAAAAATATAACAGTTTAAATGAAAACAACAAAATATATCATTCTGAGTATTTTTGCCATTATGATTATAGCAACTTCATGCAAAAGAGACATCAATAATCCCTATGATCCGGAATGTCCGAAAGAGATATGGACGCCAAGGAATTTTGAGGTTATCCAGCCGCCAAATAAAAACGCAGTAGAATTGAGCTGGAGCCAGGATATAACACATATTGACGGATTCAAGATAGAACGTAAAATTGGAGCCTCCGACTGGGCTAATGTTATCACGTTGGGCAAGAACGACATCAGCTGGACAGATAATCAGATCGCTGCCTTAGTGTTGCATCAATATCGATTATATGCCATTGCAGGCGGTAACCAGAGTAACAGTGTAACCGGTGAGATAACTCCTGTTTTCACGGGGGTAATTACAGAGAAAACAGGTAATTAATAGAGTTTACAAAAATTAAAACCTCATCACTGAATTTCAGTAAATTACCAGGAAATTTTTATCGATAAAAATAAATCACAACTTACCCTGGGATTATTGTCTTATTACTTCCTGGTTTATTTATGAGAGAATATCAAATGATTAAGCTGTTAAATTAAACCATAGATTTTTCTTTCAACTCACCCTTCTAAGGTTATACTAACTTTTAGATTAAAAGGTAAGAACTTTAGCTCCACTCTTCAAATAATCTGTAAGTGGTTTCCCCATGCCTTTCACATCGTAACCAAGTCTGCGTAAATCTTCTGTGACATTGTAAGCATTTGAACATGCAATACATGCCTCAACTATAACTCCGTCTTTTTGCATTGTTTTTACTTTCTCCTGGAGTTTGATGTTCTCAGAAATAAGTTTCGCTGAAGGACCCCATATCACCAAAGTAACTTCCTCAAACCAACCGGATGTTTTAGCAGCATGAGTATACATTAATGCAATCCTTTCTGCAACATAGATATCCCCACTTGTCCAGACAACAACAAGTTTATCAGGAACCTGTTCGCTGACAGCAGTCTGTGAATAAATTTTGAATGATGGGGAAAAAAGTATTCCAATCATTAACAGCTTAAGATAAATGCGCTTCATATATTCTTATTTTTGATATTCAAATAAAAATAGCATATTTTTCGGTACTGACATTAACCTCCTTTGTCCTGATTATTTTAAAAGGTATGCAATACCAAAAGTAAAATTTAGTAAACCAACTTTAGGATCTCTGTCAGGTTGAATATCAAGCCGGGTATTAAAATTTTCAAGGTCAAACAATAAGCTCCACCTTTTGGCAATATTGTGCCTAAGCATAAATCCTATCTGGACTCCGGAGCCATAAGCATTAGCTGTTTCATTCGATTCGGTCTGTTTTGTTTCCAAAACGTAACCAAACATTCCCTTTAAGTCAAAATTTGTCTTTTCACTTAAAGGAATTGAGAAAAAGGGGCCTGCCATAATGGCACCGACCCCCCACATCCCTTCTGTTCCATAGTAATCAATTGGATTGGCAATTCCAAACCAGGCAGCTGAAATGCCTACATTTTTCCAAATTTTATATCCAAAATTTAAAAGGTTAATATTTAACCCTGTTTCAGCATAACCATCATAATAGTTACTGCCTGACGCAAAACTACCATATGGAAATGATGGACCAATCATTATCCCTATATAACCTTTCCTTTCCAAATCCTGAGCAACTATGCTGTTCACAACAGTTACCAAACAAATTATTATAAAATACCTTTTCATATTGATTAATATAAATGATTTTATTGATTTATATATACCAGAGACCGTGATCAATGAAAGTTATAGTATTGGTAATTAATCGATTGATCGAAAATAAGATGCTGATTAAAACCTAATAAAAGATATGAATTTTTTAATAAATAAATCAATAGCAGTATTCAAAATTTTTATCTTATACCATATTAGGACATACGGAAACCATAATTATAATATAATCGTATACTGGTTAGCTATATAGTTATAATTCAATGAGTTATCATATGCATTTTATTGCACAAGAACTTGAAAATGAATTTCCCGAGCTGGTCAGAAGAGAAGAAGATGGATATAAATCCGTTAACTATTCCGGAATGATACCTGTTTTTCTTGAAGCTATCAAGGAACAGCAGAAAATTATTGATAAGGTAAAAACTGAAAATAAAAAGCTGAGGGAGGCAAATAACCTCATGAATGACCGGCTGACAAATATTGAATCGCTGGTTGGAACTGATCAAATGGCAAAGAGATAAATGATATTTAACCAATTAAAAGTTGGATTTTTTCGGATCCCGGCGACATAATTTTGTTTATCTATCCTAAGCCAGGAAACTTTACCCCATATTTGGATGCAGTTTCAATAATCCTCTTAACATCCGGCGGTCCCTGAGGACGCGGAGGAATTATAAGAGCTTTTGCCGGTTCACTCATCTCCCTGAAATATTCTTCAAATCCACCAGGTGATAGTTGAATTATTACTTCTGCCTGATCAGACTGAACCTGAAAAGAATGCTGAACATTGCGGGGAAGAAATATCCAATCACCCCGTTTGGCATTAAATACTTCATTACCCACTGTATAATTTATCTTCCCATCAAGTATATAAAAAGATTCATCCTCCTTTGTATGAACATGAGGTGGTGGTTCAAGGCCTTTTATTTCATATCCGTGAATCAATGAAAAAGCACCATTCGTATCCTTACCTGAAATTAAAATACTCATCAAATGTCCTATATACCAGTAAGAATTCTTCAATTCAGGACTATTCATTTTTGGAGGGACTTTTTCAAGTTCAGAATCCTCTGTGGTAGCAAATCTTGCTGCAAATGGTAAAACACCTATTGCCGACAACCGGGTTAAAAAAATTTTTCTTTTCATGACATTATTTTTAATTAATCTAATTACAAATATCAAAAATAAAGCATAAATTTGCAGAAGTCAAGTACCTACAATAAAGTAAGTTACTTACCAAAAATATATTAATACCTCACTATCTGAATTTTATAAAATTGAAATAAAATGAAAAATAATTTATTGCACGATGAATTACTTAAGAATTGTCCTGTTCAACACTCTTTAAAATTCATCGGTGGAAAATGGAGAATAGGGATAATTTGGAGTATGAAAACAAATTGTCGAAGATTTGGTGAACTTAAAAGAGATGTTTTAGGTATTACTGAAAAAATGCTCATACAGGAATTACGGCATTTAGAAAACCTGGGGGTGGTTTGCAGAACAGCCTATTATGAGATACCACCTAAAGTTGAGTATAGTTTGACCGAAAGAGGCAGGACACTGATCCCGTTAATTGAAGATATAGTATCGTGGGGATATTCAGATATGAAACAAGCATAAAAGCGAATGAGGTCTGAACATATTTCTATTTAGTACAATCTCCCTTTTCTAACCAAGCCTCTTTTATCAAACTCTTCATGGATAAAGATACAATTATCCAGGTTGTAACCGGGCTCAAGATGGTATTCAATTTTCAGGTTGCCTCCATCATTATCTTCCAGTGTCCTGTCAAGCCAGCGCGCTATGTCTTCCCTCCGGCCTCGTTCACCCAGAACTTCAACAGGAGGAAAAACATTGATCTCAAAATCCCTTCCCATCTTATCCCGTATTGCCTTGAGACTGGTATTTGATCCCGTGTCAATGATCTCAAGATTTTCAACCTCGCAGATGGCATCCATGACATGGTCGGCATTTCCACAGCTATGTAACCTGACCCGCCCGAATTCACGCCCCAGGCGACTTATATAAGGTGTGACAAATTCACGATAAGAATACTCATCCAGCATTGTGCCCGAGCACTCACCAACATGCACTGAAGTAACGGGCAGGTTGGCAAGTTCTGAAAAATAATGTATTACAGTTATATAAACGTCTGTTATCCAGGAGTGGATGCTCTTAACAAACTCCGCCCCCAATGCGGCGGCAATTATCATATTCGGCTGGATAGCGCCCACCAACATCATGTCAGGAACAACATATTCAGCCTGGACCAGGTTATCCTCCATGTTATAAAGAGGATAATCAGGAAATTTTTCTTTTATGAATCCATGACATTTCAAGTCTTGTTGCATCCGGTAAAAGGGATCAAAGTAGTATTTCTGATTAAATTCGAATCCTCCGTGTCCATTGAGCCATCCTTTGGAGACACTTGCCTGAACTTTAATCATAGTATCTGATCATTTATGGGTATTATATCCGATAATAAAATCATATGATTGCGCCGAATAATCTTAATTTGCTTCGGCATACAGGGTATTAAATCTAAAAAAAGATGATGACCACCCTACTATATTGCAAAATATGGTTTTCTGTTCTTCCATGCTCCTTTTGTGAAGTCAGGAAATTCAACAGGTTTACCTTTTTCAATAGAAATTCCTGATAATTCGACAATAGCGCTCATGACCACCGAGTCATATACATCCAGTGGGGTTTGGCCTTTGGTGCGTACAGCATTTATGAACTCCCTCAACTCAATAAAATCAGTTCCTCCGTGTCCGCCTGTCCCGGCTCCCTCTTTCCACCATCTGTGAAGATATTTTTCCTCATATGGCGCCCATGGCTCCCACTGATGATATTCAGGTGATTCTCCCGTGATATAAACAGATTTCTTCTCTTCATCGTAAACTCCCAGAGTACCCTGCACCAGCCAGCGGTTAGAATAAGGCCTGGGCAGTTGCATATCGTAATTCACAACAAATGTTTTACCCTTGCTTGTTTTAAGAAGCGATGTAACAATATCCCCCTGCTTATAATCCAACTTGGCATTAGGATGATCATCCCCGAATTTCCTTTTGAAGTAAGCGTTAATTCCTTTGGATGCCGTTGCAGTTGAATATATTTCTGTAATAACATCCCCGCAATTGATATCCAGCCAGCTTAATACAGGACCAACCGAGTGAGTAGGATACTGGTCACGGTTAAAATTAAAAAGATACTTTGCAGGCCACCTTTGCTCCCCAGTCTCACGATCAAAAAACCAATGGTCGATACAATCATGGGAATGTGCACAGTGAGAGTGGACTATCTCTCCAAACAGTCCTGCCCTGATCATATTCAGCACTGCAAGGTTATCACGGCGGAAACTCCAGTTTTCAAGCATCATACACGGAATGCCTGTTCTCTCCGAAGTCTCGGTCAGTTGCCAGCAATGATCTGTTGTCATGGCAGCAGGTACTTCTATACCCGGATAGACACCCCTTTCCATGGCATAAAGTCCCTGAGGGGCATGCCACTCCCAGTAAGAGGCAATGACAACCGCATCAATTTTTTCTTTGTCCAGCATAGTTTTCCAGGCCATTTCATCCCCGTAATAGATTTTTGGCTTCTGGTTTCTTTTTTGCATACATATCAATGCCGCATTTTCAGCTTTATCTTTAAAAAGGTCGCAAACAGCGGTGATTTCAACATCATTAATATTTAGAAGTTGGCTCATCAGATGGGTCCCCCGGTTTCCGGTACCAATAATTCCAACCTTAACAGAAGTGTTTGGATTTGGTATATTGCCATATCCGGCAGTCATGGGGTGAGCAAGCCCAAGAGCCAGCGATGCCGACACGCCGGTCTTTACAAATTTCCTTCTAGAGATATTTCGTTTCATAAGTCATATTTTAAAGGTTTGAGACTACTCCGGTTATTTAATTTTCAAAAATTGAAAATTACTATTGAGAAATAAATCACTCTTTACTATCCACAACATAACCGTCAGAAAGAGTTTTAAGAAATTCAACGATTAAAGATTCTTCCTCAGAGGTAAGTCCGAGATTGCCTGTTTCCTCTACATTTACATTTTGAGCAACTTCAGGTTCCGGCCAGCAGTTTATTCCGAAACGGGGCTCTGAAACTGACTTGGCCTGTGGCAAAACATCACGTGTATTGTAAAAATGAACAATTTCTTCAAGACTTTTAAAATAACCATTATGTCCATATGCTTTAATATATTTCTCATACGGGCGTTTATCCACATTTCTTAATGTTGGTGCCTGATGTTTACCATAGCTATCATCTGCAAACATAGCATACTGGGGTAATAATTCGATAAAACCCTTAAGTCCCGGATCAATCCAGTCTGCCCCTTCAGGATTCAGGGTTGAGTCCATTGAATACCATTGATTTTGAGGATTAGCAGGTATACCCAAATTGTCGAACCTAAAATCTGTAAAAAGGGGCGGATATCCGTCGGGCCCTTTTTCAGCAGGATGGCATAGTGCACATTTTGCTTTCCCGTTAAAAAGTTCAAATCCTTTCTTCTCATTGTCTGTAAGGTTTGTTTTACCCTGGAGATAATAATCAAACTTTGAGGTAAAACTGTTTACCTTTTCAGAGTGTTCAAAAGCAGCAATTGCCAAACCTATAATTCCAAACTTCAAATTCACATCATCACTTTGTGAGATTTCATCTATACCCCATATATCCTTACCTACTTTGTTAAAAAGGTAAGAATATTCCGAATTGGATACTTTATCAACCAGTTCCCCGGCACTGGCAATATTTTGTTCAAGGGGATTTAGAAAAGGCCCCTGGGCCTGGTCTGCTGCAGGATTTCCAAGAATGTGCCCTGTTGCACGCCCATCCCAAAAGTTACCCCCTTCAAACTCAATTGTGCCGTTATTGTTCACCGCATGAAATACAGGACTCAGCGTTGCATAAGCCGCACTGTTCGGTTTTCTGTTTCCAAAACGTCCGGCATATGCACCCGGATAAACACCTCCTGCTATGTTTATATTCTCGTCAGGACCTGTCCAACCCACCTCCGGACCATGACATGTGGCACAAGATTGTCCCACAGGAGATGAAAGATTTTCATCAAAAAAAAGTTTTTCACCAAATAATTGTAAATCCTTATTTGTTAAAAGAGGACTTAATGTTGATTCTTCAGAATTTGTGGTTGTCTGGTTATCCTTAAATTGAAGACAAATAAAAAATAAAAAGATAACCATAAAGAGAAAAATTACCCTGTAAAACCTTGATTTATTTTTCATTTTTCAATCTTTTAATTAACCAGTTATATATTTATGCCAAAGCAATTCTTCTTGAATTGCTAAGAGTAAATTTAAGGAATATTCAGGGATTCTCAATGCAAAACAAATAGATTGAAATATGACTAAAAACAATTCCGACAATTAATTACCTGGTTACCCAACATGTTATCATCTCTTTATCCTTAACATAGATCATGTTCCCGACTACCAGGGGGTGAGCATAAATATCTGTGTCTGCAATTTTATAAGCTGCTTTTTGAATATATTGATCCTGATTTACCTCAAGTACAGACAATGTTGCAGTGGCATCTAATGATAGCAGATAATTATCCAAAATCAAAAGTGACGCAAACCTGTTATGGGCAGTGCTGTCGGCCCATGAGGTTCCACCTGTTGAAGCATCCAGGCAAAATAGTTTTCCCAAACGTGCTTCATGTCCATATATATATCCGTTTTTGATAACCGGCGTATTGAAAGAAACACCAAAATCCGGATTTATCCAATTCTCCGAAAAGCTATAATTATTTCCGGATTTTTGAATTTTATAAGACTTTGTACCTAATCCCTGTCCTGCAATAATGATATTTTGCCCGTCAATAACAGGAGTGGACGCATTATAAAATCTTCGTTCCACCGGAGTGGGAATCTTAAACAGCACATTACCATCCATTGATACCCCGATCACATCTGTCTCAGTTTGAACGATCAGAATATTTTCATCTCCAATTGTCATTGTTACAGGAGAAGAATAGGTTGGTGGTTCTCCTTCAATTGTCCATATTTTCTCTCCGGATCCGGCATTAAAAGCTATAATTACCCCTGATTCCGGGCCACCCAAATGAACGATGCATTTATTATCAGTTACAAGTGGTGACATGCCAACATAAAATGTAGGTACATCAGTATATTCATTATTCTTCCAGATTATTTTACCTGTTTGAGCATCCAGGCATGTTAAGGCACCACCAACGCCCAGTGTGTAAACTTTATCTTGCGCAACACAGGGAGTACTTCTTGGACCAGGGTGTGAACTTGGCGGCCCGGTAACTTCGGGTGCAACATTATTAACTGTTTTCCATACCTGATTGCCTGTTTTTGCGTCAAGACACAATGCCACTTCATTATCTTCCTGCTTAACCAGTAAAAATAACTTGTTACTTACAAGAACAGGAGAAGCATCACCCAATCCAATGTTTTGTTGCCAAACTTTGGAAAGCATATCCGGCCATCTTTCAGGAGGGATAAAATCTTCGACAACCCCGTCGCGGCCGATACCACGCCAACCGGGCCAGTCATTACCTTCTTCGATTAAAGAGAATAGTAAGAAAGAGGATGTTAAAATCTGGAAAATTAAAAGAATAACTAAATTTCTCATGGCATTTTTTTTCGTATTACGAAGAAGTGAAAATAAAGTTATTGACAATTAGACAATAATAAAATTCATGTAATAAATAATGTAAGGTTATACCCTTGGTAGGCAGTAATATTAACCTGTGAAAATTACAGCTAAACAACAGACAGCTAATACAATAAGAGAAATAATAAATTCTCCCAGGGTATAGATTTTCAGTCCGCCCGACACAGAGAACCCGCTCAGTTTGGTTACAATCCAGAATCCGCTGTCATTGATATGGCCTAAGCTCATCCCTCCTGAGAGGGCAGCCATGGCTATCCATAATGGGTGAACTCCTGCCGCCTGTGCTATCCCGGCTCCTGCCATAATGGTCATTGTTGTAATTCCGGCAACTGTTCCTGAACCCTGCGAAACACGAAAGATCAGAGCGATCAGATAAGTAATAAGAATAGCCCAAAGGGCAGAATTTGATGAACCACTAATACCTGCAACAAGGGCATCTCCAATTCCTGTTGAGCCTATAACTGCACCAAAAGACCCGCCGGCACCTGTAATAAGCAGCACTAGTCCGGCAGATGACATGGCTTTTTGTAATGACTTTTCCATTTGCTTTCCCGACAAACTTTTGGAAGCGACTATGTACGCAGCAATCACTCCTGCCAGAAGGGCAATAACTTTATTGCTGATGAATTCCCAAAAGGCCGGAACAGTGCCATAGAATGCCCTGTACGCCGTTCCGGAAAGGATTAGTAATATTGGAACTATAATGGGTATCAGAGAAAGTAGCGCTCCCGGAGCCTCTTTTGGTAAATCGATAACCTGAAGCTCAATCTCATCCGTCTGATCCTTTTCAGCCTTCCATAATCCTCTGTCAAGGAGAAAGAACAATAACCGCATTGCAAGTAAGGCTGAAAATAATCCAATAAATAAGCCGGCAATGATCATTATCCCGAGATCGAATCCAAGAATTTCTGCAGCAGCGAGTGGATTGGGAGTGGGAGGCACAAGAGTATGGGCAGCGGCAGCTCCTATCACCATAGCACCTATAAGGTATGGCATGGGTTTGTTGATCTCTGAAACAAGGGCCAGGGCCAGGGGTACCAAAATAACAAACGTTACATCGAAAAATACAGGAATAGAAAATACAAATGCGGTAATGCCCAGTCCGTAAAGGACTAGCTTCCCCGGAAATATACCAACCATTGCAAGGGCAATCTTACGGGCACCCCCGCTATCATATAAAAGATGACCTATTATCACCCCGAAACCGATGGGAAGGCCTATCGCAGCCATCAGATTTCCAAAGCCGGACGTAATCTCTGTAACCGTATCAACCACGGAAATCCCGGAGGTAATACCCATATAAATACTGCCACAAATAAGCGCCACCACCGGGCTCCACTTCAAAACCATGATAAGTACCAGGATGATAATGATTGAGATACCCAGGTTTAATAAAAGTGTGGTTGCCGAGATCATGATTCTTTATCAGAATTTATTAATTATCTTTTCCTCCAGTTTGCTTATTTCAGATTCCATTGCATTTTTCCATAACCGTTTGAATTCGGGCATTCCTTTTTCCTGTTCCTCTTTCCACTCCCTGGCAAAGTCGCCTTTCTCAAGATAGCTATAAGCATTTTCCAAAGTTTCCCTTATAAATGATTTATCTAATGCTTCGGCACGTGACATTTGTCCGTACTGACTTGTATGTGAGTGGAGGGGCATTTGCTTAAACAGGCCCATTTCAGCCATTTTTGAAAACATATAGGCAGGTTCCCGGGATATATAAAGCTCAACCAGGGAAGCCTCTGCAGGATGGCCTTTTTCTACTTCGAAGTTAAAAGCTTCTGTAATAACTGACATTATCATTGGCCAGATAGCCTGTTCTGCAAGAAGGTCGAGCATGGTTTCGTCCTTCATGGTCACCTCTATCAATCCTTTTAAAGTGGCACCCATGGCTTTTGCAAGCGCCAAGGCAATTTCCTCAGCTGATCCGCTTGCATTCTGCTCTACCGCAATAAAAGCCGGGTAACCTTCTTTCTCCAGGAAAAGGTTTCTTACACCGTCCCCGATCATTCGCGGAGCTACCATTATGACATCCACATCGCCCGGAGGAATAATTTGCCTGAAAGTAATATTATAACCCGATGCAAAATTCAAAACCATCCCGGGCCTGAGGTGCGGTGCAATATGCTCCTCATATACTCGGGACATGAGCTCATCCGGAATAAGCAGGAACAAGATATCTGTTTGTATAGTGATAGCAGAGATATCAGCTAGTTGAAATCCATCATTGCCTGCCTGTTTATATGTCTCATCTTTTGCAGTAGCGATAAGAATGCCGGAGATACCTGAGTCTCTCATGTTCAGGGCCTGGGCCCTGCCCTGATTACCATATCCGATGATCCCTATCCTTTTACCGTCGAGCAAAGAAATATCTGCATCGTGGTCATAATAAATTTTTGTCATGATCTGTATTTTTGATTTACATAAATTTTGAATTCTTTAAGCTCCCCTGAACTATTCTCTTTCTTTTATACTAAGATAATATTTTTCAATTGATTAAAATTTATAATTTTTAATGGCATTATTTATCTTTCCCGGATTTTATTCAGGAAACTCGTATTTGTTTAAATCATTATCCTGAATCCCGGTCAATATAGAGAGGCTCGTTTCATAGGTTTTTAATGATCCTTGAAAGTTTCGTAACGTTTCCTTATGCTTTAGAAAATTAAATACTCAAAAATTGTTTCAGTCCAATTACCTCGATGAGAATCAATAAATCTGGTCAATTCACCCTGAAATGCGTCTGAAGTAACTTTAAGTTCTGAATAATAGGGATTATTATATCTTTCTTCATAATCTACTTGTAAACTAGCTCTTATTTCCTTATTATTGATGCGACCTAAAAAAATATTATAGGCACCCAACAATTTATAATAATTATAATCGTGATTATCCCGGTACACACTAATTATCTTCTCGAGTGGTGTCAGGAAGATATTCTTAAATATATATTCGTATTTATTAGTACGATTCTTGCTGGAATTCAGAATTAGCAATAATAATCCGGCATATATTAATATTCTGCTATGTCTTAACTTAACATTTCTGATTGTCCATTTAGCATTATCTTTCCAAAAATTATATTGATAATTAACAGCAATGCTTCTAAAGTATCGAATCAAATCATTTAACAAAAAAATTGCTTCCTTCTTCGGATCATCAATTACGTATTCAAGGTACTTCCTTAAAATTTCGTCAATTGTTTTTTTAAATAAATCTTCATTGTATATTGCTTTTGTTTCCATTATCAGTAATAATCTTTGAGCCAAAGAGACCAGATCGTCTTCCATATCACCTATGATATCAATAATCTGCTTTTTGGGTCTTGTTTGTGCAAAAACACCTGTATCATTGGGTAATGGGATTTTAAAATCTTTGATAATTTCTATGATCTTTTGACGGATCTTATTGATATTACCTAAATTTTCGCCCTCGGTAATGATTATATAATCTAGGTCAGATTCCGGGGATGCCTCCATTCTGCCATAAGATCCGGCGACTACGATTGAAAAACTTGCATCCCCATTGAATTGCAGATTTAATACCTTATTGATCTCACTTAGAGTATTATAGGAATTATCCCAGTTTTTCTTTAAATAATAATAGTGTTCAAAATCATCTACGCATCGGGGAAATGGGGGATAAGATATATCAGCTAACATGCATTTATTAATTTGAGTTTTATTTTCTCTCGCAATAACTTCATTTCAGAATCAGGTAGTATTTTTTCATTCATAGGCCAAGGGGCAAATCCCCAATTTTCATCCTCAGTATATCGAGGAATTATATGCCAATGAATATGGGAAACTTTATTACTAAGCATTGCAACATTAACTAAATCAGCATTAAATAATTCCTGGATATTCCTGGCAACAAAATTGACCTCTTTGCTGAAATTTAAAAATAAATGCTCCGAAATTTCATTTAAGGAGTTAAAATGATATTCTGGAATATATAGACAACGACCCAGGTAGGATTGATTGAAATTAAGAAATACACTGCCAAATTCTAATTCTGACACATGTGTAATGTTTTTATCGGATTTATCAATATTACAGAACGGACAATTTATTTCGACTTTTTTTTCTGTTGAAACTTTTAATTCACTTATAACCAAAACTTCCATTTCATTTAGAATTAGATTATCTGTAAAATTAATTCTTATATAAGACAATTGCAAGCCATAACTTTAATTCACTATTGAAGTTATTAACACATGAAACTGCATCAAATAACTTATTTTTCTTAAGGCCTTCCGAAAATATCCAAATAAAGAATTGCCGCCAGCGTCAGTTTAACAGTCAGTTGCGCATTATCAAAATCAACCTTTTCAGGTATATCCCCTTCTTTATGATAATTAGGATCTCCGTAAGGATATGAACCTATATTCAGCACCGCCCAGGGAAACCCTGTTTTAATAAATGAGCCGTCATCATCATTTGGGCGTTCACTGCGGTACTTCGATTGAACAAGTCCAATATTATGATGTTTGTTAAGCCTTTCCATCAAACCTGCAAGGCGTTCCCCTTCGGGAGTCGTATACCGGGTAACGTTGGTCATTGTTCCTGCCTGCTCAGGAGATTTAACTCCAATTCCATCCAGGTTAATTGCTGCCAATACATCCTTGCCTGAATCCTTTAAAGACTGTGCTGCCGTTAAACTTGTCCATGGAGTATGCTCCTCGTTACAAAAAATAAATTGTATTGTGTGCCTCGGTTTATAGTTTTTAAAAACTCTGGCTAACTCCAAATTTCCACATGTACCTATAGCATTATCGTTAGCACCCGGTGACTCAATCCAGCTTTGTGAATCTTTGTGAGATATTACTACAATAACCTCTTCAGGAAAATCCTTCCCCTCCTTACAGGCTATTATATTCCTTGCCGTGTACCACGGAGCTCCTTCCGGGGGAGGTGCATATTGATGTGATATAGGTTTTGAAAAATCCCTGCCAAAAGCCCGGACCTTTGTAGTATCAAATATAGATTTATAATGCCAATCTGTTAATAGCTGGCTTATCCAAATATCCGCTTCTTCAAGGGTGGAAAGATCATGTCCTGGTAATGACCAGTTTAAAACACGCCTTGGAAGTGGATCTTTTGACAAATAAAATACACCCTTTCTTATCTGTTCTTTATCAACTTTAGCTGAAAGTGATTTATAAAGCCGTTCATAATCTTTTTCTGAAACCGGTTTTTTATCCAAACAACTAAAAAATAAAAATATTAACCCCGAAAAGATAATAGCGATACTTCGTTTACACATGATTGAAATTTATAAATGTTAATTAATTGCGTATGATCATATGCTGAACCCTTAATTATTTCCTGCCGGTATCTTCTTATCTCTTTAGTTCATAATTCGTACTTCTTCCTCCCGCAGCTTCTCTTTGCAAAATATTTTTGCTTATCAAATCATTAATATCCCGTATTGCAGTATCTTTTGAACATTTTGCAATTTAATGTTTATCGTTGCATTTTTTGCATCAAATACAATAATTATTCGTTGAACTGTTCTTGAGTCATACTTGTATGAGGCAGGTAAGCACAAATACAATCGGTTATATTTTGACTGTCCATTTATTTAGTGTAATTTTATATTGATCTGGTTTTAAATGATATCTGTTTAAAGAATGATGAAAAAACTGATTATTCTTGATTTGGATAACACCCTGATTTATGCATCCTATTCTAAGCTGCCTGTAAATATTCTTTTCAAATATTCAGGTTACATACCTGTTTACGAAAGGCCTCACGCAAAAGAATTTGTTCACAAATGTCGTTCTATTGCTGATGTGGTAGTGGTTACAACTGCTGTAAGGGATTATGCCAAAAAAGTATGTGAACATCTTCAAATAAAACCAATTGAATTATTTAGTCGTGAAGATTGTTTAATTTTAAACAATGAGTATGTCAAGTCAGTCCCCGATTACTATTTTGATTTATATGATGATATTAGCATTTTTGATGATTCCCCTGAATTGTGGGACAAGAAAACACATAAAACATGTCGGGTCATTGAAGTGGCGCCATTTACCGGTGAAGATGATGATGATGAATTAATGAAGATAAAAATTTGAATTGATGAATTCCCGGATTTGATCAATCCTTTCCCCTATCAAATCTTAAAATGAATTAATTTAGCCCGGATCAAGTTCTTGAGATATTTCAGGGTATGTTATTATCTACCTGAGCATCTTACTGATATCAGGTAATCCCCCCGATTTACAACCTTATTTGCCTTTAGTCGAATGACGATATGGCTTACAGTATTGTATCCCATAAGTTACTGTGTGGCCATGAATTATATTTTTGCAATCTGCATAGACCGCAAGTTGTGAATTGCTTTTAAAATGTATAAATTTAGGTACTTTAAAAAAGGTATTCGTTGTAACTTTATATGAAAGATAATAATCCGTAAAAATGGATTTTTTAAAGAGCTAAATAAAACTATGAATAAGAAATTACCCGGTACATTTTCCCTCTTTTGCAAGACACACTTTTTTATGTTATCCATTACTTTAATATGTTTATTATCAGGATGTTACCCTAAATCAGAAAATAATGGAGAACATACATATATTTTCAGGGATGTCACAGTCATTGATGCGGTTCGCGGCCTTAGGGCCAGTCAGAGCGTTGTTGTCAGAGGTAATATGATTGTAGATGAAGGTGTTGTCGATGAGGTGTTAGCTCCGCGTGATGCCACGGTGGTTGATTGTAAAGGCAAATACATGATACCGGGCCTTTGGGATGCACATATGCATCTTACAAATTCTGAGGCTTTATTGCCGGCAATGTTTCCTCTGTTAATTGCAAATGGTATAACCTATATACGTGATACGGCAGCAGAGCTTGACCTGATACTTCCCCTTCTGAAAAAGGCTGAAAAAGATGCACAAACTAATGGAAGGGCTCCCTGCATTTATTTTACCGGGCCGCATATGGATGGAATTAATCTGATCTGGAGTTCTTCGGTCAGCGTTGTAACGGTTGAACAGGCAGAGTTCATTATTAATTGTCTTATAAATGCCGGTGTTGATGAGTTGAAGGTGTATGACTTGCTGCCCCGGGATATCTTCTTCGCAGTACAATCCATTGCCAACAGAAAAAATTACAAGTTATGTGCTCATGTCCCGTTCAGTGTGGATGTTGTTGAGGCATCAAAGGCAGGTCTGGACTGCATGGAGCATATGATCAACCTGGAAATGTCGTGTTCAGCGGATTGGGATTCACTTTTAGAGGAGAGGCAGAAAATGATTGAACAGGGATCAAAAAAGCCCGGAGGGAAACTCAGGAATGAAATTTATGACGCACAACGAATGCATGCTTTTAAAACCCAGGATGAGGAACGCCGTGCATACGTTCTGAAATGTCTGGCTGACAATAATACATGGCAGGTCCCTACTTTGGTTATTACAGCCCGGGAAGAACATAGAATGTTTGCAAGAGATGATTGGAAGAATACTTTCCGCTATCTCCCTGATACGGTCAGGAATGAATGGCAAAAGATTGCAGAAAGAAGGGCACAAGAGCCTCCATTCGAAGAAGGATTAGCACATGCTTACTGGGCATATGATATGATTCCCCGATTAGTCGAGGCCGGAATAGGAATTATGGCGGGAACAGATATGCCTCTTGCCCTGCTGACACCAGGGTTTAGCCTTCATGAAGAACTAGCACTATTGGTTCGTCACGGAATGACTCCCATGCAAGCCCTGGAATCTGCAACTCTTAAGCCGGCAGAGTATTATGGTATTGATGATAAACAGGGATCTATTGACAAAGGCATGATGGCAGATATGGTTATTCTGGATGCAAATCCTCTGGAGGATATTACAAACACCCGGAAAATAAACACTGTTATGAGAAACGGATTCCTCCACACAAGAAGTGAGCTTGACACGATTCTTTCTCAGTTGGAAAAATAATGTGATGTCGCTAACGCATTAAAGAGAAATTACAGTTTAACTTAAATTTTATTCCGATAACGAAACTTAAGTTTTCGGCACTCGTATGAAACAGCAACTCAAAATCATTTAGCATGTCCCAACTATAATTTTGATTGTCTATGTTCTTGTAGTTTATTAAATTATACGTTGATACAGTTATTTGCTTTTGATGTTTTTGGTAAATGATAAATTATAATCAAATGGACATGAAAAAATTAATTCTGGTAGCAACATGGGCCTTCTGCATAATAATCGGGGCCCTTATGATCACTCCGGAAGGATTCGTATGGATCAATGTAAATCCGGCCATTACTAAAATTATTGGTGTAATAGGCATTGCGGCGGGTATTGCAGGATTTGTGATGAATCGTGAAGTAATTTTCAAAAAGAAGGGATAAATAAATTCCATAATCCGGGATTATTTCTGTTGTCTGAATAACCAGTTATTATTTATCTCAATTTATCTGTAAGTGATTAATAACGTATAAAACAATCGGATTTTGTACGTGAAGTAATACTTTTATCCTAACTGAAAAATACGGGATTTAATTGGAGGTCAGAAGTAATTAATTTTTTAATTTAACTTTGACCATGAAGATACATGGTTTATTTTGCGTTTTAGGGAAATAATATCCATGGGGAATTTTCAGAATAAATAAATGATCAGTTAATAATAAAATTAAATAACCTAAAATGAAGACTAACAGAAGAAATTTTATCAGCAATTCAGTTACGGCTGCAGCCGGAATAAGTTTAATAAAGCCCATGAATGCATTCAGCCTGGTTGCCCCAAGCGATAAGGTGAATGTGGGATTGATCGGAGTCCGAAGTATGGGTTTTGGAGACCTGAGAGGCCATCTTGCTACCGGCAAGGTAAATTGTATAGGCCTTTGTGACATAGACCGGAATGTATTGGAAAAACGTGCTTCAGAGGTACAAAAAGATTTTGGACAAACGCCAAAGCTGTATTCAGATTTTCGAAAATTGCTTGAAAACAAAGACCTTGATGCTGTAATAGTTGGTACACCTGACCATTGGCATTGTCTGATGACGGTATATGCCTGTCAGGCGGGATTGGATGTATACGTGGAAAAACCAATGGCCAATTCGATTGAAGAGT
>CAZJGI010000054.1:0-3002 GCA_964545315.1 uncultured Prolixibacteraceae bacterium
TATGGAACAACTTATTACAACTGAATTTTGGGATACACTTCTGACAAATGCACAAAACTGGATAATTTCGGAATTACCCGGTCTGGTAGTTATAATTATTTTATTCATTATTGCCTTCAGAATCCTATCATTTTTACTTAAAAGATTAAAAAAAATATTTATTCAAAGGGCCGAAAAAAGTGAAAAGAAAGATGCAACAGAGGTTGAAAAAAGAATTAATACCCTGACCGGATTAATTTCCGGAGCTGTAAAAATAATACTTTGGGTTGTTTTAATAATGATAATACTTCAAAAATTCGGCGTTAACATAGGACCTATCCTTGCTGGTGCCGGAATTGTAGGAGTAGCAATTGGTTTTGGTTCGCAGGAGCTGGTCAGGGACTTCATTTCAGGTTTCTTTATATTGCTTGAAAATCAGATACGTGAAGGTGATGTCGCAATATTAAACGGAACCGGAGGATTAGTTGAAAAAATTGAATTGCGTACTATCACACTACGTGACTTCTCAGGTGTGATCCATATTTTCCAAAACGGAAAGATCAATACTATCTCTAATATGACCAAAGAATGGTCAGCTATGGTTTTTGACATTGGCGTAGCCTACAAGGAAGATGTTGAAACGGTAATGGCAGTTATGAGAGAAGTTGGAGAAGATCTTCAGAAGGATGAAAATTTAAAGAACGATATACTCGAACCAATAGAGATCTTCGGACTTGACCGGTTTGGAGACAGCGCACTTATCATAAAGGCCAGGATTAAGACCAAACCAATACAACAGTGGACTATTGGCCGTGAATACAGGAAACGTCTGAAAAAAGCATTTGATGAAAGGAATATTGAAATCCCTTTCCCACATACCACTATATACTGGGGCGATGAGATCAAGCCTCTTAAGATGGAACTTGCTGGCAAATAAAGGACTATAATGATAAACTAACACCGGATACCCAAATCTTACAGCTATAACACAAACAGTTTCCATAGTATGGATTGTGCCTGTTATTATAGAAATATAAAAGAGTAAGATTTATCAAATGATTCTTCTGATAATAGTGTCAAGTATCTTGTACAAAATACTTGACATGATATTTTTAATACTTACCTTTGTGATAGTATAACAGATGCTGATTTTATTTATGAAGGTTGCCGAAAAGATAGAGAAGAAGATAAAACGTATGTCGGAAGGGACTACGTTTAAATATCAACAATTAGGTATAGTTGCTACTGAATATAGTGCAGCCGCAAAAGCAATTGAACGGCTTATCGAAAAAGGAGTGATAAAACGGATAACGACAGGTGTGTTTTATAAACCTAAGAAATCAATTTTTGGGGAGCTAAGACCGAGGGAAAGAGAAATCATAAAACCTTATTTATACGAACAGGGAAAGAGAATTGCATACATTACCGGAACAGCCCTGTATAATAATATGGGGTTGACTACACAGGTTCCGAAAACCGTAAAAATTGCCAGCCGGAGCAAACGGATATATATTGATTCAGGCAGCATAAAAGCAAAGCCCGTAAAAAGCTACGTTGATGTCACCGAAGAAAATTATTCCCTGCTCGAAATTTTGGATGTATTAAAAGATTTCACAAAAATACCTGACATGGACAAAAAAAGCGGAATCCGTTTTTTGCAGGATAAATTGGGAAACTTATCCAAGAAGGAAACAAATACGCTGGTTAAATATGCACTAAAATACCCTCCCCGTGTCAGGGCTTTCCTGGGGGCAATATTAAATGAAATATCCGGCCAGGAAAACAGCAATTTAAAACAAAGCCTGAACCCGTTGACGACATACAGTCTCAATTTAAACGAAAATATTTTAACAACTGCACCAAACTGGAACATAAAATGAGGTTACACGAAAACAAAGAACTTTTTCAGGAAGCTGTTTTAGCTACTTCCCAAATGATGGGAATACCTGAAATCTATATTGAAAAAGACTATTGGGTCACATTTGCATTGTCCCGGATTTTTCATTCTGAAATGGCAAAAGAAATTGTTTTAAAGGAGGAACTGCACTTTCAAAATGCCACAAATTAATAGAAAGATTTTCCGAGGATATCGATGTCGTTGTTCTTCGGAATGAAGGAGAAAAAGACAATCAAATGAAGAAAAAAATCAGGGCTGCAGGGAAAATTGTTGAATTGGTTATGCCTGAAATAGATATTCCCGGCCTGACAAATAAAATGGGAAATATCAGCAAAACGGTTCACCAATATGAAAAGCTTATCAAAAATTCTGTGAGGTATATGCTCAAAAAAGAGGATTGAATGTAGTCGGTTATTTTGGTGGAGTATGGTGCAATCGAACCAATGACCTTCCCGACTCCCGGTCGGGACGCTCTGGCCAACTGAGCTAATGCCCCAAAGAGGATGCAAATATGTAAAAGATGAAATTCCTGATATTACAATACAATAAAAATAAATCTAAAATATCTCCTTACTAACCACCTGTTTGAAATCTGGCATACTGTGGCAGATGATCACTAAGTGCAAAAGAATTCGGATCAGAGGGATTGGTTCTGAATGCACCTTCAAATAAAGCGCGGGACTCAACGATATTCTCTGAAATTGATCCATGTGCCAAAATATAATCAATCCGTTTAACCGGTTCATTAGCCCTTATTGTTAATCCATCTCCTTTCCCTGCCTCAATATATGAATCTTTAAATCCTGCATCCATCCACTGCAAATATTCCGGCATTTCAGGTGTGTGATTTAAATCACCAATAACTAAAACAGACTTGTTATTTTCAATATCAATCATTGCTGATTTAATAATTTCTGATATTTCTCTTTTTCGGATTTCTGCTGAAACCTGATTATCATGCGGATAAAGATGGACAGAGTTCACAATAATTGAGTTTCCATCTGATAGTTTAATTGTTGCTTTTCCCCAGTGCCGGGTGAATAAATCTTCAGGCCGGGAGCCGCTTACTATTGGGGTATTCATAAAATCTTCTATTTCAAGATGAGTGAGAATAGCACCAGGCCAA
>CAZJGI010000054.1:3102-15432 GCA_964545315.1 uncultured Prolixibacteraceae bacterium
TAATAAACTTACGTCTTGAGTTTGTTTTTTGATAAATTGTATTTTGCATGTTATTAAAATTTAAATTCAAGTTTTCTTGTTGATAACCTGCTTTTAATCGATCATTAGCAACTGCATTTTATGCGATCCATCAGGAAATAAATAAGTGGCCGGATACATATTCCCAATTAATTTAAAAGCTGTCAATGAAAATTATTTAAAAATAATCTATAAGCATACTTATTATGGGTAAAAATATGGACTATTTTTAAAATTGTTATTTTAATCCATCAGTCAAAGACTCCAGGTCAGGTAATGATTCACCTTCACGGTACTGCAACCCCCTGATTCGTCTCTGAAATTTAACCCAATACAGAAACTCCTCATCGAAAAGTCCCATAGCTATCCCCAGGCGGAAAGGGGTGTACTCATTTAACCATGCCTTACGGAAAGTTTCTTTAATATCAACTACTGCATCCATCATGTCGGATGCCCTCGAGTGATAAATTGCGCTTGTTTCCCTGTAAATATAAGTTCTGTAGTCCATTTGGGTAGGATTACTGCCCATTGTTTCCCAATATCCGGCTATTTGACCGGCATAAATATATTTCAGGGCAAGGTAATCAAGCATCTTAATACCTGCGAGCATGGCTTCGAGTTGTATGCTGTCACCTCCGTATTTCAATGCCTCTCTTATGCTTATCTGGGCTTCTTCAGCTGTCAGCCGGCCTTTTCGCAAAGTCTCCATATTGGCTTTTATCTTTTCGAGTGTTCGGGTTGTAAACGGATTTGCCCAGAATACCGGTTGCGAGGTACCAACTGATTTTTCTATAAGTGACTGGGCATGGTACATGGATATGAGTGCATTTGCAAATAAATCCCTGATTTTGGGGGGGTACATTGCCTGTGCATAATCTCTGAAGAATTCTTCATGTTGAGGACCCTGCCCTTCCCATGAAGCCACAGAACCGTATGCAATATCAGGATAACCCATCCTCATCAGATTCAGGGGGGTATCTGTCCAGCCCGAGTTAATGAAACCGATAGCATTATATTTTAGTCCGGCCTTAATCAACAGGTCTGTATTTGTAAAAGACTTTTCACAGCCAGGTACCACCCAGTTCCAATTCAGGATAGCTCCCTGAACGATCATGGGTACTCCGGATTCTGAGAAAGGGCTTAACAATTTTTTGTATCTTGAATCATCCATTGGCGAATAATGCCAAGGGACAGCATAAGTACCTTCCGGGGTTCCCGGTATCATGGACGGATATTTCTGAAGCATGTCCGCCCAGAAAAGTGCAACCTTCCCGTTTTTTTTGACGATATCAGTTGTTTGTTTCAGCATACCTGAATATAACTTCTCCGGAGTTACACCACGCTTTTCTGCTTCAACCTCCAGCAGCCAGGTCTCATCAAATCCGATATGGAAAAAAGGACTTGGAAATAAAAGAGATATCTGTGATATCATGTCTTCCAGTAAAGGTTTAACTCCCGGATGATCAGGGCTGAATTCCCCTCCGTGAGGAACCACTGCCATATCGGAATATTTCTCCAGTCTGAATATATCATGTAAATGGCCATACAGGTCCATATTGGGAATAACATCAATATGTCGTTGCCTGGCATACTCGACTACCTCTTTAACTTGTTCTCTTGTGAAACGGGCATCAGCCATAAGCAGCGGATAGCCATCCATCTCAATGCTGCATTCTGAATAAAACAAATACTGATTTGCCTTCCACCGGGCCATAAAGTCTATCTGACTTTTTATTTCCTCTATTTTTGGCAGCTGAAAATGGCTCATATCCATCATGAATCCTCTGTAAACCATTGTTGACCAGTCCTTTATTTCGACTGCAGGTAATTTGGCCTCATCACCCGTTCCTTCAATCATCTGCCGTAATGTCTGCACTGCATAAAATAAACCAGCTGAAGATTTTGATGTAATCCATATATTATCAGGAGTAATTTTTATCTGATAGGACTCCCTTGAATCGGGACCAGCTTTTTCACCGGGCGAAGGTAACGGTTCAGGTTCACCTGTCCTTTCAAATATAAGTGTGGCATCCTTAGTGAAACCTTTTACCGGAATGGTTGAATATGTAACTTCCGAAAAAATCCCGGCCAGCTCCCTCGCAGCAAAATTATCCTCCTCGCATGGCAGATTCGCAAAACCTATTGACAGGCCTTTTACCGGGATGCTGCCATCTCCGTATGTAATTTCCTTTGGCTTAGGCAGGATGGAATTTTGTCCTGCAGAGCCTAATGTCATCATTGTTACCATTACCAGGAAAGCACAAATCATTTTTTTCATTGTTCTGTTCTTTAAATGTTTAGCATCTTTATATTTTACAAACATAATTCACTATGTTTTGGAAGATAAACATACATATTATCACGAATTATTAAGAAAATGGGTCAGCTAATTTATAAAAATCAACTTTTAGTTAAGAAAATGTAAAAAATTGCAATCTATATCTAAGAAACAGTTTGGATTTTATCAATACTCAGTTGTGATATACGGCATTCGTTCGAAAGTCATTCCATCACCTGTAACCCTGGGATCGCCGGTTGCTGTCAACTCATCCATCAATTGTTTGTTCAGGTTATTTTTTGTATCAGCATAATTTGGGTCATCCGCTAAATTAATCATCTGAAAAGGATCTTTTTTTATGTCATACAGTTCCTCTTTAGGCCTTTTCCCAAAAGCATAATTATAATAATCCTGATTCCCGGGAAGTTTGCGGTTTTGAATGATCCAGGCTTTGGTCGGACTGGCATCCATATCAGCAAACCCGACAAAAGTATTATTTGCCAGCTCATCAAAAGAGGGTGTAATATCATCAGTCACCTGCCCCGGGCTACCCATTGGCCAGCGATCCGGCCTGAAATTAATAATATACAGAAAATCCTTAGACCTGATAGCCCTCTGCGGATAAGGAAGATCACCCTCGCGGGCTTTCCCCACATGCCTTTCGCGGCCTGTAACAGCAAAAGTTCTTTCGGGGTCGGCCAATCCGTTTTTATCGCTTTTAAAAACCTTCAGAAGGCTCCTTCCTGTCATAACTTCAGGGATATCTGCACCACCCGCTTCTAAAAACGTAGGTGCCAGGTCCATCAGTACCACAAAATCGTCAACAATCCTCCCGGACTTGATAACAGATGGCCAGCGCGCCATCAAAGCCACGTTTGTTCCAAAATCATATAAATTACATTTTCCGTTTGTAAAGCCGGGAATTCCATGGTCACCGCTTACCACCAGCAGAGTATTATCAAGCTCGCCGCGTTCTTCAAGCATCCCGATCAATACACCGACACTGGCATCAAAAGCCATTGCTTCTCCAAGATAGTCTGCAAAATCTTCCCTGACAGTATCCACATCCGGCAAAAAGGGAGGCATTATTCCAATCAAATCGTCAGGGTTGATGCCCCATATTTTTTTTCCTGAGCCCATTATCCATTTCCTATGGGTATTTGTGGGACCAAACCAGTAACAATAAGGCTTACCCTCTTTATTGGCATCCAAAAATGCCTGGAAGTTTGCCCGGACCTCATTCAATAAAACCTGTTTTGCTTCCTCAACTGTTTGGCCTGATTCAACCATATTTGTAACATTCTGACTAAACTGATTAAATTTTGTACCACCCTGATGGTAGCGGGTTCTCTCTCCACCGTAACCGGCATTGGGCGGTGTTCCGGGGCTCCATACTTTATATGTATACCCGATATGATAACCATTTTCCTCCAGTAAAAGTGGATATGTGGGAATGTTGCTGTCCCAAACAGCACCTTGCAGAATAGCTCCCCGTCCGGTGCGGTAGAAATACTGGCCCGACAAGAGAGAACTCCGGCAAGGTGTACACGATGGAGAATTTACATAGGCATTATTAAAAAGAATTCCCTCCCTTGCCACCCGGTCTATGTTAGGGGTTTTTATAAGTTTTTGCCATTCCGGGCTGCCTTCGACATTTGCATAACAACCGGCATACTTGCCCCAGTCATCGGCAAAAGCAAAAAGGATATTTGGTTTTTCAGGTATTTTTTGTGTGGATTTCTGACAAAAACTAAACATTAAGCCTGTAAGAATCAATAGTGATAAATTTTTCAGAAAACTTATCCGGATAAATCTGATTTTATACATTTTAACTGGTTTTTTGTTATAAAAATAATACATAATTGTCTAAAGGTATCTTATCAGCCAAATATTTTATCAGCAGAAAACCATATAGGGACTTAATCTTTATTGACCGGAATATCCCTTATTTAATAATATAAAGTTTAATCCAAGCGAAAGGTTAATACTTGAACTATTGGTGATCAGGTATTCAACATTTTCTGATGAAAGAAAAAATTCAAACCACTTAAGCCGGCAATACATACCTGCTCCAAAATTTCCAATCCTGTTATTTTTCCGGGAGGTTGAAAAGCAAAAATTAAAGGCTGGGGAAAGTTTATAAATTGCCCCCAATGTATAGCTGTAATCCATATAGCTGGAATAGATACCGGCCCTGAACAGGCTTAATAATTCAATTCGACGGCTCACAGTCCTGGAGAATCCCAGAAGAACGCGTGGAGTAATTCGTGTCCTGAATGGATCAGTGCTGTTCAGCACAGGTTCAATTTCCTCTTTAATACTATCAACCACATTGCTAATAGATCCTTCCATATCAAAGTAACCCTCACTGTTTGGAGAGAAATCAAATCCTGTAAAATTATATGAACCTTTATAGTGTAATTCCCTTTGCTCACTATTCCAGTTGATAAATCCAATATCCGTAACAGAACCCTGAATAGATGTTTTCCCATCAGGTGTATAATGAAAGCCAAAATCAAATGCAAAACCTAAATTTTTAAAAAAATTATTGTGCAGGAAGAATGGATGTCTAATATTTTCGGCACTAAAGTTCACATCATCAGGATTATCAGAAACCAAACCGGGGGCAGATTGCCTGTTACGAATATCCCCTTCGAAATACAACTCAGCAAAATCATCTTTAGTGCTGATTGAAGCATTAAAATTACGGGTTTCTGTCACATATTTCCCATCCAGAAGTTTAAGATGTAATCCCAGGTTAAAAGCAGGGCCGATTTTTTTTGATAATCCAAAAGAGTATGAAGTGTAAGATATTCCATTTACTGAAAGCCCGTCCAAATTAAAGTTTCTTACCGTTTCCGTTTCATAATCTGTATTTCCGCGATTGAGTTCAAACAAATCCCTAGGTATAAGAAAGTTATAGTTGTTCCTTTCATTCATTGAAAAGGTAGCGTAATATCCGTTAGCTAAAATTTTACCAATAAAAAGACCTGAATAATCAGCTGTGCCATATAAAAAGTTTTTATCCCCTGAATTTTCAATAATGTAATTAAGATCATAATATTTCTTATTACCTTTTTTCTCATTCGGGCTAAAGACATTTTTCAGGCCAAAAGAGTTAGTCCCCACATCAGCATAAAAATTTGGGGAAATTATGATAATTGTGCTATCAGGCTTAATTGCAGGATTGAATTTATTTGCATATGGAACAACTCCGAAAAACATAAGATTAGCGTCCTGAGCTGAAATATTAAATGTCAGAAATAAAATAAAAAAGAGACTTAACAACAGTTTAATTCTGTTGATCACTCTTCTTTTTAAGTTCAAACCTGGTTTTTCCAATTACAAAAAAGTTAAAATTGATATTTTGGGTTGATAAAAATCGCACCATTTCATTTTTATGTTCATCTGCTGTCCGGAAACTTAATTCAATCATTACTTGGCTTTTCCTTATTAAATCAAGCATTTCCCCTTCAAACTCGTTCGAAAGCTCTGTTTCATAATATTGTTCCTGCGCCTGGCCTGCAGACTTTATTTCCAAAGGCTCACTGAATGCATCAGCTATTCGTTCCCCGTCTTCATTAACAAAGAACAGTTGCGCTGCCATATTTACCGGAAAATTATTTTTGATAACAGCCCTGAACCTGACAGCCTCAATCTCATTTTTCAAAATATTTTCCAGATTCAGGGAATCAAGCTGCTGCTGGTATGTGACTTCCGATATTTTCAGATCAAGAGGAATATCCCCCTTAAGTCCAAAAAGTAATGAGTCATATTTAGTGACAGAATTTGAGGTTTCCTTGTCACCCGGATTAAAAAGTATCTGCGTATCAAAATAAAGGCTGTCTGGAAAATTACCCAGAACAGTTTCAAAATTGGTGTTTTGCAGAAACATTTCCTGTCCATAACCCGGTGACCCATTATTAGCTGCAGTAACATATATTGCCCTTGGTAATCCGGTAATTGACTGTTGCGAATATCTGTTCCCTGCCTTGATATCTAATTTCCGGAATGAAAAAGGCAGATTAAATCCATTCTTGAAAAAAAGGTAAATCTCAGGCTTGTTAATATCTAAAAAAATGTTATCTGTTTTTATGTTTTTATCGCGTTCCATGAATGGGGCCCCACCCTGTTGGCTAAAGAGAGAGTTGCCAAACTTACCGTAAAAGGAATGAATACCCAAATCATAAAGGCTGATACTTAATTCAGGGCTTTTAGTAATTAAAGAGTCTTTTTTGGTAAATTGAAAAAACAGTTTCAAATTCACCAGTCCGGATGTAAAATGTGACGGATACAAGTAAATAATTCCATCTTTAAGATTTACAGACTTGCAGGAGTTATATTCTGAAGCTGAAAACTCAAATAATACATGATTCCCAAGATGATCATAGAAAGTGGGTATCTCAATTGAGAGTGTATCAAAATTGCCTGGGTCAGCAGATAATTCTATCGCCAATGCACATGAGTCTAATCTTATCGAGTCAATTCTATAGATATCAAGATCATCATCAAATGGAACTTTTACATCAAGCGTAGTGGTTATCTCATGAAATGTATTCACAAAATCCATGGATATTTTTTCATTAATAATAGTGTCAGTCCGGACAAATTCCTTAAAAATATCATTGGCAGTTAATGTATCAATAGTTTGCTCAAAATAGATATGCATGAGATCGTCATCACCCACATACATATATAATGTTGAGTCTGATTCATACTTCAGGATGTCAGACAGAGATACTTGCCCATGGATAAGCGGGGCTCCTATTACGGGAGTTACTTCCAGCTCATTAAAGACATAATTCTGACATGAATATATAGCTGAAAAACAGTATATTAATATTAAAAATTTAGAAAGTTTAGTAACAAGCATTATAAATGTAACCTAATATGTAAAATATAACCCGCAAACTCAAATAATTTAAAAATTTCTTCCGGGAAGATTGCAGTTTCTTTCAGGTCATAAAAAAACAAACAATATTAATAAAATGGAACGAGCATTAAAATTTTTTCTGATAAAAGATCATTATTAAATGAGCTATGGGCGGTGGTAATTATAATCTCCAATCCGTCGGTTAAAACCGGCGGCAAAGGATAAAGCTCCGATCAATGCAGCAAATAAGTTCATGGCCTTATCCTTTGCCGTTCACTTCAGTGAACGGATCAGGGGCTGTAAATATAGCTATGGGCAGGTGGTAATTATAATCTCCAATCCGTCGGTTAAAACCGACGGCAAAGGATAAAGCTTCGATCAATGTAGTGAATGGGTTCATGGCCTTATCCTTTGCCCTTCACTTCAGTGAACGGATCAGGGCCTGTACATATAGCTATGGGCAGGTGGTAATTATAATCTTCATTCCGTCGGTTAAAACCGACGGCAAAGGATAAAGCTTCGATAAATGCAGCAAATAAGTTCATGGCCTTATCCTTTGCCGTTCACTTCAGTGAACGGATCAAAACAGAATTTAGAATAATTATAGAGTAAATTATACAGTAAATTTTTTACATTTGAAAAAAGAAACAAAGATAAGTTTTCATGATAATGACTGGCAGTATCATCTTGAAAAAAACATTGAGCTCACATTAAAAACTAAAAATTAAAAGGAGAAACATACACATGGCAGAAAACGACCTGATCTACAGTGGAAAATCAAAAAATGTATATTCAATTTCAGAAGGCACTTACAAGGGAAAGTACCGGCTTGTTTTTAAAGATGAAGCAACAGGGTATATTGAAAACGGGAAACCAGTATTTGATCCGGGTTATGATACTGTTGTTGGCGAGATCCCCGGCAAAGGGGCTATAGCCTGCAGGTTTGCCACTTATTTTTTTAAATTATTAAAAGAAAAAGGCATTCCTTCACATTACATTGATACAGTAAAGGACAACGAAATGATCGTAGAACCTGCCAATCCCTTATCAATGCCTGCATTTTCAGCCGACATGCCCGGAGCTGAACCCTTGATGAACCTTGAGTTCACCTGGAGAAATAATGCTACAGGCAGTTTCTGGCGCAGATACCCGTTTGTAAGGCCATGTAAAAATATACATAAGGTTGTTGAGGCATGGACAAAAGGTGATAATGATATTCTTATCACTTTCGAAGCCCTGGAAGAAACCGGAGCAATGAAAAGGGAGGAAATTAATACAAGTGTTGAACTGGTTAAAGATATAGCTGAAATTGTTTCCGGGGAATTTGCATCAAAAAGCCTGCATGTTATTGACGGAAAGTTTGAACTTGGAAGGTTAAAATACGGGGATGGAAAAATCGTAATAATTGATGAAATATCTCCCGATGTATTGCGTGTGTGCAAAGGTTATTCACCGGACGAAGATGGTAACTGTACAGTCCAAAATCAATGTGCCGTAACAAATTATTCCAACGGCAGGAGAACAATAAAAAATAAAAACCAGGTTGCTGCTGCCGATTTTATAAATATTTTTCTTTAAAAACTTAAATTTTAATCAGTTTGGTAAAGTTTTTGCGGCATTAAAATTAGATTGACAAATAATAAAATAAGAATAATTAAAATAAATTATTAAGCTGTAAAAGTTCAAGATCAAGACAAGTCAAGAAACTGTTTTTAAAAAGGATTATAATTATTAACAGCGGATTGTGTTTTAATATTAAAGTGCAAGTCCGGAAAGTTTTAGGCAGGTAAAAATGAAATAAATAAAAATTTAATTTGTGTATGACAATTATTTTTTATCTTTAACCGGCCAAATTGTTAATAACATTGTTACAAAAAACATTTTAAAAAAATAACGCTATGGAACTTAAAAAAACACCAAAAGCAGACCTTGAGAGCAAAAGGAATTTATTCCTTACTATTGGGTTAGTAGCAGCATTAGGGCTTATGCTATTTGCTTTTGAGTGGAAAACCGCACCAAAAAAGACCGAGTCGCTCGGTGAGATTCAGACACAGGAAGTAGAAGAAGAGATTATTCCGATAACCCGCGAACAGGAAAACATACCACCTCCCCCTCCTCCCCCTCCTCAGGTAGTTGAAGTATTAACAATTGTTGACGATGATGTAGATATTGAAGATGAACTAAAGATTCAGGATACTGAAGCTGATGCAGAGACATTTATAGATGTAGCTCCGGTTATTACTACTGACGTTGCAGAGGAAGAGGAAGAAGAAGAGACAAAAGTTTTCTTTATCGTTGAGGAAATGCCCGAATTCCCTGGTGGTGAACTGGCTTTGCGTCAGTTTATTGCCAATGCCATTAAATATCCTGTTATTGCTCAGGAAAACGGCATTCAGGGAAAAGTGTATGTAACATTCGTTGTTGATGCTGACGGAGGTATTTCAGATGCCAAAATTGCCAGAGGTGTTGACCCATCTCTTGACAAAGAAGCTCTGCGTGTTGTAAATATGCTCCCTAAATGGAAACCGGGGAAACAGCGCGGTAAACCTGTAAGGGTTTCATATACAGTTCCTATCAACTTTGTATTACAATAAAAAAATTGATATGACAAGACTCCTGATCCTATCCGGGGTCAGGAGTTTTTTATGCAGTAAATTCATTATATGATTAACACAACTCCTGAAACAGAAAAAGCTGTATTAGTTGGATTGATCAACCAAAACCAGGATGAAAGGCAAGTAAACGAATATCTTGACGAGCTGGAATTTCTTGCTGATACAGCAGGGGCTGCAGTACTAAAAAAATTCACACAAAAACTTGACGACCCCAACGCATTGACATTCGTCGGCCCTGGTAAACTGGAAGAAATTGATGAATACATTAAAATGTCAGAGGCTGATACGATAATTTTTGACGATGAGTTAAGCCCCGTACAATTGCGAAATATTGAAAAAAAGCTGGAATGTAAAGTACTTGACCGTACAAACCTTATACTTGATATATTCGCAAGGCGTGCAAAAACAGCTCACGCGAAAACACAAGTGGAACTGGCACAGTACCAGTATATGCTTCCCCGCCTGACCAGGTTATGGACTCACCTTGAAAGACAGCGCGGAGGTATTGGTCTTCGGGGACCGGGTGAAACGCAAATCGAGACCGACCGCAGGATCATCCTCGATAAAATAGCTTACCTGAAAGAACAACTTAAAAAAATTGAGAAACAAAAAGCAACGCAGCGTAAAAGCCGTGGAAAACTGGTGAGAGTGGCATTGGTAGGTTATACCAACGTAGGCAAATCAACTCTTATGAACCTCATGGCAAAATCTAATGTATTTGCCGAAAATAAATTATTTGCCACACTGGATACAACTGTAAGAAAAGTTGTTATTGCTAACCTGCCATTCCTTATTGCCGATACCGTAGGATTTATCAGAAAACTACCCCATCACCTTGTTGAATCATTTAAATCAACACTCGACGAGGTAAGGGAATCAGATATACTTGTTCATATAGTTGATATTTCTCATCCCGGATTTGAAGAACAAATTGAAATTGTAAATAGTACCCTGAAAGAGATAGGCTCCGGTGAGCAACCTAACATTTATGTTTTTAACAAAATTGATGCTTATTCTCATGTCCAAAAAGATGAGGATGACCTTACCCCGGGAACAAAAGAAAACCTGACCCTGGAAGAGTGGGAAAGAACATGGGTAGCTAAAAACAATGTTCCTGCAGTCTTCATTTCAGCCACAGAAAAGAAAAATATCGAAGAACTTAAGAATATCTTATACCGGGAAGTTAAAAAGATACATTCACAACGCTTCCCATATAATGACTACCTTTACGATATTTATGATTCTGCCGTATGATTTAAGAGATCAGAACAGTATTATACCTCCCCGTTTTTTATCAGCCATTCAGCTATCTGGACAGCATTCAGTGCAGCCCCTTTTTTAATCTGGTCGCTAACACACCAAAAAGTAATACTATTTGGATCAGTAATATCCTGGCGTATTCTTCCGACGTAAACATCATCTTTTCCTGCAACAAAAAGTGGCATAGGATACTGCTTTTCAGAAGGATTATCCAGGATTGTGATACCTTCTGCTTTTGAAAATGCCTCTTTAACACTGTCAACAGATAACGGACTCTCAGTCTCCACCCAGATAGCTTCTGAATGAGCCCTGGCAACAGGTATACGTACACACGTTGCACTAACATCCGCATCGGTGTGCATTATCTTCTTGGTTTCCCAGTTCATCTTCATCTCCTCTTTTGTATAGTCATTATCCAGGAATACATCAATATGTGGAATGATATTCATTGCCAACTGGTACTGGAATTTATTGACTGTCACATCATTGCCTTCAGCCACCTCTTTTACCTGCTGTTCAAGCTCTGCAATACCCTGGGCGCCTGCACCGCTGGCTGCCTGATAAGTAGCAACCCTGACTCTCCTGATCCTTGAAAGATCATTGACAGGTTTCAATGCTACTACCATCTGTATTGTCGAACAGTTCGGATTGGCAATTATATTGCGTGGCCTGTTACGTGAATCTTCAGCATTGACCTCCGGAACAACCAGGGGAACGTCATCATCATAACGGAATGCACTGGAATTATCAATCATTATTGTACCATGCTTAGTAATATCAGCGGCAAATTCTTTTGAAATACCGGCACCGGCTGAAGTGAGTGCAATATCAATATCTTTAAAATCATCATTGTGCTTTAACTCTTTAACAGTAAGCTTTTGACCTTTGAATTCATACTGCCTGCCCGCACTCCTGGCAGAACCGAAAAGTACTAATTCATCCAGTGGAAAATTTCTTTCTTCCAGAACACGGAGAAATTCCTGTCCCACCGCTCCGCTGGTTCCAACTATTGCTACCTTCATTACTAATTATTTTTAATTTAAAAAATGATTATTTTCAAAATTGAAGTAAAATTACTACTTTGCACTCAAATGGAAATAGAATGTTACGTATTATTCTAAAAATCTTAACGTTCAGTTTGCCATGGATTGTTAACCCGTCTTTTGCACAGGAAATCTGGATTGAAAATTTTTCCCTGCCTGATAAAGGTATTTGGGGCGATGAGAATGGAGATGTCCTTTCTGACCTTTCGGGAATAACATCATGGACTCTTGATATCACCGGGG
>CAZJGI010000054.1:15532-21568 GCA_964545315.1 uncultured Prolixibacteraceae bacterium
TTTAATCCGTTCCCCGGAGGTAAGGATTATGTGGAAATATTTAATCCCGGTAAGGAAAAGCTGCCTGTCGATTTTCTCTATATTGCAAACAGAGATAAAAATTTGGAATTAAAGCAGATATGCCCTGTGTTCAATGCAAGGTTCATTTTCCAACCCGGATCATACCTTGTAATAACCACAGATAATACAAGTATTACACATTATTACAATACGAAATGCCCTGAATGTATCTGTATAGTCAATAAAATGCCGGCATTTAATATTGATGAAGGATTTGTGGTGCTTCTGAATGAAGAATCGGAAGTAATTGATGAAATGCACTATACAGAAGAGATGCACTCATCATTTTTAAGAAATAGTAAAGGAGTTTCGCTGGAAAAGCTGTCTGTGCACAATCCCTCGGCTGACAATGCAAACTGGCATTCAGCTTCATCAGGATCAGGGTACGGAACTCCCGGTTACGTAAATTCACAAATCGAAAACAGATCAGGACTTTCACCGGAAGTGATATTCGAACCCGATTCATTTTCGCCTGACCTGGACGGATTTAATGATCAGTTTAACATCAAATATTCACTGGATAAACCGGGATATGTTGCAAATGTTAAAATATTTGACTCTTCAGGCAGATTCCTTATGTCGCTTATTAAAAATGAATTGCTTGGTACTGAGGGTATGATCACATGGGATGGCAAAGATGAGACGGGGCAAAACAAGCCAATGGGAATATATATAGTTACAATGGAAATTTTTAATCGCCATGGTGAGCTGTATCATTTCAAAGATGCTGTAGTACTAACCGGTTTACTTGAATAATATCTCAGTGTAACCGAAAGTAAATTACATAATTAATATTAACAACTCTTTACCGGTTTTTTATTACCTTTATACAGATAATCAATAATTTCCTGTGCCATGACTGCCGATAGTACGAAAATAAAGGAAGTTCATACCAGGATGGCTGCCATATGCAGCCGTTCCGAACAGTGTTCCCCTGATATAATGAAGAAAATAATTGCCTCCGGGCTAGACGGGGATGATGCAGAAAAAATCATTGACCAGTTAAAAAAAGAAAAATTTATTGATGATGACAGATATATCAATTCATATATTTCTGAAAAATTCAGAATGAATAAATGGGGAAAGATTAAAATTCGCTATTATTTGAAAATGAAAGGTTTAAATGATGAATTGATATCAAATGCACTCGATGGTATGGATCAGGAAAAATATAAAGAAGCCCTGATAAAAACAATGAAAGAAAAGGCCGGGACAATTAAGAAAAAAAATAAGTTTGAAAAGATGGGCCAAATAATAAGGTTTGCACAAAACAGAGGATTTGAACCCGAACTGATACATCGATATATAAACCTGGTAATTGAATAATTATCCTCTCTTTCCTTAATAATGATAATTTTTGACCATAAATAGTAATAAAGTCATCACTGCTTATCAGGCATAATTAACAATCCCGTCAATCCCCAAAAACTTCTTATCTTTGCAACATTCAAAAATTAATTCTGGCTATGGTTTTAAAGGAACAGATAAAAGACTTAAATGAGCGGCGTGATGCTCTGAGGAGGCATCTTTGACTACGATGCCAAATTAATACAATTAAAAGAAGAGGAGTTACACACCCAGGATCCGGATTTCTGGTCTGATCCGAAGGAAGCGGAAATCAGAATGAAAAAAATCAAATCCATTAAAGACTGGACTAATGGATTTGAGAAAGTAAACCGGGCAGTTGAAGATTTCGGTGTGCTTTATGAATTTTTCGAAGCTGGAGAGGCATCGGAGGAGGAGGTGTCTGAAGCATACGAAAGAGCATTGCAAAAAGTTGAAGAGCTGGAGACTAAGAACATGCTCCGTAACGAAGAAGACAAACTGGGAGCAGTGCTTAAGATCAATGCCGGCGCCGGGGGTACAGAGAGCAATGACTGGGCGGAAATGCTAATGCGCATGTACACACGTTGGTGTGAAAGTAAAGGATATAAGGTATCAGTAGCCGACTTTCAGCCAGGTGACGAGGCCGGTGTAAAAAGTTGTACATTAGAGATTGATAACGAATTTGCGTACGGCTATCTTAAAAGTGAAAACGGTGTTCACAGACTTGTCAGGTTGTCTCCTTTTAATGCACAAAATAAAAGAATGACCTCTTTTACATCAGTTTATGTTGCTCCCCTGGTAGATGATACTATAGAGATAGATATCAATCCTGCCGACATAACATGGGAAACATTCCGAAGCAGCGGAGCAGGAGGACAGAATGTAAACAAAGTTGAAACAGGAGTTCGTCTGCGTCATGCGCCCTCCGGAATAATTATTGAAAATACCGAAAGTCGCTCACAATCAGGAAATAAAGAAAATGCCCTACGGTTGCTGAAATCACAGTTATACGAAATGGAATTGCGCAGGCAACGGGAAAAAGAGATGGAAATAGAATCGAAAAAAAAGAAAATTGAGTGGGGATCGCAGATCCGTTCCTATGTTCTTCAACCCTATAAAATGGTAAAAGACCTCAGGACAAACTATGAAACAGGTAATGTGAATGCTGTGCTGGATGGTGACCTTGATGGCCTTATAAAAGCTTATCTGATGGAATTTGGCGGACAATAATTATTTCCAACTATATTAATATTTGGGTTTTCTGATTTATTTTTATGAACTTTGGATAATAGTATCTATGACTTTTATTATTTGAAATTTAAAGAGTTTGATATGTATTCCAACGAAAATTTCATAAACAGGGAGATTAGCTGGTTATCTTTTAACGAGAGAGTGCTGCAGGAAGCTGAAGATCCAAATACACCCCTTTTTGAACGCATCAGGTTTATTGGTATCTTTTCAAATAACCTCGATGAATTCTTCAGGGTAAGAGTTGCCACAGTCAGCAGGATGGTTGATCTGGGAAAAGATGAAGAAAACCTGCTTGGAAATTACACTCCTCATGAATTACATGAAGAGATACAAAGAATAGTATATGAACAACAAGATAAAGTCCAGAATATTTTCAAAAATATAATTACTGAACTTAATCAAAACAACATATTTATTGTCACAGAAAAAGAGCTTACGCATGAACAGGGTGTTTTCGTAAAAAAATATTTCTACGAAAAAGTCCTTCCGAATCTTGTCCCGATAATGCTAAGCAAAAAAATTAAGTTCCCCTATCTGCGTGACCGCTCCGTTTATCTTGCCGTAAAACTGTCTGACAGTTCAAATCCTGATGATTTTGCATACTCCCTGATCAGGATTCCCAGCATCTCGGTTCCAAGATTTCTGGTACTGCCAAAAATGAGGAAAAAGATGTATGTAATGCTGCTCGATGATGTTATAAGATATTGTCTGGAAGATCTGTTTTTCTATTTCGATTATGATGCTTATGAAGCATATACAATAAAAATCACTCGCGATGCAGAGTTGGACATAGACGATGACATTTCAAAAAGTTTCATCGAAAAGATGAGTTCCAGCCTCAAAAAAAGGAAGAAGGGCAAGCCGGTCAGGTTGATCTACGACCGTGATATACCGGAGGATTTCTTAAATTTCATTTTGAAAAAAATGAAGCTCGACACTGAGGATAATGCAATACCCGGTGGCAAATATCATAACCATAAAGATTTCATGAATTTCCCGGAAATAGGCAAAAAAAGGCACTACTATCCCAAACTGCCGCCATTTCGTAATAAAAATCTGCCCCCACATATCAGTATCCTGCGTGTCCTGCGAAGTAAAGATGTTATGCTCCATTACCCCTATCAGACCTTTAATCATTTTCTTGATTTCCTCAGGGAAGGGGCAATTGATCCGCAGGTTACCGAAATCGGAATTACAATTTACAGGGTTGCTGAAGACTCAAAAGTAATAAATGCCCTGCTGAATGCTGTACGCAACGGAAAAAACGTTACAGTAGTAATTGAGTTGCAGGCCCGGTTTGATGAAGAAGCAAATATCTACTGGTCTGATAAATTACAGGAGGAAGGCGCTAATGTAATTCACGGTGTTCCCGGAATGAAAGTCCACAGTAAACTTGCCTGGATCAAACGGGCAGAAGATGGATATTTACGAAATTATGCATACATAGGTACCGGTAACTTCCACGAAAACACGGCAAGGGTCTATGCTGACGACGGATTGCTGACTGCAGACGCACGAATAGCAAATGAAGTCGAAAAGATCTTCGACTTTTTTAAACAAAATTACAAGCATCACAGATACCGGCATCTGATAGTAAGTCCTTTCTTCATGCGTGATTTCTTCACTCAGCATATTGAACGTGAAATTGAACTTGCAAAAATGGGAAAAAGAGGCTGGATGATATTAAAAATGAACAGCCTTATTGATCCCGGAATGATGAAACAAATATATAAGGCCGCACGTGAAGGTGTTAAAATTGATCTCATAATCAGAGGAATAATGGGATTGCAAATAGACAGGAAAAAGTACGTTAAAAATATTAATGCAATCAGTATAGTTGATAAATACCTGGAACATTCAAGAATTTTTCTGTTTGGGAATGACGGTGATGAAAAAATGTATATCTCATCTGCCGACTGGATGCCCAGAAACCTTAATCGCAGAATTGAGGTTGCATGCCCTGTCTATAATGAAAATATTAAGGAAGAGCTTACTGAAATGCTGAAAATCCAGCTTAGGGACAATACTAAAGCACGGATACTTGACCCACTGCTTAAAAATCAATATAATAACAAAAACAGTGAGCCGAAATACAGGGCACAGGAAGATTATTATAATTATATAAAAAACAAACACCATATTGTACTGAAAATCTATCATAATCCACATTGTGCCCAAAGCCGTGAGGGATTAATGTACCTTGAGAAAAAAGGGTATGAGCTGGAGATAAGAAAATACCTGACAGATGGCATCACGACTGACGAACTAAAGGAAATAATAGACAAATCAGGTAAGAGGGCATTTGATTTTGTCCGTACCCAGGAAAAAGAGTATAAAGAATTATACAAGGATAAAGAACTTTCGGATGATGAGTGGATAAATGTACTTGCAGAAAATCCAAAATTACTTCAACGTCCTGTTGTGATAAATGGCAATATGTCTGTAATTGCAATTCCTCCTCAGGAAATTGATAAGATCATTTGATCTCAAGTTTCTTTTGCAAAGCTTTTATCTCATCTTCAAGTAGTTTTTTTTGTTTTAGTGCCCCTGAAAGTGCTATTGCATCCCTGACAGCTTGTTTATCATATGGTTCCAGTATTATGTAGTGATACCGGTCTCCCAGGAAAACAGCTTTAAGCCTGCGATCGGTATTATTGGCAATAAACTCAATCACTCCGTTATCTTTGCCATTTCGATATGTCACCTTCTCCCATTTGGCTTCCATAAAATCACTCCGGTGATTATCAGGATCACCTACAGGAATTTCCTCTGTTTTGGCATCATCTCCCTGGTCATAAACCCTCAGTCCTTTATGGTTAAGCCATTGTTCTCCGTGATAATTACTGCTTAAATATAATTCACCCCTCTCATCCAGATGCACCTGAATATATGACCGGTCCCACGACCTTTGAAAATTTTGTCTTTTATGAATGTATTGTGTATACCTGTCATACTGGGTCTTTTCCTTATCGAAAGGTTTTTCAAACCCGGGTATTTTGGCCAGCAGGGTATCCAGCTCAGCCTCTTTTCGATGAAGTATCTCAAACTCTATTTCGTTCATCAAATTTTTTGCAGCATTAATTGAATAAACAGCCTTTGGATATAGCAGGGGAATACTGTCGAGATGCTGCAGGGCAGCAACAGTATCGAGTTTCTCCAAAAGGGACCTGGCATAGTTTAGTTTAAAAGCCGCCCTATCCTCATCTGACGGGCCGCATCCGGCAATAAATATTATCAGTAAAACCAACAATATTGATTTATAATATCCTGACTTCATCATTTTTTATTTTAGACAAAATTACTATTAAATTTCTAAGTTAAAAAAACAGGTATTTAAAAATAGTTTTATCTTGAAACTATTTTATACTTTTAATCAAAAAATCAACTATACTATGATAA
>CAZJGI010000055.1:0-21311 GCA_964545315.1 uncultured Prolixibacteraceae bacterium
CTATTAATAATCCATTAAAATTTTTTTCTGTTATGTAAAATTATATTATTGTTTTATTTTATTTACTAATTTGCAACTTTAATTATAAAAGTGCGATTTCAAAGAAAAAATATTAGAATATTTATTTTACTCTTTCTTTCTGTTTATTTTTATCTTGGGTATACTTCCATCATAAACAGACATACTCATTTTTTCCCAAACGGGATAATAATAACCCATTCACATCCATTTGATAAGGGAAAGGATTCAAATAAGTCTGCAAATCAACATAATCACTCCTCAACTGAAATTCATCTTTTCCAAAATTTACCCTTTGATAAAGTTATAATTCCCTCCACAATAACTGTAAATTGCAACTCATTTGAAATATCAAATGAATATTTTCCTTTAATTGAAAATCTCGTAACAGAATCTCCAATATCAGAGATTCCTCCACGGTCTCCCCCTGTATGAGTTAAACAGACTCGCAAACTGTTAGTCTGTTTTCAAGGGTATCATATAGCCTGCCCCAATAAAAATCGGGGGAACTCGCATATGATTTAATCATACCTTTTGATAACTTGATAACCATACCCGTTTCATAATAAAAATATTTCCGTTTAATGAGAATATTTGTATTTATTTATATCTTAATGATATATCAATTTGCTTTTTCTGAGGAACCTGTAAAAAATCCTGATACAAATGTCACTTTGCTGGGTGAAGTAAAATCCGGAGAAGAGCAAATACCATTTGCAACTATAACAATAAAAGGTACTACGATAGGTACAGCTGCAGATGCCAAAGGCCATTTCAAACTTACCGGCCTGCCTGCAGGAAAACAAACTGTATTAGTTTCAGCTGTAGGGTATAAACCATTCAGCAAGGATATTAACCTCCAAAAAGAAAACAGCGTTACGCTTCTTGTTAAATTAGTACCTGACAATATTGGCATAGAACAGGTTGTAATTACTGCCAACAGAAATGCAAAAAGCCGCAGGGAGAGCCCTGTAATAATAAACAGTATTAACTCAAAATTATTTGATCGTACATTCAATGTAACATTAAGTGAGGGCCTCAATTTTTCTCCCGGCCTGCGTATGGAAAATAATTGTCAAAACTGCGGTTTTTCCCAGGTCAGAATGAATGGACTTGAAGGCCACTATACACAAATATTAATAAACTCCCATCCTGTATTCAGCGGATTAGCGGGAGTTTACGGGCTGGAACTCATCCCTGCAGTTATGATTGAAAGAGTTGAAATTATCCGTGGTGGAGGTTCTTCAATGTATGGCAGCAATGCTATTGCCGGTACTGTAAACTTAATTACTAAAGATCCTGTTACCAATACTTTTTCAGTTTCTAACAGTTATGGCTCATTTGGTCAAAAGGGAGGATCAGGTTTTCCAGATGATCTTAATCTTTCCATGAATGGTTCTTTTGTCACTGAAGATTATAAGACAGGACTCAGTATTTTTGGATTTTACAGAAAAAGAAACCCTTATGATGCAAACAATGATGGTTTTACTGAACTGTCGCTTATAAAAAACAGCACACTTGGATCGAGGTTTTACCAAAGAGTAGCATCCAGGGGAAAAATTACTTTCGACTATTTTAACATCAACGAATACAGGAGAGGAGGAAATAAACTGCACCTTCCGCTACATGAGACGGACATATCAGAAAGTGTAAGGCACAATCTTCATTTAGGTTCGGGCACATTTAATATGCTTATGCGGGAAGCCGATAAAATTTCTGTATTCTTCTCAGGACAAGTTGTTGACCGTGATTCATATTACGGAGCAAATCAGGATTTATCAGCATATGGCAAAACAAAAGATTTTACATATACTACAGGGACTCAGTATACCAGGCTGATAGAACATCTGCTATTCTCACCGGCTTCAGTAAATGTCGGAGCAGAATTCAAGGGAAGTAACCTTGAGGACAATAAACTGGGTTATTATGATATTGTCAGGGGGGAGCATAAGGATAACACCCTTATCGCTGACCAGCATCTTTATTTAAAATCAGCTTTCTTGCAATCAGAATGGAAAATAAATGATATGTTTATTTCTGCCGGTCTGCGTTTTGACAACTACCGGGTTAAGGATGACTCGGGAGAAAATAGTGATATAACGGGAAATGTCGTAAGCCCCAGAATTAACTGGATGTATGATTTACTAAAAGACCTGCAGCTGAGGGCAGGTTATGCCAAAGGATTCAGGGCTCCCCAAATATTCGACGAAGACCTGCATATTGAAACATCGGGATCAAGACAGGTAATTCACAAAAACGATGAAAACCTCAAACAGGAATCTTCAAATAGTTATTCGTTATCCCTTAATTATACAGGTATTGAAGGAAAATGCCAATACCAGGTGTTAGTTGAAGGATTCTATACCAGTTTAAAAGATCCTTTTGCCAATGAATACGGAACTCCCGATGAAAACGGAGTTGTTATTTATACAAGGAGAAATGCTGAAAAAGGAGCTAAGGTGAAAGGTGTTAATGTCGAGTTTAATCTTAGCCCATCAAAAAAAGTACAGTTCCAATCAGGAATGACATTTCAGAAAAGCGCATATGAAGAACCACAGGAATTCGAAGAAACCCGGTTTTTCAGGTCACCTGACAATTTTGGGTTTGCAAGTGTGAATTACGTGCCGTTATCACAGTTTTCAATTTCTGCAACTGCTAATTATACCGGGCATATGCTTGTTCCATATTTCGGTACACAACTCGATAATCCTGCTGAAGGTGAATTAAGAACCTCTCAATCATTTTTGGATTTGGGTTTGAAAGGTGCATATAATATTAAAATTACTGATGATGTGAGACTGGAGATCAATGCCGGGGTTAAAAACATCTTCAATTCATATCAAAAAGATTTTGATACAGGCATTAACAGAGACCCATCATATATTTATGGTCCTTTATCGCCGAGACTGTTTTACTTTGGGCTAAGATTCGGAAGTCTATTATAATAAAGTGAAAGACTGTACGAATAATACGGTCTTTTTTATTTTGTCATACAAAAGATTATTAATTTTGTAACGTTCATTATAAAGATAAAACATCAAAAATGAATGAAATAGATATCCAAAACCAACAGAGGACAAAAAACCGCAGGAACAATATTATTGTTATAATACTTTCAGTGATCCTTGTTTCCGTGGTTGTTTTATATTTTTTCCGGAACAGGGAACATAAAGTAATTTTAAAGGAATTAAACGCAGAGAAAGATTCGATTCAAATGGAATTGACAGATCTGGTTGTGAGATATGATTCCCTTTCCACAGAAAATGATACAATTAATGAGCAACTCTTTTTAGCGCAGACTAAAGTTAAAGATCTTCTGCTGGAAATTGAACAAACCAAAAAGATCAGTATTCAGAAGATAAATACCTATCAAAAAGAGGTTACCACCCTTAGAGGCATTATGCGTAATTTCGTTACCCAGATTGATTCTCTTAACAGGCGTAATCAGGAACTGATGGCTGAAAATTTAGAGGTTAAAGAACAATATAAACTCATCGAGTCAGAAAAAGAACAACTCAGCCAGGAGAAGGTTCGTTTGGAGCAAAATCTTCAGAGGGCTGCTGTTTTGCAGGTTCGCGACCTAATTGTGGAAGCGCTTAACAATAGAGATAAGGAGACTAAATTTGCCAAACGGGGTGAAAGACTGCGCATATATTTTATTTTAAGTGAAAATATAACAGCCAAAAGAGGGCCAAAAAATCTATATGCACGAATCACAAGACCGGATCAGCTGGTAATGAGTAAATCTGCAGATAACCTTTTTCAGTTTGAGGATCTTAAAATTCAATATTCTGCAATGAGAGAGGTTGTATATGAAGGCCATGACCTTCCTGTGGCCATCTTTTGGGATAATACCGGTGAACCTGAATTGATGACCGGTAAATATACTGTTGACCTTTTTGCTGATGGTCGTAACATAGGCACAACAACCTTCGAACTGAGATAATTACTTTTCCCCTCTTTCAGGCATGCATAAAAATTGGTTCCGTCTTTTTTGAAAGATCTAATAATGTGGCCTCCTCTTGTTCAGTTATTGGACTGAAATTATTCATAAATTCCAATGCCTTTAAAAAGAGCATATTACTCCCTGGAGGAACAGCCGCGGTAATATTTTTTGATAAGGTATATTTTAAAGCCATTTTCATTATCTGTTCATCCTGTACAGGCCGGTACCATACATTTTTGAAAACCTTTTCTTCACCTTTTTTAAGTTTGGTAAGGGCCATAGCCTTCAATGCCAATACTCCCATTCCTCTTTTTTGTGCCTCTTCATATACCTGGGGGCCAAAATTTCCGCCATTCCAACAGGCAAAATTGATAGGGAAAAGCACTGAATCAAAGTTAAATGTTTTCATAGCCAGTAATGCGGCATTGACCGAATGTGCTGAAAAACCGATATGCTTTATTTTTCCATCCCTTCTGGCTTTTTCAAAAACTTCCATAGCGCCTCCGGTACCAAATACCTTATGAACCTCTTCCTCTGTTGTAAGTGCATGGAGCTGATAAAGATCGAAGTGATCGGTTTGCAGTAACCTCAATGAATTATCCAATTCTTTTTGAGCCCCCTGAGCATCACGCATGGCTGTTTTACATGCAAGAAAACATTTCTTCCTGTAAGGTTTAAGGGCAGGCCCAAGCCTCTCCTCTGCATTACCATAAGAGGGAGCAACATCATAGTAATTTACCCCTAAATCCCAGGCTTTAGCAACCAGCTCATTGGCAAACTCCTGAGTAAAACCATTAAGCATGATACCCCCAAAACCAATAACAGACAATTTCTCACCGGTCTTGCCAAGTCGCCGCTTAGGTAATTTATAATCAGGCGAAAAATCATTACCAAAACTGCGAATAGTAGGTATTGACAAGGCTATGCTGCCTAATGCACTGTTTCTTATAAAATGTCTTCGTTTCATATAAGTAGTTTTTTATGGTTTAAATAAACTTTCAAACTATTAATTTACTCTTTAGGAACTAACCTAACCAAAGGTACAATAATTTCTTCAAGTGAAATCCCTCCATGCTGAAAGGTATCTTTATAATAGTTGGCAAAATAATTATAATTATTTGGATAAATGAAAAAATCTTTATTATGGGCAAAAATATAACTGGTACTAACATTTGGTGAGGGAAGAAAGGCATCATGAGGATTTCTTATCTCAAAGACCTGTTTCGACTTATAGTTAAGGTTTTTCCCCAATTTATACCTCAGGTTGGTATTTGTTTCCCTGTCTCCCAGGACTTTTACAGGATTATCAACCCTGATTGCCCCGTGGTCAGTAGTAATAATGATCTGAATTTTTTTATCTGCCAGACTCTTGATTATATCTATTAATGAAGAATGGTTCAGCCAGCTAAGTGTTAATGACCTGTATGCCTTCTCATTATTTGCAAGCTCCCGGATCATTTCCATTTCTGTACGGGCATGTGAGATCATATCAACAAAATTGAACACCATGACTGAAAGATCATTTGACAATATATTTTTAAGGTTCTCAGAAATTTGACCTGACTTTCTTATCCCTGAGACTTTCTCAAAATACAAACTCTCTTTTCTCCTGTATCGTTCCATTTGTTTAACCAGCAACTGCTCTTCATACTTATTTTTATTGCCGTCATTGTCATCGCCTTCCCAGTATTCCGGATAATACTTCTGGATATCTGAAGGCATCAGCCCTGAAAACATTGCATTCCTGGCATACATAGTAGCTGTAGGTAAAATACTGAAGTATAATTCTTCTGTTGCGATATGAAAATGTGATTCAACTACCGGACTTATTATTCGCCATTGATCATACCGTAAATTGTCAATTACCAGAACAAATATCTTTTTCCCTGAATCAAGGAGCGGAAAAATCCTCTTTTTAAAAATATCGGTTGAAAATAATGGGCGGTTTTCTGAATCGCTGTTTATCCATCTAATATAATTATCCCTGAAAAATTTAAAAAATGCTTTATTGGCATCGTCCTTTTGCATCGTTAAAACCTCATCCATCGTATCAGCATCAGACCCGCTCAGTTCTATTTCCCAATATACCAGTTTCCTGTAAATATCAATCCACTCATTAAAGTTGAGCCGGTCATTAATCATCATACCGATCTCTGAAAACTCCATCTGATATGCGGAGGTAGTTTGCCTGGTAACAAGTCTTCTCTGATCAATATTCTTTTTTATTGAAAGCAAAATCTGCTTGGGATTTACAGGCTTAATAAGATAATCAGCGATCTTTGCACCAATAGCTTCATCCATTATGTTCTCCTCTTCACTCTTGGTGATCATCACTACCGGCACATTTGGTGAAATAGTTTTTATGTGATTTAATGTTTCAAGGCCTGTCATCCCTGGCATATTTTCATCAAGAAAGATGATATCATAAAAGTTTTCCTTTACTTTTTCAATAGCATCAAGTCCGTTATTGGCAGTTTCAACTCCGTAATCTTTCTCCTGCAAAAAAATTATGTGAGGACGCAATAAGTCAATTTCATCATCAACCCAAAGTATATTTGTTTTCTTCATAATCAAAATATTATTATAAAATTACGAACAAATAAGCTATTTGGTTTTCGGATTAACAAACTTTAACCAGTCACTATTGCTGCAGGTAAATTTGTTTATAGAAGTCAATATAATCTGAAATATTTTTTTCTTGTAGAAAAACAGCAAAATTATCTGTTGTTATTAAAAAGTTACGGTATTCAGTATTACCCAGTGGAGCATAAATATCGCGGTTTTGTACAACCATCCTGAAATACCGGGTTGCTGATTCACTATCTTTAAAACCTGAAATAATTATCAATTCACGGGTTGGGTCAAGGGATTCCTCATCAATAGTCAACTCCGAAGTTGTTTCACTTACTTCGTGGAATTGTTCCAATTTTTCAATAAAGGAAGCCTTGTCAATTCCGTCGGTTGCAACTATGAATACAAACAAATGGGGCTTTTCTGTATCCTTACTGTATGGTCCAGTATAATCTTCAGTCTCAGTCAGGGTGTCTTCAGGTTCAGGTTTTACCACCGGTTCTTCAGGTTGATCAGTTTGATCAGGTTTATTTTCTGGCTGAGGCTGTCCTCCCTGGTTAATATAATTATCTCTGAAGAAATCGATATATTCATCAATTTTCTCTTCCTCAATAACTGTTGTCAGATTTTCACCGGTAATAAGGAAGTTCCGGTAAGATCTTTGCCCAAGGGATTCAAAGAGGCTCCTTGTAATGACAACCTTTCTGAAATAGGACATGGATTCATTAATTGAAGGTATTTCCTGAACTGTTAAAATTTGAGAATCCCCGGCTGATGTCAACCTTGTTTTCAGGTTCCAGTCCTTAAATTCAGTACGGTTAAATTCTGCAAAATCCTTTAATGCCGTACGCATTGAGAAATCCGGATCTTTAACAGCAAGCACAAATGTCTGAGTAGTGTCAATGTTATTATTAAATAATCCTGCGGCACCGGTTTTCACAACTACAAATTCACCTCTTTCACGCAATATACTCTCTTCTTCACGTGCTTTAGCCATAAGCTCTTCAGGTGATATTAAAGGTTCTTCGTCACTAAAATCTGACTTAATATAACGGCTGTAATTTTTCACGAAGAATTTCAGATAATCAGCAATTGAATTCTCGGATAGAACCTGCCTGTAATTTGTTGAGGAAACAGCAAAGTTGTAGTAATCCAATCCCCTGAGTGCCTGAAATACATAAGCATTTCGGATTATTGCACGGTGATAAATTATCCCACTCTCCTTATCATCAAGAGCCCTAACCAGTAAAAGCATCAAGTCTTCATTAAGGGGCTCAGTTTCAATATCAAAATCAATTTTGGTATAATGATCGATATTGTAATTTGCAATATCAAATTTTAAGCGGTTCAGGTCAACATTTGCCTTCCGGGGATATGCAATTACAAAATAATGCAACAGGTCCTCTTCATACGAAAATTTCCCTCCAAACTCATCATTTGCCATCCTGTCCTGAAGCAGCAATTCTTCATTCTCTATCTCTTCATTAATATACCCCATGTCTACCAGCTTTTGATAATCTGCCAGGGTACTATCCTGTATAAGGGTAAGTATCTCTTCTGCCAGAGGGGATGGTTCTTCATCAGGATATGTTTGCAGGTATTTCTTCAGAACATTCTCAAAGTTATGTATTCCGGTTTGGGTTCCCTCGGCAATAGTCTCCATGAAATCAATCTTGGGTACAATAACGCTGTCAGGTTTCATTCTTTTTATCATGCCGGTCAGCCTAAGGACATTTTTATAATTTCCAGATCTGTAACTTGAATATGTTTGTTCATATAATCTGTTCAGGCTGTCTGTTTTAGCTTCCATATCCACAAAGAAATTTGGATTTAACAGATATTGTGCATACTTACTATCCGGATAATTTGAAATAATCAGATTTCTGTAGTAGGCTGATTTTTGCTGGTCCCCCAACAATTCATAAAGGTCATAAAGGTCAAAATAAACAGACAGTTGATATAAATTTGAAGGGTATCTTTTAAGCAGGTCTTCGAAGGCCTCTGCAGCAAGTTGATAGTTTGAAAACTCTGATTTGAATAATTTACCTGCATTATAGAGTGACTCTAAAATCCGGTCATGAGAAAGGGCCATTAATGAGTCATTAATTGGCAAATATTGTGTATAGAATTCTTTTTTCAATGGATCTGTTTCCCTGGGTTCCATTTCAGCCTGATCACCCTGTTCTGCAAGTTCGTCCATATCATCCATTGAAACGGATGTTTTATTTGACCTTCTCCAGTTGTCTTCCAGCTTTCTTTCTCCCCATCGTTGTTTAAATGTAACTTCCCCATATGCTACAGTTTGGGGATTATAGAAATACCAGCCTCCTTCCTGTTGTCCTCTTCCCATTCCCATCCTGTAACGGTTAGAACGGTAATAACCTTGTGACATCTGTCCCTGAAGGGCCAGGTTTTCAAGATTACGTTGTTTCTCCTGCTCCTGCTTCATCAGGTTAGCAATAAGAGCTTCCCTTTCAATTTCAGGCATCCTGGCAATTTTCTGAAGACTATCTTCCCGTTCCACAGTGATTAAATTCTCCACCAGGTTTGTCAGACTGCGGTACTTCATCTGCAACTCAGGATAATTAGGGTAAGTCTCATCGATTATTATCATTGCACTGTCATAATAAGCCTGAGCTCCCCGGTAGTTAAAATCTTCAAAATATATATCAGCGAGTGTAACAGCAGATAAGGCTCTTTGAAACTGATTTCTCATACTTGCAGCCACTGACATGCGATAATTTTCAACAGCCTGATCCCGGTTTCCTTCGGCGAAAAAGATATTTCCGATTGCATAATATATCTGGTCCCGGAATTCTTCATTCTTTTTATCCTGAAGCATTTTGTTCAACTGTTTTTTCATCTGTTCAGCATCTCCTCTGCCGGACAATATGCCAAATGCATTGATCCGTGCGTTAAACGCCATTTTATATTCAGGATTTAGCTTAAGGACAGCTGCATACTCTTTGCCGGCCTGATCATGATTACCGCTTTCTTCAAATAATTGTGCCTTAATATATTGCAGACGGGCCTTACCCCGTTTCCATAAAGTTTTCTTAAGCCCTATATCAATAAATTTAATAGCTTCTGTATATTCTTTCTGTTTAACATAGTAATCTGCAGTGGCAATAGCAAGATCACGTTCCAGCTTACCGGGAAACTCATTATCGCCCTGAAGTGACTTTATCACTTCCGCAGCCTCGTCAAACCTGCCAAGTTCAGAATAACTCCTCAAAAGCCATACTTTAGATTCATGTCTGGCATCCCCTTCAGGGAACTTACGAAGCACATATGAAAAATTATTGATTGCCGTAGAAAAATTATGCTGGTAAAAATATGCTTTGCCCATTAATAAATAACTGTCATCAATAAAAGGATTAAACTCCTCTTGTGCCGCAAAATCCAAATACTTTCTGGTCCTTCTTTTTCTGCGTTTGGGCTTTTCAGTTATTGAATGGATTTCAACAAGCTTTGATGTTTTTAAAAGTACATTATCCATATCAGACTGCACCATATTCGGGGCGGAGGGATCGGACTCTTTAAAGATTGGGAGAAGCCTGGTATAATCATTTTCAATTCTGTCTTCTATTTTTTCAGTACCTGACTTAAAACTTTCTGTTGCATTAAAATATACATTGTATTTTGAGGTTACTTTATGATAGGTACGTGATGCAAAGGTGTTCTTCTCTGTTGAACACCCTTGAAGGAGAGGCAACAAGCATATTATGCCAACTATATGTAGTACAAATCGCTTCAATAATTTTTTTTTGGCTTTAGGTATAAACTATTTTTTGCAAAGAATATTGTTATAGAGTATACCGTTTTATCCGGGTTATTAATAAAATTAATTTCTGTCATTCCCGTTGCAAAAAGGGTTTTTAATCAGGTTCAAATACAATGACAATATTATTTCCGGGTTATTTCCACTTTTTTTGTGGGGGCTCTTCTGATATTTCTCAAATTCACCTGATGTTCCAGGTTTTTTGCCAGATCAATAAAAGCCATACCTGTCAATGAGTCCGGTTTTATTGCAGAAGGAACACCATCATCGCCTCCTTCTCTTATACTCTGCACTATTGGTATCTGTCCCAGCATTACCAGACCAAGCTTATCTGCAAGAATTTTTCCCCCGTCCTTTCCGAATATATAATATTTATTATCAGGAAGTTCTTCCGGAGTAAACCATGACATATTCTCAACCAATCCAAGTACGGGGACATCAATAGACTTACTCCGGAACATATTGGTTCCACGCAAAACGTCGGCAAGTGCAACATCCTGTGGTGTTGTGACAATAACAACACCAGTAACAGGCACTGTCTGAACAAGGGTCAGATGAATATCACTTGTTCCGGGAGGAAGGTCTATGAGCAGATAATCCAACTCACCCCAATCAGCATCCATTATCAATTGCTTCAAGGCATTTGACGCCATTGGACCTCTCCATATAACAGGACTTTCGGTATCTACAAAGAATCCTATTGACAGAAATTTTACCCCATATTTTATTACAGGACTTATTAATTCACGTCCTTCTATTTTAACGCCCATAGGCCGGACATCCTCTGCACCGAACATTTTTGGAATCGAAGGCCCGAAAATATCTGCATCGATAAGCCCCACGCTGGCACCTTTACCTGCCAAAGCAACTGCAAGATTAACAGCTACAGTTGATTTACCAACTCCTCCCTTTCCTGATGCCACGGCTACAATATTTTTTACTCCCGGTAAAACCGGACGCTCCATATCATGTAAAAACTTCACGGAAATATTATTTTCAATATCCGTATCTTCACCAAAATGCTCCTTTACAGCCTTTTCACAGGCTACTACCAAAGATTCTATATTCTTATCATTACTTTTCTGAAAAACAAGTGAAAAACTTATTTTTTTCCCCGCAATACGTATTTCATGAATCATATTCAGGGCGACAATATCTTTGTCACTCCCCGGATATTTGACAGCCCTTAATGCATCTTTTACATTTTTGGGAACAATTAACTTTCCCGGTATTTCAGCCATATATATCAATTTTATTCAGATGCAAAGTTAAAAATATTTGGATATCCTTTTTCACTAAAGAACCCCTGATACTGGTCCCAACACTTATTTAGAAAATCCTTTTATAATTCACCAAGTTCAGTTAAAGGATCCCAAAAATGTAGTTTAAAATTAACAACTTGATCGTTTCGAACAGTAATACCTTCATTTTCAAGTAATTCTTTCATAGTTCCAGGGGTATCAAAATGATGTTTCCCGGTTAGAAGGCCGTTCCTGTTAACAACACGGTGAGCAGGAATAAATTCTCCTGAACTTTTTGATGCATTCACTGCCCATCCCACCATCCGGGCTGATCCGGTGGATCCCAGATAACGGGCAATAGCACCGTAAGAAGTAACCCTGCCGGCAGGTATTAATTTTACAACCTCATGAACCCTGGTGAAAAAACTATCCATTATCTGTTATTTTTACCTGGAAATCATTTTTGTCATCAACCATTTAAATATCTCTTGCATTACGTCCGAAGCTCCTGTAATCATCTTTCTCAATCTCAATTTCAGGTTCCTTTAATTCATTGTTATTTATTCTAAATGAAAGATATTTGACAGGAATACCGCGACTCAACCATTGCTTTTCATAAAACGTCTTTATGTTAAGCGTTTCATTTATAAATTTAGAAGCATAAAGGTCGGGTGTTTCTGCCAAAATTTCAAATCCGTTTAAATGTAGCAGATTTATAGTATATAAATATTGAAATTTGCTGTCAGTTTTAAGATGAATTATCCCACTGGGTATTAAAATTCTTCTGTACTTTTCCAGAAAAAAAGTTGATGTTAACCGTTTTCGTGTCTTCTTCATTTGCGGATCAGGAAAAGTAAGCCATACAGCTTCAACTTCATCAGTTGCAAAAAACCGATCAATAATTTCAATATTTGTACGCAAAAAGGCTACATTTTTAAGTTGCTTCTCCAATGCTGTCTTTGCCCCTTTCCATAATCTGGCTCCTTTAATATCAATTCCTATATAATTCTTCCCGGGATTTTTTTCTGCAAGTGCCAATGCATATTCTCCTTTTCCGCAGCCTATCTCCAGTACTATGGGATTATTGTTCTTAAAAAATATTTTTGCCCATGATCCGTACAGATAAAAATTTTCATCTTTAACTAAATAATATGGCGCCTGAACCACATTATCAAAAGATTTCATCTCTTCAAATTTGGCCAGTTTATTCTTGCTCACATCAATATGAAAATTTATTTTTTAATCTTACCGGATAGTCATTGCACTATTAAGGAAATTACTTTTGAGATACCTTTTCGACTCTAAATCCCACATCATGAATACCTTTAAGAATCTCAGGTCTCATCCCGTGCTGAATTTTGATAATATACTCTCCTGATGACGGAAAAAAAACATTCCGGCGGTAAAAAACCTGCCTTGTTTTGATGCCTGACAGCCCTTCTCCCAACCATTTCCCTGCCGGATCAGCCAGTATAACCTCAAAAGTATCTTTTACAGAAACTCCATCAGGTTGAAATATTTCTATAAACAGCCAAAGGTTACTATATGGATAATTAACCTCATTCCTGATGTTTATCAAAAGATTATAATTGGGAATAGTATCATGAATCGGAACATTAAAACTGAAAAGTGAATCTTTATGCCACTTCAGACTGTCAACAGGCTTATACATTTCATAAACTACAGTATTATCACATGAATAAAAAATACAGATCACTGCTACTGCAATTACTACCTTATGGAAAAAGCATTTTCTCACTTTGAATCCTACTTCTGTTGTTGATTTCTGTTAAATTTTCTCTGCTTCCTTTTTCTTGATTTTTTTTTGGGCACATTAAACCTGTCGATGTCTTCCTGATTCACCATATTCGTAAAGGTATCTTCGCTGCTTTTGGGCAGATGAGAATCTGAAGAAATTAGCTTTTCAGGTTTTATACCTTCCCTGTTAAGTTTCTGAATTTTCCTTACAACCTCGACTGGTAAAGCTATTTGTGCGGTTGAATTTTCATTTTTTAAGGTATACCAATAGATGCCTTTAAATATATCAGCTTTAAAAAAAATATAATTTCCGATTTCAGTCTGAAGGGGAATGTTTGTAGCAGGAAAATCCTTTTGGGCATCAATATATGAATCCACTTCAAAATTAAGACAGCACTTAAGTTTGCCGCACTGTCCGGCCAGTTTTTGGGGATTAAGTGAAATTTCCTGGTATCGGGCAGCATTTGTAGTAACTGAAATAAAACTGGATATCCATGTAGAGCAGCATAGTTCTCTTCCGCAAGGGCCTATTCCTCCAATTCGTCCAGCTTCCTGCCGGGCACCAATCTGCTTCATTTCAATCCTGATGTTAAATGTATCGGCCAAAACTTTAATAAGCTGCCGGAAATCTACTCTTTCATCTGCTATGTAATAAAAAATTGCCTTAGTCCTGTCTCCTTGGTACTCAACATCTCCAATTTTCATATTCAACTTCAGGTCAGCAGCAATTTTCCGGGATTTTATCATAGTCTCATATTCCAGCGAAATTGCTTCCCTCCATTTCTTGATGTCAAGCGGCCTGGCTTTACGGTAAATTTTGCGTAATTCACCATTTACTAAAGTGGGCTTATGCTTTTTCATTTGAATAGAGACAAGTTCACCGGTAAGTGAAACAATTCCGATATCATGGCCCGGATTAGCTTCAACAGCGACTAAATCGCCGGATTCAAGTTTTAGATTATTAACATTAATAAAATAATCTTTTCGGGTATTTTTAAAACGAACCTCTACAATATTTTCTAAGTCAAATGTATTTGAAATATCACTCAGCCAGTTAGTTGCCTGTAATTTTGCACAAGAACCCCATACTGATGAGCACACCCCTCTGTCTATCAACTCCTTATTTTCCATAAATGTCTTTTCTTTTTTTGCAACCTGATCCCATTTAAAATAACAGAATCGTATTACAATGTACAAAAATAATGATAAATCTCAATTTGACTGTTAAATACAAATTTATAAATACAGACAGCAACCTTTATAAGTGACAAGAATAAATTCCTGCTAAGCTTTAATTAGCTTAACAATGGTCAGGGCAGTATCGAAGAAAATCATTTTCGGATTACCGTTCATTGATATATGGTTGATACACTTTTCAAATTCTTTGGTCAAAACTAAGATATTACGCTCATTAATGAAAGGTGAAAATTTTACACCCCACCCCTTCTCCTCTTCGCTTAAAAAGTTCAGGCCGGGTTTTTTGAGATTCATTACAAAATACTCACGAATAAGCCTTAGGGCAAGGTTAAAAAAAGCCTTCTGCCTGTCTCGTCCCAGATTTGACATCTCATCCGTCCATGTCAGGAGTTCGGACATATTGCTCTTAAATGCAAATCTCATCAATTCCTGAAATTTATTAAAATACCAAATGTTCTCCTCGCCCGGATCAAGGTAGTCCAACGCTGTAATAATATTTCCATTTGAGAGACGAACGGCATCATTCACTTTTTCTTCCGGATATCCATACCCGGAGATAAGAGCCTGGCGCATAGCATTACTGTCGACCGGAGGAACCGGGATCAGCTGAGTTCTTGATTTTATTGTAGGTATCACAGACTCCTCATCCTCTGTAATAAATAAAAAAAGTGTTTTAACCGGGGGCTCTTCAATTAATTTTAAGAGTTTATTTGAACAAGAATTATGCATCTTTTCCGGGAGCCAGATGATCATCACCTTATATTCCGACTCAAATGATTTAAGACTCAGTTTTTTAATTATTGATCCGCTTTCTGACTCATAGATCAACCCCTGCTTATTTTCGCTTTTAATAAAAGCCAGCCACTGGCTAAGGGTAAAATATGGGCTTTTATTAACCATTTCCCTCCAGGCGGGCAGATAATCATCACTCACTGGTTTTTTTAAATCTTTTGTGCTGTACACAGGAAAAACAAAATGGAGATCAGGGTGTACCAATTTTTGGTATTTGCGGCAGGAGGGGCAAACACCGCATGAATCTGTTTCATTACGGTCGCGGCAGGATACATACTGCGCGAAGGCCAAAGCAAGTGCCAGTTTACCGGTCCCCTCCGGCCCGGTAAACATAAGTGCATGGCTCACCCTCTGCTGACTCACAAAGCGGATAAGCCTTGCCTTTATCTTCTCCTGCCCTATTACATCTTTAAAAAACATGACCCAAAAATAGATGTTAATATTTATTTATCATAGAATATTTAGAAATACCTGTACCTTACTGTGCAGGATTTATTTACTATCTTTGAATTATTATTGAAACTCATAAAATTAAATTTAATATGCAAACAATACACAACTACAATTTTTCAGGCAAAAAAGCGCTTATCCGTGTTGATTTTAATGTGCCCCTGAACGAAAATTCAGACATAACAGACGATACCCGTATAAGGGCAGCCCTACCTACTATTAGAAAGGTTATTGAGGGGGGCGGCTCTCCCCTTATTATGTCTCACCTTGGAAGGCCGAAAAGCGGTCCTGAAGAGAAATTCTCCCTTAAACACCTTATTACCCATTTGTCAGACTTACTTGGAGGGGCAACCGTAAAAATGGCTCCCGACTGTATTGGGGAAGAGGTGAAAAAAATGGCCGGGGAACTGAAACCCGGCGAAGTATTAATGCTGGAAAACCTACGTTTTCATAAAGGAGAAGAAAAAGGGGATGAAGAATTTGCAAAACAGCTTGCTGAAAACGGCGACTGCTGGATAAATGATGCATTCGGCACAGCACACCGGGCACATGCCTCTACAGCAGTAATAGCAAAGTTCTTCCCTAATGACAAAATGTTTGGTTACCTTATTGAAAGCGAAGTTGAGAGCCTTGATAAAGTGGTGAAAAATCCTAAAAGACCATTAACTGCAATTATGGGAGGAGCTAAAGTTTCTACAAAGATCACAATTATCGAGAACCTTCTTGGCATGGTCGATAATCTTATCCTGGGTGGTGGAATGACATATACTTTTGTGAAAGCCAACGGAGGAGAAATAGGTGATTCCATTTGTGAACCTGACTTCCTGGATACTGCAAGAAATATTGAAAAACTGGCTAAAGAAAAGGGTGTTAACCTGATCATCGCAACCGATGTCATAGCTGCAGATGCCTTCGCTGAAAATGCCAATACAAAAATTGTTGCTGTCGATCAGATACCTGAAGGATGGCAGGGACTGGATGCAGGGCCCGAAAGTATTGCCAAAATTAAGGAAGTAATAGCAAACTCTGCAACTATTCTGTGGAATGGCCCGGTTGGAGTATTTGAAATGGCTAAATTTGCAGAAGGCTCAAAGGCTGTAGGTAATGCAATTGCGGAAGCAACTAAAAAAGGAGCATTCTCTCTTGTAGGCGGAGGCGACTCAGTGGCATGTGTCAATAAATTTGATATCGCTTCCGGTATTTCCTATATATCAACAGCAGGTGGTGCACTGCTCGAATACCTGGAAGGAAGGGTACTGCCGGGTGTCGCAGCTGTGAGAGGGGAATAATTACATTTCAATATCTGGCGGTCCGTCGGTTAAAACCGACGGCAAAGGATAAAGTTCTGATGATGGCAGCCAGTTAGTCCATGGCCTTATCCCTTGCCACCAGCCCGTCGGTTAAAACCGACGGCAAAGGATAAGGCTCCGATTAAAGCAGCCAATTAATTTAAAGCTTTATCCTTTGCCGTTCACTTCAGTGAACGGTCTGTGAAAATATATGATCTCTAACATTGTTGTTTTGTAATAGCTTTTTAAAAAAATTTTTTTACTTTGCCCCCTGAACAGATCAAAACCAGGATTACATTAAATCTTATTTGAAATAATTCATTATTAATGTTATAACATATTTATATTCAAATGAAACGATTAATCATTATAGCAATTTTATTATTGCCTGTTACTCTGTTGGCACAGACAGAGAAGGGTAAATGGCTGTTCTTTTCAGGAACAGACCTCACCGCAGTGTTTGGTACAAACACAATTAAATACGACGGTAACGATATCACTGACATGAAAACATCCTTGTTCGAACTAAAACCGGGAGTTGGATATTTTGTAGCCAATAACTTTGCATTGGGAGTGGCTGCCCCGTTAACTTTTAAGAAAAACGGATATAATACTATCGATGTTAAGGAGTCAACCTATGGAGTATCAGTATTGGGAAGATACTATTTCGGTATAAGTAATTTCAAACCTTATATTACCGCAGAAGCCGGATATATGGCTGCAAAAAATTATTCTGAGATGGCAGGCTCCCAATATGACGACCTCTTTAACGGATTGGCTTTTGCAGGAGGAATTGGACTGGCCGGCTTTATAAATGAACATGTTTCACTGGATATAGAGTTAGGGTATGTATACTCAAACCTGATATACAGTGAAGATAAAGAATTGAAAATGAATGTTAACGGATTCGGCATACAAGTCGGGTTTTCAATAATTCCATAAGATGCACAGGTTTTTGTTTATTTCGGTTATTATCCTCGGATTAATAACAGGGTGTGTCGAAGATGACCCACACTCATCCAGGATTCTTGAACTGGGCTTTTCAGTAAAGGAACTATATAAAAAAGGCGTTACGGCAGAACAGCTTTTTAATGCCGGTGCAAGCCTTGTGGAACTGATTGAGTCAGATATCCCTCTTTCAGAACTTGATGCTCTTGATGAAATTTGCCTTCATGATATCATAATGGCAGGAGGAGACCTTAATAAGTTAAAAGAATACCTGGTAACTTCCTCATATAGCCTGGATGAATTAATGGATGAAGGGCTTGGCATAGGTTTTTTGAAAAGCCTGGGTTATGAGGATGAACTGAAAAATAAAAATTACCTGGGTACACTTCAGGATGTTGACGGGAATGTATATAACTGGGTCAGGACAGGAGACCAGATATGGATGATCCAAAATTTAAGAACTACCAGATATAGCGACGGAGTTCCGATAATAAAGGGGATACCGAACCAACGATACATTGAAGCAGAAGACTCATTGAGCCGTTATCTGGATCCGTGTGACAATAATCCTTTGACCTCACAGGAATATTGTGATACCAATCCGGGCTTTTCTTATACCTACACTGCAGCAACCAGATCATATGTTGTTGCTCCAAACCGCAAGGTGCAGGGAATATGCCCCGAGGGATGGCGACTTCCCACCATTAAAGATGTTGAAGAGTTATTTGAATATACCGAACAATATTATCCGGCAGATAATTCTTCAGCAGGGTTGCGTTCACCGGCATTCTGGCATTCAGGTTACGAAACGGGCAATGACTTTTTCGGCCTGAATATTTATCCGAATACCCAGTATTCATTCACGCTTGTATCAGGATTTGATTATCTATCCGACGGCTCACCCGAAGGTGGGGCGATATACTGGACAAGTGACGACAATACATACATCGATCCGGAATATATCCATTACCGTTCCACATACTGGCTGGTTCACGGGGAAGGGTATTACATCTCAACTATTGATAAACGCAATGCAATCTGTGTGAGGTGCATGAAGGATGATGATAATTAAAAATACCATTGATTAAAGCCGGCAGGGACTGACCAAAAGTCATGCGCGCCTGTTAGATGAAACCGTTTGGCTACCACTTGTAGCTAAATGATATTGAAGGTATTATTGGGAAAAGCGTTATCTGTTTCATTTGATCGCCTTTTTTGTAATAATACCACGGATTAAGTCGGTTGTAAACATTGTATACAGAAAAATTCCAGCTATTAATCTTCCCTTTGCTCTCCCGTTCAACACGGTACGACAGGTTTAGATGGTGAAAATCGAGCATCTGGTAGTTATTGACTGAGTTGATTAAACTACGCCGTGCAAACCATTCGGCATTGTAATGGGAACCTTCCATAAGTGGCAGCGGAATTGCCTGGTATTCCTGTTCGGCCAGGGTAATGTACCTGCCTGAGGCATAACTGAATGTGGCTGAAATATCTTTGGTAATGGTTTTGTCTTTTTTCTCTTTTACGGATAGATTCCAGTTTGTATTTATATTAAGCTGATGACGGCGGTCATAATTATAAGGAAACGGCCTGCCAAAATTTATTTGACTGAATTGCCTTGAACTTTTAGAAAGTGTATAGGCAATCCAGCCGGTTAAGCTACCTGCCGTTTTTTCGGACATAAATTCCAGTCCGTACGATTTCCCCCGGCCTTGCTCCACGTGTTCTTCCCAACTGTCACCGCGTTCCTTCACGGCAAGGGTTCCTTCCTTGTACTGCACCACATCTTTCATGGCTGTGTAAAACGTTTCAGCTGAAAACTTATAACTTTTATTATTCCAAAACACACCCGCCGAAAACAAATCGGAAGTTCCCGGTTTTATATTGCTTGTGGAAGAAACCCAGAGTTCAGTGGGGATACCCAGCGTGGTATTCTGCAATTGGTGTAAAAACTGTTTCATGCATGACCAGGAAACTTTTCCTGAAACCTGCTCTGTAAAAAGGTAACGTACCGATGCCCTCGGGCGCAGGCTCAGGTAATTTCTCCCGCCGGTCGCCAGGTTGCCGGCACGAATGCCTATTGTGCCTTTTGTTCTCTCCGTTATGTCTGATTCCACTTCAGCATAAATATCAAAAATAAAATTACGGGTAAAAACATCAGTATTCAACTTAAAAGAAGTCGAATCTGACCGGTAAGAAATGATTTCGGGATTGAATTGTTGCAGAGAAAACTCATACCCAAACCGGAAAGTTTTATCCGTCACAGGGAACCAGTCGAAATCACCCTTAGTTGTCAAGTCGTTCAGGCTGTTGTACCCCTTGTAAACTTCCTTGCCCATTTTGTCAAACTCATTGATATATAATTGTCTGAAGCGGCTATTGTATGCAGAAAAGTTGGCAAACAGGACAGGTGAAAAAATATGGTTCCACCGCAATACCGAAGTCAGATTTTGCCAGTTATAGCTAAACCTGACATAATCTCCATAGCGATCGCCGCCATCCTCCACGTTGAAAGCATCGTAACCGGTGTAAAAACTGAGGTAAATCCTGTTGCGAGGGTTTACTACCCAGTTGGTTTTGGCGTTGATGTCCCAAAATCCATAGGTTAACAACTGTTGGTCCTGTCCCTCCAGTTTCAGGGCGGCCAGCAGCAGGGCATCGATCCAGGTCCTGCGGGCTGAAACCATAAATGAAACTTTTTCTTTTACAACAGGCCCTTCCAGGGTAAAGCGCCCGGCAATGGGGCTAAGTGAAAAAGTTCCGGTCTGTTCGTGAAGGTTACCCTCCTTCATGCTCACGTCGAGCACCGAGCCCAGCCGGCCTCCATACCGGGCAGGCAGATTGCCTTTGTACAATCGCGTTTCTTTAATGGCGTCGTTGTTAAAAGCCGACATAAATCCCCACAGGTGATTCACATTATACACCGGAACCCCGTCGAGGCGGATCAGCGTTTGGTCAGGACTACCGCCACGTACACTGAACCCGGTGGAACCTTCGGTGGCAAATGAAACGCCGGGCAGCAACTGAATGGCCTTCAGCAAATCAGGTTCGCCCAGAACAGCGGGTATCTGTTCTACCTGCTGTGCGTTCAGACGGTGTGTGCCCATGGCCGGCGAATATAAAAAATCTTCTTTTGAAGTAGCGACTACTTCCACCTCTTTTACGATGTTCCGGGATTCAAGACTTATATTGAGTAATGTGTCATTTTTAATGGTTACCGTTTTCTGTAAGGGTTCATAACCCACAAAGCGGAATACAAAATTAACTTTCCCGGAAGGTACACCAAGGCTGAAAAAACCATACTCGTTGCATGCCGC
>CAZJGI010000056.1:0-7404 GCA_964545315.1 uncultured Prolixibacteraceae bacterium
AGTGCCCCTGTTCGGGAGATTCTTCATTCCGCTCCGCTCCATTCAGAATGACATGAAGGCTTCGCTTCCCCCTTGCTGTCATCCTGAACGCAGTGAAGGATCTCCCACATGGTGGCAGTGCCCCGGTTCGGGAGATTCTTCATTCCGCTCCGCTCCATTCAGAATGACATGCATGGCAGTGCCCCTGTTCGGGAGATTCTTCATTCCGCTCCGCTCCATTCAGAATGACATGAAGGCTTCGCTTCCCCCTTGCTGTCATCCTGAACGCAGTGAAGGATCTCCCGCATGGTGGCAGTGCCCCTGTTCGGGAGATTCTTCATTCCGCTCCGCTCCATTCAGAATGACATGAAGGTTAGGCTCCATTCAGAATGACATGAAGAAAAACCATGTGCATTTCATCACAGCCTGTCATTACCAAATCTTTTTCCCCACCATGATTTCAATCTTTCCAGGATTTTTTGCTCCTGAAGGTTATTCCCCGGTAAATAAAACCGTTCATTTTTTATCTCATTCGGAAGAAAATCCTGCTCAGTAAAATTACCCTCAAAGGAGTGGGCGTATTTATAGTCTTTACCATATCCGAGTTCCTTCATCAGTTTTGTTGGGGCATTTCTGATATGCAGGGGTACAGAGAGGTCACCCTTATCCCTGACCACTTCAAGAGCTTTTTCGACAGCCATGTAAGCAGAGTTGCTTTTAGGAGATGTTGCAAGATAGACAGTACATTCAGAAAGGACTATTCGGGATTCGGGATAACCTATTTGATGGACAGCATCAAATGTACTTTGGGCAATTAACAGGGCATTTGGGTTTGCCAGGCCAATGTCTTCTGCTGCAAGGATAAGAAGTCGTCTGGCAATAAATTTTACATCTTCGCCTCCCTCGATCATTCTTGCCAGCCAGTAAACTGCGGCATCAGGATCGCTTCCCCTGACACTTTTAATAAAAGCAGATATGATATCGTAATGTATATCCCCCAGTTTATCATAGGTTGCCAGGTTTTTCTGGAGGCAGTCAGTAACTGTTTGATCATTAATTTCGATCTTATCACCCTCAACAGAGTTGACTACCAGTTCAATAACATTCAGAAGCTTTCGTGCATCTCCCCCTGAATAGCGAAGAAGTGCCCTGTCCTCCTTAATTACTATATTTTTGGTTTTAAGGATTATATCCTTATCCACAGCATTTTTTACCAGGTTCAGCAGTTCTTCCTTATTAAGGGGATTAAGGATATAAACCTGGCATCTTGATAAAAGAGGGGATATCACCTCGAATGAAGGATTTTCGGTAGTGGCGCCTATTAAAGTTATTGTACCGTTTTCAACGGCTCCAAGAAGTGAATCTTGTTGGGATTTGCTAAACCTGTGTATTTCGTCGATAAACAGAACAGGGTTTGGGCGGTTAAAGAACTGTTGTTTTTTTGCTTTTTCTATTACTTCACGAACATCTTTCACACCAGAGTTGACTGCACTCAAAGTATAAAAGGGCCGTTCAAGTGTGTTTGCAATGATCTTTGCAAGAGTTGTTTTGCCAACACCCGGAGGCCCCCAGAATATCATTGAAGGGATATTCCCTGAATCGATCATCTTACGGAGTACGGCCTTATTGCCCACCAGATGATCCTGGCCAATATAATCATTTAGGTACTTTGGCCTTAAACGTTCAGCCAAAGGCTGATTACTGTTCATCGCCTTCGATCAGTCCTTCTACTTTATTTTTATACCATTCAAGAGGATGGGAAGTCGGGCGTTCAATAGGCATTCCATATGCACGGTCGTTAACCAGGGATGCCAGAACACCTAAAGCCCTTGAAACTCCAAACAGTACAGTGTAAAATGTATATTCTTTTATGCCATAATGATATAAAAGACTACCGCTGAATGCATCAACATTAGGCCAGGGGTTTCTTATCTTGGCAATTTTCGAGAGTATAGGAGGAACTACTCTGTATAGTTGGTTTACTAAATCAACGAGAGGTTCGTCTTTAATGTATTTTTCAGCGAATTCCTGCTGGACAGTAAATCTTGGGTCAGTCCTTCTCAGAACAGCATGTCCGTATCCCGGAATTACCCGGCCTTCCTCCAGGGTCTGTTTACAATAGGCTGCCACCTGTTCATCTGTTGGCGTATCCGTATCCATGTCTTCTATCATTTGGAAAATCCAATGAATTACTTCCTGGTTTGCATATCCGTGCAAAGGTCCTGCAAGTCCTGTCATGGCAGCTGAATAAGCATAGTAGGGATTGCATAATGCAGATCCCACAAGATGTGCAGCATGTGCTGAAACATTTCCACCTTCATGGTCGGCATGTATTACCATATAGAGACGGAACAGCCGGCGTATATCCTCAGAATCGAATCCCATCATGTGCGCCAGGTTGCCGGCCCAGTCCAACCGTGGGTTAGGCTCGATATGGGCGTCATTATAAAAACTGCGGCGGTACACATATGCAGCTATCGCGGGTAAGCGGGCAATCAGGTTCATCACATCTTCATAAGTGGAGTCCCAGAAATATTGTTTATTAACACCTGCCCTGTATGCCTTTTGAAAAATTGATTCAGTTGCCATAGCAAGAACTCCGGCTGCAAACTGGGTCATAGGCCTGGAACTTTTGGGCATTGCGTCAATGACATCATAGACATGTTGGGGTATGTGTGCCCTGGTGGCAAAGTCTTTGGAAAGGTTCATCACATCTTCATGCTTCGGTATCTCACCGATAAGCATAAGATAGAAAAGGCCTTCGGGAAGTGGTTCGCCGTCACTTGAGATTTTAGGTAGTTTTTCGCGTAATTCAGGAATTGAATATCCTTTGAAGCGAATACCTTCATTAGGGTCCAGCTTTGATGTGTCAGTAACCAGGAGGGGAATGCCTTTCATCCCTGAGAGCACCTGCCCCAGGGTAATCTCAGCAATAACCTTGTCAGCATGCTCTTTTTTTATACGCTGAAACTCCTTTGAGGCCTTGCTCGCCTTCTGAAAAAACCGATACTTTATATACTCCATATTAATTGTTTTGTAGATTATACCTTTTTAAACTTTCAGTGGTTAAATTAATAAATTTATTTTGTAATCTTTCCCTTTAAATTTTTGTCAAGTTCTTCCAAAAACTCCATCGTAGTAAGATAATGCTCCTGTGTCATATTTTTACCGTGAACTACAAGGGCAAGGTCTTTTGTCATTTTACCCGATTCAACTGTCTCTATACAGACTGTTTCCAGGGCATTGGCAAAACTTATCAAATCCTGGTTACCATCCAGTTTTCCACGGAATGCCAGTCCACGGGTCCATGCGAAAATTGAGGCTATAGGATTTGTTGATGTCGGATTACCTTTCTGATGCTGTCTGAAATGCCGTGTCACTGTTCCATGTGCTGCCTCAGCTTCCATCGTTTTGCCGTCAGGGGTCAACAGGACAGAGGTCATCAGTCCGAGAGAGCCAAATCCTTGTGCAACTGTATCACTCTGAACATCCCCGTCATAATTTTTACATGCCCATACAAAGCCACCGTCCCATTTAAGTGCAGCCGCAACCATATCATCAATTAAACGATGCTCATATGTTATTCCATGTTCCCGGAACTTCTCTTGATACTCCTGCTCGAATATCTCCTGAAAAATATCTTTAAAGCGGCCGTCATATTTCTTCAGGATTGTATTTTTTGTAGACATGTAGAGAGGCCATTTTTTGTTGATAGCCTGGTTCATACAGGCGCGGGCAAATCCCCTTATTGATTCATCGGTGTTATACATTGCCAAAGCTACTCCGTCACCTTCGAAATGGTATACTTCATGAGATACCGGTTCACTATCGTCATCAGGAGTAAAAGTTATTGTAAGCTTACCCCTTCCTTTAGTAACAAAATCGGTTGCTTTATACTGATCCCCGAAAGCATGACGTCCGATACAAATCGGCAGCTTCCAGCCGGGTACCAGCCTCGGGATGTTTTTGATCAGTATAGGTTCACGGAATACTGTTCCACCAAGGATATTACGGATAGTACCGTTTGGAGACTTCCACATATGCTTCAACCCAAACTCGTCAACGCGTGCTTCATCTGGCGTAATGGTAGCACACTTAACGCCGACATTATATTTTTGTATAGCATGTGCTGCATCAACAGTGATCTGGTCGTTTGTTGCATCCCGGCTTTCTATGCTCAGGTCATAATATTTCAGGTCAATATCCAGATAAGGCAGGATCAACTTCTCTTTAATAAAACTCCAGATGACGCGTGTCATTTCATCCCCATCCAGTTCGACAACCGGATTCTGTACTTTAATTTTTTGCATATTAAAAGTTTATGTTGTCTTGAAAATGTATTATTTCTGTTGTTTTCTTATCAGGTTCAATGCTGATCCTGCTTTGAACCACTCAATTTGCTGCTTGTTATAGGTATGATTCAATTTAATGGTATTCTTCGAACCATCATTATGCACAACTTCCAATGTTAGCTGACTGTCAGGAGCAAAGTTTTTCAGGTCGATAAAATTGAAAGTGTCATCTTCACATATCAGTTCATAATCATTTTCATCATCGAATGTAAGTGCCAGCATTCCCTGTTTTTTCAGGTTTGTTTCATGTATCCTGGCAAATGACTTTACAATTACAACCCTTACCCCCAGATGGCGAGGCTCCATTGCAGCATGTTCACGAGATGACCCTTCGCCATAATTATGATCACCCATAATAACAGTTGAAATCCCATTCTTTTTATAAAATCTTTGCACTTCCGGAACGCTGTCATATTCACCTGTCAGCAAATTTTTCACTTTATTAGTTTCGTTATTAAATGAATTAACAGCCCCAATCAGCAGGTTATCGGATATATTATCAAGGTGCCCCCGAAACCGTAACCATGGCCCCGCCATAGAGATATGGTCTGTAGTGCATTTACCCAGTGCTTTAATAAGCAGTTTGGCACCGGTAATATTTTTACCATCCCAGGGTTCAAATGGCTTCAGAAGCTGTAACCTGTCAGAATCAAGTTCTACAGAAACTTTAATTTTTGACCCGTCCTTTGCAGGAGCCTGGTATCCCCTCTCTTTAACATCAAATCCCTTAACTGGCAGTTCAAATCCGGCAGGGGAGTCAAGTTTTACCATTTCGCCCTTATCGTTAATCAGGGTATCAGTATTCGGATTAAAATCCAGATGTCCGGCAATTGCCAGTGCCGTCACAAGTTCCGGAGAAGTCACGAATGCATGGGTATTGGGATTACCGTCGTTACGTTTTGAAAAATTTCTGTTAAAAGAGTGTACTATTGTATTTTTTTCGTTTTTATCCGCCCCTTCGCGGGCCCATTGTCCTATACACGGGCCGCAGGCATTGGCAAACACCCGTCCGCCAATTTTTTCAAAAATATCAATATATCCGTCACGTTCGATAGTGTAGCGTACCTGTTCCGAACCAGGTGTAATTGTAAAATCAGCTTTTGCTTTCAGTCCTTTTTCCAAAGCCTGCTTAGCAACCGATGCAGCCCTGGAAATATCCTCATAGGAGGAGTTTGTACAGCTGCCTATCAGGCCAACTGACACCTCCACAGGCCATCCGTGTTTTTGTGCAGTTTCTTTAATTCTCGAAACAGGGGTAGCCATATCAGGAGTAAAAGGGCCATTAATGTGGGGTTCAAGTTCTGATAGGTTAATTTCGATCAGCCTGTCAAAGTATTTCTCAGGTTCAAGCATTACTTCAGGGTCAGCCGAAAGTATATCTTTAATTTGGGATGCCATTTGAGCCACATCATTGCGCCCGGTAGCTTTAAGGTAGCGTTCCATACTCTCGTCATATTCAAACAAGCTGGTAGTTGCCCCCACCTCAGCACCCATATTACATATTGTACCTTTTCCTGTTGCTGAAAGAGATTTAGCTCCCTCTCCGAAATATTCAATAATTGCCCCTGTGCCCCCTTTGACAGTCAGTATACCGGCAACTTTAAGGATGATATCCTTAGGGGCAGTCCAGCCACTAAGTCTACCGGTCAGCTTAACACCAATAAGTTGCGGCATTTTCAATTCCCATGGCATACCTGCCATTACATCAACAGCATCTGCCCCACCGACTCCGATAGCAACCATACCCAGGCCACCGGCATTTGGAGTATGCGAGTCTGTTCCAATCATCATTCCCCCGGGAAAGGCGTAATTCTCCAATACAACCTGATGGATAATTCCTGCTCCCGGTTTCCAGAAGCCAATTCCATATTTATTGGAAACAGATTCGAGGAAATCAAAAACTTCTTTATTTGTATTAAGGGAAATGTTAAGGTCCTCCCTGCTATTGACACGGGCCTGGATAAGGTGATCACAATGCACTGTTGAGGGTACTGCGGTTGTCTCTTTCCCTGAGTTCATAAACTGCAAAAGAGCCATTTGGGCAGTTGCATCCTGCATTGCTACCCTGTCCGGGGAAAAATTGACATAATCCCTGCCACGGGAAAAAGCTTTTAGTTCATTGTTATCATAAAGATGGGAATATAAAATTTTTTCAGCATAAGTAAGCGGCCTGTTCAGTTTATTTCTGACGGCATTAATTTTTTCAGGTAATTGTTCGTAAACTTTTTGAATTAATTCCAGGTCAAACATATTATTATCATTTGGAGCAAATATAACGAAAATTTGCCAAGGTATGGGGGCTTATGGTCTGTGGGACTTATTTATATAATAATAAAAAAATATTGCTGATCAAACAATAATTTTAGTTAATTTTGATTCATGTTCACTATAAAAACCAAACTTGACCTGAAAGACGGAAATCCTGAAGCATTCAAAGAAGTTTTCCGTTTACTGTATCCTCTTCTGAAAGGATATTGTAGGCTTTTTATTTCAAATAAAAATGAAATTGAGGATATTATCCAGGAAAGTTTTTTGGTTTTATGGGAACATCGCATATCCATTGATGTTAACAAAAGAATTGAAAGCCTGCTGTTTGTGATAGTAAGAAACCGATGTCTTAATTACCTGAAGAGCACTAATCTGGTTGCTGATAGAATTAAGATTGAAGATATTGCATTTTCAGAGCTTCAATATCTTTATCAGCTTGATCTTACCGGCAAGGAAGAAAAAAGCATGGAAGAGATGCTGATTGAGTCATTTCAACAAGCTGTTGATGAGTTGCCACTCAAAATGAAAACAGTCTTTATAAGATGTAAGCTTAACGGTGAGAAGCAAAAGGCGGTAGCAGAGGAGTTGGGTATCAGTCAGAAGATGGTCGAGAAGCACATTTCAAAAGCTAAGGCTCATATTCATGACAGGCTGTACAAATTGTATCCTGCAATTTGTTTGATGGTATTTCTTTTATTGGAATAAAATAGAAGGCTGCAGGGATTAAGGGCAGTGCGAAAGAAACAGGCCGGAGTGGTTTAGTGTTTCACATCCGTCGGTTGAAACCGACGGCAAAGGATAAGGC
>CAZJGI010000056.1:7504-14845 GCA_964545315.1 uncultured Prolixibacteraceae bacterium
GGAGTGGTTTAGTGTTTCACATCCGTCGGTTGAAACCGACGGCAAAGGATAAGGCTCCGATCAGGGCAGGTGTAAAGGATGAATCTCGGATGGAGCAGGCAATAGTTCATATCCTTATTTTTAAAGGAATTCTTGACCAGATAATTCTTTATAAATTATAATAAAGTGCACATGGTAAATAAAAAAAATCAAAATCTTACTTCCAGGAGGAAATTTATCAAAAGAGCATCCCTGACATCTGCTGGTCTTTTGATCCTTCCCCGTTATATCCTTGGCGGTAAAGATTTTGTTGCTCCCAGCGACAAGGTAAATATTGGAATTATCGGTGCCGGTGGCCAGTCTTTGTTCAGTATTAACGAGCTCTTTAAACTTGAAGATGTCCAATTGACAGCAGTAGCTGATCCGGCTGAATATTGGCAAAATGATGTTTTATATAGTGTTGATACGGGACGGGGCCCTATACGGAAGCATATTGAAAATTTTTATTCCAAAAGAACTCCGAATTATAAAATTGCTGATTACACAGATTTCAGGGATATGCTTGAAAAGGAGCGGTCCCTGGATGCAATAGTCTGTGCCAGTCCTGATAACACACATGCATATATTTCGATAATGTCGATGAGGGCCGGCAAACATGTTTATTGTGAAAAACCCTTAACACACAACATATGGGAAGCACGCAAGGTACGTGATGTCGCCCGTGAAACAGGATTAGCCACCCAAATGGGCAATCAGGGACACAGCAGGGATGGTATCCGTCAGACAGTTGAATATCTTCGTGCTGGCGCAATTGGCAAGGTAAATGAAGTGCATTCCTGGGTACCGGCAACCAGATGGTTACCTCAGCTTAACGGTTTTCCTGAAGGTGATACCTCTTATCCTAAAGGATTTAATTGGGATCTTTGGCTCGGGCCAACAGGCTGGCGTCCTTTCAATCAATTATATGTACCAGTCAAATGGAGGGATTTTTGGGTATTCGGATGCGGAGCTCTGGGAGATTTCGGATGTCATGATATGGATGCAGCAACATGGGCATTTAATCTGCATTCACCGGAGAGCATAGAAGTATTGCCTGCAGGCAACAGAGGCAGTCAGGATATCGCTCCATATGGAGAGATAGGATACTACAAATTTAACAGGGATGGTGAACAACCTGAATTGAGAATGACTTGGTATTCAGGGGGATTACTCCCTGCACACCCTGATTTATTACCACGGGATATACATTTGGATCGCAGAGGGGCTTTGTTCGTGGGCGAAAAAGGTATTATTTTAACCAATGGGGGTACTAAGAGCCCGCCCGTAATTTATCCTGAAAGTCTTAGGAACTCATTTACCCCACCAAAACAATCAATCCCTCGTAATGATACAAAGCATCATCGTGAATGGGTTGATGCCATAAAAGGAGGCCCTGAACCACTATCCAATTTCAATTATGCATCAAGACTTGTGGAAATAGTTCTTCTTGGTGTTCTTTCATTACGACTTGGAGGAAAGAAAATATACTGGGATGCAAAAAATATGAAAGCAGACGGCCTGCCTGAAGCTGACGAAATCATACGTGAACCTGTCAGGAAGGGATGGGAAATGGTTTAATAAAACAATTAATGTTTCTTCATGGACAGATGACTGGTTTACTCGCAAAACAGGAGGGAAAAACGCTGATTACCCGGAATATGGTTTGGCACGCTATGGCCACTTCGGGATTCAGGATCATGGCAGCCAGGTATGGTATAAGAATATCAAGGTAAAAGAGTTACCGCGAAAACCAAAAAATGAGGAAGAATTGTTCAATGGTAAAGATCTTACCGGATGGGATATATACGGAACTGAGCTGTGGTATGTAGAGAATGGGGAATTAATTTGTGAGAGTGGACCGGATAAGCAATATGGTTACCTGGAAACCAGGAAATATTACAATGATTTTGACTTGACAGTAGAATTCAACCAGGAACGTGACGGCAACAGCGGTGTATTCATAAGGTCGTTAATAAGACAAGACAGGGTAGGGATAGCTAAACTTGGATGGCAGGTAGAGGTTGCACCTCCGGGTAAGTCTACAGCAGGCATTTATGAATCAGGAGGCGGCAGGGGTTGGATAATTAAACCCCCGGCAGAAAAGGATTCCATTTTAAGAATGGGGGAGTGGAATACTATGCGGATTCTGGCAGTAAAGGACCAGGTAACAACATGGTTAAACGGAGAGCAGATGATAGAATTGAATGATGAAAAGATCGGTCAGGGACAGGGGAGGATATTGCTTCAGATACATTCCGTTAACAAGGGGGGAGGCAGCCTGAAAGTCAGATGGAGAAACCTGAGGGTAAAAGAATTATAAACAGCTGACTAATGACGTCCCATGAATCGCAATATTTCGATTGGCTGCCGTGGACGAATGGTGAATTGGATGAGGTTCCCGAAGGAGAGGAACAGAGGCATGGTTGGCTTCTGGATAAGAGGAAGAACTACCCTGGATTTAATTGGAGCATTGATTTTGGCAGGCAAAAATATCATGAAGAATTTGAGATTTGTGAATTTGGCCGTCAGCCTGCTGATGAAGAGATAAAGATGATGTTTCCTATGACCGGAAAATAATTTCCCACAGGACAGTCTCATCTTAAGTTTAATTCGATTAAAATAAGTTTTCTAAATAATCTTTTGATATGAAACGAAGTAAATCCATCATTGTTTTAATCCTGATAATCTGGTTTATAGTGTCCTTTGTGACCAATATTTTAGGCCCTGTAATGCCAGTTTTTATAGATACTTACAAGATAAGTCTCACTATGGCTGCATTTTTACCATTTTCTTTTTTTTTAGCTTATGGTATAATGTCAATTCCTGCCGGTGCAATAATTGAAAAGTTAGGTGGAAAAATTTCTTTGCTCATTGCATTTGGCTTAACATTCACAGGCTCTTTTCTTTTCGCATTATTCCCTGTATATGCTGTAGCGTTAGCCTCGCTGTTTATAATTGGATTAGGCATGGCTATGATACAGGTTATTATCAATCCGTTAATGAGGGTTTCGGGAGGTGAAGAAAATTTTGCATTTTATTCTGTATTAGGACAGCTTGTATTTGGCGCTGCTTCCTTTGTCAGTCCACATGTATTTACTTATTTGATGCGGGAATTGCCTGATTATTCAGGCGGTGGCAATATAATAATTGATCTTTTAAGTAAGGTAACCCCTGAAAATTTACCATGGAGTTCCTTATACTGGATTTTTACAGTGATATTTATTATAATGTTGGTTACAATTAAGATTATAAAACTTCCCAAAGTTGAACTTGCAGAAGATGAAAAAGTTGCAGCAACTGAAGTATACAGGGACCTGTTAAAAAAGAGGAATGTTATAATGTTCTTTTTTGGTATAGCTGCTTATGTTGGTACCGAACAGGGGATTGCGAACTGGATGAGTAAGTTTTTATTGACATACCATGAAGTTGATCCTGAAGGTGCAGGGGCATCGGCAATTGGTTGGTTTTGGGGTCTGATGTCTGTTGGTTGCCTGGTGGGATTAATACTACTTAAATTATTAGATTCAAGAATTGTTCTTCGAATTTTTGCGATATTGGCAATCATTGCGGTGTGCATAGCATTATCAGGTACAAAAATGATGTCCCTTTTTGCTTTTCCCCTGACCGGATTTTTTATTTCGGTAATGTTTTCAATAATAATTTCTTTAGCCCTGAATTCTGTAAAAATGCATCATGGTGCTTTTTCCGGAATTCTATGTTCAGGTATATTTGGAGGGGCCCTTGTTCCGCTTATTATTGGATGGCTGGGTGACTTTTTTGGTTTGAGGATAGCTATGCTATTCCTTCTCATTACGTTAGGGTATATTCTCAGTATTTCATTTTGGGCAAAACCATTAATCAATAATAAAACTATAAGTTTGAAATTGTTGTTAAAAAGTAAGTCACCTGAGGCGAACGGCAAATGATAAAAATCTAATCGAGGCAGCTAATTGGTTCGGAGCCTTATCCTTTGCTGTTGAACTTATTCAACGGATTGATCTAATTCCTCCCGGCAACCCCTCCTCCTTAATCCTCTGAAAATTATTTTAGGAATATTTCACTTTCGAAGGTAGGGTTTTTCAATTGTTATTGTACTCCTTATAGAATGAAATTTATGCAAGAGATCGCTAATAAATATTTTGAAGGAATAGCCACAGAAGAAGAACTGAAACAGTTACTTGGGTGGCTGAGAAAAAAAGAGAACAGGATAGTCTTTAACAAGTTTAGATTAGTTTGGCAAAGCAGTCTTGAGCCCGATTATTTCCCAGACGGTGGCAGGGAAAGCTGGAATCACTTACAGACTCATTTATTGCAAAAAAGCTTTACAAAATGGCAGAGTACAAGGAATGTCGAAAAATTTTTCAGGTATGCTGCCATTTTCTTTTTTGTGCTGTCCTTAGGGAGTATGGTCTGGTATTTTACTCATCAACCTGTACGGATTTCTGAAACCTTTACTACTGTGACTGCAGATAAAGGCCAGGTTGCTAAAGTTCAACTGCCTGACGCCAGTGAGGTTTGGATAAATTCAGGTTCTGAAATATCATATAATAATTTTTTTGCATCTTCCCACAGGTATATACAAATTAAGGGAGAAGCTTATTTTAATGTAGCTAAAAATGAGAATATTCCAATGATCATTAATTGTGGTAAGATTAATGTCAAAGTAACCGGAACCAGTTTTAATATAAATAGTTACACTTGGGAAAAAGACATAGAGGTAGTACTTGAGAAGGGATCGGTAGAAATAACAAATGTTGGGGATAACAAGGAATTATGTAAACTTAATCCTGGAACCAGACTTCTTTTTGACAAAGAAAATCATAATATATCAGTAGCTGAAGTGAATACTACAAAATACACCTCATGGAAAGACGGGGTAATGAATCTTTATGATCTGACAATGGAGGAGGTACTTATGCGGTTGCATACGCGTTATAATCAGAGGTTTGAGATTGATCCGGCAGTTAAACAATTTAAATATACTTTCACTATAAAGAATGAACCTTTACATGAGATATTACAGCTGATGGAGAAGATCACGCCGGTTATTATTGAGCAAAGAGGGGATATTATAACTATAAAAGTTGATAAAGATAAGATAAAAAAGGTCGAAGGATAAGAAAGCCGGGGATGCGGCAACACCCCCGGCTTGTTACTTACCATTCGCAAACGGTAAATAAATTTATAAACTAAACATGGTAAAATTATGAAGAAAATCCGAATTACAAGAGGGAAAATTCCTTCTTTTTGGAACAAATGTTTTAGAATTATGAAACTGACATTATTGTTCTTGACAATTGGGCTGCTGCAGGTATCTGCAAGCGTTTACAGCCAGACCACGAAGCTGACTCTTAATTTAAGGGATGCCAAAGTGGTCGAGATCCTTGATGCGATTGAAAATCAATCCGAGTTCAGGTTTGCTTACAGTCCGGGGTATATTGACCTTGAGAGGAAGTTGTCTCTGGAAGTAAAAGATAAAACACTTGAGCAATGTCTTCAGATTATTTTTAATGGGACAGATGTAGAGTATGCAATCCGTGACAGGCATATTTTACTATTTCCTGGAGCAATGGACAAGGGATCAGGTGGTGTTGTAGCCTTTTCAAATTATAATAATTCACAGCAGCGGATGGTTTCAGGAAAAGTGACAGATTCTGCAGGACAGCCGTTGCCGGGTGTGTCTGTTATAGTAAGAGGCACAGCCCAGGGTACGGTCACAGATTCAAATGGTGACTATACTATTACAAACCTTCCTGCTGATGCCATCCTCGTATTTTCATTTGTAGGTATGAAGAAACAGGAAATCGTTGTGGGAAACAGGACTGGCATTGATGTCAGGATGGAGGAAGAGACGATAGGCATCGAAGAGGTAGTTGCAATCGGGTATGGTACACAAAAGAAAGTCAATCTTACCGGAGCTGTATCAAATATAACTGCAGAGACCCTGGAAAACCGCCCTATCACAAATATTGGCCAGGGTTTGCAAGGTACCATGCCAGGACTTAATATAACGCAATCAACAGGTGACCTTGGCCGTGGAGCTACATTTAATATTCGGGGTTATACATCAATTACAGGTGGAGATCCGCTTGTTTTGGTCGATGGCATACCCCAAGATCCCAACAGAATAAGCCCCAATGATATTGCAGAAGTATCGATATTGAAAGACGCTGCCTCGGCTGCAATTTACGGGGCACGCGCAGCTTATGGTGTAATACTGATCACAACAAAGAAAGGGAGAAAAGATAAGCCAACAATTTCTATATCATCAAAATATGCTGTTAATACACCCACTAGGGTATATCGGATGATGAATACTTTCGATCATGTTGCCTATCAGAATGAGGGCAATATGCGTGTTACAGGCGTGCTTAAATTTAATCGATATCAAATGGCTGCTCTTGAGTATTTGCAGAAAAATCCGGACGCTCCGGGGATTTATACCTATCCGCAAAATGCCAACCGTATGTCTCCGGGGAATATGGCAAATATTGACTATGTAGATGTTTTGTTAAGGGATAATTATCCGATGGCGCAATCCAGTGCCAGTATATCAGGAGGAACCGACAGACTGGATTATTATACTTCTTTCACTCATTTATATCAGGAGGGTATTCCGAAGCTTTTTGATGAAAGGTATAACCAGTATGATTTTCTGACCAGGCTTAATTATACTATCTTAGATTGGCTTAAAATAGGTACAAGGGTTTCTTTAAACAGTAGCCGTAAAATTTTTCCTCCAAATAACAGCCAAGATCAGTTCCCTGAAAATTATCTGACATTTCAAACTAATACCAGGCCATGGATACAGTATATTCTGCCAAACGGTGCATGGCGTACTTCAGGATCTGTGCCAAATGTGGCTCAGGCACACAGTGATGGAGGTTATCGCCAAAGAGACCTGAGGGATGTATGGTTAACCGGGCTTGCAACGCTTACACCTGTAAAGAATCTGGTTATTAATGTTGATTATTCTTATCAGAGTTATAATCAGAAATTTATTGATTACCGAAGGTTATGGCCATTTTACAGTTATGAAATTGATCAAACTGACATAATAACTTACGAGGCAAGTGACGGAACTATTATTCAAATTCCCGGTGCAGGTAAGGAAAATGTAATAAGTGAAATAATTGGATACCATCCTTATACAAATCCTAATTCCATTGAAAAGCAGAGCAGAAATAATGGTTACTATGTTTTTAATGCATATGCTGATTATGAGAATACTTTTGCCGATAAACACTATTTTAAAGGATTGGTAGGCTTTAACCAGGAAAATGCACATAATACATATTTTTATGCAAGGCGTGAGAATCTTAT
>CAZJGI010000056.1:14945-21018 GCA_964545315.1 uncultured Prolixibacteraceae bacterium
TTAACCAGGAAAATGCACATAATACATATTTTTATGCAAGGCGTGAGAATCTTATTCTTGATAATATGCCTTCCCTCAAGCTTGCTTCAGGGGAAAGATTTGTAAGCGACAGTGAGTCAGAACTTGCAATTAGAGGTGCATTCAGCCGCCTGAACTACATTTTTGATGAGCGCTATTTTGTTGAACTCAATGGCCGTTATGACGGTTCATCCAAATTTCCCAAAGCTGACCGGTTTGCTTTTTTTCCTTCAGCTTCCTTGGCATGGCGCCTGGATAATGAAAAATTCCTGACCAGATTAAATGATTTATTTGATATTTTAAAAATAAGAGCTTCATATGGAAGCCTGGGTAACCAGAATGTATCGGATTATTATCCTTATGTTTCCACCTTCAGTACCGGGCAGGTTGATTACCTGATTGGCAGTACTCCTCCAATGGGTACATATGCCCCCGGCCTGGTAAGTGCCAGCTTAACCTGGGAAACAGTGACCCAGCGTAATCTGGGCCTTGATATTGCAGTTTTGGACAGCAAGCTTTCAGGATCATTTGATATATTCAGGAGAGATACAAAAAATATGCTTACTGCTTCAGAACCATTACCTTCAGTTTTAGCTGTCAGTGAACCTTTATCAAATGCTGCTGACCTGAAAACTTACGGATGGGACCTGCAGTTAGACTGGAAGCAAAGGGTAAGGGAATTTCTTTACGGAGTGAGAGTTACACTATCCGATTATGAGTCTGAGATCACAAGGTTTCAGAATCCCAGAGGGCTTTTTACCAGCCATTACGTGGGAAAGAAGATTGGTGAAATATGGGGTTTGACAACGGATGGAATGTTTCAGACCGATGAAGAAGCGCGGGCTGCGGATCAAAAAAATATTACAGGAAGGCAACTTGACGCAGGTGATCTCAGATTTAAAGACCTGGATGGTGACGGAAAAATTACAAGAGGGGAACAAACTCTTGATGATCCCGGTGATATGAGTATTATTGGCAATTCTACCCCCCGTTACAGTTTTGGATTTAAAACAAATTTATCATGGAAAGGATGGGATATTGATCTGTTTTTCCAGGGTATAATGAAACGTGATGTATGGCTGTCTACGGGTTATTTTATTGGTCATTACACTAATGAATTCTCTGTTGCTCCTGAAATTGCTGCTGACTGGTGGACACCGGATAATCCTGATGCCTATTTCCCAAGGCCGCGTGTATCGGGAGCAGGTGATGTCACACAGGTACAGACTCACTGGCTTCAAAATGGAGCCTATGTAAGATTAAAGCAGTTGACTCTGAGGTATACAGTGCCGCAGTTAATAAGCCGTAAAATAAGTATGGACAGATTATCCGTTTATCTTGCGGGAAATAATCTCTGGGAATACACTCAAATGATCAAGATTGCTGACCCGGAAATGACCGGTGCTCAATACTATCCTGTTTATAGGTCATTATCTGTCGGATTAAACATTGATTTCTGATTAAATAAACAAAAAAGTATGAAGTTGTCATGATATTCAATTATTTATTTACATGATAATTCCATCGAATAGAAATAAAAATTAAAAATTTTATGAGATGAAAAATTTATATATAATATTAATTATTTTATTAGCATTCTCTGCATGCAACGATGATTTCATGGAAAAGTATCCGGGAGATGAAATCAGTGATGCAAGTTATTGGAATACAGCTGAGGATATAGCTATGTACGCCAATACATTTTATCCTGAAATACAACGAAAGGATCATATATGGCAGTTGGATAATGGTACTGATAATCAGGGACCGGCTTCGCGTGACAGTTATGCCTGGGGTGAATCAGTTGTCCCTACAACCGGCGGTGGCTGGGGTAAATCTGATTGGCTTCAGATACGGAGGTGTAATTATGCTTTAGTACGTATTGACAAAATGGGTGCAGACCCTTCCTTCGTTAGGTACGAAGCTGAAATTCGTTTTTTCAGAGCATTCTTTTATTTTGATAAAGTCAAAAGGTTTGGAGATGTTCCATGGATTGAAAAAGACCTTCAAACCGATTCTGAAGAGCTGTATGGTTCCCGAGATTCACGAAAAACTGTTATATCAAAGATTTTGGAAGACCTTGATTTTGCTATTGAGAACCTGCCGGAAGAGTCAGCTGAACTGCGCCTTACAAAATATGCTGCCCTTGCGTTCAAAACTGAGATGTGCCTTTTCGAAGGTACATTCAGGAAGTACCATAACCTGGGAGACTGGCAACCAGTATTGCAGGAGGCTGTTGAAGCTGCCGAAGAGGTTATTGGTTCAGGATTATTTAGTGTTTATTCAACAGGAAACCCTGATAAGGATTACTTTGATATGTTTGTAATGTATGATCTTAGGAATAATCCGGAAGGTATCATGGTAAGACATTTTGAACTCAACCTGGTCATGCATAATACAGTCCGTACATTAGGTGAACAAAAATCGGGATGGACACAGGATTTTATTGAATCTTTTCTCTGTACCGACGGACTGCCAATTAGCTTAAGCCCTTTATACCAGGGTGATGATTATATTGAAGATATATACATTGACAGGGATCCCCGTCTTGATCAACTGAGTCATAATTATAGAAAACGACCGTATAGAATTTGGGATGATGGCTCTGAGGAATGGAGGATACTTTTTCCGGAATTTAATTCTAATTATGGCTATACCGGTTATTGGATTACTAAGTTTTACTCTCCACATGAAAGAGACAGGCAACAAAATATGACTATCATTGATCAATTTCTTTTCCGTTACGGAGAGTTACTGGTCAGCTATGCTGAGGCAAAAGCTGAACTTGGACAATGCACTCAGCAGGTACTGGATATCTCAATAAATAAGCTGAGAGACAGGGCTGGAATGCCGCATCTGAACGTTAATGTCGGATTTACCGATCCCAACTGGCCCGATTGGGAAGTCAAACCATCGCCACTGGACCTCATAAACGAGATCCGCCGTGAGAGGCGGATTGAACTTGCTGCTGAGGGAAAAAGATGGTGGGATATTGTGCGCTGGAAAGCGGGTAAATTGCTTGAAAATCCTAAAGTTATTTTAGGAGCTCGAGATCCTGATACCGGTGATTATTTTGATTTATATCCGGCTATCACCCAAAGAATTTGGTACGAAAGGTTATATTTGCGTCCGCTTCCTTATCAGGATTTGACACTTAATCCAAATTTGACACAAAATCCCGGTTGGGACTTCTAAATCACGAACAAATAAAAAAGGTTTGGGATTTTCTCAAGCCTTTTTTATTTAAACTAAAATTTGAAGGCACCAAACAAAAATGCCAATAGTGTTTTGTTACTTCATTTTCATCCGGGACTATTTTAAATTGCAATCGTGATTTATTAAATACAAATTATGAAAAAAATCAAATTTAAAATATTAACATCCGCATTATTTTCTGTGCTCATATGTCTGTGCTCATGTACCGAAGTAAAACAACGGATGAGTACAGGCAATTTAAAAATCGGATGGTCAACAATATATTTAACCCCGGATAGAACTGTCCTGGTAAGCGGCCAATTTCATGCACGTGTTTCTGAAGGTATTATGGATCCGATAACAGCAACGGCTTTGGCATTGGAGTCAGGTACCGGCCCTTCATCTGAAAAGGTAATTATGATAAGCTGCGATCTCTCTACAATAAAAGACGGTTCCAGGAATGGAAACAATGAAAATTTGCGTAATAATGTTAGGGACTTATTGGTTAGATCTTTTCCGGAACTTAAACCGGAACAGATTATTCTGAATGCTACTCATACTCATTCCGGCCCGTATTATGGAGTTGAAAAAAACATTGCTGAATATTATGGTATTGAACTTGATGCAATGTCTCCCCTGGAAGTCAATGAGTTTCTTACCGATAGAATTTCAAAGGTTGCCACAAAAGCGTGGCAAAACCGTAAGGCGGGAGGAATAAGCTACGGACTGGGCCATGCAATGGTGGGGCAGAATCGTTTGCAGGTTGATTTGTCTGGAAAATCTCAAATGTATGGTAATACAAACAGGCCGGAATTCAGCCATATCGAAGGATATGAGGACCATTCCGTTAATCTGTTGTACACATGGGATAGTAAAAGTAAACTTACGGGAGTGGTAATTAATGTTGCCTGTCCTTCACAGGTTAGTGAATCTGTATTCAGGATAAGCGCCGATTATTGGCATGATGTGAGAGTTGAACTTGGCGAACGACTGGGTCAGGATATCTTTGTTCTGCCTCAAATTAGTTTTGCAGGAGATCAGTCACCACATATTATGGTTGGGTCGAAAGCTGAAGAACGTATGCAAAAACTTATGTTCCCCGATGAAGGATCAGGTCGGGGCAGTATAGGTCGCAGAAAGCAGATCGCAATGCACATTGCTGATGCTGTTACTTCTGTGTTGCCTTATGTAAAGGACAATATTGAATGGTCTCCTATAGTAGTGCATAAGATGGAGGAAGTACAACTTTCCAGGCGCCTTATAAGTATTGAAGATGTGGATGAAGCGATGGCAGAGAGTGAAAAATGGAAAATACAGTATGGCCAGTTGTTACAGGAAATTGAAAGTAATCCTGAAATAAAGGAGAAACCCAGGTGGTATACTGATGTAACGAGCGCATACACAAGAACCAGGAGAGGACAAAATGTGAAAGACCGCTATGAATTGGAAAAGATACAGCCGAAGATGCCTACGGAGGTCCATGTTATAAGAATTGGAGATGTTGTCATGGCAACCAATCAGTTTGAACATTATCTTGATTATGGCATCAGGATAAAGGCACGCAGCCCGGCAGTTCAGACATTTCTTATTCAAATTGCAGGATGGAGTACTTATCTGCCTACCCCCCGTTCAATTGCCGGAGGCACCTATGGCGCTGTTCCTGCAAGTACCCTTATCGGGCCGGAAGGAGGAGAGGAGCTGGTGGAGAATACCCTTGAACTGATCCAATCGGTATGGGAAAAAGAGTGAAAATTATCCGCGGAACACCTTTTAACTGTTTGACCAATACTTAATTTGTTAATTAATTGATAGTTAGATATTAAAAAATATACCATGAAAAAGCTGCACATTTTAAAAAATTTGTTTATTGAAAATTATCACCTGTTATTTTTAAGCCTGGTTATAAGCATATCAAGTTGCCGGCTTATGTCCGGTGATGTTGTTTTCACAATCACAGGCGATGATGGCAAACCGGTAAAAAATGCAGTAGTTACGTTGGATGGTGTCACCAACAAGCCCGGTGATTATGCATTTGATGTTGATAGTCCGGGCATTAAAGAATATACTATAACCAGGGAAGGTTATGACAATATTGGAGGGCAGTACTGTAAGGTTGACTACAAAGGAGAGCCTGTTAAGGTCGATGTAATAATGCAACTTCACGATGATATCGATCTTACGAATGTATTCTGGTATAATCAAAATATATTTTGCAGGTTTGTGGATGGAGTGCTATCTATGAGTACCGATTATGGTAAAACATATACATATTCAATCGATATTTCAGAGATAGCCAGAGATAAATCTGATATAAAAACTTTATGGGTTTTTGAAGACAATAAACTTTTCTTTGCTGACCTTACACGGTGTTTTTATTCCCACGACTGGAAGACTTATCACGAATCGACAGTATATGACATTGATGGAAATATATTTAAACCCAATCCGGAAGATCATAATTTTTCCAGGATGTCATATCATAATAACCGGCCAATTATTGGTGACAGAGAGTTATATATATGGGGAAATTATTCAACAGGTTCTTCTGCATATAACAATATAAACATATGGATGACCTCTGATAAGGGTAAGACAGTCAGAAGTACATACAAATTTAGAAATGATAGGTCAGATACTACAAATCAGTTTTTATTTGCCCGCCATATGCACAGAATTGATTTTTGTCCGCTGGATAATAGTTTATGGGCACAGTCTGGAGACCATTCAAGGGACGGGGTTGTTCATGAGCAACACTGGCTTCTGGGCAGATACGACCATCTAAGGGATACTTTGATCTGGGAGCATCTGAAAAGCAAGGATTTTGCTGCCAGCGGGAACAGGTTTAAAAGCCTGAATATTG
>CAZJGI010000057.1:0-20934 GCA_964545315.1 uncultured Prolixibacteraceae bacterium
AGTGAGGATAACAGTCCTTTGTTAGGCTGCTATGGTGATCCTTTTGCTACTACCCCAAACCTTGACCGGCTGGCAGGTGAGGGTTTTTTATATACCCATGCCTATGCTAATGCACCTCAATGTGCTCCGGCTCGTAATACTATTATTACAGGAGTCTATGCTACTTCAAATGGCAACCAGCATATGCGCAGCTTTTATCCAATTTCGGAAACAATAAAAACTTATCCTGAATTTTTACGTGAAAAAGGGTATTACTGTACTAATAACTCAAAAACAGATTATAATACTGACGGTATTGATCCAAAGAAAATATGGGATGAATGCAGTAATAAGGCACATTACAGAAACAGGAAACCCGGACAGCCTTTTTTTGCCGTCTTCAACGCTACCGTTTCGCATGAAAGCCAGCTTTTTGATTCTATTCCGGATGAGCTTCTCAGGCATAAACCTGATGAAGTTACAATTCCCCCGTATCATCCTGCTACCCCAACAATAAAACATGACTGGGCACAATATTATGATAAAATTGAGGACATGGATACTCAAATAGGAAAGTGGCTGCAGGAACTTGAAGATGAGGGTCTTGCCGAAAACACAATTGTGTTTTATTACAGTGATCACGGAGGTGTGCTCCTGAGAAGCAAAAGGTATCTTTATGAGACCGGTACTCGCGTAGCGTTCATAGTCAGGATACCTAAAAAGTTCAAACATCTTTATCCGGAAAAAAATCCGGGTTCAAAAGTTGACAGGCTTATCAGCTTCGTTGACCTGGCGCCTACCTTACTGAGCCTTACAGGAATTAATATACCTGAATATTTCCAGGGAAATGCATTCCTTGGTGACCAGGTTACTGAGGAGCCTGAATATGTATATATTTTTCGTGACAGGGCCGGCGTCAGGTATGATCAGTTCAGGGCACTAAGGAGTAAAAAATTCCGGTATATTATCAATTATTTACCGCATCGAAGCTATGGTCATCATTCTGAGTATGTTATGCAGGCGCCTTCAGCTCTGTCATGGGAACAGGCCTGGCGTAACGGACAGTGTAATGAATTGCAGTCACGATTCTGGTTACCGAAGCCGGTCGAAGAACTGTATAACACTGAAAATGATCCATGGGAAATTAATAACCTGGCTGAAGACCCTGCTTATAAAGAGGAGCTTGAAAAGATGAGAGCTGCTAACAGGGAGTGGCTGATACGGATTTACGATACCGGGTTTATCCCTGAAGCTGATCTTGTCGACAGGCTGGGTAATATGCCTGCTTACGACTACATGCGGTCTGATAAGGTAGATATTGATGAAATATTAGAGGCTGCAGAGACTGCTGCACGCGGAGAATCAGATAATTTAGAAAAATTGCAGACTTATCTGAAAAGTGATGAAAGTGCAATAAGATACTGGGGCGCAACAGGGTTACTTATACTTGGGGGGAAGGCAGCAGAAGCAACAGGGGATTTAACCGCTGCACTGAATGATGAGTCGGAGAGCGTGGTAATTGTAGCGGCTGAAGCTTTATATAATCTGGGAAAGAGACAGGAAGCTATAAATGCTTTTGTAAATGTTATTCGAAATTCAAATAAATATGCGTGCCTGCATGCACTGAATGCAATAGATTGCCTTGAAATGGAAAAAAGTGATGAGTTGGTAAAAAGTATTGTGGAAATGCTAAAAAATACCCAAATTACCGCCAGGGACAGATGGGATCTGGTTTCAGCTGTAAACTGGCAGTTTGAAAAATGGAATATTGATCCTGCTGGCCATGATTTGTAACAATGATTATTTGTGATTTCTGACAGATTAACAATCACAGTTGACAAGAGGCTAAAATGAATAATCAGCATAATTGATGAAATGATCTTTCCCTGAATAATTCTTAGGTTTGATTAATGGGACAAACACGGAAAAACCAGTTTGGATTTTTTTGGGTAATTATTTTATCTTTACAACCATGAAGAAATACAGACTATATCAGGTAAAAATCATTATTAGAACAGTAATCGTCTTCTTTTCTGTCGTTTTTCCGGCATGCCAGGCTAAATTGGATATACAAAATCCTTACAAGACAGTCGACTGGGACAGGTATATACAGTATAAAGCTAATCTACATACTCATACGACTATAAGCGATGGATCACTGAGCCCTCAGTCTATGGTTGAACTTTACGATAAGTATGGTTATAAAATACTTGCCATTACTGATCATAATAGAGTGACATATCCATGGGAAAAATTTACTCAGTTCCACCCGAGTCAATTATGCAGTATACGTAATGACTATGCTGCAAGAGGTATAAAACCTGAGGAATCAAGATATGAACCCCGGGGTATTACTCCTGAAGCATTAATTTTTGAAAACCGTTATCCCTCGAAAATAGGAATGGTGGCTGTTCAGGGCAATGAGATTACCCTTAACAGGGAGCATCCTGACCTGGGGTTACATGATATGGGCAGCTATTTCAGTGATCAATCTGACATTACATTGAAAGGCGAAGAGACACTTACGGCAATTACTGAAAAAAATGGCCTCGCATTTTTTATGCATCCCGGAAGATACGATTTTTCAACTGAGTGGTACCTGAATTTTTATGATCGTTTTGATTGCCTGACCGGACTTGAATTATATAACGGCGGGGAAACCAGGTGTATAGAGATATGGGACTCATTACTTGTTGATCTAATGCCGGAAAGGCCGGTATGGGGTTTCTCTAACGATGACACACATACTTTAAATCACTTTGGTGGTAACTGGAATATGTTTATTCTTCCGGAATTGAGTGAACCAGCTGTTCGAAACGCTATGGAGCAGGGGCTTTTATTCTTTGTTTATGCTTCGGAAGGACGAAAGAAAAAACAGGTTAAGCCACCGGTTATTGAATCTGTTGATGTGGATATGCATAAAGGAATTATTGCAATCGAAGCTGCAGGCCATGACTCCGTAATATGGATATCAGAAGGGAAAAAGATTTATAATGGTAATGAAATTAATCTTAATAAATTCCCCGAAGTGGACAGATATATCCGCGCAGTTGTTTATGGAGAAGAAGGAAAAACTATTGTGGGAACTCAACCTTTTGGCATAAAAAGATAATATGGATTAATTGGCAGGAGAAACCGTGGCTCTGGTATAACTTTCATTTACAAGGGATAGTTTTCTTATTTCAGAAGAGCAGGCATTATAAATATAATCATCAAAAGACTACATGATGGCACTAAAAATTAATCGGTGGATACTGTTTTTAATTATCCTGATTTTATATTCATGCAAGGACAATACCGTGCATAATGGTGTTTTACAGCCAAATATTATTTTAATCGTTGCTGATGACCTGGGTTTCTCTGATCTTGGTTGTTACGGGAGTAAGATAGAGACACCTAATATCAATATGCTGGCTGAAAATGGAATTATCTTTTCTCATTTTTATAATGGTTCCAGATGCTGCCCTTCAAGAGCAACTTTATTGACAGGCTTATATGCCCATCAGGCCGGTCTTGGCCACATGACTGCAGATCGTGGTGTACCTGCTTATTCGGGAGATTTATCCCACAATTCTGTAACTATAGCGGAAGTGTTGAAACAGGCAGGATATTATACAGCTATGACAGGTAAGTGGCATGTAACAAAAAATATTAATGCAAATGGTCCTAAAGATAATTGGCCCCTGCAAAGAGGATTCACCCGATTTTATGGTTCACTTCCTGCCCATGGAAGTTTATATGATCCGGCGGGACTGGTAGAAGGAAATCAGATGATTAGGGCTGAAGGTGATTTCTATTATCCCGAAATGATAACTTCCAAAGGTCAGCAGTACATCCGCGAAGCTGTTGGGAAAGATATGCCCTTTTTCCTTTATATTGCCCATCCGGCACCTCATTATCCGCTTCATGCGAGACAGGAGGTAATAAATAAGTATAAGGGAAAATTTTCAGAGGGATGGGACAGCCTGAGACTCTCACGTTATAATAACCTGGTTAAAGCCGGTTTAATAAAACCGGAATGGAAACTTCCTGAGAGAGATGAACAAAGCATTCCATGGGAAGAAGAAACAGAAAAGGCTTTTCAGGAAAATAGGATGGAAGTCTTTGCCGCTATGATTGACCATGTAGACCAGAGTACAGGTGATATAATTGAAACATTAAAGGAAACAGGGCAATTTGAGAATACGATCATCTTTTTTCTTTCTGATAATGGCGGTTCTGCAGAGGGACACAGAGATGGGAAGATAGAAAGATGGGGAACACCATGGAAAAATAATCTTATACCTGATTCAACCCGTGACGGCAGAAAGGTAATTGCAGGAGATTTTCCCGGCCTGCCACTTGGTGGCCCTGACACATACGGAAGTTATGGAGTTCGCTGGGCGAATGTGTCAAACGCACCCTTCAGGCTCCATAAAAGCTGGGTTCATGAAGGAGGTATTTCTACCCCTTTTATTATTCATTGGCCTGCCGGATTGAAACATCTGGGATTGACACATCAGGCAGGGCACATAATTGATTTGATGCCAACAATTATTAACGTTGCCGGAGCAGATTATCCGGAGGAGTATAACGGATATAAAATTACTGAATATGAGGGGATTGATTTACTGAAGCTAATAAATGACGGAGAGTTGATCCCAAGAACTCTTTTTTGGGAACATGAGGGTAACCGTGCTGTCCGTAAAGGACAATGGAAACTGGTTTCAGAATATCCGGGGACATGGAGCACAGTGCGTAAGTATGAAAATCAGGGGCAGTGGGAGTTGTATGATATGGAAAATGACCGTACAGAATTAAATAACCTCGCAGAACAGAACCCTGAAAAGGTGAAAGAGCTGGAAAGCTTATGGAATGAATGGGCCAACAGGGTTGGAGTAGTTTCCTGGGAAGAACTGTCGAAAGATGAAAATTATTAAATTTTTATCTTACAATGGTTAAATAATAGTTACAAAAGATTGATTTCTATATAATAAATAATTAGGAGATATCAAAAATATCCCTCAGTTCTTTGTTACTCAAATTTCCAACCCAGTTTTCTCCTGTTGCCACGGTCATTTCGGCCAGGGCTTTTTTCTGCTGAATCATTGCATTGATTTTTTCTTCGAATGTATTTTTAGTGATGAACCTGTGAACCATTACGTTGTTTTTCTGACCGATACGATAAGCCCGGTCAGTAGCCTGAGTTTCCACAGCCGGGTTCCACCAGAGGTCATAATGAATTACATGATTTGCTGCAGTAAGATTCAATCCGGTTCCGGCTGCCTTCAGTGATAAGAGAAACACTTTGTCTGCGTGGTTGTTTTGAAATTGATGGATCATATTCTGTCGCTGATTAATGCTGCACCCGCCATGATAATATAGTGGTTCGAGTTTATAACGATCTGATATAAAATGTTGTAGTAAAACTGCCATTTCAGTGAACTGTGTAAACAAGAGTACTTTTTCGCGGCTTTCCAGGATGCTGTCCAACTTATCAAAAAGCAGTTCTGTTTTTCCGCTTAATGAAGCATCTTTTTTCCCGTTTTTCAGGAATTGTGCTGGATGGTTGCAAATCTGTTTTAGTGCCAGGATCATTTGCAGTACTAGTCCCTGTCGCACAAAAAGTGATTTCTGGTCGGTGTGTTTAATCCCTTCTATTGCATCCATGGCTTTTTCAAGTGTTTTTTCATAAAGGCTTGCCTGCTCATTAGTAAGAGTAGCAAAACTGTCAATTTCAATCTTTTCGGGAAGGTCAGAAATAATGCTTTTATCCGATTTTAAACGACGCATTAGAAAAGGCGCTGTTACTTTTTTTAGTTTGTCAGCCGTTTCACGATCATTTAATTGTTCGATCGGGTTGCCGTATGTTTCAGTAAACTCTTTCAGATTACCCAAAAAACCGCGATTGCTGTAATCCATGATACTCCATAATTCACTTAACCTGTTTTCAACCGGCGTGCCGCTTAGTGCGATAAAATTATCTGATTTGATCGATTTTACAGCCTTTGTTTGGGCGGTATTTTGATTCTTAATATTTTGAGCCTCATCGATAACCATAGCATGCCATTTTTCCTTTTTAAGCAATGAAGCATCGCTTCTTGCAATTCCGTAAGAGGTAATCAGTACGTCATAGTTGTTCAGCTTTTTCAAATCGCGCTGCGGCCCATGATATATTTCAATGTTTATACACGGGGCAAATTTTTGAAATTCGGCCTGCCAGTTGGTGAGCAATCCGGTTGGCGCTACAATCAGTACTTTTTGATCATTGAGTTGCCCCTCCTCCATGAACTTCAGTATTGCAGCAATAACCTGGATAGTCTTTCCCAAACCCATATCATCGGCAAGTACCGATCCGAACCCGACGCAGGCATTACGGTAAATCCAGGAAAATCCGCGGAGCTGGTAGGGCCGGAGTTGAGCAATGAGCCCCCCGGGAACAGGAATTTCCCTGAATTCAGTCAATTCTTTAATTAGTTTTTTTACTTTGTCGTCAATCAATACTTTAGCGCCGTTGTATTCACCTGAAAGGGCCGTGCGCAGTAACTGGAATGTCGATATTTCTTTTGACTGGGAAAAATGTTTATATAGTTTTTCGAGTTCCTGCTTATCAACGTATATATATTGGGTTTTAAAACGGATTAATCCTTCAGATTTATGAAGTAACTTCCTGAATTCGGTTTCATCCATCACTGTATCGCCGACAGCAACCTGCCACTCGAAATCGAGAAGTTTATCGAGCCGAAGAAACGATTTACCTGTGGATTTGCTTTTTAGTTTCACACTTGCTTTGGGTTTTAAAATCTGCTGCAGCGATTTGGGTAACAAAACAGAAATATCGAGCAATTGAATTGCAGGGATCATTTGCATCAGGAATGGTGTGAATGTAAGGTTGTCCATAACCAATTCTTTTGTTCCTCCTGAATTTATATAAGTGTCGAGTCCCGGGATGAAACTGCTCAACTGACTGAGAGATTGCAATATTTCATACCGTCTGGTATCGTATATCTTCTCCTTTAGAATGTCTTTTAGGGGAACCGGCTCATCCAATGCTCCTTTTGAATCCTGAATGTTGATTGAAATTCTGAATTTATCTTGTTTCATCTCTTCCACAAACAGCATGGGTTTGTAATCACCTTGTGTGAGGTAGAATTTTTGCAGCCACGCCATTATACCACCTGCCAGCGCTTCCTCCCCGGGACCGGAAAAGGGATAACTTTCATTTTTAAAAAACAATTCCAGAAACAGGTCTCCTTCAGTGTTGTGGCTTACAAGCCTTACTATTTCGGTAATAAACAATGACAAAAGATTAATGGCAACCTCATTAACAGGTTTTTGCTTTTTTCTGTAAATCCCTGTGAACACATCGGGCGGGAGAATGTGTTCCAATTCGTCTACCAGCTTTTTTACCTCTTTACTCAGCATAGAAGGTAACCAGCGTAAAGCATACTGCTTATCGGGTAACTGAATTATCTGCGGTACAATAGCTCCATTTGCAACCAATTGAATTGCAAAATGTAATACTGTGTGCAATGAAGCAGTTGATGGCTGGTAGTCATATGTCTTCGAACTTTGAATTTGTGAGAGTTGCTGTAAAAATTCACTAACGGAATATTCTTTGTCATTAATAGCAACCTTAGCTTTTAAGGACTCATCGAGTCGAACCTGGTTTTGGGAATGGTAATCAAGATATTGTTCTTCAATATAAGCAGTTGCGAAAAAAACCGGAAGAGCAATTTTGCCATTGGCAGCCCGCTGCGTATTTTTTACGACACGGTTAAGTGTGGCAAGGTATTTTTCACGGAAATCGCTACCCGAAGCTGTATAAAAAGCCGGGTTTGGTGAAAGCAGGGATGTTAGGGGACCATGAAGAGGTTCCAAATTTGCAAAAGATAGTCTCCTGTATGCCTGTTCAGGATCGTATAATTGGCCCTTTTTATTTTTGCCGAAGAAGAGATCCTGAATTTTGGGAATTTCAATATGTTGTTTGTTGATAATAATACCAAGTTTTTCCATTTCTGAAAACAGATCGACATTGTGAAGTGAGAAAACCAGAAAAGGGTTATTGTCGATTTCAGCAGAGACTTTATAAATTACCGAGGCAAGATGTTTGCAAGGCACAGCCCAGTCAGGGCAGGTGCATTGCATTTTCAGATCGTTCCACTGACCCGGAAAAACTTTAAGTCCGTTTTGTTGGGCCAGTTCAAGAACATCAGGATCAAGCTCCCGGTTCAGCAGTTTGGAAATAATCACAGGACGCTTGGTTAACTCCGTCAGAAAATTGTTCAGTTCGGGATTGAAAAAAGGTGGCAAAATAATATCTACCCTGTAGGGAGTTGGCCTTCTGCCCTGTACTTTTGCAGAAATATGATTGCCGGTAATCTTTATTTTTTCTACTGCCCCTTTACGGGCATATGAAGCACCGCGAGGCAACCGGTTACTGTAATCTATATTGTTAAGCGAATTCAACCATTGTTCGCCCCACCATGTTTTTCCAAATGCAGCAGCCATAAAAATTAAAATTTTTTGAGTAAAATAATGTTGATTGATTTGTTCAACCAAAAAAACAAAAAAAACCAATGGAGCAAAAGTTTTTTACTTACTATTTTTGGGCTAAAAATAATACGTAATGTTTTTACAGTACAATCCCTGTTAAATACTTATACTTATTTTTATCTTTGAATATTGAGCCTGGCCTTAAAAGGGCACAAAACATCATTTTCAGACAAGTTGTATAAATTCATACAGTTGATTTATAGTTATTTACAATAATATGAAGTTTTTAATTTTTAGAAATTTTATTTTTTAAAGTGAGATCAATATTTAAACCATAAAAAAAGTCTTATTAACATGTACATTAATTCAAGCTATCATTTAAACAGATTAAAAAGATTATTAAAAAAATCCGGAAATTTTATGCTGTTTAGATTTTCGTTTATCTCCATTATTTTTTTTCTTATCTCTCTTGCAGGTTTTTCTCAAAACGAACAGTTTAAAGTTGGTGCTGCTTCAAAGATCATTAACAATGAGCTGGGGTCATGGGCCCAGGGGGCAGGTGAGCCAATGCGTGCGACTGAAAGACGGGACGATTCAGAGGCAAATGCTATTTACCTGGCTAAAGGAGATTTTCATCTTTTAATAATAAGTTGTGACCTTAATGCCCTGGAGTCGTCAATCGTAGTTCCCACAAGGGAGGCAATAAGTACGGTAACCGGTTTACTTCCCCGGGATGTGCTGATTTCCTGCACACATGCCCATGGTGGCCCCTCGTTGGCAAAGACTAACTACCTTGTCCCGATCGATACCGCTTATATTGAACGCTTGAAAAAATGGCTGGTCGAACTGGCCATGGAAACTGTAAATTCAGCAAAACCTGCTAAGATTGGCTGGGCAAAAGGGGAGGCACCCATTGGATATAGCAGGAGACCAACCTGGGCCGACGGAACACATTCAATGGGCGGGGATACACGCAGGAAAGACTTCACAGGCCTGGAAGGCCCTGATGACCATCAGCATACAGCTCTATTTGCTGCTGATAAAGAGGGAAAGCTAATATCTGTGGTGTATAATAATACTACTCATCCAACTAATTTTTACAGTTCAGGAATATATTCAGCCGATTTCCCGGGTGAAGTAAGAAAGTCGATTCGTGAAGTTGCCGGTAATAAGATTCCGGTGCTGTTTTTAAACGGAGCACAGGGTGATATAGCCATGAATGACCTGATGAATCCGGTGAGCGAGAACAGGGAGCAAAGGCTGAAACGGATAAGCAAGATAGTTTTTGATGAGACTATGAGACTTTACAAGGAAATTACATTCGATGATGATCCGGTATTAAAGCATGAATATCATGATTTGAAAGTGGCAGTGAGATTGCCTTCCGCTGAACAACTGGTTGAGGGCAGGGAAATACTGAAACGAATTGATGCAGGGGAAAATATTCGTGGCATGGAAATGATAATGGCTTTTGGAGCTGTATCATTACAGGAAAAATATGGTGACAATCCTTTCGATATTCTGCCGGTGCATGCCGTTCGCATCGGAGACCTTGCAATGGTGACACAGCCATGTGAACTCTATTGTCAATTCGGGCTTGATATAAAACGGCGCAGCCCTGTATCGAATACAATTGTTGTTAGCCTGACGGATGGAAGGGGTGGTTACTGCCCTACAATATACGGATTTCTTGGAGGTGGTTATTCAGGTGCCCCTATTGCATGGACCCGCCTGGAACCATTTGCAGGATACAAAATTGTGGAAACAGCCTCGCGCTTATTGTATGAATTGTGGAAGGAATGAAAAAGATTTGGGGTAACGATTGCAAAGGATGGAGCTCTGATGAAGCAGTTACAACAGTTCAATGCCTTATCCTTTGCCGTTCACTTCAGTGAACGGATTGATGGCAGTGCAAGTAACCAGGGGGAATTATTATTGCAGGCTACCCGTCGGTTAAAACCGACGGCAAAGGATAGGGCTCCGATCAATGCAGCCAATTAGTTCAATGCTTTATCCTTTGCCGTTCACTTCAGTGAACGGATTGAAATTTTAAATAACATATTGATTATTAATTGTTAAATTAAAAAATATAAACATGAAACCTATTTATTTAACATTCCTGTTTCTTCTCAGCATCATTTGCACCTCCTTTGCACAGAATTCAAAGCAGGTTGTATATAAACAAATAGATACCACCAAGTTGACCATGGTAATCTATACGCCTCCCGATTTTGATAAGGGCGAAAATTATCCGGCATTGGCTTTCTTTTTCGGTGGAGGGTGGAAAGGGGGAAGTACAAAACAGTTCGAACCTCATGCTAAATATTTTTCAAAAAGGGGTATTGTCTGTTTTCTTGTGAATTACAGGGTTGAAAGCAGGGACAAAGCAACTCCTTTTGAGTCCCTTAAGGATGCCAGGTCAGCAATACGCTATATCAGGGGAAATGCAGGGCTTTTTAAAATTGATCCAACCAGGATCATTGCATCTGGCGGTTCTGCCGGGGGTCATCTTGCTGCTGCTACAGCGCTGACTGATAAATATAATGATGAAAATGATGATTTGGATATTAGCTGTGTGCCTGATGCTCTTGTTCTTTTTAATCCGGTAATTGATAACGGCCCCGGAGGTTATGGTTTTGAGAGAATTGGTAAGGAATATAAGGATTTTTCCCCTTTGCATAATATAAATTCAGGAGCGCCTCCAACAATTTTTTTCCTGGGAACCAAGGATGCTTTAATACCTGTGGAAACGTCTCAATATTATAAAAAGGTAATGGAAAAGGTTGATAGCAGATGTGAACTGAGATTATATGAAGGAGAAGGGCATGGTTTTTTTAACTATAAGAATATTGAGAATTATAAAAGCACTGTGTCAGAGGCAGATAAATTTTTAATATCGATTGGATTTTTGGAAAAGGAACCCGAAGTACAGATCGAGTAATTCTGTTCCAACAAATATTAAAGCTCTTTTTTGGCAGTTACATCTGTTCTGCGCCTTATCCTTTGCCGTTCACTTCAGTGAACGGACTAGGGGCAGTGCAAGCAAGAATGGGGAGTGTGGTGAATCAAATTCATATCCGTCGGTTAAAACCGACGGCAAAGGATAAGGCTTCGATTCGCGCAGCCCATTAGTTCATATCTTTATCCTTTGCCGTTCACTTCAGTGAACGGATTAATGGCAGTGCAACTAACTACCGGGGCTGTCGGTTAAAACCGACGGCAAAGGATAAAGCTCCGATACAGCAGTCCAACGGAGATAGTAACCAAAAATCAAATCCGAAATAGTTTTTATTGTTAAACCGGATTTCTGACATTTTTTTTATATTCATGGTTTTAATCACAAATGTGTGTACCAGAGAATTAATAGTCATATATTCACAATAGTATAATTTTTTATATATGACACTTTTTCAGAAGTTTATGAAAAATATTAACATTTAAAATAAATTATCATGTATCGGAAAAATTTATTTTTAGTCTTGTTGATCACTTTGGCCTTGGGAGGCTTTACAAATTATTTATCAGCCCAAACCATTAGTGCGTCAAAACTGAAGGTTGAATATCTTGAGAACCCCGTTGGTATAGATATACCTGATCCACGGTTTTCATGGATATCTGAAAGCTCGAATCGTGGAATTTCTCAGTCTGCCTATCATATTCAGGTAGCTGATAATCTTGATGGTTTGATCAGCAACGGACAAAAGATTTGGGATAGCGGTAAAGTGTCTTCTTCGGAATCTGTAAACATTACCTATGAGGGTGGATCCCTGAAAGTAGGAGAGACCTATTACTGGCGTGTCTGTGTATGGGACCAGAACGGCGAAGGCGGCAATTGGAGCAGGCCGGGCAGTTTTCATGTGGGGCCCATGAATAAGAGCGATTGGGAAGGAAAATGGATCGGGGCAGCCGATACCACTATATCAGCGCCTTTACTGCGTAAAGAGTTTGTGCCGGGCAAGCCTGTTGCTCAGGCATATGCCTATATTGTTGGACTTGGTTATTATGAGTTGTATCTGAACGGGGATAAAGTCGGCAACCACGTTCTTGATCCCGGTACTACCGATTATAATAAGCGTGCCTATTATGTGGCCTATGATGTAACCAGTTACCTCAATGACAATAAAAATGCTGTGGGGGTATGGCTTGGCCGTGGATACCTTAACCACAGGACGACAAAGCATTACGGAGATCGCCCGCACCTGCTGTTTCAACTTATTATAAAACACACTGACGGCACTGTCACCAAAGTTGTTTCAGATGAGCAGTGGAAGGTATCAGAAAGTCCTTTGGTCGAAAACAGTGTATATGACGGTGAAATATATGACGCCAGGAAAGAAAAGCCGGGCTGGAATAAGCCGGGTTATGATGATTCAGGATGGAAAAGCGCTGTTCAGGTCGCTACTCCAAACAGCCGGGTTATTTCCTCACAGTTAATGCCTCCGATGAGGGTTACCCAGACCCTGAGGCCGGTGCGTATGTGGGAACCTGTTGACGGGGTCTTTGTGTATGATTTTGGCCGGAATGTAACCGGCTGGCCCCGTTTGCGTGTACTGGGGGGTCAGGACATCAGGGTTGTCATACGCACATCGCCGACATCAGTGCATAGTATGGCAATGATGAAGAACCTGCCTTTGAAAGGTTTGACCGATACGATTGATGTGCAACCGAACCGCTCAGCCAAAGCCAGGGATATTTATATTATGAAAGGTGACAGTAAATATGAAGTATATGAACCACGTTTTACCTATCATGGATTCAGATATGTACAGATAGAGGGTTTCCCCGGAACACCCGATCTTTCGAGTATTGATGCCAGGGTTGTTTATTCGGATGTGGGCCATGAAGGAGCATTTGAATGTTCGAACACTCTATTAAATCAGATACACCAAAACATTATCTGGGGCCAGCTTGGTAACCTGCACAGTATTCCCACTGATACCCCTCACAGGGATGAGAGGCAGGGATGGATGGGAGATGCCCACCTTACTGCCGAAGAAGCTATTTTTAACTTTGATATGGCAGCTTTTTATACCCAGTGGCTTCTTAATATACAGGATTCCCAAAATGAAGATGGCAGTGTTCCGGATGTAGTGCCACACCATAAATATCCTATAGTGGGAACACCAGCATGGCAGGTTGCTTATCCTCTCCTGGTGTGGTATATGTATAATTATTACGGTGATGAGAGAATCGTAAGTCAGCATTTTGGTACCCTGGACAAATGGATGGATTATATGGCATCGATATCTGATGGATACATTATCAGACGGGGCAGGGGCGACTGGGTGCCGCCACGCCTTGCATACAGTCCTTCCGACGGTTCAGTCCCATTAACATCTACCGGTTACTATTACGAGAGTGCAAGAATAATGAGGCAATTTTCAGAGATTTTGGGTAATAACTCTAAGCAACAGGAATATAGCAAATTGGCAGATAATATAAAGGAAGCTTTTAACAACGCATTCCTGAACAGGGAGAAATTTACATATGGATCAGGTTCCCAGAACTGCAACGCATTTGCATTGTATTCAGGAATTGTTCCTGAAGATATTGCTGATAAAGTGGCAAATAGCTTGTCAGAACAGATCCGGGTAAATGACAAAGGATTACTTACAACCGGAATACTTGGCACTAAAGCATTGGTGCAGGCTTTACCAAAGTATAATATGGAAGGGATTCTGTATGATATTACCGCCCATACGGAATTTCCGGGGTGGGGATATATGATAGCCAAAGGGGCAACAACACTATGGGAACGATGGGGAGGATACCGTTATTTCAATGCCAACATGAACTCCCTCAACCATATCATGTTTGGAAGTATCGATGAGTTCTTTTATAAAGATATCGGTGGTATTCGCTACTCTGCACCGGGATTTGAAGAAATATTAATATCGCCAAAGATAGTTGGGGACGTGACCTCAGGCAGCGCTTCCACACAAACTATAAGGGGTACGGTAGCTACATCATGGGAGAAACAGGGGAGAGCTGTTGTTTTGCAGGTCGATATTCCGGCAAATAGCACAGCTAAGGTGAGAATTCCTAAAAGCACTTTGGACGGACATTATAAACTGACTGAATCAGGTATGGTTATTTGGGAAAACAGAAAATCTGTACAAGAAGTTGAAGGTGTGAATTCTGTTCAGGAAATGGATGGATATATTGAAGTTAGAGTTGGCTCAGGTAATTACATGTTTAAACTTTTGGGTTATTAATAGTATTTCATAAAAAAATCAGAGGTTTCTTTTTAAATCTGAGAATTTCAATCAGGTGTTTATAGATTTAAAGAGAGAACTTTAAAAAAATAATTAATATGCAGGCGTACTTTTAATATGTATTAAAAAATAGACTATCTGATTTTATTATTCTCAGAACATACATTTTTTGACCAAATTTTAATAAAGGAGCATAAGTCTGTAAAATTTAAATTGGAAACAAGATAGTTTTTTATGTATATCTTAATCTTAATATCGCTTATTAAAATTAAGTGTCATTTTTTCAATATGTTATGTTTTCATGTTGAAAATATTGACCACTCTGATGTTTTAGGTAGGATCAATAATAATTAAACACATTGTGTATTTTTTTATCATTTTTTTACATTTGGTATAAAATTTTTCAATAATTATTTAGAGGCATTAATTTAAATTGTAAAAAGGAATGTGTAATTTTGATGCCGGTTCTTAACATTTACAAATTTAATTAATCATTCCAGTCCTATGAATAATTTTCAAAAATATTATTCAAAAGTATACACGTCCTGTAGTATTAATGATGTATCAGATAAGATATATTATACTATAAATTTCCAAAGTAAGGTTTCAGGTTTTTTTCTCCTTTCAGTATGGCACTGTAAAGTTCCGGAGGAAAATAACAAGTTTATCAGTAAAGATTACCGTAAATTAATTTTTTCTGGTTAGGAAAAAATTAATTGCTATGCGCCATAAAGATAATTTAACAGTTCTTTTAATGATTTCTAAATAGCTAAAATGATTTCTTTAGATGTATTATTCATTATGATACATTAACAACAAACATTATAATACAAATGCAAAAATGGAAAGTGTTAGCGACACATTCCTGTCTAAATATATGAATATCAAATATTTATTTAAATTAAAAAAGATGTAAATCTATGAAAAAGTTTAAAAAGTTAATTTGTATGTATAATTTTATGAATATAAATTATACATTATTTAAAATTTTACGAATGACCCGGTTAGCTTTATTTATGGTATTGGCGGGCGTCATTCAGGTTCATGCTGTAAATTCCGATTCCCGGTTTAATCCACCGGATTTTACCGATGAAGGTGCAACCTCTGAAGCTGTTATCATGGAAGATGGGAACGGTCCGGGTGGTGTCACTATTTATTCCGGTGACAATTCGGAATCGCAACAGCAGGTTGTAAGAGGTAAAGTATCAGATACAGGCGGACTTCCACTGCCAGGAGTGACAGTATTAATAAAAGGGACCACACAGGGTACTGTTACAGACTCTAACGGGGAGTATTCAATAACCAATGTCCCGGCAACTGCTGTTCTGGTTTTCTCCTTTGTGGGGATGCATACTCAGGAGGTTGCTGTTAATAACCAAACTGTCATAAATGTTACTATGGAGGTGGAGGCTATCGGGATAGAGGAGATTGTAACGGTAGGATATGCTAAGGTAAAAAAAGGTACTCTTACAGGTTCGGTAAGTGCCATAAAAGGTGAAGAGATTTCGAGTATGCCTGTGCCTTATGTCCAAAATACAATGGCAGGAAAGATACCGGGTGTTATCATGCGGACTGATACCCAACAGCCCGGATATGATGATCCGTACATTTATGTTAGGGGTATAGGTACTACCGGTAATACATCACCCTTAATTGTTATAGACGGTATAATAAGATCTAATATGAAACAGGTAGACCCGTCAAGTATTGAGTCGATAACAGTCCTTAAGGATGCTTCTGCAGTTGCACCATTCGGATTGGCAGGCGCTAACGGCGTAATACTAATAACTACAAAAAAAGGACAGGAAGGTTTCCCAACCCTGACTGCAAATTCTTATTACGGATGGCAATCACCTACCTATTTTCCCGACCTGTTAGATGCAGTGGATTATATGAAACTGAGAAATGAAGCCTATTTTAATGAACAACCGGGAGGAGTGAATCCCCCGTATGCAGCTGATCTTATCGCAGATTATCCTGATCTGCACAGAGAGGATCCCGACCGTTATCCTGACAGTGATACAAAGGAATATATCGATATGATAGCTCCTATTCACAAACATAACCTGGAACTCAGCGGGGGAACTGCAAAAGCTCAGTACTATGCGGGACTTGGTTATTTCAAGCAGGAAGGTATGTTCGAAGAAACGAACTACAGGAGGATCAACTACAACGTGAACCTGGATATGAATGTGACAAATACTACAAAAGTATCACTATCGCTGCTCGGTTCTATTGAAAGAATAAACGATCTTGATCCCAGTGGTAATTCAACAAGACTGTTCAGGGGGCTCTTTAAATTTATTCCTCATGAACCTCTAACCTTTACCAACGGGCTCTGGGGATTATCGGCAGGTAATGCCCCTTTGGGAGTTATTAATTCGGACAGTTATGAAATTAATGACTTTAATACTGCTCTTAATACTGTTACCGTTGAACAACAGTTGCCATTTATCAAGGGATTAAGTGTAAAAGGCAGTTTCAGTTATGATAACCGTAATGAATTTGTTAAGGGATGGCATGAGCCATGGTACTACTATATTCAGGATACAAGCGAAAAACCTTATACTTATTCCAGGTCTACTGCGGGTATCGAAGGTAATACCAATTACACTTATCTTAGACAAACCCAAAACGATACTAAGATTTTTACATACCAGGGATTTGTTAACTATCAGAGAACTTTTGGCAAACATGATATTACCGGATTATTTGTTGCAGAATACCGGAATAATGATTACAGGACTTTCTTCGCACAGAGAAACAATTTTGCTATTCTGGTTGATGAATTTAACATGGGTAGTTCAAATAAAATTGATTATGATAACGGTGGTTCATCATCAGAGGGTGCACAGATAGGTTATGTTTACAGGCTGAGCTATGTTTTCAATAACAGGTTTATGCTTGAAACCGCAGGCCGGTATGATGGGCACTACTATTTTGCACCCGGCAAAAGGTGGGGGTATTTTCCATCAGTTTCAGTGGGATGGAGGCTTTCGGAAGAAGATTTTATCAAAGACCTCGGATATATTAATAACTTAAAAATAAGGGGATCCTGGGGTAAATCAGGTAACCTGGCAGGTAGCGCTTACCAGTATCTTTACGGTTATACACTGGCAGGCAGCAGATATGCCTTTGGGTCAGGCAGCATGGTGCAGAGTGCTTATACAGCACAGGAACCTAATCCAAATATAACCTGGGAAAAATCCAGTAAATATAATTTTGGATTGGAGGTTGAATTATGGAACAGCTTGCTAATGCTGGAAGCTGACTACTTCTTTGAAAAAAGGGAAGGTATGCTTTTGTCACCAGCTGTTACAGTGCCTTATGAATATGGTTTGACACTTGCTCAGGAAAATGCCGGAATTATGGATAACCGTGGGTTCGAAATATCAGCCGGATCAAGGCATCAGTTTAACAACGGACTTATTTTGGACTTAACAGGTAATATAAGCTATGCCCATAATAAAATGGTTGAAGTGTTTGAAACAGATGCTACATATAATAATCCCAACCGGAGGAGGACCGGAAGGGCTTATGAGACTTTATTCGGATATCGTTCACTGGGATTGTTTACAACTGAAGACGATACGAACGGAGATGGTAAGATCAATAGCGCTGACGGATATAATATAACCCAGTTTGGTACTGTGGGACCCGGCGACATAAAATATGCCGACCTTAGTGGCCCCGATGGTACACCCGATGGTAAAATAGATAATCATGACGAAGTGGTAATAGGTCATCCCGTTTATCCCCGAATGACATTTGGACTTACACCAAGCGCTAAATGGAAAGGATTTGACCTGAGCCTGTTCTTCCAGGGATCTGCAATTGTTTCAAGAGATATCGGAAATTTCTATACGGTTGCTTTCGAAAATAATAAGAGTAATACCAGTTATGAGTATTATAACAACCATTGGACCCCGGATAATGAGAATGCTAAATATCCAAAGGCTAATACAAGCCCTTCATCTAATAATACACAGTTGTCAGATTTTTGGATTGTTAATACTTCTCACCTGAGGCTGAAAACTGCCGTTTTAGGATATACCCTGCCGGCAAGTATTACACAATTTCTGACTTTGAAAAATATAAGAGTGTATTGTTCAGGACAGAATCTGTTTACTTTAAGTAACCTGAAACATACTGACCCTGAAAACTCTGAATTTGGTAGCCGTTCAACTGTTGCCTATCCAAATATGAAGACAATTACTTTCGGAGCTTCTGTAACTTTTTAATAATTTTAATTATTCTAATAATAATATTTAAACACTATGATAAAGTTTAATAAAATAATAAATGTGGTGATCGCAGGCATATTACTCGTAAGTATTTTCTCCTGTGATACTGAAGATTTCCTTGAAACCACAAGTAAGTCAAATCTTACTGATGTCACTATGTGGGCAAGTGAAGGAAATGCTGATATTTTTCTGAATGACTGTTACAGGGACCTTGTTGCCAAAAGTAATTCACCTGATATGCTGGATTGTTTTACTGATGATTTTGATACACCATCGGGGAATGTTTTTACTTCGTATTTTTGGAAAGGAGGTATTTGTCTTGCATCTTCTGATAGATTTTCCGCTTCAAGGGGAGATGCTGGTCCAACATATGACGCAAACTGGCCGGGTACCTACACTAAAATCAGAAAGTTGAATACTTTTATTCAGAAGGTAAATGAGAATTCTGCCAATTTTTCACCTGAATACATTGCAAAACGTGTTGATGAGGCCAGGTTTTTAAGAGCCTATTTTTACAGCGAGTTATTTATGAGAGTTGGGGGTTTATGTATTCTTACCGAACCACAGGACAGGTCGTCTATGACTGAAGAGGAACTATACCTGCCCAGAAGCAGTTTTGAACAGACCCTGAATTTTATTACAGAAGAGCTGAATGAAATTGTTAATAATGGTAACCTGGAGGTTAAATATAACAGCGGCGATGCAGATGCCGGAAGGGCTACACTGGGGGCCGCACTGGCCTTAAAGGGGTGGCTTGAACTATTTGCAGCAAGCCCTGCATATAACTCAGCAAGCCCTGCAGTACCGGGTACTGATGACCTTCAGAGTTTTGCCTCACCAAATCCAAGCAGATGGGCTACTGCTGCCGCTACCAATAAAAAATTCATTGATACATACGGGCACAAGGGTAGCGGGGATTATAACCTTTTCCCCGAATTGCTGGATTTATGGTATGAAGCAAATGAATATAATGAAGAAGTTATCTGGGACAGGCAGCATGTGCCGGTTACTATGAATAATTCTATGCTGACATATGGCGGCGGGCCGGTATATATTTATGGGGCCTACTATAACTGGGGAAACTTTAATCCAACCCAGGAGCTCGTTGAGGAATTTGAGATGGCTAACGGAAAACGTATTCATGAAGCGGGCTCAGGGTATAATGACCAGAATCCTTTTGTTAATCGCGAAAACAGGTTTTATGATTTTATCATTTATGATGGGGCGCCTTATAAGATGGACTGGATGCCAACGACTGATACAATCCGGTACAGGATTGATAAAGTTAATCCCTCACCAAATGAAATTGACTTTTCCGGAGCAGATGCCTCTAAAAGCGGATATGATACCAAAAAGAGGGTTGATAACCTTAATTCACCCGCAGACAAAGTCAATTGCGGAATGAACCATATTTATTACCGTTACGCTGAAGTATTATTAAATTATGCGGAAGCTCAGAATGAAGCTGTAGGCCCTGATGCCTCTGTTTATGAGGCAATTAATGCTATCAGGACAAGGCCAAGTACTGACCTTCCGCCGCTACCTCCCGGACTGACCAAAGAACAGATGCGCGAAGCAATACGACACGAACGAAGAGTAGAACTTATGTTTGAGGAAAAAAGATTGTATGACCTGTGGCGTTGGAAATTAGCAGAAGTTAACCTGAATCATCCATTGCACCGCTGCAAAATATATAATTCTGTACCGAGTAATAACAGCGGGATTTGGATATATGAAAAAATGGAAATTGATGTATGGGCAATATTTACACAAAAAATGTACTTCAATCCTATACCGCAATCTGCTATCGACAGGAACCCCAAGTTGAAACAAAACTGGGGCTATTAATAGTAAGTAATTAATTAATAATGTTATTAATTTTGTTTGGAAAAGCGCTTAGCGCTTTTCCAAACATATTCAATTTTTAAATTAATTTAATGTCATTGTAAAAACTAAAAATTCAAATTATGAGTAAAGACAAGATTACTTCCGGCTTTAATCGTCGTGACTTTATTAAATCA
>CAZJGI010000058.1:0-1711 GCA_964545315.1 uncultured Prolixibacteraceae bacterium
CCGCTGAGATATTTGGATTTTGTAACGCCCACAAATAAGCTTTTACCGGAGGTTTCATATCCCCCGGCACAATTCTTTGCACTTTTTGAATGCGCCACTCAGGTATTGGCTGCAGTTCTTTGTGGTGAGTAGCCACAGCCATTGCAACTTTCATAGCGATGATGCCCATGCCGCTTTCTTTGGCCAGTTCAATCTCCCTTTCCATGTATCCTCCGTTGAGAATGTTATAAGCCACCATTGCTACCTGATAGAAGCCGGTCTCCCTGGCTCCCCTTAAAACGCCGGCCGGGTCGTTGTGGGCAGATACTCCCAGGAAACGAACTTTCCCCTCTTTTCTTAGCTGCTCAAAGGTTGAAAAAGTTTCTTCGATTTGTACTTCTTCAAAGGAATCGGCACCATGGGGACACATCAGAATATCAAAATAGTCGGTTCCAACACGTTTCAGGCTCTCTTCAACAGACTGCACTATATATTCCCTGAATTTCGGGCTTCCTTCCACTTTATGGGCATAATCAGCAGCCATGGCATTACTCAGATAGGTTCCCTCAAAAGAGCGCGACTGTCCAGGCCAATATGTAATAAAATAACCGGGCTTATCCACATTTCTGGCAGCACGCATCTCCCCGGCTTTATTTTGATAATATTCCTGTTTGCTACCCGGCAGACTGTCATAAATTTCCCGGTACAAGTTATCCCTTATGTTAGTATACCCGCTTACCTTGGTGGTCATGAACACCTTTTCGCGCTTGGCACTGTTACCGATGATCTTACCATAACTTTCTTCACATTCCCCACGACCGTATGCAGGCGCCATATCCAGATAGTTCACTCCGCGTTCAATTGCAATCTCGACGGTGCGCAGGTTATTTAACCTGACAGGGTCACCACCATTGAGGACTTCAGAGATCATCATGCCGGTATTTCCAAGCCGGCGATAGGCCATACCTGCCTGCCTGTTACGCCATTCCGGTTTAATTTCCGGCTGCAGTTCACGAACCATGGTGCTTGTTACTCCGGCTTTTCCAAGTAAAGAAATGCCCATGCTCAAAACTGTACCTACTGATATAAATTTTCTGCGATTGATATTGAAGTTATTAGTCATAATTTTCTGAAATTAAATGCTTATTACTATAAAGATAAACAATTTTTAAAAAATCCGGCAACTTGTTTGGCATTATGTATCCGACGTAAAATACAGATACATTTAGTATGGCCGTTTAATAAATACGCCTTTTGCTTATCAGTTTTTTTTGTTCTAACTTTAGATAAATAAATTTTCTTTGAACATGAAAAAATTCAAAAAAATATTGCTTTACATTACAGGACCGGGAATGGTTTTCGTGATTTTAACGGCCCTACTTATTCAAATTTTTACAGAAACAAATGCTAAATCATGGATTATTGGTGCATTAGTTGTATTTTTTGTAGTATTTATACCTGTGTATTTTGTCATATATTTCAGACAGAATTTGAAGGAAAGTGACACTAAAAAATCATTTCATTTTAAAAAACGAGATACCCGGACAGAATGGGAAGGAGGTAATATCCACGGGAAAATACCTACAGAAGCCAAAAGACCGGGAAAATTTTTCAGGTAAAATGCAAATCAATGTATTGATAAATAAACAGAAAATATTTCAGAAGAATAAAGACATAATAGTCTGATTATAACTATAATCATCCTCCCCGAATTACAAGTAAAATAACCCTG
>CAZJGI010000058.1:1811-20833 GCA_964545315.1 uncultured Prolixibacteraceae bacterium
TAACAAAGGCAGAAGAACAGATAATGCAGATACTTTGGGACCAGGGGAAAGCATTCGTGAAAGATATTATCAGTGATATGCCGGATCCTAAACCGGCTTACAATACGGTTTCGACTATTATCCGTATCCTTGAGAAAAAGGGATTTGTTGACCACAAGGCTTATGGAAATACTCATGAATATTTCCCTCTTGTTACAAGAAAAGAATACACTCGTCTGTACATGAAAAATTTCATGCATAATTACTTCAGCGGTTCATTCAAAGAGATGGTTTCATTTTTTGCCAGGGAGAATAAATTGAGCTTGTCCGATCTCGATGAACTGATGAAAGATGTCAAAAATGATTTAAAACAGAAAAATTCAGATAAAAAATGAATGGCGCAATTAACTTTCTGCTTGAATCGGGGATAAGTCTTACAATATTTTCGATTATATATGTACTTTCCCTCAGAAAGGAAACATTCTTTCGCATGAACCGCCTGTTCCTGCTTGGAGCTGTGATATTTTCAGTAATACTTCCTCTGTTGAAATTCAGAGTATTTGAACAGCAGTCGGTTCTGCTTCCCGAGATTACAGTGACACCTTACCGGAACCTTATTGAATCAGTGACAATATACGGCAAGGATCTTTCTGCGACGGTGGAGAACGCAATTCTTTCAGCTAAAATGTTGATTTGGATCTACCTGACAGGAGTCCTGGCATTTCTTGTCAGATATCTGATACGCATTATCAGAATTGCAATGCTAATACAAAAAAACCAGGTAATTAAAACAGGCCGGTTCAAACTTGTCATTCTTGAAAATGAATGCAGTCCTTTTTCATTTTTCAATTACGTATTCATAAGCCGTCAATTGCAAAACATGGAAGGCTACAATCGAATGATCACGCATGAAGAAGAGCACTTAAAACAGGGACACTCTATAGATGTACTTATTATTGAGTTACTAAAAGTTTTTCAATGGTTCAATCCTTTTGTATGGATGCTGGGACATGCCATCAGGGAAAATCACGAATACCTCGCCGACAGGGCCGTTCTGGAATCCGGAACAGACCGCGGATATTATAAAAAATTATTGCTTTCTCAAATTGCCGGAGGGCAACTTGTTTTAACAAACAATTTCAATTATTCGTTAATTAAAAACCGATTTAAAATGATGTCAAAAATAAAATCTTCAAGAATTGCCAACATAAAAATCATATCAGGAGTATTGGCAGCAACGGCGATGATAATAGTATTTGCCTGTGAACATAAAGAAAAATCTGAGTCTTTGGACACTACCGTAAATACATTTGTCCCGGAAGAAAAATCTGAGGCAACCCAAAATAAAACTAATCAGTACAATAAAATACCGGAGGGTGAGGATATGTTCTTTATTGTTGAAAAGATGCCGGAATTTCCCGGAGGAGAATCCGCACTGCGTCAATTCATCGCCAATAATATTATTTACCCTGAACTTGCTAAGGATAATGGTATTCAGGGAAAAGTCTATGTGACTTTTGTCGTTTCAAAAAGCGGAAGTGTGGCAAATGCTAAAATCGCCCGTGGCGTTGATCCGCTTCTTGATAAAGAAGCCCTGCGGGTAGTAAATAGTCTGCCTGCATGGATTCCGGGTTATCAGGAAGGTAAACCGGTGAATGTTAGTTATACCGTTCCCATTAATTTTGTTTTAGATGGTGATAAGGCGGGAAACAATAAAAATACCAGTCTGATGTCTCCTCAGTGGAAAGATGCAAACGGAGGACATGAGGTTAAGGTAAAAACTAACATTCCATTAACTTCAGCAGATGCCCGTGATAAGTTAAATACAATAAATGAAGAAGCAATCAAGCCGTTATTCATAGTAGATGGCATAACCGCAAGTTCCATCGATAACCTGAATCCGGGCGATATTGCAGGAATTGAAATTTTAAAAAAAGAATCTGCCATAAAAATGTATGGTGAAAAAGGAAGGAATGGAGTAGTGATAATCACTACTAAAAATCATAATATAATCATTACAACTGCTTTTTCTAAGAATCACAAACAACAAAGTAAAAGCTGACGTTTAATTAACAGTTTTGAATTATCATTTTAAAAATGTAACTTTAAACATTATACTTAAAAGTTCAATTATTCATAGTTTTATGTGTGCATTTGACTGGTAATTGTTTTTGCTGATTCAAAATTAAGGATTGCTTATATTATTGGAGTATATTGGAAAATATGGGCAACAGATATATAAACCCATGTTTTATTTATTCGCTCTTCTGATTTAATTGATTTATGATATGATTTAACTAACAACTAATAAAATAATACTAAAATGAAAGCTGTTTTTCGCATAATATCATTAATCACAGCGTTTAGTATAGCTTCATTGACAAGTCTTACAGCGCAAAGAATTCTAAGCGGAACTGTATACAGGGAAGGTAAACCTGCCGCCGGAGTGACCGTACAGGCCCACAAAGGCAGTAGTATGATGACCAGTTTCGACGGTAAATATGAGGTCAAAGCCCACCGGAAAACTAAATGGCTTAAATTTACCTTCATAAATACTACAAAAAAATTGGTAATAACCGGGAAGCAGGGAGATGTTTTTGATTTTGCATTTGACGGGAATATACCAACAGGTGAAATTAGCGAAGAAACTCAGAGTGGAATGGTACTTAAAACACACGATGAATTAGTCAGGGATCAGGACCGGGAATATATGAATGAGTTTTCGTTATATTACGGCTTTTACCAGCAGGGAAATTACACGTCAGCTTTCCCACATTGGGAAAAAATATATAATAAATATCCAAAATCGTCTCTGAATGAATACATTCATGGAGCAAATATATATGAAGATTTTATCGGGAATGCACAAACTAAGGAGGATAAAGATAAGTACCTGAATGAATTGATTAAACTATACGACAAACGGATCAAATATTTTGGTGAAAAGGGATACGTTTTGGGACGGAAAGCAATAGCATGGTTTAAACATAATATAGACACTGAAAATCCACCCGAAGGCGATGACTTAACTAAAGTTTTGAAAACAGGGTATGAGTGGCTCTATGAATCTGTTAACGAGCAGGGTGAAAAATCAGAACTGCCTGTCATTATGCTGCTTATGCAGACAACCCGTTCACTTTTCCTTCTTGGGGAAGTTCCAAAAGAAACAGTAATCCAAAACTATGACCTTTGTAATAACAATCTGAATACATTACTTGCAAATATTGAGGACAAGGAGGCCATAAAAAATACAACAGAAGTGCAGAATTATATAGAAGAGCTCTTTGGTTCGTCAGGGGCAGCTGATTGTGAAGCATTGATAAATATATTCACACCGCAGTTTAATGAAAAGAGCAATGATGTTGAGTTTATTAAAAATATGCTTCGCAGGTTGGGCCGGGCTAAATGTGACGAAAGCCAGCTATTCTCACAGGCATCAGAGAAATTATATGAGCTGGAGCCATCGGCAGAAGCAGCATTTAATATGGCCAGAAGGTATGTCAGAAGAGATGATGCCAACAGGGCTAAAAGGTATTACAAACAGGCTATGGCCCGGGAGACTGACAAGGAAAGGCTTGCAAACTATTACTACGAATATGCCTACTTCATCTTTGCCAAAGAACATGCTTTACAGGAGGCCCGAAGTTATGCAAGGCAAGCCCTTGATATAAAACAAGATTACTGTCAGGCATTAATGCTAATTGGTGATATTTACGTTGCTGCATCCCGGTCATATGGACAGGATGATTTTGAAAGATCAACTGTCTTCTGGCTGGCAGTAGATTACTTTGAACGTGCAAGGCGTGCAGGATCTGACTGTACAATTGATGCCGGACAAAAAATAGCTACATACAGAAAGTATTTCCCTAATAAAGAGGAAGCATTTTTCCGTAGTTTACAGGCAGGACAAACCTACCGGATTGGAGGCTGGATAAATGAATCAACAATAGTAAGATTTTAAAAACCATTCAATTATATAAGACTCATCGCAATTGTCTTAAAAGATTTTCATGATGCTATTTCTGTTAAACTAATCTTTTTAGTAAAATAACTGTAAAAATAGTTGTTCAACTATAGTTTATAGTTATATTTGCTATGAACAATTAACCGGAAAATGAAAAAACTAACAAAAAAGGAAGAAGAAATAATGGGCATCTTCTGGGATAAAGGCCCGATCTTCATCAAAGAACTAAAAGAGTTATACTCAGATCAAAAACTACATTACAATACTCTCTCTACAATGGTCAGGGGACTCGAAGAAAAAGGTTTTATCGATCATGAGCAGTTTGGAAATACCTATCGCTATTTTCCGGCCGTAACGAAAAATGAATACAGCAGGAAAACCCTGGGTAACATTGTAAAAAAATATTTCGATAATTCTTACAAGAGTGTGGTTTCCCAACTAGTTAAAGAGGAAGATCTTTCGCTGGAAGACTTGAAAAAATTAATTTCTGATATTGAAATGGATCAAAATAGCACCCATTAAATTACCGTTTAATAATTAAAACCAACCGTTTAATAATTACACCTTTGAATTCTCAGGTAATAAATGGATATTTATATGTTAATGATATAACCAAATTTTGGCTATGACTTTAAAAAGGAATATGAATGGTGGTATCTGCATGCATTTAAAAAAATTTAGGATTTTAAATTAACCATATTACAGTGAACATATAATATAAATTTTTAGCAGACACTTGTGATTCAGGATATTGAATTGGATGGCTTTAAAATAGTTAATAAAACTTTTATTAATAATATAAAAATAGAACAAATGAAACCCTTTTTCCTTACCGTATCAATTCTTTTTATGGCTTATATGATTAGTGCCCAGAAGATAATCGATAATCCGGAATATGGATTATGCAGTCAGCCAAAATTAGTTATTAACAGAATTGAGATCAACGATACCGCGACTATTTTGTCGTTCCGGCTGGACCTTCCGAAAGGGGCAAGTTTTGGCATTGGTGCAAATACCTTCATCCGGGTTGTCGGAAGCCCTGATTCTTTGGTATTGACTAAAAAAGAAATTCCAATCGACCAGAACCCGGAAGGAATGTACACGGCTCCTGAAGGAGGACTGTCATATAAATTGTACTTCCCTCCCATCGATCGGTCTGTTAATAAAATTGATTATATAGAACCTTATTCAAATCCCTGGAATATTTTTGACATTGAAATCACAGAACAACCTCATATGTCTGTTGTACCCGGAGAATTGCTTGGCAACTGGTTTTCGGCAGACAAAGGTGACTGGACATTCAGCTTTTTTGATTCTCTTGCAATATATCAGAGCAGGACCTGGGAATATTTATCAGTTAATACCCGTGATAATATTCTTGAAATCAAACTGAAAAAAGGAGATGATGAACAAACTCTCTATTGCAGGTATGATGGCCGTGAATACTGTTATATGCGGGCAGAAAAAGAACCGGAATTATGCTATTCAAAAAATCCTGACCTTCTGAAAAAGATGTCCGGAGAGGGTAATTTTGAAATTCCGCTTCTTGATCCGGGAAAAGTTATCTATTACGGGTACCTTAAAGGTTATTCAAAACGACTGGGGATAACCACTGGAATGATCCAAATAAATAACCGGCTGAACAACCAGCGGGAGAGTTATGCCTTTAAAATAAAAGACAATGGCAGTTTTTCAGTTGAATTTCCCCTTGCATTTCCACAAGAGGTTTCAGTAGGCTTACCCTATACGGGCACCCGCCTCTTTTTCGAACCCGGTAAAACAATTTTCCATCTGGCCAATACAGGATTAGATGAATATCCTTCGCTTTTCATGGGTGAAAGTGCCTATGTTAATTATGGACTGAAAGCCACTGAAAATATTGCTGTCAGTAATATGGACTTCGTCAAAAAGATAGGAGATATGACTGATATCGAATATATTGAACATGTTATTAACACCAAAAATATTGAAGAACAAAAACTTGAACAGATCAAAAAAGAGTTGAATATTGATAACAAAACCCTTCAGATAAGAAGCCTCGATATTCTTTTACGGGAAGCAGCCAATGCGGTCAGCTTCAACCAAAACAGAAGGAGGGCCTTTTTTTACAAACGTATGGAGGCAGGAAACATAAAACCTCCGCCGTTTGAATTTGCTCCTTTTGATATAAATCTGCTTAAAAAAATTAAGGACATTCCTGTTAACAACGACCTGGCATTAGTCAGTTCCGAATATGTTAATTTAATTAACGCTCTAAAGCTTAACAACTTTACTCGCCCTCAGGGCTCTTTCTATTACATGCTAACTGAGCTTGCAGATGAACTTAAAGATAAAGGGATTGAACTGACAGGAGAAGAGAAAGATATGATAGAATTCGTCCGGATAAACCTTTGTGACAATTATAATGACGAAAATGCAGGAAATCTCTATAAATCTTATAGAGAGGTACTGAATAATTTCAGACAACAACATATACAGGAGTTCACAGATATCTCCAATAAATTCTACCTGGATAATCTTACTAAGAATTTAAATATCATTTTTGGGAAATCCGGGGGATTACCGATTGAGATAACAAAAGTGCAAAATTACCTCTCCCAACTAAACTCTGAAACTGATAGTCCGAACGAGGAGAAGTTTGAAAAAATAAAACATAGTATCAGTACTGATTATCTGAAAGAATATGTGATTTCTGAATTTTATAATAAGAAAGCAGAAAATGAAATAAAAAACCTGCCGGAGACTTCATCATTAAAAACTGAAGGTGACAAAATCTTCGATTCGATAATAAGAAAATATCGCGGCAAAGTTATATATGTTGATTTCTGGGCAACATGGTGCGGTCCCTGCATTGCAGGCATTGAAAAAATCAAGCCGCTAAAAGATGAAATGGCAGATGATGATGTAGTATTTCTCTATATCACAGATCCTTCCTCACCGGAGGCAGAATACAACAAAAGAATTCCCGGAATAAAGGGTGAGCATGTCAGACTTTCAAATGATGAGTGGATACATCTGAAGGCAAAATTCAATATCTATGGAATCCCGCATTATGCTCTTGTCAACAAAAATGGCAGGATAGTCAATACACATTTAATTCCCATGGGAAATGATAAATTGAAACAACTGCTACAGGAGCAAATAACGAAGAAATGATAATACGATCAATTATAGTAGACGATGAAAAACATGGCCGTGAAAACCTTGCGGGGCTCCTCATGGAATATTGTCCCGGCGTGGAGATCAATGGGGAAGCGGATTCTGTGGAGGCAGCCATCACGCTTATAAAAGAACAAACCCCTGACCTGGTTTTTCTGGATATAGAAATGCCACGTGCCAACGGATTTAAACTCCTTGAACATATGAAAGATTTCCCTTTTGAGGTGATTTTTGTTACTGCTTATGATAACTATGCTATTAAAGCGATTCGATTCTCCGCGGCCGATTATATCCTTAAACCTATAAACCATCATGAACTAAAGGCAGCTGTAGAAAAAGTTACTGAACGTATAAAGCAAAAACAGCAAAACGAAAGACTAAAATCACTGTATCATAATCTTAATCAACCTGATAGTCCGCGCCTGGGCCTCCCGGCAGATGACCGGATCGAATTCGTGGATGTAATGTCAATATTACGTTGCCAGGGTGAAGGGAATTATACTCATATATATTTTGAGGGAAATAACCATCTGCTGGTCTCCAAATCTCTTTACGAATTTGAGGAACTGCTTCAGGAGTTTTCATTTCTGAGAGTTCACAGGGCACATCTGGTAAATATAAAACATGTTGTTGCATATATCAGGTCTGAATGTTCACTGAAACTATCCAATGGTGACCTGGTACCTGTCTCCCGGAGAAGAAAGGAAGAGGTCATGATAAGATTAAAATCATTAATTAAAAATTGAAACGGACATGATTGCAAAATTGCAACACAAGAGGATGATTAAAACATATAAGAGTTCACCCGGTTGAAACCAGGGCAAACTATACTGTACCATAAAAAATTTTATTAGGGTGAAAATTTTACAAAATAAATTACTGATCAAAATTAAAAACTATATACTAACCAGTGGATTATGGTATCTTCCTGCTCTGCTGTTGACCGGATTGTTGTTGTTCATACTGATCCCCTGTAATGATAAAAAAAATGCACTCATTGAACTTAATGCTTCAGTAACTTTTAACGGGGAAAGGTTTATCGTAAGCAATAACGATACCCTTGATTACCTTAACGCTGATATGACTTTAAACAAACATTATAAAATCACCGGAATGAACCTTCAGGCCGGAGAAAGTTATACAATCTGGCCGGTAGAATTCGCCCATATTAACGGAACAAAATTCTCTTCAAAACAAGTACCTGTGCAATTTGCAATATGGTGTGAACTGAATGAGGGGAAAAACGGATTTTATTCCCGAAAATTGAAATAAATATTTTACAATAAACTATTTTGAAAACAAAAACCACCATGAAAATTATTAGAAATATTTTAAAATGTACAATAACATTGGGTATAGTATTAATAATATCCGCCTTTAATTGTGCTGCTAACAACCAAACCCGCTTTCAGGTGAAAGGAGTAGTTAATGATTCAATCTCAGGAGAAGGAATTTCCTATGTGACAATAAGCATCCAAAATATTGACGGAGTGGTAAAACGCCTGGCAAGTGATGAATCAGGAAAATTCTCTTTTGAGCTTGATAAACCGGGCAAATATGATGTTATTTTCCATTCTGTTGGTTATCAGTTACTGAAAAAAGAGATCGAAATAAAGGAAGATACCCCAAAAGTTGACATGGGCACTGTTTACCTGCGACAATCAGTTGAAGAGATTGGTGAAGTGGTAGTTGCGGTTCAAAAACCCTTAATAAGGACTGAACCCGACAAAATTATTTATAACCTCGAAGCAGACCCGGAGTCGAAAACCAGTAATGTCCTGGAGATGTTGCGAAAAGTTCCTTTAATAACTGTTGATGGTGAAGATAATATCCAGATGAAAGGTTCTTCCAATTTCAAAATACTGATTGACGGGAAAAGCTCATCAATGGTATCTCAAAACCCCAGAGAGGTTTTGCGAAGCTTACCTGCCAATACTATCCGTGATATAGAGGTAATTACAGATCCCTCATCAAAATATGAAGCTGAAGGTACGGCAGGAATAATAAATATCGTCACAAATAAAAAACCATTGGAGGGTTTTATGTCGCGTATAAGTGCAGGCGCTGATACCCGTGGTGGTTATAATGCAGGACTGTTTGCAACTTCAAAAATTAAAAAATTCGGTTTTTCTGTCAACTATGGTAATAATAAATACCAAAGGCCTGCAAGTGAACTTTTCAGTACCAGGGAAAATCTCCTCAGTACTACAAATCGTTTAACCGAGACTGAAGGCACAAATAAATATACCGGGTCAGGTAATTTCCTGAGAGGTGAAGCAAGTTATGAAATAGATACCCTTAATCTGATCAGCCTCTCATTTATGGGATATTTTGGAAATGCCGACGGCACCGGTTTAAGCCTTACAAATGATTTTGATCTGAATAATAACCTGACAAGACAATTTGAAAACACAATGGACTTTATGAATGAGTATGGTTCCATGTCGGGAAATATTGATTACCAGCGTACTTTCAATAAACCGGATAAAACTTTCACTGTTTCATATCGCCTTGATAACTCTCCCCGGAATACTTACAATGAAAATAGCATAAACGGTATCCTTGATTATATCTCATATAGTCAAAAAAATACAAATGAAGCAACAGGCCGGGAACATACATTTCAGGTGGATTATTATGACCCCCTGACCAAGGTACATCAGATTGAAACCGGCCTGAAATATATATTACGGCAGAATATCAGCAATTCAGACCTTTTGCGGTATAATGAAAACTCAGGGGAATGGGAACGCGACCTTACCAGGATTAACGACCTGGATTACAATCAATATATACTTGGGCTATATGTTGGTTACGTTGTCAAACTAAAAGAGATAAATATAAAGACAGGACTGAGGGCAGAAAGCACTAAAAACGACGGCTTATTTAAATCAGCTAATGATACAACTTTTACTAACCGGTTATTTAATCTGATCCCATATGTCACTTTATCAAAGAACCTTAAGAAAAATCAGAATATCAAGCTCTCATATACTCAGCGTTTGTCCCGTCCCGGTATCTGGTATCTTAATCCATTTTATAATGATATTGATCCTTTAAATGTTCGTTATGGAAATCCAAAGCTTAATTCAGAAATTGCCCACTCATTTAATTTCACCTACGGAAAATTTACCCCTAAGTATAATTTCAACCTGAACCTGTCGTCCTCTTTTACAAACAACTCCATCACATCATATACAAAGCTGCAACCGGACGGGGTAAGCATTACGACTTATGAAAATATTGGGAAGAACCAGAATTTTGGCGCCTATATTTACGGTTCGGTTAAAGTAGGTAAAATGGTAAATCTGAATACTAATCTGGGGATTAACTATATGGAATTGGAGAGAGGTGGTGACATGGGAATCAGTAATGAAGGATTCAGGTATAACAGCTCTTTATCAGTTAGGGTGACAACCTGGAAGAACGGAACATTTTCTCTGTTTGGAGGACTATACTCACCCTCTGTCATGCTTCAGGGAAAATACTCAGGATTCTCTTATTCAAACATGTCATTTTCACAATCATTCTTCAATAAAAAACTGACAATTAATGCATCCGTGAGTGATCCCTTCCGGGAGAAAATGACATATTCAAGTAATTTATCCGATAAAACATTCACCAGCAAATCAACAAATTACATGTATAACCGAATGTTGAGGATTTATGTCTCATATCAGTTTGGACAAATGAAAGAACAAATCAAAAAAGCACGGCGTACAATTTCCAACGACGATCTTAAAAGTGGAAGCAACAGTAGTGAGGGATCAAGCGGAACTGTACCCGAACAATAAAAAATTTTACTAAATTCGACCCGGAAGAACAATTTAATAAATTTTAAATCTGACTAAAAAGTGTGCGAAGCGCCTTTTTAGCCCCAACCCAACATTAAAAATGTTTAGAAAAAATATATTAATACTATTATTGCCAGTCCTGATGTCTGTTGCCGGATGTGAATACGAACTGGATAAAAAAAATTTCATCGACATCGAACCCCCGCCTAAAACTCATTTGTTTAATCTGGATTTAATGCCAACAGATGATACTATAAAAATATTCAACACCACATCATTCTCTTATAACTTTAATACATACGGACTTGATATAATTGAAGCAGGATTTAACCTGGGCGAAAAAAAATGGATATTTCACTCGACCGGAGCAGGAGTAATCACTATTGATCCGGAGCAGTTCCCTGCAGGTTTTGACTCTCTGAAAATGTATGTTTACACAAAAAGCGGAACCGGCAGTATTGCCGATATAGCCGGAGCAGAGGGATATTTGGCGGAGAGAAGCTGGCCGGTGCTTATAGATGGTCGCGCAGCCCCAAGGATATCTCTAAACAAAAGCATTACTGAAGAAGGTTATTTAAAAATTAGCTGGCCTAAGTATGATCGGTACAATTTTCATTCATATGAACTGGAATATATTATGTTCGGCGGCCCCCAAATGAACAGGATCATAACTGACCCTGACAGTACATGTTTTATAGATAGCAGTTATATCGGCGGTGATGCTTATTATACAGTCAGCGCCAGGGTAATTACAAAAAATCAGCTCACCTATGGAATTCCCTTTAAAATGGAAGAACCTTTTCCGGAACTTCATTTCGGGGATATCGGTTTAGATAGTTTAAGGATATATTGGGACAGATCTGAATATAAATGTAATTATACCCTTTCGAGGATTGATACCTATCCGAATGTGACTATCCATAGTTCATCTTCTGATACAACCTTTACAATAGAACATCCGGGTTTTGGAAGACGCAGCCAGTTTTCTCTTATAACCTCTCCCTATAAACTGACAGAAACAAATACACAATACTCTAAAACTGATTATAAATACCATGAATTAGGCAAAAATATCGCGGGCAACTGGCCGAAATACGGGTACAATCATATAGATAAAGTAATCTATACCAATACTTATGATGACATGGAATGTTATGATGTTGTAACCCTTGAACTGCTGAATTCAGTGCGTTTGAATAATCTTATCTATCAGGGTATGTATTCATGTCCGGTTAACTCAGCAAAAGTGGCATCTGTTTCCTCAGAAAATATCTATGTGTTTGCTGATAAAAATCTCAGGGATCCGGTTACAATACCTTTCAACTCATGGGGTAATACTGTAGATTATCTTTATCTCACAGATAATGACATGATAACAGTTGTGCAGCCAAAAAAATTAAGCCTTATAAGCGTTGATGAGAAGAGGGAAGTGGCAACAATTAATATTGATGATTATCCGGAGGCTTCTAAGTGGGCATGTTTTTCTACCTCTGCCGACGGAAAATATTTCAGTGTGGTAACCTATAACGGGATCAATATTCACTCAATTGAAAATGATACCATAAGCCACATTTATACAGATAACAGGGCTTACCGGTCAACTCTGTTCAATATCAATAACCCCGGTGAACTGTTTTTAACTTATAATGACAACAGCGACCTTGAGATAAGAAGTGTCCCTGGATTCAATCTTCTCAAAACTATTAAATTACCTTCGGAAGCCCAGGTTATCAGGAACATAGACCCTGAAAGCGGATTGCTGCTTTTAACTGATTATGACTATCTGTATATTTTGAATATTAACTCTTCCGAAATTGTGTTGAAAGTCAAATGCAATGAAGAACGAAGAGCCCAGCTTTATGGCAACAGACTTTTCTCAACTTATGGTTATTCTTTAGATATATCAGGATATTTACCATTATGATACCAGGATACAAAATAGCAGAGTGGATTAAAGACTCAATAAATATTTTTAGTGTGAAAAATTATATAATTTGTGTATTTGTTGTTCTGTTAGTTTTTAACGTACAGGGACAGGATAATTTGAAGGTAAGTATCGATGCAGGCTACGGGACTTATCAGTTTGATGAACTGAAGCAATTTCAGACTGATCTCCTAAAATTTTATCCTGAACTGCCGGTTAAAGCTGTCGAACAATTTCCCGGCTTTATTAACTACTCAGCATCAATAGAATACAGGGTATATAAAGATTTATGGCTGGGACTCAACGGAGGCTATTATACAACCGGTGCCCGTAATCATATTGAAGATTATTCCGGTGAATACAGATTAGACATCCCTGCCAGCGGTAAACGTTTAGGAGGCCAAGTCAGTTATATGTTCCCTACTGATAAAAAAATCAAACCGTATGTTCGGCTGAAAGGCGGAGTTCTCTTTTCATCAGTTAAAACCGAAGAATATTTTGTAATCCATGATGTTGACTCCACTTCAACCGATTACAAATTCAAAGGAACTTCCTTTTGGGGCGAGCCTTCTGTCGGACTGGCCTTTGAGCCGGTAAAAAAACTATTTGTATATCTGAATGCAGGTTATCAATTTGACTGGAAAGGGAACTTATATAAAGACGGCGATGAACCACTCCTTTTTCAATCGGGGGACCATGTAAGGGTAAACTGGTCAGGATTAAGGTTATCCCTGGGAGTTTCCTTCAGCATATTCTAAATATTTTGACTTTTAAAAAGCATTTTGATACAAAATATTTATATATCTAAAGTTTTCATTTGTAATGCAAACTTTTATGCATTATAAATGCATAAAATTTATCACATGTGCGAATAGTATTTTCTTTTCAGTAAGACTTCTCCAGTATCTCCATCAGTTCATTATCACTCAATACTACAGGATTACCCTTCATACTACTCGCTCTTTTCGCTTTCTCCACCGCCAGAGGAAAGTCGGCTTCGGTAACTCCGAAAACAGAAAGCGAAGGAATTTTGAGGTATTTCAACATCCCGGCAGCCCAACTAATTCCATCCTTTGCGCGGGCATTTGGATTCCCTGTAAGTATCTTTGCAACCTCCGTGAATTTCAAATAGTAGCTGTCATTTTTCTGTTCAGTAACAGCCCTGATATTAACCTCCATCACTGCAGGAAGCAACAAAGCACAAATTGCACCGTGAGGAACAGGAAACATACCACCCATCGGCCCGGCAAATCCATGCACCGCCCCCAGTTTAACATTAGCCAGCGCCATACCGCCAAGCAAGCTGGCAAATGCCATATCCTCACGGGCCTGAGTGTCATTGCCTTTATCATAAGCCCTCTTCAGCGATGAGGCGACACGTTTCATACCCTCACGGCAAAGATTATCAATAAAGGGATTTGACTGGTTTGACACAAAAGTCTCCAGAAGGTGGGTCAGGGCATCCATACCGCTGGTAGCAGTTATATTGGGAGGCATTGACAGTGTAAGTTCCGGATCGATTATTGCCGCATCAGGGAACATCAATGGACTGCGCAGGCTTACCTTCACGTTGTGCTCAGGTGAATGTATCACTGCATTTTTTGTTACCTCAGCCCCTGTGCCTGCCGTAGTAGGAATTGCAATAAAAGTCAATGGATCTGCTTCCAATTCCTTCCCCTTCCCTATCACTTCCATGTAATCAATCAGGCTGCCCTTGTTTGGAACCAGCGCAGCAATAGCTTTAGCGCTGTCAATAACACTTCCGCCTCCAAATCCGACAATTACCTTACACTTTTTTTCACGTGCAGACCCTACACCCCTCGAAATAATTTCAGTAGTAGGTTCCCTGCTGACACTAAAAGTAAATACCTCATGGTTACCAATCGAAAGTTTATCAATCAAAGGTTTCGCGCGTTCCTGATTCTTCCCGGTCACCAAAAAAATTTTGCGCTCAGTTCCTTCAAGTATTTCACTGACTTTTGCGAGTGAACCGCGGCCAAAAATAATCCTTGAAGCAGTTGTATATTCAAAATTCATCCCCATCCCTCATCTTGTGGAAAAACATTACTGAACTGACTTCTGGTCCGGGGTTCAGCTAACATATCTGTAACTTCACCGACCCATTTATTATAATGACCGGTTTCCTTGTGCCTGGCGATATCTTCAGGCGTCCTGTATACCTCAACTAATACAAACCTTGTAGGATCATCATTCTGTTGAATAACATCAAACCTCGCTATTCCCGGTTCCCTGATGCTGTTACCGGCATTTTCAACAGTAGCTTTTTTAAAATCTTCTAACCTGTCTTCTTTTACATGAATAAATACGTGTACAATCAACATAATATTTTTTTTAACGAAGTTAATAAAATGTGACCAAAAAGAGTAATATTTATTGCAATCGGGGAAAGAATATATCCCTAATTTTTATCTTTATTACAAAAAAATAACTTATTCTTGATAATATTATAAACTCTGTTGAACTAAATCATTTAAAATGAGTAATTTAAAAATATTGAATCTTCTTTTTATTACTTTAACATTATCACTGATCCTTTCCCTGAAAGCAAATTCAAAAGAGAAGCCCAATGTAATAATTGTAATGGCAGATAATGTGGGTTACGGAGATTTTGGACTTAGCGGCAATGACAAAGTCCGAACACCCAACATTGATAAATTTGCTGAGGAAGGAATACAATTCTCCCGATTTTACTGTACCCCATATTGTGCACCCACCCGTGCCAGCATTATGACCGGCCGGTCTCATTACAGGACAGGTGTCACTCATACCTCCAGGGGTGGTGCAAAGATGCATGGTGATGAGATTACCATTGCCGAATATTTTCAGGATGCAGGTTATATTACGGGAATGTTTGGAAAATGGCATTTAGGTGATAATTACCCAATGCGCCCTCATGATCAGGGATTTTCTAAGACATTATGGCATAAATCCGGAAGAATCGGGCAGGTTCCGGATTATCCAAATACTTATTACAGTCCAATGCTGTGGAAAAACGATGAAAAAATTCAATCGGAAGGTTATTGCACAGACGTATTTACGGATGCAGCCATAAAATTTATTGAATCAAACCGGAACAAACCGTTTTTTATTTATTTGCCCACTAATGTCGGACACACGGCCAATGAAAAGGTAGTCGGCCCTTTAGTACCTGCAAAATATAGCGATCCATATAAAAAAATGGGACTAAACGATTTAACTGCCAAAGTGTATGGTATGATGACCAATCTGGATGAAAATTTCGGCAGACTTGTCAGGAAACTGGATGAACTTAACATCAGGGATAATACAATTTTGATTTTTACAACTGATGATGGACCGGGAAGGGAATATAATCCGGGTATGAGAACCGGATCGGTTTATGAAGCCCGGATAAGGGTTCCTTTTGCAATTCAGTGGCCTGACGGATTAGATAATTCCCCAAAAGTAATAGACAGAATTGCTTCACATATTGATATCCTGCCAACATTATTAGAGGCATGTAAACTTAAAATAAATAGAAAACCGGTTATTGACGGTGTCTCTTTATTTCCATTATTAACAGGTAATAAGGTAGAATGGGAAGATCGCTATCTGTTTTTCCAGTGTCATCGCGGGCCTGTTCCAAAAAGATATCAAAATTGTATAGTGGTTGGTCAACAATATAAAATTGCAGGATATCCCGGTACGGATAATAAATGGGATCTTAAACCATCCGTGGAAAACCCGGCCCTTGAATTATATGATCTTATGTCAGATCCGGCGGAGAAGAATAATATCGCAACTCAAAATCCGGAAATATTAAAATCATTAAAGAAAAAATATGACAAATGGTACGACGATGTAAAAAATGAAAGACAATTTGAGCCGGGATTAATCCATATAGGATCTGAAGCAGAAAATCCCGTTTATCTGTCACGATATCAGGATGGGCACTACTCAGAGGATCAAATACCCACAGGTTGGCCTGTTGTTATTGAGAAAGCAGGACAATATGAAATTTCAATAAACAGGGTTTCAACAAATAAAAAGGGATCACTTGTCTTAAAAATTGACAATGATCCTGTTATCTCCAAATCACTTGAAAATAATTTAAACAGTGCTGTATTCAATCTGCCAAAGGGTAAATTCAAAATTAATATCTGGTGTGAAGAGGAAGGAGAAACATATAGACCGCGAAGTTCTGAAGACCTCATCGGTGACGTGACTATAAAACGCCTGTAAAAATAAGCATACAATCTATTTATAACCATATAAAAACCAGCTTAATACCACAGATAAAAAAACTTCTTATGAATAATGCCCAAAAAGAAACCTCTTTATCTAAATCAAAACCGGCAGAGACAAATCAACCGGTAACTATATCTACTCCAATTAAAAGGATAGTATCCATTGATGCACTTCGGGGTTTTACAATGCTATGGATAATTGGTGGTTCACAGTTTATAATAAGTATAAAAAAAGTATGGCCAAATGCTGTCACGGAAGAGCTGGCAAAACAGATGACCCACTCCGGTTGGAGCGGTTTCTATTTTTTTGATTTGGTAGCACCTCTCTTTTTATTCCTCGTTGGACTGCTCATTCCGTTTGTAATTCTCCGGCGACTGGAAAAAGGGATGAGTAAAAAAGAACTATATCTTCATATTCTAAAACGTACGCTGGTCCTTTATTTCCTGGGACTTGCAATGTACGGACTACTAAGATTTGACTGGCCGGAGATGCGGTGGTCCTCAATTCTTGGCCGTATAGGCATTTGTTACTTCTTTGCAAGTCTGCTTGTTATTAATACTAACTGGCGTGTTCAGGCATATATTACTGCAGGTATACTGCTTGCTCACTGGGCAGTACTGGAATTTATACCTGTCCCGGGAATTGGCGCCGGGGTTCATACACCTGAGGGTAGTATTACAACCTGGGTGGATCAGCTGTTAATTCCCGGGCGACTGGGCATCGATAACCTGTATGACCGGCAGGGAGTTCTCTCAACGTTCACTTCAATCGCTATAACTTTACTCGGTGTTTTAGCAGGCCATTGGATGAAAACTGAAAGATCCGATAATCAAAAAACCCTTGGCCTTGTAATTGCGGGAATAATCCTGGTTATTACCGGATGGATGTGGGGTCAGATACTGTTCCTCAGCAGAAATATCTATACAAGTTCTACTGTCCTGTATTCTGCAGGATGGTGCTCACTGCTGATGGCTCTTTTTTACTGGATCATTGATGTAAAAGGTTATAAGAAGTGGGCATTCTTTCTCGTTGTTATAGGAATGAATGCAATAACTATCTGGGTAGGCCAGAGGTTTATCGATTTCAGATTTACATCCGATATGATATTCAAAGGAGTATCTAAATATTTCGGAGTAATCCAGCCTGTTTTCCTTGCATTTTGTGTAATAATGGTAAAATGGTATTTTTTGTATTTCCTGTATAAACATAAAATCTTTTTAAAAGCGTGATGAATAAAATGTTTTTCATGATCATACCTGCAGAAAAACATGTAATTACAGACTTAATAACAGACTAATTCCATTATTTGAAAAAGTTAATTTGAACTTTAAATAATATTTTTTACTCACAATAGACTGAGTTGGAAATTTCATGAAGTTCCCGGGATTAAACACTTCCGGATTTTTGTATTTAAAAACAAATTTGATTAAATTTATCAAAATATGTGAATTAATTTGGGAAAAGTGATCTGACAAAACTTTGATGTACCAATTTTCATGGAAATTTTCAGGCATATAGAGTTCTTCCCCCTCTTATACACCTTACTTATTATACCAGCCGGCTTTCTGTTTTCACAAAATAATCCTCTTCTGGTCAATGAATTGGAAAATAAAGCTGATTCACTTCAATTGGAGGAAAAACATTATGAAGCAATTGAAATTTATAAAGAAATTCTTCAAAATAATAAACACTCGCTTTCAGAGGAGCACATGTTCAGGTTATTTTTAAAAACAGGGAACAGCCTGATGCATACCGGTCAGGATTTACAGGCCCAACCATGGTTAAGGCGAGTTATCAATGCCGACAGAAGTTTAATCAGTGAGGGGTTGTTAAGCGATGCCATGACCGGGCTTGGAAGAACTTATGAATATACCGGGAAAAGCGACTCGGCATTTTTCTGGTACCTGAAAGCTTACCAGCTGGTAAATGAGTTCCCCGATACTCTCAGGAAAGCAAGGGGGGCAAGAAATATTGC
>CAZJGI010000059.1:0-1262 GCA_964545315.1 uncultured Prolixibacteraceae bacterium
GCCCTGGTACCATAAATAGCTGCGGCAGAGCCGTCACGCAACAGGTCCATTGATTTAATATTCTCAGGGGCAATGGAATTCAGGTCTCCGCCCGGTATACCGTCGATGATTACCAATGGCGAAGTAGAACCTCTTACAGAAGAAAGTCCCCTAAGCTGTATCTGCACACTTGAAGTCGGGTCACCTCCCCTGCTGCGGGAAATACCAAGGCCTGCAACCTTACCCGACAAAAGCTGTAACGGCGACTGGGTAATTGGCCCCTTCAAAAATTTATCTTCCGAAACGGTTGCAATTGAACTGGTGATCCTGCTCCTCTCCATGGTGCCATACCCGATAGCTACGACCTCCTCTAATCCGATCACATCCTCCTCCAAAGAGATATTAATACTTGCCTGATTTCCTACCGTGATCTCCTGTGACCTCATACCAACAAAGGAAAATACCAGGACAGAACTTTCTGACAGGCCGCTTAATGAATATGTCCCCTCTGCATCAGTGATGGTACCCTGGGTTGTCCCTTTCACCACAATAGTAACACCGGGAAGCGGCAAACCACCGAAATCAGTAACCTTGCCTGAGACCACCCGTTGCTGCTGCATGCCTGATTCCGATATCACAGCAGTACTCTCGGGAATCTTCATAAGAATATTGCGATCATATATCTCATAGTCAATAGTCTGATCCTTGAAAAGTTCACTTAGAACATCATCGATCTTCATATTTTCAAAATCTACAGATATAATACGCTTATCGTTGAAAAAATCCCGGTTATAGAAGAAAACAAACTCAGACTGTTCTTCGATGGCATCGAACACATCTGATATCTGTACTTTTTCCATTTTTAAGGTCAACTTAGTGACCTGCGAATAAACACTGGCCGAAGTGGAAAAAACAGCCGCTAATATGAGTAAAATACTTAAACGCATAATTAACAACAATTTTTCAAAGTGTGGAATTGCTACTCCCACATGTTTTAATAATTTTTTCATACTTTTACATGTTTTTAAAATTAATAAACTGATTAAGCTGTTAGCTAATGAAGTTTGTAAAGAGGGAAAGCCACCACAGTTTCCCTCTTTTTTTCCTGTCATTGTGTAATACTTCTACTTTTAATTTGGACTTCTAACTGATATGTAATCATTAAAAGAAAAATATGAACACACAAATGATCTGCTAAACTAGATTTTCTATTCCATAGGCAATTTGTTTTATAAATTTAATTAGTTAGATTTTTTTAACCATACTTCTTTTCTTTTTATATA
>CAZJGI010000059.1:1362-8007 GCA_964545315.1 uncultured Prolixibacteraceae bacterium
AGTTATTTCCCGGTTATCGCGATTAAAGGAACCGGTATTGTATTTTATGGTTGAACCTGTATTTAGCCAAACCTCCGTATTATCAGGAAGGATACATTTGGAAACATGGCCTTTGGGAGAAGTTATTTCACAAAATTGATCGACCCCTACCTCCTCAGCCGTAGCATGGAATAAAAGCCAACCAATTGTGAGTGTGACAGGAAGTGCTATCAGGGCTGCTATTTTATAAAAATTTGATGATCTTGATAATTTGGATATTCTCTTTGATAAATAAATAAGGTATGCCTGCTCAAGCTTTATCTTATCACTTTGAATGTCATTGTCCGGGATTATGATGTTACTGTTATCCCAAGCCTTACGGGCTGTTGAAAAAATATTTCTGTTTTTATGGGACTCTTCCAGCCAATCAAGTAATTCTTTTTTCTCGACCTGATTGGAATTGGAGGAAAGTTCTTTACTTATCAGGATATCTATATGATCAGGTTCCTTATCCACTATCAGTCTGTTTGATTAATTTTATCAAATAATTAGTTCCTCTAGTAAAACTTTAGACGAACAACAAAGACATTACCCTGTAATAATTAAAAAAAATTTTGAAATAAAAACAAGACCACTAAACCTTCCCTGTATTTTGAGTTCAATTTATCCCTGAGCCTTTTCAGGGCTATACCCATCTGCATTTCAACTGTTTTGACTGAGATATTAAGTTTTTTAGCAATTTCAAAGTATTTCAAACCTTCTGTCCGGGAAAGAGCAAAAACTTCCCGACACTTTTCAGGAAGCTGGTTTATTGAGGTATTTATTAGTTCAGCTAATTCTGCCTCCTCAATTAAGTCATTGAACGGTGCTTGAAGTGTATCGGTATCAAGTTCATCCGGGAATACCTTGTTTTTTTTAAGCCTGAAAAAGTCGATGCACCTGTTTTTAACTGAATAAAAAAGATATGACTTTACGGAACTGTTTAAGTTAATATCTTCCCGTTTTTCCCAAATATCCACAAAAATCTGCTGTACCAGGGAACGGGACTGATCCATATCTTTCAGATACCTGTTTGCAAAAAAGCACAGAGGCACATAATACTTTTCAAACAAAGTAGTAAATGCATCTGAACTGCCTTGACGAAGCTCACTAAAAATTTTAAGTTCAGTCCGGTTATCCATCTAATTCTATCAGGTTTTGGACTTTAAATTTAAACAAATAAAAATTAATAATCCAAACTTTATACTTTCTTTTAGAACCATTACATTTAAGAAAATCAGATGAATAATAATAATAATAAACGTCCATTAGTTTTTACAAGCTCCTGAAGAAATCATTCCCTTTATCATCGATGATAATAAAAGCAGGAAAATTCTCTACTTTTATCTTTCTAACTGCCTCCATTCCCAATTCTTCAAAATCTATGACTTCAACTGATTTAATAGATTTCCTGGCCAATATAGCTGCAGGGCCTCCGATAGACCCCAAATAAAAACCACCATATTTTTTACATGCATCCGCCACCTGTTTTGAGCGGTTACCTTTTGCAACCATAACCAATGAACCACCATGGCTCATAAACTCCCCGACATAGGGGTCCATCCTTCCTGCCGTTGTGGGACCAAAACTGCCGCTTACCATTCCTTTGGGTGTTTTGGCAGGTCCCGCATAATATACAGGATGATTTCTGAAATAAGCAGGCAAAGGTTTTCCTTCATCAAGCATTTTTTTTATCCTGGCATGAGCCATATCCCGCGCAACGATCAATGTCCCTTTAAGATTTAACCGGGTTTTTACAGTATGCCCGGAAAGCTGCTTTAGTATATTTTCCATTGGCTGATCCAGATCAATATCCACTGCAGGGGCAAAATGCGGAATATCCCCTGGCAGATATCGTGCAGGATCCTTTTCCAATTCTTCGATAAAAATCCCTTCAGCAGTGATCTTTGCCCTGATATTTCTGTCGGCGCTGCAACTGACACCCAGGCCAACAGGACATGATGCTGCATGCCTGGGTAACCGTATTACCCGGACATCATGAACAAAATACTTTCCTCCAAATTGAGCACCCAGACCACTTTCATTACAAATTTGCCCTGCAATCTTTTCCCATTCACGGTCACGAAATGCCCTCCCTCCGGCATTACCCTCCTCAGGAAGATCATCATAGTAACCTGCCGAGGCCAGTTTGACAGTTTTTATGGTGGCATCCGCCGATGTTCCTCCTATTACTAATGCCAGATGATAGGGTGGACAGGCAGATGTTGACAGATCATTGATCTTTTCCTTTATAAACTTTTTCAGATTATCAGGTGTTAACAATGATTTGGACTGCTGATAAAGAAAAGTCTTATTAGCGGATCCTCCTCCCTTGGCGATAAACAAAAATTTATAAATACTACCTTCGGTGGCAGATATTTCTATTTGCGCAGGCAAATTTGTACCGGTGTTTTTCTCTTCAAACATTGAAAACGGAACAACCTGAGAATAGCGTAAATTATAATTAGCGTATGCATTATAAATACCTCTTGTTAAATATTCTGCATCATTGGCACCTGTATAAATATTTTCTCCTTTTTCACCAAAAACTATTGCAGTTCCGGTATCCTGGCATGTTGGTAAATCTCCATCTGCAGCAACTATCTGATTTAGTAACATGGTATATGCAACAAAACGGTCATTTTCTGATGCCTCTGTATCTTTTAATATCTTTGCCAATTGATCCAAATGTGATCCCCGTAAAAAGAAGGATACATCCCTGAATGCTTCACAGGCCAGGTATTCCAGACCTTCAGGTTTAATATGGACCACCTCCCTGCAAGCAATTTTAACTACTGAAATAAAATCTTTTGTCAAAAAACGATATTTTGTTTCATCTGTAGAAACTGGAAACGGATGCTGATATTGAAATTCTGTCATTTTCAGGATTTTTTAAAAAAGATATAATTACTATTATATATGTCAATATCTTATGATTATAATAAACGCTATGCGCAACTGCTATTAATGCTAAATAAAATAAATTTGTATTTTTAACCGGATAAGAATTATGATCGATGATAAACAATATAAGTAATAAATTTTCTTCTCATGCAGTCATGAAAAACTCATGGAGTATTCTTTTTATCTTTTGTTTGTCAATCTTATTTTCTTTATCATCAAACGTTTATTCTCAAACCGGTTCTCTCACTGTCAGGACAAAGGTTACAAAAAAAATAAAAGATGATTTTAATTCCACCGGAAAAATTTTCCTTTTCGTAAGCAGAAGTAAATATAGCCAGCCCCGCTTGAATACCTGGCCTAACAGGGCGAATTATATCTTTTCCAAAAATATCAAAGAATGGGATAGTAAAAAAGAATTTATATTTAATGACTTGACAGAATTGACCGGGTCGAAAGATTTTTCACTTGATAAAATTCCTGAAGGCAAATACCGGATCCAGGTTTTATGGGATCAGAACAACGAGGATAGTGAGATAAATGCACCGGGCAATTTGTATAGTGAAGCGGTAGATATAGAAATAAGAAAAGATGTTAACTTAGATTTACCTCTTAAGTTTGTAATTATACCTGAAAAAACTGTTGAACACAGGTTACTGAGAGATGTTAAGATAAAAAGCGAAATTTTGTCTGAATGGCATAATGAAGATATCTACCTGAAGGCTGCTGTATTATTACCTTCAGAATATGACACCTCACCTAAAAAACAATATCCGGCACGTTATACTATAGCCGGTTATGGAGGAAGGTACACAAGGGCATACGATCTGGTTCAATGGAACAGGGGCTTTTTGGAGTGGTGGGATTCCGGTGAAGCACCACAAATAATTACTGTTTTTCTTGACGGAAAGGGGCCTTTCGGTGATTGTTATCATATGGACTCTGAAAACAACGGCCCTTATGGAAAAGCATTAATAGAGGAATTAATACCCTACATTGAAAAAAAATTCCGGGCCATAGGTTCCCCTGACTCAAGATTTCTGGATGGATGCAGCACGGGAGGATGGGTTTCCCTTGCCCTGCAACTGTTTTATCCGGAACATTTTAACGGTTGCTTTTCATACAGCCCTGATCCCGTAGATTTCGAAAATTTTCAGATGATAGATATCTACAACGATAAAAATGCCTTCTATTACGAAGATGGTTCTCCAAAGCCTGTTGTTCGAAATAGTTCAAATGAGCCTGTTATGTATCAAAAAGAATTTATTATGTACGAGAATTCACTCGGATGGACTGACACTTATGTCACTTCAGGCGGACAGTTCGGTGCATTCAATGCCCTGTTCAGCCCGAGAGGGGAAGACGGCCTTCCTGTACCCTTATTTGACCCTCATAACGGCAATATTGACAAGAATGTAGCTTCACACTGGGAAAAGTATGATTTGAAAAAATATGTAAAAGCAAACTGGGAAACCCTTGGACCTCAAATCAAAGGAAAAATATGGATATGGATTGGGGGCATGGATGAATTTTATCTTGATACTGCCATGCGCTCATTTAATAAGATGTTGCAAAATTTGCAAAATCCCGTATCTGATGCAACCGTAATCATCGATCCGGGGAAGGGTCATTGCGCAGAATATAGTCACAAAAAAGTATTACTTCAGATACAGAAAAGAATTGAAGCTTCCGCTGGTTCGGATTTGTAATCAGATCACCACTTCTTTTTTGCTTTTTTCAATTCTTTTCTGAAATTATCATCGTTTTCATAAAAAACCTTGTTATCAACCTTTTTAATATCCTCCTCTTTAGTATTATTATACCTGACAGGTGGAACTCCCTCCCCGCAAAAAAGATAATTCCCTTCAACCAGGTTCATGGTAGCTTTATGGAATCTCAGTGGAGATTTTGCAATATTATAAATTAGATTATCTGCCACAACAACATTTGTCGTTCCTTCATCAAGAAACATTCCGTTACTTTCGGCCCTTCCGGCATTTAAACTTACATCATGGATCATATTCCCTGTTATTTTACTGCCTGGCTGCAACCCAAGCATATAAATACCTCCGCCATCACTAAGTACTTTCATAATATCATGAATATGATTTCCTTCAATTGTATTATCCCTGCACGGCGTAGGCACAGGGCTCCACATCCAGCCAATTGAAACTCCTGTATAAGGAAGATTGAAAACTTTATTATCTTTTATTAATGTTTCGGCTGTCAGGCCACACCATATTCCTACTGCCCCGAAAAATTGTTTCCCGCACTCTTCAATGATACAATTTTCTATTTTATTACCTAAAGCGACCTGACCCGGGGCAGACCTCCACCAGACATCACCATTTACTATTCTGTCCCGTCCCTCTCCGATCATGATGCCATTACCCGATATATCAGTGAACCTTGAATCAGAAACAGAACAATACTTACAGCCTGCACCGAACCATAATCCTGAACCTCCAAGATTTTCAAATGAGCACTTACTCAAAGTGCAATTCTCAGTCCATTCAGCATAGAAAGCCGCAGGGACAACAGTCCATCCATCTTTATCGGGACGAGGGTCATAATGACAAGCCTGGACACCGCAGTAGCCATTTTTTGGTATGGGCCAAAATGAATTACGGAAAATGATTCCTTCAAAATGTATATTTCGCAATGGTAATTCCTCATTACCTGTAAGCTTAACCAATCCTTCAGATACCGGAATACTAATATTTATTTTGTTAGGGTCTTGACCTTCTGACAACTTAAGGAATATTTTTCTATCTGATTTATCAAAATACCATTCATTCACTTCAGAAAGAAATCCCTTTGCATTTTCAAGAAAATAACGGGGATCAGGTTCCCAGTGGTCTATATTAAAAAAATCGGGATCTTTTGCGCCAATTGAATCTACTGTGACCAGTCTTTTTTCAGTCTCTATGATCTCTTTTACGGCAATCCGGGTAATTGACCAGTCGTGCAAAAAGACCAGTTCTGTTGTCTCTTCAACTGATGGAACCGGGAAATCGCCATCATTATAAAAAAAACTTGTTCGACGGTCTTCCCCTGCTTTTTTTACTCTCAGATAATCCTGATCAGGATGCCTGGCACGGATTCCTCGTTTTTGATTAATGAATAACTCCCTTGGATATACTGTTTTACTAAATGTTTCGGGCAGAGAAGCAACCCATATGTCTCCTTCTCTGCTCCAACCGTTTATTTCCATTCCTCCGTCAATAACTGCACTTTTTTTACCATTTGTTTTGATTATTATCTGACCATCATAATTCGTAAAAGAGGATGATTGTATACAAACCGGTTCAGTAATATTATAAATCCCTTCATTCAGCCAAATGGTAATGTCTTCACTGTTATTATCTTTGGCAAAGAGGATAACTTCTGAAATCGCTCGTCCCAGTGTGGCAAATGGCTTACTTTTTGTCCCGTCATTATTATCATTCCCATTTGGAGAAATATAAAAATCCGAACCAAAACTTAAACTGCAAGCGCAAGATAAGCTTATTAAAAAAATAGCTTTGAGGTAAATATTTTTCATTTTATTATAACTTATTAAACAATTCACAATCAATAATTTATTTAAATTCTCAATTTCTACAGGCACTGCGCTGTTTGTCATCCTGAACGTAGTGAAGGATCTCCACCTTAAGGGCACTGCCCCTTTCTGTCATCCTGAACGTAGTGAAGGATCTCCACCTTAAGGGCACTGCCCCTTTCTGT
>CAZJGI010000059.1:8107-9182 GCA_964545315.1 uncultured Prolixibacteraceae bacterium
TCAGAATGACATGCATGGCGTTGTTCCCCCTCTCTCTCATTCATTCATTCTCACATTCTTACATTCTCACATTCAAACATTCACACATTCTTACATTCAAACAATGAAACAATAAAACAATACCAGTCAATCAAACTTTTCTTTGCAATTTTAAAATATATTGCTAATCTTTAGAGTATAAATATATTAATTTACCGTGATCTTAAAAAAGCATGCAAATAAAATCATCTGTTCATAAAAAAATAAAGTAATATGTTAAAAAACAAATTAAACTACCAATTCCCAACCTATTTTATAATCCTTCTGTTCATATTAATTTCAACAGGGTGCAACACAAAAAATCAAAAAAACAGAGAACAACAAAATAACACCTTGACATCCAAAGAGAAAAAAGACGGGTGGAAATTGCTGTTCGACGGGAAAACTTTTAACGGCTGGAGGGGGCTGGGCACTGATGCAGTCCCGGATGGATGGATAATAGAAGATGGAGCAATTAAGATTCTTCCAAAGACCGACTGGCCAAGGCAGGCTGACGGACAGCCCATATTAGGAGCCGACTTAATAACAGTTGATACCTATGAAGATTTTGAATTGTCATGGGAATGGAAACTGAATAAAGGAGGCAACAGCGGAATAAAGTATAATGTTTCAGAGGAGCTTTCAATAGCATATCCCCCAAAAGGCTGTGCTCTGGGTTTTGAATTCCAGATGATGGATGATTCCGGGCTTTCAGGATCAGCAAAAAAAGATAACAGTACAGGTTGTTTATATGATATTGTGCCTCCTGATAAAAACAAAATAGTGAAACCTTTGGGGGAATACAATACCAGCAAAATAAAAATCAAAGGCAATCGCGGCGAACACTGGCTTAATGGTAGCAAAGTACTTGAATATGAACTGGGCAGTCCACAGTTTGATGCTCTTATACAACAAAGTAAATTTAAAGATATACCCGGCTTTGCCTCAAAAAGAAAAGGACATATCGTCCTTCAGGATCATGCTGAGGAAGCATGGTTCAGGAATATAAAGATAAAACTATAGCTCACTTTTGTCCGTAATATGCCCCACTTCCGTG
>CAZJGI010000059.1:9282-20189 GCA_964545315.1 uncultured Prolixibacteraceae bacterium
CTATGATTTCAAACTTCCATTCAGCAAATAATACAAATCATTCCACTTCAATTCTTTTTTAAACTGTGAGAGATTTGTATTCTTGTCGATTATAATAAATTCAACATCAGCCATATCTGCAAATGTTTCAATATGTTCGGGCGACAAGGCCATCGAGAACACAGAGTGATGGGTTCCACCGGCATATATCCAGGCTGCTGCGCCGTCAGAGAGGTTTGGATGAACTTTCCAAAAGGCTGAGGCAACAGGTAATTTGGTAAGTTCAGCAAGAGGTTCAATTACATCAATAGTATTTACTATAATACGGAACCTGTTACCCATATCAATCATTGTAACATTCATTGCATCTCCTGTTGCACTTGTAAACACAAGCCGGGCAGGGGCATCTTTACCTCCAATGCCCAAAGGATGTACCTCAAGCCGGGGTTTATCAGCAGAAATTGCAGGTGAAATTTCAAGCATATGTGATCCCAATACCCCTTCATTAGCAGGATCAAGATTATAAGTGTAATCCTCAATAAATGAATTACCTCCCTTTAGTCCTTCCGACATCTTATTAAGTATACGCAACAACGCAGCCTGTTTCCAGTCTCCTTCAGCGCCAAAACCATACCCTGCTGCCATTAACCTTTGTGATGCAAGTCCCGGAAGCTGATCCAGACCGGTAAGATTTTCAAAATTAGTGGTATATGCCCCAAAGTCTCCATCTTCCAGAAACCTTTTTAAAGCAATTTCCATTCGGGCCTGTACCCTCACATTATCATGATATTCTCCTCCCTTGCGGCAGTTCCCGGCAACATCATATAAAGATTCATACTCTTGGTATAACTCATCCACTTCTGCTTCTGTCACTTTTTTGACATATTCAACCAAATCGCCAACTCCATATGCATTAACCTGCCAGCCAAATCTTATCTGTGCCTCAACTTTATCACCTTCAGTAACAGCCACATTTCGCATATTATCTCCAAACCGTGCTATTTTCAATGCCTGGGATTCACTCCAGCCAATTGCCGATCTGCACCAGTTGGCTATTTGTCCCAGGACAGAATCCTCTTTCCAATGACCAACAACCACTTTACGGTTTTTGCGCATACGACTGTTTATAAAACCAAACTCACGGTCTCCATGTGCACTCTGATGCAGGTTCATATAATCCATATCAATCTCATTCCATGGAAGATCGCGGTAAAACTGGGTGTGCAGGTGCATATACGGTTTTTGTAAAGCCTTAAGTCCGGAAATCCACATTTTTGCAGGTGAAAAGGTATGCATCCAGGCAATAACACCAATACAATTTTTATCTGAATTTGCTTCAATGCAATAGTTTAATATTTCTTCAGGAGTTTTCATAACCTCCTTAAAAATTATTCCAAGTGGCAATTTACCCGAATCATTCAGGCCTGTAACAATTATCTTTGAGTTTTCATAAACTTCCTTTAGCGTTTCAGGACCATACAAATGCTGACTTCCGGTTATAAACCATACTTCTTTCTTTACTGTATCTCTCATTCGGATATAAATTAGTTAAAAAATTAAACTTTTTCCGGGAAAATGTAAGGTTTTCTATACTCTTTGGTTAACATACTGTTTGCCTCGTTATCATTAATGACAGATAATGTTTTAGTGTCTATATTCAATGTTCGGCCTAACCTGTAAGAAATATTTGCAAGATGTATCAGGGCACATGAATAGAAACCTTCTTCAATAGGTGCCGTCAACATTGAGGGCTCATTTGCCCTTATCGCGTCTACAAAGTTCTGATAATGATTTCCACCACCTTTTCCCGAGCTGCCCGGGGTTCTTTCTTTCCCCATGAAAGTCTGCCAGGAAGAAACATCCTTAAGCATATATCCATCTGAGCCGTAAAAAATATTCCCCACTACATTAGCCGAGCTTGTCATATAGGTATTTACCAGAGGAGCACCTGATCCCAAATGATTTCCTTCAGGATTAGTCATCCAGTGCCGTACTTCAAACTGCATTATTTTCTTTTTGTCTCCCACTCCTTTATCATCAGGAAATTCAAACATTGCCATGAGGACATTTGGCGTTTCCTGGTCATCATCAAACATCATATGTCCACCGGTGGCAGTTACCCTGGAAGGAATGGTAACTCCAAGTCCCCACCTTGCTATATCAACTTCGTGAACACCCTGATTGCCCATATCCCCATTACCATAATCCCAATACCAATGCCAGTTATAATGAAAGCGGTTTCTGTTGAAAGGCCTCTCCGGAGCCGGCCCCAACCACATATCATAGTTTACTTTATCCATATATGATTTGGTATATGGTTCGAGCCATGAAGTACTCCCAATAGTATTTGCATATTTTTCATCTTCCTTCATAAAACCATCAGGATATCTGCCTATTGAATCACGCCATTTATAACAGATGCCTTTGCCCAGATAAACCTCACCCAGTTTTCCTTCATGTAAAAACTTCATAGCTGATTGAGCTGATGGATCACTTCTTTGTTCAGCTCCATCCTGTACAACGACGCCATATTTCTTTGCAGCTTCTATGAGTTTTTTGCCCTCCATAATGGTGTGGCATGAAGGTTTCTCAATGCTTGCATGCTTCCCTGCCTGAATTGCCCATATTCCGGCAAGGGCATGCCAATGATTAGGTGTAACTATTGAAACAGCATCGATAGATTTATCCTCAAAAAGCTTGCGCATATCAGTGTATAACCTGGGTTCACGTAATCCACGTTGAGTAAAATGATTTTTTACCCTTTCAGCAAAAAGGTTCTCATCAATATCGCATAAGGCAGTAACCTCCACATTATCAAGTTTTTGATAAGACTGAATATGAGATTGGCCCATACCTCTTATCCCGATTACAGCAATATTTACCCTGTCGTTAGCACCTTTCCAGCCTGTTCCGTTAAGAATAACCGGAGATGCGATCACTCCAAGGTTGCTGATAGTGGTTGTTTTAATAAATTTTCTTCGCTTCATATTATTACAACTTAGTTAATTATTTATATTCTTAATTCGTTCTGCTTCGCAGCCCGCTTTGTCATCCTGAACGCAGTGAAGGATCTCTTTCATGCATGGCACTGCCCCGGTTCAGGAGATTCTTCATTCCGCTTCGCTCCATTCAGAATGACATGGAGGGCACTGCCCCGGTTCCGGAGATTCTTCGTTCCGCTTCGCAGCCCGTTTTGTCATCCTGAACGTAGTGAAGGATCTCCCTCTTAAGGGCACTGCCCTATTTGTCATCCTGAACGAAGTGAAGGATCTCCTTCATGCATGGCACTGCCCAGGTTCTTGAGATTCTTCATTCCGCTTCGCTACATTCAGAATGACATTCATGGCGTTGTTCCCCCACTCTCTCATTCATTCATTCTCACATTCAAACATTCACACATTCACACATTTAAACACTAAAACATCCACATCAGTACTTCCCATATTCCTGAAGCGTTTCCCACATTGCCATAATATTCTCCGGCGGGACTTCTGACTGGATGTTATGTACCGTACAAAAAACAAATCCACCTCCCGGAGCAAGCGCTTCGATATTTTTCCTTACATCATCCACGACTTCCTGAGCTGTTCCAGTCGGCAATATCTTTTGGGTATCTACGCCCCCACCCCAAAATACAATTGATTTTCCAAAATCCTTTTTTAACTGAACAGGTTCCATACCTGCGGAATTAATATGTACCGGATTTAGTATATCCACTCCCATTTCAATCAGATCGGGAATAATCGGGCGAACATTTCCGCATGAGTGAAACATCACTTTTGACTGTGGCACCTTCTCTTTAATAAAGCTCAGCACTCTGTTAAAATGAGGTTTATAGTATTGTCTGAAGTGATCAGGGTCAATCAACTGTGATTGCTGTGTACCGTAGTCATCACCCTCACCAATTATGTCTGCCACATCGCCAAGTTCCTTGAGGGCTATATCCCAAAACTCTATTTTCAAATCAGCCAGCTTACCGATCAGCAGATCGGAATTTACAGGATAAATAAAGGGATCGGTCATTGCATTTGTAACACCTCTGACTCTTTGGTGCATCTCAAACAGACCTGCACATAATCCTTTTAAGAAAACCACTTTGTCTTGTTCCCTGTATTTTAAAGCTTGTGCGCGTAATCCTGGCAATCTCTCTTTATCTCCTGCAAACGGCCACGGATAATCATCAATAATACCATCCTGTTCAAAATCTTCATTTTCCATAGGGCTTTTAACAAGTGAAAACCAATGGCCTCCTTTTGGAAAATGATGCACAAAACCCCATTCATCTGTATATTCAAGATATTCTCCAAAATCTTTCACCCTGGAATAAACATCCCAATTATGACTTGTAAGTGGAAAGACACCTCTCACATCAACTGAGAACCTGCTCAAAAAATCCTCATCGGGTAATACTATTTGTTGTATTACATCAGACCATATGGGAGCAACAGTGTTAAGCCCCAGATATCTTCTCCAATTCTGGTATGCAACATTGGCTATACCGGTCCATGTAGTTCCGGCAAGGTCATAAGGAATCCTGTCCGGCTCCTCATGGTTCAATGCTTTGATGATCCTTTCTCTTGAATTCATATTAATTCACTTTTATCAGTTATAACCGGTTTCAGGCCGGGAGATATCAAATGAATGACGAGTAATCCTGTAAGATATCCAAAAGCAGCAATAACAAAAGGGAATACGTATCCTTCAGTACCGGCTTCATTAAGCACGTATCCTATTAACAGGGAAGTGCCCATAGACATAAATGAGCTGACAGTGGTAGAAAACCCTATTACTGAGCCCACTGCATTTTTAGGGAACAAGTCAGAAGCGACTGTGAAAATATTTGCAGACCATGAATTATGGGCTGCTGCAGCCAGTGCAATAAGTGCAACACTTAATGGCAAAGAGCCTGTAAATGGCACCAGCATAACAGGTAAGACAAGTAAAGCTGTACCCAGCATAGTCCTTTTGCGTGCGGCATTTAAAGTTTTTCCTTTTTTCAGTAGAAATGAGGATACAGCGCCCCCGGATATACCTCCCAGCCAGGCTATGATATAAATAATTATCAAGGGTATTGCCAAGCCTTTTAATTCAATCCCGAATTTTGAATTCAAAAATTTTGCACCCCAAAAAAGATAAAAATACCAAACAGGATCAGCAAAAAGTTTACCAAGTGCCACCACCCAGGTCTGTTTGTAGCGAATAAGCTTCCTCCATGGAATTTTGTTCTCTTCTGCATCAGTATGTCCACTCCGGATATAATTCAGTTCCCCCTCATTAACAAAGCGGCTTTCATGGGGTTTTTTATATAGATTAAGCCATAATATCAACCATATTACACTAAAAACCAAAGATACCAGAAAAACAAATTGCCATGAAACAAAAAAATACAGGATCACCGGTATAAGTAACGGGGCGATTATCTGTCCCACATTTGAGCCTCCGTTAAAAAGGCCGGTCACATATGCCCTGTCCTTTTGAGGGAACCATTCAGCAACTGTTTTAATACTTGCCGGAAAATTTGCAGATTGCCCTATTCCCAGCCCCATCCTGGCAAGAGCAAATCCGATCCAGCTATGTGCAGCAGCATGGGAAATACTTGCAAGCCCCCAAATTAAAACAGCAAGAGAAAAACCTTTTCGCGTACCTATACGGTCAATAATATATCCAACAAAAAGAGGCCCTATAGCATAGGTAAGCTGAAAAGCAAAAACAATATATCCATACTCCTGTTCGCTCCAGCCGAATTCTTGGGATAAATAAGGTGCAAGAATTCCAAGTATTACCCTGTCAAAATATACTATGGTTGTGGAATAAAATAGTAAAGCTGCTATTACCCACCTGAAATTGGATCTTTGTCCGGGATATTCCATCGTTATTTAAAACATTAAATATTACAAAGCAGTCCTGTCAACCTCTTCCATATCTCCTCAATTGTTGAATCTCAATGCAATCCGGTATAAAAATATAAAATGATTATAACTATAAAAATAAAACATTACATTTACTGAAAATAAAATTTGATAGTTGATTCAGGCATAAAAGAGGCAAAAAAAAAATCTTTTTGATGAATTTAAAATGCATTAAACTGATTTCCATCCTTTTAAATAACACGATAATACTACTCAAAGAATTCTTATTTTATCAGGAGGGCTGACAATTGATATTCATCAATATAAAATAAAAACAGATAAAAAGGACATTATGCATGAAACGAGCATCCCGATTAAAATCCGGACCTAAGAGTATGATTAAAACATATGCGAGTTCCCCCGATGGCCATCGGGGCAGGCTATATGATACCTTTGAAAATAATAAATTTGAATCATATGAAACACCAATTAAATGAGTTCAATACTGACTGGAGGAAAGTAGCATCATCAATATACAGAAAACCCAGAGATTCCAAAATTTACGGATCTGTCGAGCTTGATGTCACTGACATTGAAACATTTATTGCAGAAAAACGCAAGCAAGGTGTAAAAACTACCATAACTCAACTTATTACCCTGATAATAGGAAGAGCATTAAGAGATGAAGTACCTGAATTAAACACTTATATCAGAAGAGGGAAAGTCATTAAGCGAAAGAAAATAGACGGTATGGTAAGTGTTCTTTTAAAAGCTGATGAGATGGGTTCAGTAAAAATTGAAAATGCTGACCGTCTGACTGTTTCAGAAATTTCTAAAATTATTGCCGACAAAATAAAGGAATCACGGCAGGGTGACGAAAATAAAACAATGAAATCCAAACATTTCTTATCCTCTTTGCCATGGCCTTTGCGCAACTGGATTTTCAATATTTATAAAATAGTTACTATCGACTGGGGATTATCATTTCCCTGGGTTAATCTTTCTTCCGACAGTTTTGGTTCATATGTGGTATCCAACATAGGTACACTGGGGCTTGACACAGGTTACGGAGCTCTTCTGCCGTCGTCAAACGTTTCGGTAGTAATGATTATAGGGAAAGTTTATAAAAAGCCTGTAGTAATAAATGACGAAATAGTTCCCAGAAAAATATTAATACTTTCTGCAACGCTCGACCACAGAGTTGTTGACGGATCACATGGGGGAAAATTATTCCGGTTTATTAAGTATATGCTGAAAAATCCGCATTTGCTCGATTCTTCACCTGAATAGAATAATTTCAAAACACATATCGCTTTTTTCCGTGTACGAACACGAAAACAAATAAAATTTCTTAATTTTGTATTCCCATAGACTTATTCTAAATTAATAATTAATTATAAATTAATCTGTTATAGAAGCGAATAAACAAATACGAATTAAGGATATTGCAAAAAAAGCGATGGTATCGATTGGCACAGTCGACCGGGTATTGCATAATCGCGGCGAGGTGGCTGAAGCAACGAGAAACAGGATATTGGATATCATAAAGGATATGGACTACCAGCCAAATATTCTGGCAAGTACCCTTGCATCGAAAAAATCAGCTGTTTTTGCAACCCTTCTCCCTAAACCACCATCCCCTCACGAATACTGGTATAAGCCGGTCATAGGCATAAAAAAAAGAATTTCAGAACTATCACAATACGGCATTGAAGTAGTCCCGTTTACCTTTAGCCAAAATGATCCGCAAAGTTTTGTCGATGCTTCTGAAAAAGTTATGCAATTAATGCCCCATGGGGTAGTATTTGCCCCTTTCTTCAAAAAAGAGTCTGAGGCTTTTATTAAACAGTTGAAAGAATCATCAATACCATTTATATTTATTGATTCTGAAATAAAAGAGGCAGGGCAACTGGGATATATAGGCCAAAATTCATACCAGAGCGGACTTGTGTCGGGAAAGCTCCTCGATATGATTCTTCGCGAAGGAAATATCCTTGTAATACATTTTGCCAGGGAAATGGACAATCAAAATCACCTTGTACAGAGGGAAAAAGGTTTCTATGATTGGTTCTCTGCAAATTCTTCTGATAACCATAAACTTTTCACCACTGAAGTTCCTGATACAAATAACAGTGAATGGATGCCAAAAGTCCTTGAAATAATTCAGGAGAAGAGCATTAAAGGTGTTTTTGTGACAAATTCCAAAGTATTTTTCATGGGAAGATTAATTGAAAATTATGGGATACGTTATTTAAAGATAATCGGTCATGATCTGTTAAAAGAGAATATAGAATATCTGAAAAAGGATATTGTACAATTTTTAATATGCCAACGGCCCGAAGAGCAAGGTTATAATGCCATTAATAAGCTCTTCAGACAAGTTGTACAAAAAAGGGAAACTGCTGAGGAAAACTATACGGCCATAGATATCGTAATAAAAGAAAATGTAGATTATTATAAAGAATTTAAATAAATAAAGTATGAAACCAATATCATTTGAAGATCTTAAAGGAAAAGTGTGTGTAATAACAGGAGGAGCAGGCGTTTTGGGAAGTGCCATAGTCAGGGCAATGGCATCAGTAGGGATGAAAGTGGCAATTGCTGATATAGACAAGGAGACAGCTGACAAAATAGCTAAAGAGATATCTGCAGAGTCGGGTTCACAGGTAATTGGAGTTGCTGCCAATGTACTTGATAAAGCATCCCTGGAACAGGCAAAAGCTGAAATCAACAGGCAACTTGGCGACATTGACATACTTATAAACGGAGCTGGCGGTAATAGCCCTATGGCAACAACGAAAGTGGAACAGATGCTGGAGAAAGATATTGACAACCTTGCGGATACATTTTATGGGTTACAGATGGAAGGATTTGATAAAGTATTTGCTCTCAACTTTAAAGGAACTGTGCTGCCTACCATGGTCTTTACTGGTGACATGCTAAAAAACAAGAAAGGGGTTGTTTTGAATATCTCATCAATGAACTCTTATAAACCTCTGACAAAAATTCCTGCTTACTCAGCTGCCAAAGCTTCAATAAATAATTTTACAGAATGGCTGGCAGTCCACCTTGCAAAAGTTGGCATCAGGGTAAATGCAATTGCACCCGGTTTTTTTATTACCCAGCAAAACCGTTTTCTTGTGACGGATGAAAAAACAGGAGATTTTTCTCCACGAGGTAAGAAAATTGTTGATAATACCCCAATGGGTAAATTCGGTGAACCTGAAGATTTACAGGGGACGACTCTCTTTCTGCTCTCTGACATATCAAGCTTTGTTACCGGTATAGTAATTCCTGTTGACGGTGGATATAGTGCATACGGGGGTGTTTAAATCTTATTTATTAATGGACATTATCTAAAAATTCCAATTTAATAACCATACAATATGAAACGAAGAAATTTCTTATCAACAACTGCAGGAATAGCTGCCGGGGCAACAATACTCAGCAATCCTGTCAGCGCAGCATTTGCCGGAGCATCAAAAAAGAGGCTTGCCCTTGTAGGAACCGGAATAAGAGGCACGGGCTTCTGGGGAAAAAGAGTGATTGACAATTACAGCGACATAGTTGAATTTGTGGGATTATGTGATGTAAATCCAGGCAGGCTGGAATTTGCAAAAAAATATATGAAGGTAAACTGCCCGGTTTATACCGACTTTGAAAAAATGATGGCAGAGACTAAACCGGATATGGTTATTGTGACAACTGTTGATGCTACCCACCATAAATATATTATTAGATCTATGGAACTGGGAGTTGATGTACTGACTGAAAAGCCTATGACTACTGATGAAATAAAATGCCAGGCCATACTTGATGCCGAAAAAAGAACAGGCAGAAAGTGTACTGTCGGGTTCAATTACCGCTACGGGACTCTTTTTACTGCGATAAAGGAGCAACTGGCACAAAAACCAGTAGGCAAAATCACCTCTGTAGATTTTCATTGGTACCTTAATATTTATCATGGTGCATCATATTTCAGGAGATGGCACGGTGAACGTGAAAAAGGTGGATCCCTTCTTGTCCATAAGGCTACACATCATTTCGACCTTCTTAACTGGTTTATTGACTCTGATCCTGTTGAGGTAATGGCATACGGAGCATTGGAACACTACGGAAAAAATAATCCATTTAGAGGAGCCAACTGCAGAAATTGTGCATATACTGACAAATGCAAGTATTTCTGGGACATTACAAAAGACAAACACTCCATGGAGTTGTATGTAAAAAATGAAAAATATGACGGCTATATACGCGATAACTGCCTGTGGCGTGAAGATATTGACATCTTCGATAAAATGTCTGCACAGATCAAATATGCTAATGGCATAATAGTGAACTATTCCCTGACAACTTATTCTCCATATGAAGGATGGAGAATTGCATTCAATGGAACCGATGGCCGGGTGGAATCATGGGAAGACCTTCCATGGCGCCGGCAGGAACAAATCAACCAGGCTGAGCTTCATGCCGCTGAGATGAATCAAAAATCAGCGGGGCAGGTAAGATTTGACGAAATATTTTTAATGAAAAATTTCGATACCGATCATCAAATGATCAAGGTGGAAGCATCAAGAGGTGGCCATGGAGGAGGTGATACCAGGTTACAGGATAAAATTTTCCGTGATCCTGCCATGGCTGATCCCTATAAACATTCAGCCGGAACACGGGATGGAGCTATGTCATGCCTCATCGGTATTGCTGCAAGAAAATCAGTCGACGAACACCGCCCGGTAAAAATTGAAGAATTAACAGACATAAAACCTCATCCTACAAGAGGAGTTTAATTATTTGATTGACAATAAATTAAAAATTTATAATTAAATAAATCAGAATTATTATGGAATTAAAAAAGAATGCAAAATATGCATTGACCGTAGCAACAAGTATGGGTGTCAGAATCACCCCGGTTAACGGTCAGCCCGTTCACAGCAGCAATATGTTTATGATGCAGGCAACAAGCGCGGAAACAAATGTTGCCAGTATTTCTTCCTATCTGGGACTTCCGGTTAAAGTACTTACCACTTTTGTAAAAGGAAGTCCGGTTGCACAATTTATAAAAAGCAATTTAAAATCCAG
>CAZJGI010000060.1:0-17582 GCA_964545315.1 uncultured Prolixibacteraceae bacterium
TGGGACAGATGTCAGAAATAACATTAAACGATGGTACCCATATTTGGCTCAATTCTGGTACAACACTAAAATATTGTAACGATTTTGGCAGGTATTCCCGCAATGTAGAGTTGGTGGGTGAGGCATTTTTTAAAGTAAAACATGGAGTGACACCATTCAAAGTAAAAATGAAAGACAATGAAGTTGAGGTTTTAGGCACTTCCTTTGCGGCAGTGTCATATTCCGATGAAGACTTTAGTCAGGTAACTCTGATCGAAGGATCAGTACAAGTCAATAATAAAACAGGGCAAGCGGTGGCTAAAATCGTTCCCAATTATCAGCTTCATATCCCCGATAATCCACAAATGAAAATTTCTGCACATAAAGTAAACCCGATGTTTTACGAAAGCTGGATAAACGGAAAAATTAAATTTGACCAGGAAAGGCTTGTTGATGTAGCCAGGAGGATGGAACGATGGTACAATGTTGAGATCAGATTTGCCGACCAGGAGGCACAGAATATACGTTTTACGGGGACAGTGCTTAAAAGTAAACCCATCGACCAATCTATGAAAGCAATAGGTCTTCTCCTGCCTATCAAGGTAAAGTATGAAAATAACCTGGAAAAAAAAGATATAATAACGATTTCAAAAAAATAATTGCCTATGGAGTAGTTGCTATCTAAACAAAGTGTGAGTGAAAAAACAGCGGATATACCCCATATATACCCACTGTTTTAATTTAAATTTTATTGGTAAAAATTTTAAAAAAATGTAAATTTATGAAAAATCACAAGAAACAGGCCGGGTATAACCGACTATTAAAAAAAATTCTGTTTAAAATGAAATTGACATTAACAATCTTCTTGTTTTGCATTGCCGGGGTGTCAGCTTCCACCTATTCTCAAAGCACACGCCTCGACATTTCAATTAAAAACAGTACCATGGTGGAACTGATCAATCAGATAGAAGAAAAGAGTGAATTCTTTTTTTATTATCAGAAAGAAGAACTGCGGGGATTAAACGATATTACATTAGAGTTGAAAAACGCTACAATCTCAGAAATTCTTGATGAAGTTCTGGAGGATACCGGTATTGACTACAGTGTGATAGACCGGTATATAGTTCTGAGAACCGATGGTGGCTCATTTGGAGAAAATTTCCTGGCCTCAGCCCGGAAAATGACAAACTCTCAACAACGAGCAGTTTCCGGGAAAGTCACAGATATTAATAACCAGCCATTACCTGGGGTTACTGTTATTATAAAGGGTACTACCCAGGGCACCGTAACCAATCCCGATGGAGAATACAATCTTACGAATATTCCTGAGGGCGCAACTTTGGTGTTTTCTTATGTTGGATTGGAATCCCAGGAAATAGTAGTTGGGACACAATCTGTAATAAACGTTAGTTTGGAAGAGTCAACAATTGGACTGGGGGAAGTAGTAGCAATTGGTTACGGCACCAAAAGAAGAGCAGATATTACCGGTTCTGTAGCCGTCGTTAATACAGAAAACCTTCAAAGCGTAAAGTCCTTCTCTGCTGCCCAGGCCCTTCAGGGTATGGCTGCCGGTGTTAATATCACGCCATCCGGAGTACCTGGAAATTCTCCGCGGATCAACATTCGCGGTATTTCAAGTTTTGGTGACGCAAGCCCTTTAATTATTGTAGACGGTATCCAACAAAACCTGAATAATATAAGCGCTAATGACATTGAGTCTATTCAGGTTTTGAAAGACGCAGGAGCTGCCTCAATTTACGGAGTTCGTGGAGCTAATGGCGTAATTCTTGTTACCACAAAGAAAGGAAAGACCGGAGAACCTACTATCAGTTATGAAGGCACTTATGGAGTAACATTCCCTCTACCCGGAGACCCATGGAATATTTTAAATTCAGAGGAATACATGACCGTTTATAACCGTGCCTTTCCGGGAAATCCCAGATTTGCAAACGGTATGCCTGATTACATGTACAGGGGGCCTCAGGGGGCAGGAGTTGCATTTGCAGGTGATCCTAAAGTCGATCCTTCTTTATACTTTTATGAAAGCCCGAATAAAGGAAAAAACTATTTAATCCAGGAAATCAACAAAGAAGGAACAGACTGGTTCCATGCACTCTTTAAAAGAGCCCCAACAACAGAGCATAATGTAACAGCCAGTGGAGGAACTAATAAATCCAAATATCTCTTTGCATTAGGATATCTGCACCAGCAAGGTACTTTGCTCAATACAGACCTGAAAAGATATTCTGCACGTGTTAATACAGAGTTCACAATTGGAAAAAATTTAAGGATTGGTGAAAACGCCAACATACTTCACAGAAATAATCAGGGTTTTGGAGAAAACTCCCAGTTTGGGGGTATTGTAGAAACAGTAAAACAACAGCCAATTGTACCTCTTTATGATATTATGGGAAATTACGGAGGTACATTCGGTGGCCCTGAACTTGGTGACGGACAAAATCCTGTTGCTGCTCAGGACCGTAATGTTGCAAGGGATGTTCCTTACGACTGGTATATAATTGGTAATGCTTATGCAGAGCTCGATTTCTTAAAAGATTTTACAGCCAGGACCAGTATAGGATATAATATCAGTAATGATTATACCTTGAATTTTTCAACTACCCAGGTTGAAAATGTACAGGCCAATACAAGTCCGAATTCTCTTAGCGTTACTGCTGGTTACGGCAGTACCATGACATTTACTAACACCCTTAATTATCAAAAAACATTTGGCGTTCATAATCTTGAGGTTTTGATCGGTTCTGAAGCAATAAAATACGCTTCAGGTAGTGTAAATGGAAGCAGGACAACATTCTTTTCAGAAGCTAAAACCTATCTTACTTTAGCTGGCGGAACGGAAGCAGTCAATAACAGCAGTTCCGTTGGTGAGGAAACACTGTTCTCATTATTTGGGAGGCTGGATTACAGCTTTAACGATAAATATTTGCTGGGAGCGACCTTACGTAGGGACGGCTCATCAAGATTTGGTCCTGATTCAAGATATGGTGTATTCCCGGCATTTTCAGCAGCATGGAGAATCTCACAGGAAAGCTTTATGAACATAAGTTGGCTCGATGACCTTAAAATACGGGCAAGTTACGGTATATTAGGATCTCAAAACAATGTCAGCGCAGCAAACTCTTTTAACTTATATGGTGCAAGTGTTACCGGTAGTTATTATGATATTATGGCATCTGGTACTGGAGAAGTTCAGGGTTTTTATGTTTCAAGAATTGGTAACCTGGCAACAAGTTGGGAAGAAAATATTGTTACAAATATCGGATTTGATGCAACAATGTTTGATAATAAACTGGACTTCTCTTTAGAATATTACAAAAAATCAATTGCAGGCTTGTTGTTTTCAGAACAATTACCTGCAGTAATTATTGCAGGTTCAACGGCTCCGACTGTTAATATAGGAGACATTCAAAATAGCGGTTTTGACGGTTCTATAGAATACAGGGGAAATGTAGCTGATTTCAAATATTCTGTCGGACTGAATGTAACAAACTATAAAAATGAAGTTGTAGATGTTCCGGATCCGGGTTATTTTGGCTCGGGTAGCTGGCAGGGGGTTGGTACCCCGGTACGTAATGAAGAAGGACATCCTGTAAGTTCATTCTATGGATATAATGTGATTGGATTGTTTAACAGTGATGAAGAAGTGGCCAGTGCTCCTACTCAGGATGCTGCTGCTCCGGGACGGTTCAGGTATGAAGATGTTGATGGTGACAATAAAATTACAATTGAAGACCGTGTACATCTTGGAGATCCGAACCCTGACTTCACCGGCGGTCTTAATATTACGATGGCTTACAAAAATTTTGACCTTTATACGTTCTTTTATGGTTCGGTAGGTAATAAAATAGCTAATTTAAACAGATCCTACCTTTATTTTATGTCATTCTATCCGACAACAAATAAAAGCAGGGAATTACTGAATGCCTGGACACCTGATAATAAGAATACCAATATTCCAAGACTGGAAACCGCAGGGACGTTTAGTTCTTCTGGTACAATGAATTCATTTTATGTAGAGGACGGCTCATTCCTTAAACTAAAAACTTTGCAGTTGGGATATACAATTGATCCGCAATTGTTGAAAAGGATAAACATTTCTAAAGTGAGATTATCTGCAACATTGGCCAATCTGTTTACATTGACAAAGTATACAGGTTTAGATCCGGAATTCATTGGAGGCAGTTCATCTGTATTTGGTGTAGACCTGGGTAGCTACCCAAATAACGAGCTAAACCTCATATTTGGACTAAGTATAGCATTTTAAATATATTAACCATTTAAAAATTGCAATTATGAAAAATTATTTTAAATATTTTATATCAGTTTTTCTCATTTTTTCATTGACAATATGGTCCTGCCAGGAAAGTTTTCTGGATGTTGAACCATACGGTTCATTAAGTCAATCTGTTCTGGCAAATGAACAGGGAGCTGATAAATTATTAATCGGGGCATACTCTAATCTGGCAAATGGAAACTATCTTATTGGGATTGGCCGGCTCAGGGGTGCTGATGAAGTAAGACAAGGTACTGAGACGGGTGCCAGTATTTTTGATGCCTTTATGTATAGCATAGCCGAAGGTGATGTTAACAGCCTATGGGTACATAATTATACCGGAGTTAACCGGTGCAATGCAACGCTGCAGATGTTGCCCCTGATCCAGGGAGGAAATGCTAATAATTTGAAGCAAATTGAAGCAGAAGCTAAATTTTTGCGTGCTGTGTATTACCACGAATTAGTCAGGTTTTTTAGAAATGTTCCGTGGATCGACGAAACTGTTACTTATAGCGATCGCAACTTTTTCGTTCCAAATAATGTTGATATTTATCCAAACATAGAGGCTGATCTGAAATTTGCCGCTGAGAATCTTACAGAAACAAAAAGTCAGGCTGGCAGGGCAAATAAATGGGCAGCCAAGGCAATGCTGGCAAAGGTCTACATTTTTCAGCAGAAATTTTCTGATGCAAAAACTGTTCTGGAAGATGTCATTGCCAATGGCAAAACATCCAATGGCCTGAAATATGGATTACAGGAACAGTATAATCTCAATTTTATTCAGAGAGGCAGGAACAGTAAGGAAGCTGTATTTACAATTCAGATGGATGTTAGTGACCTGGCAAAATCAGGTAACGGTAATCCAAGAGACCAGTACAATGGAACCTATGGAGGGCCGGCCACATGCTGCTATGGTTGGGGTCAACCAACATACGACTTTGTGGATGCTCACCAGACTGATCCGACAACCGGATTACCATTAGTTGACACTTATCATCTGACGCCTATCCCTCATGATAATAATTTAAGTTCAAGCGATCCTTTTACTCCATATCAGGGTACACTGGATTCACGTCTGGACTGGAGTGTTGGCAGAAGAGGAATTCCATATCGCGACTGGGGAGTGCATCCCGGGAAAGCATGGGTCAGAAACCAGTTCAATTCAGGGCCATACAACGTCTTAAAAAATATTGTTGAACAGGCAACTAAAAGCAGGGACCAGGGAACAGGCGGTTCTTCCAATAATCCTTACAATATTATTCGTTTTGCCGATGTACTATTGTGGGCAGCAGAGTGTGAGGTTGAAGTTGGTAGCCTGGCAAAAGCTGAGGAGTACGTAAACATAGTCAGGGCACGGGCTGCCAATCCGGTTTCATGGGTATATAAATATATCGATAACAGCCAGCCTATGGCCGGTTTTTCTGATGTACCTGCAGCTAATTATAAAGTAGGCCTTTATAACGGTCATTTTCAGGCCAATGGAAAAACTTATGCCCGGAAAGCAGTACATTTCGAAAGAAGGCTGGAGCTCGGATGTGAACACCATCGCTTTTTCGATTTGGTACGTTATGATGAGGGTAACCTGGATACTGACATTGTTGCAGAATTAAATGCTTTTCTGGACCGTGAAGGACCAAGGCTTTCCAACACTAATAATAACTACCTGAAAGGAGATTTTGCCAGGAATAAACATGAATATTTTCCTATACCTGTTACCCAGATTGACCTGAGTGTAGTTGATGGAGTTTCAGTGCTGATACAAAATCCAGGCTGGCAATAATAGTTAATTAGAAATTGAATAGTTATATAATCTAAAACACATAGACATTCAGTTATATCATGTTTATCAAAAGGATATGAAATTTGTTATAATGATTTTATATTCATAAAAGATGATTCAGGGTATAATTGAATGTCTAATTTCTAAATAACAAAATATTTTAAAATGAATAATCCTTCAGCCTTAAATGAATTTAACCGGCGTAATTTCATTAAAATCAGCAGTCTTGGAATTGGAGCAGGCCTTTTTGGATTTGCCCATTCATCATGTAGTAGCAGCAAAAAAATTGCTCCCCCAGCTATACAGGGATTTGAACGTGAAACGCCAAATGCAGACCTTTATAAAGGATGGACACCTGTTTCCGATCGTAAAATCCGAGTCGGAATTGTAGGGTATGGCAGAAGTAAATTTGGAGCAGATTTTGGTTTTCAAAATCATCCCAATGTTGAAGTAGTTGCTGTAAGCGACTTATTTCCTGAGCGTTGTGAGGAATTGGCAAAAATTACAGGATCAAAAAAAACCTACCCTTCACTGGAAGAACTCGTCAAAGATGATAATATTGAGGCAGTCTTTGTTGCTACTGACGCTCCCAGCCACAAAAAACATTGTATAGAGGTCTTAAATCATGGCAAGCATGTAGCTACAGCTGTTCCGGCTGTTTTTGGGTCTCTTGAAGATGCTGATGAGTTATTTGAAGTTGTCAAACGAAGTGGACTCAAATACATGATGTTCGAAACTTCAATGTTTCGGAGAAACCTTTATGCTATGCGGCAAATTTACCAGGCTGGTGGCTTTGGTAAACTGATTTATACTGAGGGTGAATATTTTCACGGCCCCAGTACCAGGGTACAGGCACCCCAACCACCACCGGCAAACAAGGGACCTATTGTTCCCGGTTCATATCTTGGATGGCGTGATGGATTGCCACCACAGTGGTACCCTACACACTCCAATGCATATTACATTGGGGTTACAGAAGGCACTTTCACTGAAGTCTCCTGTCTTGGGATGCCAAGTCAGAGAGAAGCAAACCAACCCGGAAATAACAGGTATAATAATCCTTTTGCAACTGAAATTGCAATGTTTCGTACCAGTGATGGAGGAATATCAAGAATGGCAGTAAGTTGGGACACACCGGGCTTTGGCGCCGAAACAGGAAGGGCACGAGGACAAATGGGATCATATTACGATGAATATCAGGGATTAGTAGAACAACTGCCTGATTTATCCCGCCCTCCCTTACCTCCCGGAGTACCTGCAGGAGGTCATGGCGGTTCTCACGGCCCTCTTATGAATGAATTTGTATTGTCCATTTTAGAAGACCGAAAGCCGCTTGTTGATATTGCCATGTCCCTGAACATGACAACAGGAGGTATTGTTGCTCACCAATCAGCCATGAAAGATGGTGAATGGTTGAAAGTCCCCCAATACAAATTATAAATAAAAAAATTATTAAAATGAAATGAGTATCCCGATTAAAATCGGAATATCAGAGTATGATTAAAACATATCCGTATCCCCCCGGTGGCCATCGGGGCAGGTTAAATAATACATTTGAAAATAATTAATTTTAACAAAATGAAAAATAAAAAATCCGAACAGTTATCCGGACGTCGTGACTTTCTGAGAATAACAGGACTCGGAGCTGCAGCTATCGGACTACAGCAATTTGGTTGTACACAAAAAAGTAGTGAGAAAACAGAATCCGTCATACCCGGATTTGAAACCACTCCTGCAGAGAGAGATCCATCAGAAGGATGGGAACCTTTCTCAGACCGAAAATTACGTGTAGGCCTTGTAGGTTATGGTGCATGTAAATTTGGTGCTTTATTCGGATTCCAAAATCACCCTAATGTCGAAGTAGTGGCAGTTAGTGATCTTTTCCCTGACAGGTGTGCTGAACTTGCAAAAGAAACTAATTGTAAAAAGACATACCCCTCATTAGAGGAAATGGTTAAAGATGATAGTATTGAAGCTATATTCTGTGCAACTGATGCACCAAGTCATGCAAGACATGCAAAATTGGTTTTGGAACATGGCAAACATGTTGCTACAGCTGTACCTGCTGTATTTGGATCTTTGGAAGAAGCGGATATGTTATTGGAAGCCGTTAAAAAAAGCGGTTTGAAATACATGTTATTCGAGACATCATGTTTTCGTGCTGACCTTTATGCAATGAGACAAATTTATATGGCAGGGGGATTTGGCAAAATTACATATGCTGAAGGCGAATATTATCATGGCCCCAGCCTTTCCGGTAGTGGAGGAGGTGTAGGGTCTTATAAAAACTGGCGCTCCGGCATGCCGGCTATGTGGTATCCGACCCATAACAATGCTTATTATAATGGGGTTACTGATAAATCATTTACGGAAGTATCATGTTATGGCCGGTTAAGAAATCCAGATGGTTCCGCGGATAATCAATATAAAAATCCATTTAGAGAGGAGATTGCATTATTCAGGACCGATGAAGGAGGGATGGCAAGAATGGCGAGAACATCTACTCCCGGATTAATATCCGAGACAGGCAGGGTTCAGGGAGAAAAGGGATCTTATGGATTCTATGATAAAAAATATGTTGGTTATGAAAAAAATCTTCCTGATCTGAACAGGCCACCTATTCCTCCAGGTGTACCAGCCGGTGGTCACGGTGGTTCGCACGGGCCTTTGATGAATGAATTCGTCATGTCAATAATTCAGGATCGTAAACCTCTGGTTGATATTATTATGGCTTTGAATATGACCGTATCAGGAATTATAGCACATGAGTCAGCTTTAAAAGGAGGAGAAGTATTGAAAATTCCTCAATATAGTATGTAAAAAACTAATATATAAATATTGTATATTTAACTTGTTTTCATGTAATTATTTAGACATTCAAAGTTCATTTCAGAAGTAAATTATTAGAATACAGATATTTAAAAATTTTTAAATGATATAATGTTAAATTTGAACGAATTAAAACTTTTCTTTATGTACATTTATATCGTAACATTTACTGGAATTTATTATCTGACAGTAGCATAAAATCTCTTTGAAATGTTTAATATTATCAATAATTAATGAAACAAGAATATTGAATAAATAATTAAATAAAAAATGGATAAAAAATCGTCAGGAATAACGCGGCGTACTCTACTTAAAAACACTGCACTTGCAGGAATAGGAACTACAATACTCCCCATGGAAAACTTCAAGGGAGCGTCACCGAAGAGTATTAAGTCCGGTTTAATAGCAGAGGAGAACAGCAAACAGGGAACAGTTGAATGGCAACTTCAGTTTACAGGGTTTGATACCCCTGTTACAATGGCCTCCTACCCTATGATCCGTTATCTGAGGTCACTGGCTATTGAGGGCTTTGTAACCAAAACCAGTTTGTATCCCGGTGAAAGCATTGATTTTAAAGTAAGTATGGATCCTCCGGGACGATTTGTAATAGATATATACCGTATGGGTTATTACGGTGGGACAGGTGGCAGACATATGGCCCGCCTGGGTTCATTTGCCGGTAAAACACAAACTGTCCCTATGATGACCATTGAAAGGCTTAGGGAGTGTAACTGGGAAACTGCAACTACTTTTACAATACCTCAGGACTGGCCCAGCGGTATTTACCTGGGTAAACTCTCGTGTGATGAAAAATTCGGAAAGCAGAGTTATGTGATCTTTGTCGTTAAAGAACGTCGCAAATCCGATGTTTTATGCCAGGTAAGCGACCTGACATGGCAAGCCTACAATAAGTGGCCTTCAAGGGATTCGTTATACGACGACGGCAGCCCGTATGTATGGTACACCGGCCCAAATGTCAGGGTAAGCTTTGACAGGCCGTATGCCAAGTATTCCCAAATGATAGATGCTCCTCTTTCAGCAGGTTCAGGGGAATTTCTGCTGTGGGAACATCCTATGGTATTCTGGCTCGAACAACAGGGATATGATGTAACCTACTGCTCAAACCTCGACCTCCACTTCGACCCGGAAGTCTTAGAAAGGAGCAAGGTATTTATCTCTATGGGGCATGACGAATACTGGTCGAGGAAAATGTTTGACGAAGCAATAAAGGCACGTGACAACGGATTAAGTTTTGCTTTCTTCTGCGGTAATGCCCTTTCCGGTGAAATTCAGTTTTACGATAGCTTCCTGGGTGTCCCGGGCCGTGTGTATGCCAAGACACCTAATGTTGTCTTTCCTGATGAAGAACAGCTGATGGGAGTGACATCCTACGGTGTAGGCTATGGCGACTGGGTGGTGAAAAATTCAGGCCATTGGATTTATGAAGGTACAGGTATGAAAGACGGGGATAAGATACCTGCAATCATTGGCTGGGAATTCCACGGGCCGCCAACACCAAACATAGAAGGCCTGGTCGTTGTTGCTGAAAGCGAATTGTCACAGAGTGAGAGACTTCATTCCGGTGTCGTATACCCTTGCCCAAAAGGTAACTGGGTATTTAACGCCGGAACTTGCTGGTGGGCTGAAGGCCTGTCACAACCTCCGGGACATATACCCGCGGGTGACGGGGGCATGGAAGAACCACCGCATCTGTATACCAGGGACCCGCATAGCCGCTCAGCACCGGCAGGTCATAATCCTGGAGGAAGAACTTTTGGAGTGAATGCCAATCTCCAAAAAATTACAGCTAATGTAATTAACAGGATGATAAAAGATTCACCAAGGTAAAGTTTTACTGTTTAGATACTTATAAAAAAAAATAATATTATATAACATGAAAAATAAAGAGACAACCAATCGTCGCAATTTTATAAAACTTACCGGACTTGGGGTTGGCGCCGGTGTGATAGGCCTTAACCAAATAGCCTGTACCGGTGGAAAAAAAACAGCGCAACCGGTAATTCAGGGATTTGAAGATACCGGAATTGAAACCACGACAAAAGTATGGCAACCCGTTTCTGACCGTAAAGTTAAAGTAGGTCTTGTTGGATATGGAGTTAGCCGTTTTGCCGCTGCATTCGGTTTTCAGAATCATCCCAATGTTGAAATAGTGGCTGTTAGTGACCTTGATCCCGAAAAATGTGCTAAGCTGGCGGAAGTGACTAAAGCAAAAAAAACTTATCCATCATTGGAAGAATTGGTAAAAGATGACAGTATTGAAGCTGTCTTTGTTGCTACTGATGCTCCAAGTCATGCTCGTCACTGTATCGAGGTATTAAATCATGGCAAACATGTTGCATCAGCTGTTCCTGCAGTATTTGGCTCTTTGGAAGATGCAGACAGATTGTATGAAACAGTAAAAAGAACCGGAATGAAATACATGATGTTCGAAACCTCAATGTTCCGCGAAAACCTTTATGCTATGAGACAGATATACAAAGCCGGGGGCTTTGGAAAAATTGTTTACGCAGAAGGAGAATATTGGCATTATTCAGAAAAAGGTATAGATTCTTATGAAGGCTGGAGGCATGGTATGCCCCCCCAGTGGTATCCGACTCATTCCGATGCATATTATATTGGCGTTACAGATCACACTTTTACAGAAGTATCCTGCCTGGGAATGCCAAGTACAATGGAACGCTATCACCAAAATAAGTATAACAATCCTTTTGCAACAGAGATTGCACTGCACCGTACCAGTGAAGGGGGAATGGCCAGAATGGGACGTAGTTCTGATACCCGTGGCCATGGTTATGGTTCTGAAACCGGAAGGGTAAGGGGTACAAAAGGATCATATTATGACAAGTACGATGGCCTTGAAAAAAATCTTCCTGATATCGAACGTCCTCCTCTTCCTCCCGGAGTAGAGGCCGGTGGACATGGGGGATCCCACGGACGGCTTATGGATGAATTTGTAACTGCAATTCTTCTGGACCGTAAACCACTTGTTGATGTTGCCATGGCACTCAATATGACAGTCGGAGGAATTGTTGCTCATCAATCCGCCATGAAAGGCGGTGAATGGATGAAAATTCCCCAATATAAATTCTGATACCCCTATATATTACAAAGGGGAGAAGATAGTTTTAAACAAATAATTATGAAGAATACTGAATCCAAAATATCAAGAAGATCCTTGATTAAAAATACTACTCTCGCCGGCTTGGGGGGAGCTATGATGCCCTTTGCCGGATTTGCTGGCCAGGCATCTCAAAAAAAAGGTGGTCCGGTTGAAATCGAGAACAGCAAACAGGGAACAGTTGAATGGCAACTTCAGTTTACAGGGTTTGATACCCCTGTTACAATGGCCTCCTACCCTATGATCCGTTATCTGAGGTCACTGGCTATTGAGGGCTTTGTAACCAAAACCAGTTTGTATCCCGGTGAAAGCATTGATTTTAAAGTAAGTATGGATCCTCCGGGACGATTTGTAATAGATATATACCGTATGGGTTATTACGGTGGGACAGGTGGCAGACATATGGCCCGCCTGGGTTCATTTGCCGGTAAAACACAAACTGTCCCTATGATGACCATTGAAAGGCTTAGGGAGTGTAACTGGGAAACTGCAACTACTTTTACAATACCTCAGGACTGGCCCAGCGGTATTTACCTGGGTAAACTCTCGTGTGATGAAAAATTCGGAAAGCAGAGTTATGTGATCTTTGTCGTTAAAGAACGTCGCAAATCCGATGTTTTATGCCAGGTAAGCGACCTGACATGGCAAGCCTACAATAAGTGGCCTTCAAGGGATTCGTTATACGACGACGGCAGCCCGTATGTATGGTACACCGGCCCAAATGTCAGGGTAAGCTTTGACAGGCCGTATGCCAAGTATTCCCAAATGATAGATGCTCCTCTTTCAGCAGGTTCAGGGGAATTTCTGCTGTGGGAACATCCTATGGTATTCTGGCTCGAACAACAGGGATATGATGTAACCTACTGCTCAAACCTCGACCTCCACTTCGACCCGGAAGTCTTAGAAAGGAGCAAGGTATTTATCTCTATGGGGCATGACGAATACTGGTCGAGGAAAATGTTTGACGAAGCAATAAAGGCACGTGACAACGGATTAAGTTTTGCTTTCTTCTGCGGTAATGCCCTTTCCGGTGAAATTCAGTTTTACGATAGCTTCCTGGGTGTCCCGGGCCGTGTGTATGCCAAGACACCTAATGTTGTCTTTCCTGATGAAGAACAGCTGATGGGAGTGACATCCTACGGTGTAGGCTATGGCGACTGGGTGGTGAAAAATTCAGGCCATTGGATTTATGAAGGTACAGGTATGAAAGACGGGGATAAGATACCTGCAATCATTGGCTGGGAATTCCACGGGCCGCCAACACCAAACATAGAAGGCCTGGTCGTTGTTGCTGAAAGCGAATTGTCACAGAGTGAGAGACTTCATTCCGGTGTCGTATACCCTTGCCCAAAAGGTAACTGGGTATTTAACGCCGGAACTTGCTGGTGGGCTGAAGGCCTGTCACAACCTCCGGGACATATACCCGCGGGTGACGGGGGCATGGAAGAACCACCGCATCTGTATACCAGGGACCCGCATAGCCGCTCAGCACCGGCAGGTCATAATCCTGGAGGAAGAACTTTTGGAGTGAATGCCAATCTCCAAAAAATTACAGCTAATGTAATTAACAGAATGATTAAGGATTCACCACGATAAAATTATTGTCTATCATCTAAACAAGCCTGCAGAATGCGACCAATATATTTTTTTTCATTAATTTTTTTACTATTTGCGTGTATGTCAAACAATAAAAATAAAGAAGAGCCTGCTAAAAGCATGCATTATCAATTAGCCGAAGGTAATATATCTCATTTCAGCCTTACCAATAAAAATGGTATGGTAGTCAAAATTCTAAATTACGGAGCTACAATAACTCACATAATTGTACCGGATAAAGATGGTAAATTCGATGATATAGCCTTAGGTTTTGATTCAGTAGAACACTATTTAAGAGTTTCTCATCCATATTTTGGATGTATCGTAGGACGCTATGCAAACAGAATAGCTAATGCGCAATTCACAATCAATGATGAGACCTTTAAATTGGAACCTAATAATAATGGTAATTCAATACATGGCGGGAAAGTTGGATTTAATAAGAAAATCTGGAATGTGGTTTCAGTGAATGACTCCTCCCTTGTACTTTTTTATGAGAGTAAAGATGGGGAGGAAGGATATCCCGGAAACCTTAAAGTTCACGTAACTTATACTGTTACTTCTGATAATGAGTTGATAATCGATTATTCCGCTTCGACTGATAAAGCAACGGCAATTAATCTTACCAACCATAGTTACTTTAATTTATCCGGAGCAAAATCCCCTACTATACTTGATCACCAGCTTTATATCAATGCCAAAGAGATTACGGAGGCTGATGAAGCACTGATCCCTACCGGAAAAATAATTGAAATTGCCGGAGGTCCATTGGATTTTTTAACATTAAAGAAGATTGGACAGGATATCAACCAGGTTCCCGGAGGTTATGACCACAATTATGTTTTGAACAAAGATGAAGGCAGGTTATCGCTGGCTGCTGAAGTTATTGATCCCTTAACAGGAAGAGGTATTGAAGTAAGAACAACTAAACCTGGGATGCAATTATATACAGCAAATTTTCTCAATTCATCCATAACCGGCAAGTCAGGAATTAAATACCCAAAATATGGAGGCTTTTGTCTGGAAACCCAATTTTATCCTGATTCTCCAAATCATCCTGAGTTTCCATCCGCAATATTAAATCCGGATGACAAATATGAGGAAACTACCATCTATAAATTTTTTGTAAAAGAATAAAAATTTCATAAGAGCATACCGGGTAAAAGCGGTACAGATATATGGTACCCCCAAAATATGTCAGGCCGGGATATAGGATATATTTAGGAGTAATAATTTTAATTAAATAAAAGATGAATGCAAAACTTACAAATGAGCAATCTAACAGACGGCAATTCATAAAACTCACAGGACTTGGAGTAGGTGCAAGTATGTTAGGAATTAATCAGATATCCTGTACCGGTGGGAAAAAGACAGCACAACCAGTAATACAGGGATTTGAAGATACTGGTGGTGAAACCAGTACAAAAGTATGGCAACCCGTTTCTGACCGTAAAGTCCGCGTAGGAATTGTAGGTTACGGAGTAAGCCGGTTTGGGGCATCATTTGGGTTCCAAAATCACCCTAATGTTGAAATTGTAGCAGTGAGTGACCTCTTCCCCGACCGCTGCGCAGAACTGGCCAGGGTAACCAACTGCAAAAAGACCTATCCTTCATTGGAAGAACTTGTTAAGGACGACAATATAGAGGCAGTATTCGTTGCTACTGATGCTCCAAGCCATCCAAGGCATTGTATTGAAGTTCTGAATCATGGTAAGCATGTTGCATCAGCTGTTCCTGCCGTATATGGCTCGTTGGAGGATGCCGAAAAATTATTTGAGGCAGTGAAAAAAAGCGGTTTAAAATATATGATGTTCGAGACATCAATGTTCAGGGCCAATCTTTATGCAATGCGTCAAATATACAATGCCGGAGGATTTGGGAAGATTGTATATGCTGAAGGGGAATACTGGCATTATGCTGATCCAAATAAACCGGGTATAGGATCTTACAATAACTGGAGAAACGGGGGGCCACCACAGTGGTATCCTACTCACTCAGATGCATATTATATAGGTGTCACTAATGGAACTTTTCTTGAAGTTTCCTGTCTGGGAATGAAAAGCAGCCTGCCAAAATATCAACCCGGGAATAATCCTTATAATAATCCATTTCAAACCGAAATCTCTCTTTACCGTACCAGTGAAGGCGGCATGGCCCGAATGGGAAGAAGCAGTGACACACCAGGTCATGGATACGGTTCAGAAACCGGCAGGGTCAGAGGAACAAAAGGTTCCTACTATGATAAATATGAAGGAATCGAAACAAATTTACCTGACATAACCCGTCCACCTCTTCCCCCGGGAGTACCTGCAGGTGGACATGGTGGGTCTCATGGCCTGCTTATGCAAGAATTCGTTACAGCAATTCTTGAAGACCGTAAACCACTTGTCGATATTGCAATGGCCCTTAATATGACTGTAGGCGGAATTGTTGCCCATAAGTCAGCCCTCAGGGATGGAGAATGGATGAAAATTCCTCAATATAAATTCTAAATCAATCAATTCTATAAAAATATATTGTTCTGATAATAAAGTAGTTGTAAATATTAAAGTGGAGATAGAATTAACATGCTGCCTAATATAGGAGTGAAATAAATATTTGTAAGATTTATCCTCTAACATCATCATTTATGAATATGAGAGTGCTTTCTGCTATAATAATATTGATCCTGTTTGCAGGATGCAATGCCAGGGTATCAAAGAGTGTTTTCCCTGAGAAAGAATGGGAAAAAACTGATCCTGAAAAAGCAGGTTTTAACATGCAGGCATTGGCACAAATAGATTCTCTGATGAAAAAAGCTGAAGCTAATGGAGTATTGATATATAAAGGCTACCTCATAGCCGAATGGAATTATGGAGGTGATGCCAATAAAAGATTTGAAGTACAGTCAATAACAAAGTCTGTTACCGGCGCTATATTGGGATTGGCCTTAAAAGACGGGTTGATAGGGAGCCTTGATTCAAAAGTCAAAGAATTCTATCCTGATTTCGAGGTAGGTCCCTATACCGATGAAATCACCTTCAGACATTTAATAACAGCAAGCTCCGGAATTAAATCCACAATTACAAAAGGCAGGTATTACGATCCCGGTAACATGAAACCGGGCATTGAAAGCCGCTATCATAATGATCATTTACATCAGGTAGCCACCGCCCTGACATATATCTATGGCAAAGATCTCGGAGAAGTCTTTAACGAAAGAATTTTAATTCCAATTAATGCTCAGGATACCATGAAATGGAATCACCACAACCTGGAAATTATCTGTGCAAATGGAAAGAAAGTTAAAGTGGTGGGCGGATATGCATTTTCTAACTGGACGGCCCGTGATCTGGCGCGTGTAGGATACCTGTACCTTAATGATGGACAATGGAAGGGGGAACAACTTATTCCATATGAATATGCTAAAGAATGCAGAATACCTATCTCTATTCCTGTTATGGATATGAACCCCAATGCTTCTTCAGATAAACAATCCAAAAGCAAATATGGATTAGCCTGGAGGGGAATACCTAATGATCAGGGGAATACCCTTTGGTACATGAGTGGCAACGGAGGACAATTTTGTGTTGTAATGCCTGAATATAATCTGGTAATGACAAAAATAAACAGCTACCAGCGTAAACCTTATACGGGTATTGAGCAGTTCGAAGAACTCTTGTGGAATATTTTAAGTGAAAAGAAATAAATCAAAGTATATAAAAATAACAGTATTCATCAATAATAAATTTTAATATGAGCGGAAAAGAGTTAAGATTAGAAAAACTTTTCAATAAAAGTAAAAATGCAGTTATAGTTGCAATAGATCATGGATTGTTTGACGGGCCAATTCCGGGAATGATAAATTTGAGGGAAACAGCTGAAAAAATAAATCCTTGTGTGGATGGTGTACTGCTGAGTCCGGGTATGTTAAAACATCTCAGGCCGGCTTTCAACTATAAAGGGGCGCCTATGCCAATAGTGAG
>CAZJGI010000060.1:17682-19721 GCA_964545315.1 uncultured Prolixibacteraceae bacterium
TTCCCTACACACTCCGGCACCATTTCAAAGGAACAGATGCATGAGCAGGTATATTCCAGTTGCCGTATTCTCAGCGAACTTGGTTGTGACATGATAAAAACATTTTATACTCACGACTTTAAAAAGGTAACAGAAAGCTGTCCTGTTCCTATTTTTGGGTTAGGTGCCGAAAAAACACCGACCCAGATCGAAGCTCTTCAGCTGGCTTACAACGAAGTAAGAGATGGGGCAAGAGGTGTGGTTTTTGGCAGAAATGCCATCCAGGTGTCTGATCCGGCAGGATTTCAGGCAGCCCTGAGCGATGTGGTAAAAAACTATGTATCTCCAAAAGAAGCTATGCAAAAGCATGGAATAACTGATAACTAAAAAATAATTGACATTATGGCTGATGGTAAAAATTCATATGTAATTGGTATAGATGCAGGTACAACATCCATCAAGGGTATGTTAATGGATAATACAGGCAGAATAGCTGCCATTGCAAAAGAGGAATATACTCTTGATACGGGTGCCGGTGAAATATGTGAACTTGAAGTAGATGTTTACTGGGAGGTTGCCTGCCGGGTTATACATGAAATTTTGACAAAATCAGGGGTAAACAGAAATCTTATCAAGGGCGTTTCATTTTCAAGCCAGGGGGAAACTTTAATTCCAATAGGCTTCAACGGGAAACCTTTAAGAAAAGCTATTGTTTGGCTGGACAATCGGTCGGCTGAGGAAGCTAATGAAATAAAAGAAAAATTCGGTGAACAACATATCATGGACATCACCGGCCAGGCTGAAATAGTGCCCATGTGGCCGGCCACACGAATTCTCTGGTTAAGAAAAAACGAGCCTGAAATATACAATCAGGTAAAAAAATACCTGCTGGTGGAAGATTATCTTATTTATAAAATGACAGGCAGGTATTGTACCGAACATTCACTGGTATCCTCCACATTATTTTTCGATATCACAAAGAAAGTTTGGTGGGATGAGATGCTCGATTTTATTGGTATTAACAAAGACCAGTTACCGGAATTATTGAAATCAGGCACACCGGCAGGAAAACTTACCCCCGAAGCATCAGAAGCTACAGGACTAAGCACTGATGCAGAATGCGTAACGGGTTCTTACGACCATCCGGCAGGGGCACTCGGTTCAGGAAATATTCACAGTGGGGATGTAACCCTGACAATAGGCGCCTCAATGGCAATGTGTGCAGCTATCAGCAAGCCTGTTTCAGATTTATCCATAAAACTTCCCTGCCAATGCCACGCTATAGATGGATTATATTTTTTACAACCATATGCCCAAACTGCCGGCATGGTTTTGAAGTGGTTTAAAGATGAATTTTGCCAACAGGAAACTAAAGAAGCAGAACAAAAAGGTATAGATGTTTATGATTTGATTGCCGGGTATGCTGAGAGTATAGCTCCGGGAAGCAATGGGTTGGTGATGCTTCCACATTTGATGGGAACAGGTTCTCCGGAGTTCAATTCAAAAGCTACGGGAGTTTTTGCAGGAATAAAAATGGGCATGGGCAAAGGGCATTTTATCCGGGCTATTATGGAAGCGGTATGCTTAATGGTGCGCCATAATCTGGAAACTATGAAGAAAACAGGAATTGAAACGGGTATCATACATGCCCTGGGAGGTGCCTCCAAAAGCAGCCTCTGGAACCAAATGCTGGCTGATATTACAGGATTGCCTGTTTCAACACTGGAAAATACAGAAACCTCTGTGACCGGTGCCTGCCTGCTGGCCGGAATAGGAACAGGAATGTTTGAAGATTTGGAAACTGCCTGCAAAATATCAGTGAAAAAATCTTCATCATACAAACCAAATCCGGAAAATCATAAAATCTATAATGAGACTTACAGAAAATATGTGAGTTTATATACATCCCTTGAAAATTATTGGAAATTTTAAAAATTAAAAATGGAAAAATTAAATTCAGGAATTAACAGACGGAATTTCATTAAAACCAGCACAGGGGCAGGTTTGTACCTTGCAGCTGCAGGGGTTGGTAATTTGACAGCCGGTTGTTCAACAGCACG
>CAZJGI010000061.1:0-19670 GCA_964545315.1 uncultured Prolixibacteraceae bacterium
AAGAGGAGGTATTGGAAGCCGCCCGGCAAATTTTGGGAATGAATATTAAGGGTTCTGTGGTACGTAAGATAATGGTTACAGATGCCGTCAGCATTGAGAAGGAGTATTATGTTGGAATGATAAATGATCGTAATTCAAGGGCAGTTACGTTAATCGTGAGCAGGGAAGGAGGAGTTGACATTGAAGAGGTGGCAAAGAGGTCCCCGGAGAAAATCTTCAGATTAAATATTGATCCACTGGCAGGAATGATGGATTGGCAGGCCAGAAAAGCTGCATTACAACTTTTTGATGATCCCGGTTTGATGAGGAAAGCTGCTGCATTGATCCTAAATCTTTATCGTCTTTATAATGATACTGATTCCACTTTAACAGAAATAAATCCACTGGTTGTGACAACTGATAAGGAATTAATTGCAGTTGACGGAAAAATGAATTTCGATGATAATGCTCTTTATCGTCAACCTGAAATATCATCATTACGGGAAGTAGATGAGGAGGAAGCCAGGGAAACAGAAGCAGAGAAAAAAGGTTTATCCTATATTAAACTCGATGGTAACATAGGATGCATGGTGAATGGAGCTGGACTTGCCATGGCAACAATGGATATGATAAAACTTTTCGGGGGAGAACCGGCAAATTTTTTGGATATTGGCGGCTCATCAAATCCGGAAAAAGTTATCGATGCAATGAATATCCTGATTAGTGATGATAATGTCAAAGCAGTGCTGGTGAATATTTTCGGAGGAATAACACGGTGTGACGATGTGGCAAATGGTTTGGTATCAGCATTAAAACAGATGAACATCAATATTCCTGTTGTTGTCCGGCTTACAGGTACAAATGCAAAAGAAGGCTTACGGATTCTTCGTGAACACGGTTTAAATACAATAGACAGCCTGAGTCAGGCTGCAAAAAATGCAATAGAGCTTGCAATTTCAGGGGACAAAGGTTTAGAAAAACGGGAATGAGGTTTGAACTCCCGGTTTTATCACAGTGATCAGTTATTTATAATTAGACTTTTCTTTAAAGCTGGTACTGTTGAACCGGACCATAATATTTCAAGGCAGTTTTAAGATATAAATTAATTGTGATTAAAATAAATATACCAGCGTAATGAGCATTTTGATTGATAAAAGGACAAAAGTCATTATCCAGGGCATTACTGGTCGTGACGGCCGGTTTCATGCATTAAAAATGCAAGGATACGGGACTGATGTAGCAGGAGGTGTTTCTCCCGGGAAAGGAGGAATGGAGATGGATGGGATTCCGGTGTTTAATACTGTAGAAGAGACAGTTAAATATACAGGAGCTGATACCTCTGTAATATTTGTTCCTGCTCCTTTTGCTGCCGATGCAATTATGGAGGCAAGTTATGCCGGGATAAAGTTGGTAGTATGCATTACGGAGGGGATACCTGTTCGCGATATGATGAAAGCCATTCACATTTTGAACCTGAATGGCACAAAGCTTATAGGTGCCAATTGCCCAGGGCTGATAACACCGGGCGAATGCCTGGCAGGCATTTTGCCTGGCAATATATTTAAAAAAGGTAAGACAGGATTGATTTCCCGGTCAGGTACTTTAACTTATGAGGTAGTTAATATTTTAACTGAAGCAGGGCTTGGGCAGTCAACCTGTATAGGCATCGGTGGTGATCCGGTATCTGGATTATATTTTACTGATCTTTTAGAGATGTTTGAAAATGATCCTGAGACAGATAGTATTGTTTTGATAGGAGAGATTGGCGGAGATGCTGAAGAACAGGCTGCTGAATATATTAAGGAACGAATTTCAAAACCTGTCGTTGCTTTTGTAGCAGGCCGCACCGCGCCTAAGGGTAAAAGAATGGGGCATGCCGGCGCTATTATTTCTGGTGGCTCAGGAACCGCCGAAGATAAGATTAAGGCTTTTCTTGATGCCGGAGTTCCGGTAGCTAATGAACCCGGTGAGATTCCTGAACTTCTCAGGCCGGCCGGCTGGTGAAAGTTAACCTTAAAATCATCAATTATGCCAAAGAAAAATATATTCATAATTACAATTGTTTTATTTCTTGCTGTGTCGTGCAAAAATAAAAATGACCCACCAAATTTTATTTTCATTTTAGTGGACGACCTGGGTTGGGCTGATATTAAATGCAACTATCCCGGATCCTTTTACGACACGCCCAATATAGACAAACTTGCCCAAGCCGGGATAAGGTTTTCACAGGCATACTCTGCTAATCCGGTTTGCAGTCCTACGCGTGCAGCTATTATGACCGGTAAGCATCCCAACAGGGTTGACATTACCGACTGGATACCCGGTGATGATCCAAAAGAAAAATTATTGCTGGGCCCACAAGACAGACATGAACTTGCACTGGAAGAAACTACCATAGCAGAAAAACTAAAAGAGAAAGGATATAAGAACTGTTTTATAGGTAAATGGCATTTGGGAAACACAGGATTTTTTCCTGAAGACCAGGGATTTGATATAAATATCGGAGGACACCATAAAGGAAGTCCGCCTGGAGGGTATTATTCACCATATAATAATCCAAAACTTGCTGACGGCCCTGAAGGAGAATACCTTACTGACCGGCTTACAAATGAAGGCCTGCAATTTATTAATGAGAACAAGGATGATCCCTTTTTTCTCTTTCTCGCATATTATACAGTGCATACCCCTATTCAGGCATCTGTCAGACATCATCATACATATTTGGCAAAACGAAATGAATTGGGAATAAAGGAAGTCTCTCACAGAAAAGAGGGTGACGGATGGACTAAGTTAATTCAGGAAAATTCCGAATATGCTTCAATGGTTGCTGCCATGGACGAAAATGTAGGCCGGATAGTTGATGTGCTCTCAAAAACAGGATTAAATAGAAATACCTGGCTGATATTTACCAGTGATAATGGGGGGCTTTCAACATTGTACAGACAAAATGCCCCTACCAGTAACGGACATCTACGTGCGGGGAAAGGGTGGTGTTATGAAGGTGGTATCCGTGTGCCTCTTATAATTACCGGGCCAGGGATTGTTAATCCCGGACGTGTGGTTGATAAGCCGGCTGTAAGTATGGATTTTTATACCACTATTTTAAATCTCGCCGGGGTGGGGCATAACGAAAATGACGGGGAGGATCTGATGCCGTTATTAACTGGAAAAGGTTCTGTTAACCGTGAAGAGCTTTTCTGGCATTTCCCACATTATCATGGCAGTGCATGGAAGCCGGGTTCTGCCCTGCGAAAAGGTGACTGGAAACTGGTTTTATTTTATGAAGACAGTCGCACGGAACTTTTCAACCTGGCACAAGATCCCGGGGAAACCACTGATGTCTCGGCAGAACATCCTGAGCAGACAGAGGATTTGAAGCGGATATTATTTGAAAGATTATCAGAAACAGGGGCGAAATTTCCTGTGTTAAACAAGTAGCAGGAGATTTTATATTGCAAATTGCTATCCGTCGGTTAAAACCGGCGGCAAAGGATAAGGCTTTGATCAGGGCAGCTGAAGCCGGCGGCAAAGGATAGAGCCAGAATAATTCAGCCCATAAGTTCATTGCCTTATCCTTTGCCGTTCACTTCAGTGAACGGATTCGAAGGCATTTGAAAAATCTTGATTTGCAAGAATATCTCCCCAACTGATTTGTTGCAATTCCAGCATTAATGAATCTTTAAGAAGAATATAGGAAGGCATATTTTCCGGTTTTACAGGTTCAACAGGAGGTGCTTCCACTCTTAAAGGATCGACAGGCTGGCCATTCTTGAATACCCTGAAATCGAGATGAGGTCCGGTGGAGAGTCCTGTAGATCCGACATATCCGATTACCTGCTTCTGTTTAACACGCGTTCCTGTTGTAATGCCCCTGGCAAATCCTGAGAGATGCATATATACTGTAGTATAGACAGAATTATGTCTTATTTTAACAAAATTGCCCCCACCACCTTTTTGGTAAGCACGTTGTATTACAGTTCCGTCACCGATACTCATGACAGGTGTCCCCTTTGGGGCTGCATAATCGACGCCCAGATGAGGCCTTCTTATTCTTAAAACCGGATGCATCCTGCTATGGGAGAATCTTGAGCTGATCCTGTAAAAATCTAGTGGCGCTTTCAGAAATGCCTTTCTTAAGCTCATTCCTGTTTCATCGTAATAATCGTGTCGTTCATCCTGATAAAAGCGGAAAGCATAATTTGCGTCGCCATAATGATCAAACTGAACTGCATAGATTTCACCAATACCCACAAAAGATGAATCCACATACAATTCGTCAAAAATTACCCTGAACCTATCCCCCTTGTTAATAGCAAAGAAATCGATACTCCATGCAAAAATATCACTGAGTTTTAATGCAAGCATTGGATCCAGGTTGTTCTCAACCATTGTATTCCATAGTGAGGTTTCTATTGTGCCACTGGCTCTTACCTGTTTTACTTTTATCTCTTTTTCTCCCCGGTATACTCTGAGTGAGTCAAACAATTCAAAAACATAATAATCTGTGGCTGAATTTTCATATACGAAATAATGAGGTGTTTCAGTTGAATCCGGCTTATGAAAAATTGAATAATTACATCCACTTCTAAGTTTGCGTACATCAAAAACGGATTTGGATTTTTTTGCAATCTGATCAATAATTCCCATTCCAATGCCACAATTACTTAATATATTACTTAAGTGCTGGTTCTGCTCTATGGTACCGCTTCTAATAATAAATGAGTCTGCCGGAAGGCCATATTTTAGAATAGGTTCAGAAATTAATTCGTTTTCCCCTTGTGGAATTTCATCTCTCTTATTGTTTATATTCAGAATACTAAAAATGATAGCGATGCATATAATTATAAATCCTGCTCCGGTCAGGATGTATTTGATTTTTCCCGTCATAGATTTATTTACTTATAGCTTTCTGCGAAATATTTATAAAAAAGTGGAACTGTTTTAAGACCTTTTATAAATTGGTCAATAGGAAAATTTTCATTTGGTGAATGTATAGCATCCGATTCAAGGCCGAAGCCCATTAAGACGGACTTAGTACCCAGAATTTCTTCGAAAGTAGAAATTATGGGGATACTTCCTCCTGTTCGAACCGGAACAGGTTGTATTCCATATACCTCAAAATATGCTTTTTCTGCAGCTTTATAAGCGGGTATATCTATAGGGCACACATAACCCTGGCCACCATGCAACGGAGTTATCTTCACTTTGACAGATTTAGGTGCAATTTTTTTGAAATGCTCAATGAACAGGTTACTGATCTTTTTATGGTCCTGATTTGGGACCAGTCTGGTTGAAATTTTTGCGTATGCTTTAGATGGCAGGACGGTTTTTGCTCCTTCACCTGTGTATCCGCCCCAAATACCGCAAACATCGAAAGATGGTCTTATGCCTGTTCGTTCCAGTGGAGTGTACCCCTCTTCTCCTGCCAATTCCTCTACATCAATAGCTTTCATGTATTCTTTTTCATCAAATGGGGCAAGACCTAAAAGCTTACGTTCTTCATCTGATACTTTCAGCACATCATCATAAAAACCGGGAATAGTAATTTTCCCTTTTTCATCGGTCATCTGATCAATCATTGAACAAAGAACATTTATTGGATTTGCCACTGTGCCTCCAAATATCCCTGAGTGCAGGTCATGGTCAGGGCCTGTAACCTCTACCTCCCAGTATGCCAATCCCCTTAATCCAACGGTAATGGATGGTGTGTCCGGGGAAATAAGTGAGGTATCTGAGACCAGTATTATATCTGCCCTTAACATTTCCTTATGTTCCAGACACCATTTACCCAGGCTGGGAGAGCCTATCTCTTCTTCACCTTCGGTCATAAATTTTACATTACATGGCAGTGTATTAGTTTTTACCATCAATTCAAATGCTTTTGCATGGATCATACCCTGTCCTTTGTCATCGTCAGACCCTCTTCCCCATATCTTCCCATCTTTGATTACCGGATCAAAAGGATCAGTATCCCATTTGTCGAGAGGATCGACCGGCATTACATCAAGATGAGAATAGACGAGCACGGTCGGAAGAGAAGGATCTATGATCTTTTCTGCATATGTTACCGGATTACCATCTGTTTCAAATATTTCAGCTTTATCGGCACCGGAATTAATTAATAGGTTTTTCCAATATTCAGCAGCTTTATACATATCCTGTTTATGGCTTTTTACTGAACTTACAGAAGGAATACGTAATAAGCCGAATAGTTCTTCCAGGAAACGGTCTTTGTTATTATCAATGTAATTATTTATAGTATTCATAATGCTGGTAAATTGTAAATTCTTTATTTTTTTGATTTGCAAAAAATACAATTTTATATTGGATTATAAAAGGTAAAAAAACAAAAAAAAGGGCAACAGTTTAAAGTTGCCCTATATGTTTCCCTTATATAAGGTTGTAATAATAACTATTTACTTAATAATATCCTGAAATCTTGGATTATTAAAGTATTTTGCAAATTCCAGGTCGGTTTTCGCTTTTACTTTCATTTCAGGATTAATGTTGCATGCCTCTTTCAGGCTGTCAAAAAACAATGTCTCTTTTGCTGTGCGTGAACCTATTACTGCTTTCAGGTACTCTTTCATGAAACAATCGGGTTGTTGTATTGCCTCCAGGTCTCTCAATGCACCGCTGTTGTTTCCTGCAAGTATTTTTGCAAGTGCTGTATTTGTATCCTGGAAGGTACCGAAATACCTGGCTGCCTGGTCGTAATCAGCCTTTTTCAGGCTCAATATCCCCAGATTATAATCAACTTCCTTCCCGGCTCCTGATGCAGCTCCCAAAAGAGTTTCTGCCTGTGAATTGTTGCCTTCATAAAGGGCTACGGCACCAAGGTTATTTTTAATTACAGGTTCATCGTTTTTGAGCGTTTCAGCCTTGTCGAAAAGAGGTTTTGCCTCAGTATATTTGAGTTGTTTAACCAACACATAACCTGCATTATTAGGACCACGCCAGTCATTCGGGTATACTCTGATGAAAGAATTATATATGGCAAGCTGTTCATTAAGGTCTTCAAAAAGAGTGGCAGCATATAGTAATTCTGCAGGATTAAGTGAAGCCGGATCTGACTTGGCAAGTGCCATCAGTTCTTCATCTGATTTTCCTACAAGTTCAACACTTGTCAGCAATTTTGCACGACGTAAACGGGGAAGAATCTGATCAGCAAGTTCTGTGAATGCTTCAGAAAGATTTTTGATTTCGCGTTCACGTACTTCAGGATCACTGTACATCGAAAGTACTCGTAAGATCAAATCTTTATCCTGTATATTTGAATTTTCAAGCATCTCTTTAAATCCATCCCAGTCTTCCGGTGTATATCTTGTTCTCAGATTAACATCCACGCCCAGTTCTTTTAATCTTTCAGCCAGAAAATCGGATGAAGTATCCTTACGTTTTCCTGCGAGTTCAGTGTTAAAATCAATTGTTCCGTCAGGTGAAGCATAAGCTGAAACTTCCACATTTTTCAAGTCTATTTTTTCTTCTTCGTTTGCTTTTTGGGTATACTGCAAAAAGGAGACCACATCCTGTGCTGTAATCTCTTCATCACGAAGGTTTGACTTGTTAATAAGATAGTGTATATCAGCAAGCATTTCATCAGGAACTATTCTTTGGAACGGGTCAATATTAGGATCATATTTACCTGTATTATTTGCTTCACGCCGAACACCAAGTATCGCTTTTGGTGTATTGGCAACCAATGTGCTGGTGGCAATAACTCCGTCAGCAATTTTAACCGGATCAAAATCTAGTTTTGCGGTTCCTTTTGCCGCTGTCATATTTACAAATAGCTCTGATAACCTCATTGCCTCTGTGAAGTCGACATCATCATTATAACTAAACATTCCTCCGCTGTTATAGCTAATAACCCTGTTATTTGCCTGTACTCTTTCACCCTGAAGTGTGACAGGTTCAAATTTTGTTTCCTGCCCCTGATATTTAAGCACCGGAGTTGCAGTCAAAGTAGCTTTTTTATTAAAATATTTGGCAGGGAATTTTCCATCTATCGAAATATCTACATTTCCTGCGTGTGTCTCTAAAACTGCGGGTGTTACTTTAAACTGAATCTGATCAGCATTTTTCTTCATCTTTTTAAGCCCTGCGCAACCCGGAAACAACACAGAGGCCATTACGACTAAAACTAAGAACTTAAAGAATTGATTTTTCATGATATCTGCTGTTTTTTTAATATATTTTATGTGATTTTTTCAATTATCTACAAAAATATAAAGCTTTTTGGTTTCTAAAAGCTTTAAATACTATTTTATAAGAAAATCATTCAAAGGTTTTCGATCTTAAAGTCTTTGAATGATCATTTCATTGAAGAACGAAGTTATATTCCGTAATAACCAGCTAAACCCCGGATAAAAACCTGAATAATGGCGGATCATGTTCTCCTGTTGTTAATAAGCGCATTTCCGGCAGGAGGGGTCAGACTTGAAATTGATTGATAATAAATATATTATACGTAGTTGGGAGCCCATGTTTATAGTATGGATAATCCCTGGACGGGAATTATCCATACTTATCACTTAGAATTCCTGATATCTATTTATTACGCGAATAATTACGGTTATCGCGTCTGTTGTCGTATTTATTTTTATTGTCCTGTCTTGGGGCCCTATCCCTGTCACCATGCCTTGGTCTGTCATTATACCCTTCAGGTTTTGGTAATAAAGCTTTCCGGGAGAGTTTTAGCTTTCCGGTTTTTTCATCTACCCCAATTAGTTTAACCTCCATTTTGTCGCCAACTTTTACCAAATCTTCCGGAGATTCAACTCTTTTCCAGTCCATTTCAGAAACATGGAGGAGTGCATCCTTCCCCGGCAGTATTTCAATAAATGCACCAAAAGCAACAACTGATTTTACTGTACCTTGATATACTTCTCCTATTTCAGGAATAGCAGTAATAGCTTTTATTTTTTGTTTGGCAGCTTCAATAAATTCAAGTCCGACTCCGGATATTTCAACTATCCCCAGATCATCTACTTCTTCAATAACTATCACCGTATTAGTTTCTTCCTGTATTGCCTGAATTATTTTACCGCCCGGCCCTATTACAGCACCGATCATGTCTTTAGGTATTTTAATTATTTCAATTCTTGGAACATTTGGTTTGAAATCAGGTCTTGGCTCAGGAATGATCTCAAGCATCTTATTCAGGATATGCATTCTTCCCTCCTTAGCCTGTTCGAGAGCCTGGGCTAACACTTCATATGAAAGTCCGTCAACTTTGATATCCATTTGTGTTGCGGTAATCCCCCTTTCAGTACCAGTTACTTTAAAATCCATATCTCCCAGGTGGTCTTCATCCCCCAGTATATCAGAGAGTATTGCATATTTAGCTGAATTTTTATCAGTTATTAATCCCATAGCAATTCCTGATACAGGTCTGGTCATTTTAATTCCTGAATCCATCATACTCATAGTTCCTGCGCATACCGTTGCCATTGAGGAGGAACCGTTTGATTCCAAAATATCGGACACAACCCTTATAATATATGGGAATTCTTTGGGGATCATTTTTTTCAGGGCACGGTGGGCGAGGTTACCATGGCCGATTTCACGACGTGAAAGGCCTCTGGGAGTATAAGGCTCGCCAACACAGAAGGGTGGAAAATTATAGTGAAGAAGGAATTTTTCTTTTCCCTGGACCGTGACATTATCAATAATTTTTTCATCCATTTTTGTGCCGAGGGTCACTGAAGTCAGTGATTGAGTTTCACCTCTTGTAAAAAGGGCTGAACCATGCGCACCCGGAAGATAGTCAACCTCCCCCCAAATAGGCCTGATCTCATTTGTATTCCTGCCATCAAGCCTGATACTTTCATCAAGAATCATGCGGCGCATAGACTCTTTCTCGATCTCATGAAAATATTTTTTGATTAATTTTTCGTTAAGTTCAATATCAAGGTCTTCCTTATCCGAATTGGCTTCTTTATATGCTTTAATATATTCATCACGCAGTGTTTCGAAGGCGGTCAGTCTTTCGTTTTTATTTTTGATTTGCTGCTTTGCAAGGTCGTAACATTTTTGATAAAGGTCAGCGCTGACTTTATTTTTCAGTTCTTCATCGTTTACTTCATGGCAATACTCTCTTTTTATTATTCCAAGTTCTGCAGCCATTTCTTCCTGTAAGGTACAGTGCTTTTTAATTTCCTCATGAGCAAACTTAATAGCTTCGAGCATTTCGGATTCAGAAACCTCGTTCATTTCTCCTTCCACCATCATAATGTTGTTGTATGATGCACCCACCATGATATCTAAATCCGACTGTTCTAATTGCGAGTGTGTTGGGTTGATAATAAATTCACCGTTTATTTTTCCCACCCTGACTTCTGAAATCGGTGTTTCAAAAGGTACATCAGAAACGGCTATTGCTGCGGATGCAGCCAATCCGGCGAGCGCATCAGGCAAATCTTCCTTATCGGCTGATATTAATGAGATCATGACTGCTGTTTCTGCATGATAATTTTCGGGGAAGAGAGGCCGTAATGCCCTGTCTACAAGCCGTGCAACAAGTATCTCATCATCTGAGGGGCGTCCCTCCCTTTTCAGGAAGCCTCCGGGGAATCTGCCGGCAGCAGAAAATTTTTCACGATAGTCAACCGATAATGGCATGAAATCAACATCTTCATTTGCTTCCCGGGCAGAGACAACAGTTGCCAACACCATGGTATCACCCATCTTTACTACTACAGAACCATCTGCCTGCTTTGCAAGCTTACCGGTTTCAATGGTTATCGACCTGCCATCTGCAAGTTCGATCGTTTTCGTTAATACTTTTATCATAATTTCTTTGTAAATCTAATTGTTGATTAAAATGGGTGGTGAGGTTTGAAAAAAAAAGGGGTGTATAATTTCAGTCTGACACCCCCTGTGCTATTTTTTTACTTACGCAAATTCAATTTTTCAATAATTGACCTGTAACGTCCAATTTCTTTACTTTTTAAGTAATCCAATAACCTCCGGCGTTTGCCTACAAGTTTTATTAAAGCGCGCCTGGTGCTATGGTCTTTTTTGTTTTGTTTAAGGTGTTCCGTCAGGTGGTTTATACGAAATGTAAATAAAGCAATCTGACCTTCGGCACTTCCTGTATCCTGCTCGCTTTTACCGTACGTAGCAAAAAAATCTTTTTTCTTTTCTGAAGTTAAATACATTTTTAAAATTTTATGTTATACAATATTTAACCCGCAACTCCGCTTTAAACACTCATTCTAAATAACGGATTTGTAACGGTTTAAAATTAACGGTGCAAAAATAGATAAAAGTTTTTAATTTACAGGGGTTAACGAAGGCAAATTTTTAAATTCACTGTCCCGGTTTTTGGCAGGTTGTGGTCCCATGTAGAATTCCAGCAAACCTCCGCTGATGATCTCACTGTGTTGCAACCAGCTTCTGTTTAAGAGTTTTCCGTTTAATTTTGCTGATTGTATATATTTGTTTTCCTGAGAGTTGTTATGGGTGAGAATTGTAAAATGATGGTTCCCTGCCTTAACAGTGACTTTACCAAACAGAGGGCTCCCGACCATATAGTATGGAGATCCCGGTGTTACCGGATAAAGACCCATTGCGCTTAGGATATACCATGACGACAATGAACCCATGTCTTCATTACCACATAGTCCTCCCGGCCCGTGCCTGTATAATTTTTCCATTATTTCTCTTACCCTCTCCTGTGTTTTCCAGGATTTACCGGCATAGTTATAGAGATAAGCAACATGGTGGGAGGGCTGGTTACCGTGCACATACTGGCCGATGGTACCGACAACTCCTACATATTTTGGAGGTGTGGTCACAGGACTGGCATTAAAGAATGAGTCCAGCTTTACCACAAAATTGTCCTTACCGCCCATCAGCGTTATCAAACCTTCAATATCATGCTGTGCCGCCCAAAGGTATTGCCATGCATTTGACTCTGTGTAGTGCCTGTTTGGCCTTCTTCCAACCAGAAGAGGATCAAAATATTTATACCAAGAATGGTTACCATCGCTTAATATTTCCTGTTCCCTGTCTTTTTGATGTTCAAGCCATGAACCATCAAGATTTTTGGGACGCATAAAGCCACTGTTTTTATCCCATAAATTTTTATAGTAATACGCCCGTTTCATGAACATGTTATAGTCGCCATTGTATCCCAGGCTTTTTGCTATTTGTGCAATGCACCAGTCGTCATATGAGAATTCCATCGTTTTGGGTACCGATTCGGTCTCTTTATCAGCGGGTATATAATTCAGATCAGTATAATAGGATAATCCTGACCTGCCTGCCTCCTTAGGAACCGGCGGCTGTGGCAGTTCAAGTGCTTTTTTCTTCATAGCTGAATAAATGAAATCAACATCATAATCCCTGAAATTTTTAATATATGCATCTGCAATTACCGGTACAAGGTGATCCCCAACCATTCCCTCACCGAAAACATTTTGGAAGTGTTGTGCAGGCAGCCATCCGTACTCTCTTGTTTTGGCCACTATCGATTTTATGAAATCATTTACATGGTCAGGTGCAATTAGTGTTAAAAGAGGGTGTTGTGAACGATATGTGTCCCAGCAGGAAAATGATCCGTAATAATTGTAACCACCGGCGACGTGAATCTTACCGTCAGCCCCAAAATAGCTGCCGTCATAATCCTGGTTGATATATTGCGCCAGGAGCGAATGGTAAAGCGCCGTATAAAAGATCTCTTTTTGTTCTTCACGGGTTCCTTCTATTTTGATCCTTGACAGTTCTGTATTCCATATTTGATGTGCCTCATTCTTTGTCTGGTTGAAATTCCAGTGAGGTAATTCATTATGCAGGTTCTTCCTGGCCCCTTCAATTCCTGTATACGATATTGCTACCTTAACCAATATCTCTTCTGCACTGTCTGTTTGGAAAGTTACAAATGCACCTATGTCACGCCCTTTTTCTCCGTTTTTATAAGGGAAAATACCTGATCCGGATTCAGGTGTTGCATAACCGGCATCAAAAGTACCATAGTAAAAAAAAGGCTTGCTGAATTCTGCAACAAAATATATTTTGCCGGGGCCGTCACTTTTCTCTCCTTCAATATGTCTGTCATCTGTTATTGAAAGATATGCCATATCATCATCATTTTTTTTGCCTATTTTATGACCCAGGTCAATAATTATCCTTGCATTGTCGGTTTTAGGGAATGTATATCTGTGAAACCCTACCCTTCTGGTGGTAGTCAGTTCGGCATTGATCCCGTAATCATCTAAAAAAACGGAATAATAACCCGGAGATGCTTTTTCCCTCTCATGACTGAATCTTGATCTGTAACCCTGGTCAGGTTCCTCTTCACTGCCCGGGGTGATAAACATTTTATCTCCTGTAACAGGCATCAAAAGAATATCTCCGCCGTCAACCATTCCTACACCGCTCCAGTGTGTGTGGCTGAATCCAATAATGGAACCGGCAGAATAGACATATCCTGCACAATGTTTCCATCCTTCTGTACCAGTGTCCGGACTGAGATGAATCATTGAAAAAGGCAGGGCAGGCCCCGGATAAGTGTGACCGAAAAATTCAGTGCCAAGAAAGGGATTGACATGATCAGCAGGCTCTTCATCCTGTGCTTTCAGTAAATTAACTGCCGGAATTGACAGCAATAAAAGCAGAATTCGAATATGTTTGTGAATACAGATCATGATTGTCATTATACTATTAATAATCTTACAGATGAGACAAAAATATCATAATAATTTTAAGGATATAGATTATTTCCCGGATAAAATGTGGCACTCAAGCAATAATATCTTGTAATTTGTCTCCGCAATATATAGTTAATATTTATGATTTATCTTAATTTTAGCAAATATTAAATGCCTGAAAGGATCAGATCAGTATCGTCAAATTAAAATTATAATTTATGAACAGCGCTAAAACAAACTGGGGGAATCTTCTTCCCGTATTCCTGTCTTTCGTGGTTATGGGATTTGTGGATATTATCGGAGTAGCCACAGGATATATTAAACAGGATTTTAAGCTTTCAGATTTGATAGTCCAGTTCCTTCCAATGATGGTACTACTTTGGTATTTTATATTATCTGTACCGGCAGGTATTCTGCAGGATCGTTACGGCAAAAGAAAAATGCTTAATCTGGGTATGTTAGTCCAGGCTGCCGGATTGGGATTACCTTTTATACATTATTCTTTCGGGATGATGTTTGCTTCATTTATTCTTTTGGGAATTGGCAATACTGTAATTCAAGTATCGGCAAATCCTTTGTTACAGGATGTCTCCCCTGCTGAGAGACTCCCGAGTTATCTCAGCACCTCTCAGTTCATAAAAGCCATTATTTCATTTCTGGGCCCTATAATTGCAACCTTTTTTGCAGTTTCATTTGGTAACTGGCGCCTGGTGTTTGCTGTTTATGGTATTACTTCAGTAGTTGCTGCACTATGGCTTTCAACTACGCGGATAAAAGAATCTCAACCTGTCCGCAAACCTGCTTCTTTTTCCTCCTGTTTCGGATTGTTGGGTGACAGGTTTATCTCGCTTATGGCCTTGTCAATATTTTTAATCGTAGGGGTTGAAGTTGCTGTTAATACCAATATAGCGAATGTGCTTGTTGCAAGTTATGACATTACCTTTGAAAAAGCGGCGCTTGGAATAAGCATTTTTTTTGCAGGTGAGACAATTTCACGGTTTCTTGGAGCGGTTATTCTAAATTATATGCGTCCCCGATTGTTTCTGTTAATACTTGCCTTATTGGCTTTAGCAGGAGTTGCCGGTGTGTTTTTAGCTCCTGTTGTTATTGTAGCTTTTATCTCAATATTTATTTTGGGACTGGGTGCGGGAAGTATGTTCCCGGTTATTTTTTCCATTGCCCTGAAGACAAATCCGGACCGCGCAAACGAAATATCCGGACTTTTAATAATGGCTGTTTCAGGAGGCGCTGTAATTCCCCTGATCATGGGATTGTTTATCACTCTCTTCGGGTCACTGGCAAGCCTGAGTGTAATAGCAGCCTGTATGCTCTATATTTTATGGGTATCATGGTATCTCAGGGATAAGACTGCTAAGTGATGTTTATTAAACAGTTTATAATTTATTTATGCAGGCAATAAATGATAAATATTATATAGGACTTGACGTTGGAGGTACGAAATGTTCTGTAATAGCAGGCGATGACAAATTCAATATTTACCGGAAACTCCGGTTCGAAACAAATACAGAGAGAGGCCCTGAAAAGATATTAGCTGAGTTTTTCGACAAGATCGATGAAATGTTGCTTCATATGCCTAAAGATCGTTTAACTGGGATTGGCATTAGTTGTGGAGGCCCTCTTGATTCTTACAAAGGAATTATCCTTTCACCGCCTAATTTGCCTGGTTGGGACAAAATACCTATTGTGGAGATATTCCGTAACAGATATGGTGTTCCTGTATCTGTGCAGAACGACGCCAATGCCTGTGCGTTGGCCGAATGGCTTATGGGTGCGGGCAAAGGAACAAGTAATATGGTGTTTCTTACCTTCGGAACGGGCATGGGATCAGGATTGATAATTAATGGAAAGCTTTATTCCGGAACTAATGATCTTGGAGGAGAGGTAGGGCATATTCGTCTGGCACCGGACGGCCCTGTCGGCTTTGGAAAAGCAGGATCTTTTGAAGGATTTTGTAGCGGGGGAGGTATAGCCCAACTGGCAAAGAGCATTGTGAAAGAGAAGATTGAAAAAGGTATTGATGTCGGTTTTTGCAGAGACCTGGCTGAATCCGGAGACATCACTGCAAAAGATGTTGCCAGAGCTGCTTATGAAGGTAACCCTGTGGCATTTGAGATAATAAAGATTTCTGCTGAATATCTGGGAAGGGGATTGTCTGTATTGATAGATATTATTAATCCTGAATGTATAGTTATTGGAAGCATTTATGCACGCAATGAATCTTTATTCAAACCACATGTTGACAGGATACTGAGAGAAGAGGCAATACCTGCAGCTGTTGAGGTCTGTAAAATTAAGCCTGCGCTGTTGGGCGAATCAGTTGGTGATTATGCTGCATTATGCGTAGCCGTATATAGTCATGATTATTAATAATCGTTATATGGATCATATATTAGGGCAATTATTCAGGAATCACGAAGAATTAAAATTCCTTCAGCCAGGCATAATAGAAGCTGCAGAGATAATTATTACCTCTTACAAGAGAGGAGGTAAGTTGTTAATATGCGGTAATGGAGGCAGTAGTTCGGATTCAGGACATATTGCCGGAGAACTTATGAAGGGTTTTGTAAAAAAGCGACCGTTGGATGCCTCTCTTCAAAAGAAAATAAGATTACTGTCACCTGAATATGGGAGTATTATTGCTGATAACCTCCAACAAGGACTTCCTGCAATATCTCTTTCAGCCCATACCGATTTGCTTACTGCCATAATAAATGATATTAACGGTGATCTTGTTTTTGCACAACAGGTTACAGGATATGGGAAAGAAGGGGATGTTCTTCTGGGATTAAGCACCTCGGGAAATGCGAAAGATGTATTATATGCTTGTATCATTGCGAGGGCAATGGGATTAAAGACTATAGGGATGACAGGTGCTTCAGGTGGAACAATGAAAGATATGTGTGATGTTTTGATCAATGTGCCTGAAACCTCAACACCTTCAGTGCAGGAGTTACATATTCCGGTCTACCATGCAATATGCCTGATGGTTGAGGAGGCGTTTTTTCATTTGTAATTTATTTGATAAGAATTCAGAAAGGTTAAATGACAATGAACAGGGAAAAATTAGAGAAGATAATTGAAGATATTAAAACGGTAAGTATAGCTGTAATTGGTGATTTCTGCCTTGATGCATATTGGTTCATTGATGAATCGAAAAGTGAGATTTCAGTGGAAACAGGCCTGTTAACGCACCCGGTAAAGCAGCAAAGGTATTCACTGGGGGGTGCCGGAAATGTAACAAGTAACCTGGCAGCAATGGGTGTAAAGGATGTTCGTGCCTTTGGGATTATTGGCGCTGACCCTTTTGGTAATGAGATGGTAAAAGTGATGAATGAGACAGGTATTGGAACGAAGAATTTATTAATCCAGAGGGAGAATTGGTCTACACATGTGTATACAAAACCTTATATAGGCGATGCAGAACAGAACAGGATCGATTTTGGTAATTTCAACCAGCTGTCCGGGGAGACAGCTGACCTGCTGATTGAAAAACTAGCGGGAGAAGTCCCTGAGGTAGACCTCGTAATAATCAATGAACAGGTTATTTCAGGGATCCATACCCAATATTTAAGGAATAGACTGGTTGATCTTATCGGCAGCTTTCCTGATAAAATATTTATCGCAGACAGCAGGAACTACAGTGATTTTTATAATGGTGCATACAGAAAGATGAATGATACAGAAGCTGCCGTTCTTTGTGGTATACAAAAAGAACCCGGTGATGTTGTTCTCTATTCTGAAGTGAAGGAGGCTGCGACCGTACTTTTCAAGAAGTATGGTAAACCCCTTTTTATCACAAGAGGTGATAGAGGGTCAGTAATAATAAGTGATAGTGGGATTACAGATGTCTGCGGTCTGATGATACTCTCGAAAGTTGATACAGTAGGGGCAGGTGACAGCTACCTGGCAGGTGCCGCTGCAACACTTGCTGCAGGCTATGATATGGATATTGCAGCTGAAATTGGTACTTATGTTGCCGGAGTGACTGTTCAAAAGTTGTTTCAGACAGGCACTGCCTCACCATCGGAGATACTTCAGATAGGTGAGGATGCAGATTTTATATATAATCCGGAACTGGCAGAGGATATAAGACATGCAAAATACTTTGCAGGTACTGAAATTGAACTGGTAGGGGAATTGCCCGGTAATATGGACATAACCCATGCCATTTTTGATCATGACGGGACAATCTCGACACTTCGTGAGGGATGGGAGCAGATCATGGCTCCGATGATGATAAAGGCTATCCTGGGTAAGAAGTTTAATGAGGCGGATGAAGCACTTTATCACAAGGTGCAATCCAGGGTTGCAGATTATATTGATAAAACAACAGGCATACAGACTCTGGTGCAGATGAAAGGTCTTGTGGATCTTGTCAAAGAGTTCGGCCTTGTACCGGAGAATGAGATTCTGGATGAGTTCGGTTATAAAGAAATATATAACAATGAACTGCTTAAGATGGTTAGGGACAGGGAATCACGAATCTCACGGGGAGAACTTGGGCTTGAAGATTTTACAATGAAAAATGCAGTACTGTTCCTGAGAAATTTCCATAGTGCAGGTATTAAGCTTTACCTTGCAAGTGGCACTGACGAAGAAGATGTAAAAAATGAAGCCCGTATTTTAGGCTATGATAATCTTTTCACCGGAGGCATTTACGGATCAGTTGGGGATATCACAAAAGATGCCAAAAAAATAGTATTGGACCGTATACTTACAAATATTGGAGATTCCCGGATGGGCCAGGTTGTTACATTTGGAGACGGGCCTGTGGAGATCAGGGAAACGAGAAAGAAGGGCGGAATAACTGTCGGAATTGCCAGCAATGAAGTGAAAAGGCATAGCCTTAATCCTGGTAAACGTTCCAGGCTCATTAAAGCAGGTGCAGATATTATTGTTCCGGATTTCTCGCAGATGGAGAAACTTTTGGAAATATTGAATATTCAAAAATGACAATATTATGCCATATCAGAAATTTGACAGGGCAAAGCTTAAGATCAGACGGCTGTCTGACAGAAAAAATAAAGTATACATTGAAAAAGACCACATTCCGGTTGACAGCCAACCGGCTGATTATTCTCTCAATTCCAATAAGATAATTGAAAAATGTGTTGACAGGATATTGAAAGCCCGCAAGTTAAACAGACCTGTAATGATGGCTTTTGGAGCCCATACCATAAAGAATGGAATGGCCCCGGTTTTGACGGCAATGATAAGAGAAGGATGGATCACCCATCTTGCTACCAACGGTGCAGGAATAATTCATGACTGGGAGTTTGCATATCAGGGTAAGTCAAGTGAGGATGTCCGGGAAAATGTTAAACTCGGACAATTCGGCATCTGGGAAGAAACAGGATATTATATTAATCTTGCCTTGATAGCAGGTGCATATCAGGGTCTGGGTTACGGTGAATCAGTGGGGAAGATGATCTGGGAAGAGGGCATAGATATTCCGGAATTATCATTTTTATATGAATATGGTGCTGAAAAGATGAGAACGGATGCGGAGTCAGCTGCAGCGGCAATGGATTTTGCAGGAGTAATACAACGTTTCAGGATACCTCCCGGATTTATGAAAATACCACATCCCTGGAAAAATTTTTCTGTTCAGGGGAATGCCTTTCATTTAAAAGTGCCATTCACAGGCCATCCAATGATAGGGCACGATATTATCTACAATCATCCTTTAAATCACGGAGCAGCCATCGGCCGTGCTGCTTTGAATGATTTTCTTTGTTATACAAACAGCGTCAGTAATCTTGAAAATGGAGTCTATCTTTCGATAGGTTCGGCTGTTATGTCACCCATGATTTTTGAAAAGGCCCTGTCGATGTCACAAAACGTGGCCATTCAACGGAACGAACATATTGACAACCATTATATATTAGTTGTGGATATGGCCCGGGCAGAATGGGACTGGCAAAAAAATGGCGAACCACCGGCTGCCAATCCGGCGTATTATTTGAGATATTGTAAAACATTTAACAGGATGGGGGGAGAAATGGATTATCTTAC
>CAZJGI010000062.1:0-19281 GCA_964545315.1 uncultured Prolixibacteraceae bacterium
TTCTGATTTTTTGTTTTCTTCTACCCATTTTAAAGTGTAGTAGGTAATCCCTTCATTATCTAATTTTTTTTTCATAATTTTTAAAGCAGTTCATTTAAAATGCTTTTAGCTTTTTCTGTGATTCTTTCCGTTTTTCACTATCGAATGAAGATAAATAATTTTCAGTGGTTTGCAGGTTACTATGTCCTAATGCTTCACTGATATAAGATATATTTTCGCCGGATAATTTTAACACGCTTGCAAAACTATGTCGTGCATAGTACGTTGAAATGTTCTCATCAATCCCAATTTTTTTAGCTATACGTTTCAGATATTTATTTGTTTGTTTTGTGGCTTGTTTTATCCGGGCGGTTTCCTGTTCCGGTGTCAGTCCTTCGATGAGGATGTTAAAAATATATTTATCCGGCTCGATGGGTTTTGTTCCGTACTTGTCAATAATACTTTGCATATCTTCATCAATAGAAACAGCAATGGGTTTAATCCTTCGTTTGGAAGCTGTTTTTTGCCGTATAAAAACAATTTCATCACCAGCAATGTTTTTGTACTTTAAGCGAAAAATATCATTTAAATTCATTCCATTACCCAAATAAGAGAAAATAAAAATATCCTTTGCGAATTGCTCCGGGCTGTTATTTTCTGCCTGGTATTCAAATATTTTTTTCAACTCTTGTTTTAATAATGCTTTTTTGATATTCCTGGCTTCCGGTGGCTGATACAAATTTTCATCTTCATTACCAAAAGGATAAAGTTCTCTTTTTGCGTCACCTCTATTTATCGCATCGTTATATAGTTTGCGAACGCACCGGGTATTTATTGATATAGTTGTCGGGCTTTTCCCATCTTGTTTCATGAAATTTTCCCATCCCGTCAAAAATAAAGGCGTTATATCATTAAACTTTAATTCTTTGCTGTGATATAATTTAAGTTGTTTTGAGGCTGTAACATAGGTGCTGGCCGTATTTATTTGTCCATTGGCTGTTAATTTGTCGATGTGCTGTTTGAATGTTTTCTGAACGTTGCTAAATCGACCAGGCTTTTCGAAAAGCTTTTTTTCAAATAACTCAAATGAGAAGGATTCCATATTGAGAATCATGTCATTTGCCTTTTTTAACAATTCATAGATAACTACCTTGTTTTCCCGCAGTGTTCCCCTCGGATTGCCGTTGACAATTTTTATATATTGTTCTTTGGTTGCTTTTATTTTTGTTGTGTAATATTTTGCCTTACGCTCATGAATTATTCTAATACGGATTGTATATGTTTTATCACGATTCAGTGTTCGTGTGTCTAAAATTGCACACAACGAAATATTTTTTTGTTTTAACTTAGCCTTGTCTTGCTCCGGATGTTCGATAATAGGAAGTACCATTTTAAACCAGTTTTTAAAATTTACAAACATTTTGACAAACAAATTTACAAATAAAACAAATAAAAAACAAATAACATATATTAATAAAATTCTCTATATTAGCTGTTTTTATAAGAATTTACATATTATTCGATGAGGAAAAATATAGTAAATATTACGCTTTGGGAGCAGGGGGTCGCAGGTTCAAATCCTGCTACCCCGACAAACTCAAATGCCTGGCACAGAATGTGCCGGGCTTTTTTCATACAAATAAATCTAAGCTTGCTTAAAGATTTATTTGTATGAAAAAAGGCCATTGTGAGCGAAGCGAACAGGCTTTTGAGTTTGAATCCCCCCCTAAAGGATTCACCGGAGGTAAATCCTGCTGTTAAATATCGTTTGCTGAATGCCATTAATGAAAAAAGGCCATTGTGAGCGAAGCGAACAGGCTTTTGAGTTTGAATCCCCCCCTAAAGGATTCACCGGAGGTAAATCCTGCTGTTAAATATCGTTTGCTGAATGCCATTAATGAAAAAAGGCCATTGAGAGCGAAGCGAACAGGCTTTTGAGTTTGAATCCCCCCCCTAAAGGATTCACCGGAGGTAAATCCTGCATATTTATAAGCCTCAGAATATCATAGATAAAAAGACCCAAAATACCCTATTGTTTTCTTAATCCGTAACAATGGTACCAATTCACATATCGATACCGGCATCCGGTTAGAAACAAAATATTTCGATAAAACAAAGTGGATTAAAAGCAATGCACCGGATACCTTTTATAAATATTTTGCCAGGACAAAAAAGGCTAAAATCAATAAGCCTGTTTCAATAGATTATGCCAAATCTTCTTGGGCCACAATAGCTGCAGGCTTTGATATACCCAAAGAAACTTTCTCTGCTGCCCTTTCCATGAAATAGGCAACAAGGTAATGGGCATCTATACTAACTGTGACCAACAAAAGCAGGTGAGGCGAACAAAAGAATTATTCTGAATATTGAATATTATTTACAATCACTATTAGTTCAGGGAAAATTCGGTCAAACAATTTTCCTTTTTACTCCATGGAATATTATTGATTGAATAATTATCCAAGGCATCTATAACGTCTCTGGAGACTTGCTTCTCAGTATCATTATAAATTACAAAATTTTTTGTAGGCGTTTCTCTTATTTGATTAATGTCATTGAATGCCATAATAGCTGAAAGAATATTATCCTTTTTTATATTGTTAATAGTTTTAATTAATCGTTCAGGTTTGTTTTTTGATTGAGGAATGAGAAAATCAATATTATGATCAAATCCACTTTTACCGGAAAGTTTAATATCCTTTGAAAAAAATATATCATTACTTCGAAAATACAGTTCAATATCTTCTTTAAATAAAGAATAAACTGTTTCCTGTGCGAGGTTAAACATATCATTAACAGCTAGAATAGCTTGAAGCAAATAATGCTTTTTTTGTCCAATATTTTGGAATGTTGCCTCAACAAATAATTCATTATTGCCATTTATTTTTACGCCAAATCCATTTAATGCCGTTTTTAAAATACTGTCTCGTTTTGGTGTATTTATTTCAAGCCCAGACATTTTAAGATCAGCAATAGTATAGCCATTATCTGTAAGTTTCAGTATATCGTTTTTTTTGATAAGATAAATTTCAAGATGATCATTGTGTCTGTCAAGAAATGGAGTTGAAATAGAACATATTTTTCCTTCCCCAATAGTTTTAATTACTGTATTATCTTTTATCCAGTTGAGATATTCTTTTATAATATTTTGGCAATCCATCTCTTAAAACATTGGAATTTCAATATTCGGAATCCTTATTGACATGCTTGGATTTTATGGTTGATTATCTCGGAATAAAGATAAAAAAATACATATTAAGATTTCATGTTGTTGTTTATTATTGACACAAAATTTCCTGAAGGCTTAAATTAGGGAATGTAATGTACCGGAATAATAATCGTAGCATTCTTGCAGGCACTCCTAATCTTTTTAGTCTTTAATCCAGGGGGTTAAAAAATTAATCCAAAAATCATAATTCCAATACCAATACATTTCCGGAATTTACTTGTTTCATCAAAACTGTTTTTAAAACAATAACGATTGCACCTGAGAGAAGTAACAGTCCACTAAAAGTCTTTAAAAAGACGAACACTTTTACCACATCCATAGCATTCATAGGACTTTAAACCGGCGAAGCCATCTTTTTTAGTATCAGCGGAGCCGTGTGGAATGCCATTTTTATTGCTGTTAACGCCAAAGTGCCATGGGCCATCAAAGCGACTGTCGGTAGAACTCCAAAAATCGGTCTGTTCCCCAAGGAACTTAAAGTTACCATTACAATCCAACAGGCCACCAAGTAAGGCATTAAAACCGCTGCTACCACCTTGTATCATAGGTTTATAAACAATTTGTATGTATTTCCATACTGCCCTTTTACCTCCTAATAATTTTCGAAATGTTATCCATTCTTCTTTTGAAGGCAAATGCCAACCTTCGGGAGCTATCTTCTTTGCAGTTTCAAAGTCGTATAGGTAACCGTATATGGCAATATTGTTTGTATCGTTATTATAAGCCCAATAGTTACCCTGATCTGGCTTATATGCAAAGTTTTCCGCCATAATCCATTGATTACCTATTTTTACAGTTTTATAAATCTTACCGTCTCTCAGATCAGTAAAACTTCCGGTTTCCTGGGCAAAGAGATTATTTCCGTTTTCTTTGCAACTAATTACCAGAATTAAAAACATTACTAAAATCAGCGTTTGAAATATCCAAATATTATGCTTCTTCCTCATTATTATTATGATTAATTTCGACGATAATACTATATTTAGAACTTTGAACAACAGAGAATAAAAACAGTAGATCATTTCTTTCTCAAAGCACAAAATATTGCACCGTTTATTCCAACCAAAATTCCCGGAACACAAACCAGAAATGCAATACTCATGCCAATACCCTCACTTATATATTCGGTTTTGTCTATTTTATCAAGTATAAAAATTACAAGAACTTCCAGTAAAAGGATGCCAAAACATACCATGGCCATAATTGCATAATTAATCGCTTTTTTCCATGGATGTAAGACTGTAAAGAAGAGTAGCATAATCCCCGCTAAAAGCATTGCAATCATCGGCAAATTGTCGCTTATACCCACAAGCGATGAAGTAATAATTAACGAGGCTGAGATTATAAAAAGATAAATTGTTTTCTTAATGTGTGTTGCATCGAAAAGAGTGGAAAAATGTCTTTTCATAGAGCTGTACTTTTAATTAAAGTTACGAACGAAAAAATCTAAAGTCAAATCAATTATGTATATAACCCGTCCGGTATTTTGAAAAGTTGAGTTTTCAGTAAATCCATAAATTAATAGTAGGTGTACTCCCTTATAGCAACAATGAAGGGTTTACCGTTAAGGATTGCAACATTTTTAATCCAGTTTCCTGCATTATCATACTCATATTCATAAAGGTACAATGCAGAAGTTTCGCTAAGCTTATTATAGGTTTCCTGCGTTTCCACAAATCCTTTGTCATTATCAGTAAAATTCATTCCGCTTGTAATGGTATTATTTCGGGAAACTTCACATCCGATTAGATGATTGTAAGTACCACAGAAATATTCAAATTTGGATATAGGTTCTCCTTTAAAGTTAAAAATTGAATATTCTTATAATTATTGTTTTCATAACTTTAAATATTTAATGTTACTTATATGAAAGTTAAGGAACTATGTTGAAATATTGACAATTATATTTCAAATAATTGCATGTATAAGTGATTTTAGGAATTATACAAATTTGATAACAGACAGATCAACGTGGAGGCTTGATGAAATCAAGGCCTTTGCTAAAGAAAATAGATATTGAGTTTTCCAAAGTCGATGTTCCCGTTTGTAAATGCGGTATACAAGTTTTTTAGAAACAGTTTCCCTGGTGAGTTTCTGCAGTCGGGTTATAATTGATGTAACAGAATTTTTAAAGATGATAATCTGTCAAATCCCTTTCTGCCAGAACGTTGACATCTCATAATATACTTTTCATGTATTTCCTGTTCTTTGTAATCCAAAATTATGATAAAACGACTTCATCCCCTTGATTCTTGCCACAGGGCGTAAAAAGAAAAACATTACTTTTTGGATTGCAGGAGGCGGAACCTTCTCAGCTCCCCAGGAATCAAAGTGTATTGAGAATAAAGAAAGTTGTAAAAGTATTTCACCCATTGTCCTGTCATTAAGAGACTTTTGATCCATAAATCCATACATTTGAACAAGTCCAAAAGCAAATTCTTCAGGGAAACCCCATTCATTCATAGATAATAGAATAGTGTCTCCTGTAGGATTAAACGGTTTGTGTGGTATCCCTTTTTTTATTGTGTAAGATTCAAATGGTTTTATATAAAGAGTGTCATTATCAACTAATACAAACAGTCCTTTCTCCCCTGCTTTAAAAGTTTCATCAAAACCGGTATGAATGTGTTTCGGAGGACCGGGAGCATAGGGATCAAGAATAACATCACAAAAAACTTTACCGTTCTCTTGTCGGATTACCCTCTGTGTTAATCCTTCTGCATCACTCCGGAAAGTATCTCCGGGTTGAAAATATCCGGATATTTCAGGAATTATGCTATGATCGTCTATAACTCCCAATACATAACCAGTTAAAAGATATAAAGTGACCAACAGCAAAAAGACAACCAATAATTTTTTTATTGTTTTCATAATGGTCGATAATTCTTTTTATTAAAAGATAATATCATATTAACATTTTAAAACCTTTTATTGTTCATTATCAAGACAAGTAACAATTCTTGACAATTCTCATTTGTTGAGAAAGGGTAAGCATTTCCACCGGATTCCGGTGTCTGACATAAAAAACAACTTACAAGAAGCAGGTAGTAAAGATCCCTGCCAGAATGGATGAAGTAGAAATTCCCGCTGAATATGCCACTATCAAACGTCAGGTCATTGATACTCCCGGAAGCATGAAAGAGGTGCTCTTACCTGCTCAATACAAAAAGGTGAAAAGTACTGTTCCGGATCAAAAGGGTGGCATGATTGTATGGGAAGAAGTAGACTGCAACAACTAAGGAAAAAGTTTCCCTTAATCCTATGAAATGTGGTTTTAAAATGATTTTTATTATTCGATTATTTCGAATGTTATTTTACAAGTAGCTTTGATCCAAATCCGTATTTTAGTTATAATTACTTATATATCTAAAAATTTTAATTTATTTTTACTAATATTATGTTTTTTACCAATGTAAATTTCTTAATATAACAATTATGATTACAAATGAAATCGGGTTAAATGCCGGAAAAGTCTGGAATTTGCTTAATGAGGAGGGTGAACTTTCACATAAGGTTGCCCAAAAAAAAATAAATTTAAAATCTGCGGATTATTATATGGCTGTTGGCTGGCTGGCAAGAGAAGGAAAAATATGTCATTTTGAAAAAGATAATGAAATAAAAGTCTGCCTGAAATAATGGAGAAACTGCCAATAATAATTTGTATAAGACAAGACGGAACATCTTGTGTTATCAGGGTTTCTTTGTACAAATAAATCCTTATTTATATTTATTATTCTTACCTTATTTGGAGCTAATGTAGATTATGGAATCTTAGAATCTCCATCTGATAATTATACATTAAAATTGACTTTGGCTTTTAATGCTCTGAATACCCTTAAAATTGTTTTAATCGTTACGTTTTTTGCATTTCTGACAATACGTGAAATTTGAGATTTTTGTACTCCAATCAATTCTCCTACTTGAGATTGGGTTAAATGTCTCTCCTTACGAGCTTGCTTTATTATTACTCCAGGTAAATCAAGCGGATTTCGATCTTCTCAAACAATTCATTGCCCCAGCCGTTTTCAAGGTTTTTGGATAATTAATAGATTATTTTCCTTGAAATCAATTCCGTAATATGAGAAAGTTTTATAAAATTTTGTATTTTGGAAGGGTAAATTTATCAAAATAAATAGTTATCGTTTACTAAAGGGAAGGGATACTTCAATCCCTTTTTAATACAGCCCAATTAGCAATATTGCTTAACAAAACTATTGCTATCTTAAGTACTACCTTTTCTTAGGGCCACTCCCGGTCAACTTTTAATTGATTTTCTATATTTACAATTTAGATTCAATTATAAAAATATCTTTTAACTTTAAAAGCCGATTTGTTTTAAAGCATTAAATTTTGATAAATGAAACGATATATTTTCTTTATTTTCCTGGTTATTGGTATAATGAATGTTTCAATGGTTGTTGCCCAATTATACCAGGTTTATCCCATTCCCTTTGACAAGGTGCAAATTGATGATGAATTTTGGTCTCACCGACTGAAATCTCATTCCATTAATACATTACAAACCTGCATACATCAAACCAGAGATTCAACAGAAAGAATAAATAATTTTAAAAAGGCGGCAGGATTAATGGAAGGCCAGCACAAAGGTATCTATTTCGATGATTCGGATGTTTATAAAGCAATGGAAGGAATTGCTTATTCTCTTGTAAATAATCCAAATTCTGAATATGAAAAATTACTTGATGACTGGATTGGTTATATTTCTAAAGCACAACAAACTGATGGTTACCTGAATACCTTTTATACGCTAAATCATCCGGAGGAGAAATGGACTAACATGGAAAAGCATGAGATGTACTGCGGAGGTCACATGATTGAAGCAGCTATTGCTCATTACCAGGCCACAGGGAAAAGAAGTTTTTTGGATGTTGCAATAAAATTTGCAGACTACCTGGACAAAACATTTGGACCCGAAAAGCGACACTGGGTTCCCGGTCATGAAGAAATTGAATTAGCCCTTGTAAAGTTGTACCATACAACAGGGAATAAAAAATACCTCAATCTGGCTCATTGGTTACTTGAAGAAAGAGGGCATGGTTACGGTAAAGGGGGTATTTGGGATTCAAAAAGAGGGCCGGCCTACTGCCAGGATGATGTGCCGGTTTCCGAAATAACTGATATAAAAGGTCATGCTGTAAGAGCTATGTACCTGTTTACCGGGATGGCTGATGTTGCTTCTGAAATGAATATTCCGGAATATATAGAAGCTCTTAAACGTGTCTGGGAGGACGTTGCTTTAAGAAATATGTATATTACAGGAGGAATTGGAAGTTCGAAATCGAATGAGGGTTTCACGGTGGATTACGACCTGCCAAACAAAACAGCTTACTGCGAAACGTGTGCTTCAATCGGAATGGTTTTCTGGAATAACCGAATGAATTTACTGACGAAAGATGCAAAATATGTCGATATTATGGAACGTTCCATGTACAATGGTGTATTATCAGGGGTTAATCTTGAAGGAGATTTGTTTTTCTATGTAAATCCTTTGGAATCAGATGGGGATCACCACCGTCAAAGGTGGTTTGGATGTGCTTGTTGTCCAAGTAATATATCACGTTTTATACCATCAGTCGGAAGCTATATCTATTTGAAAAATGAAAAGGAGGTATTTGTAAATCTGTATATGGGAAATAAAGTAAACTTTGAAATAGCAGAAACGAATGTCAATCTTTCTCAAACAACTAATTATCCCTGGGATGGTGAAATTGCGATTGATATCAACCCAAAAGTTCCGGTTCTGTTTAATCTGAGACTGAGAATACCCGGTTGGTGTAAAAGTTACCGGGCTTCATTAAATGGCGAACCACTAAATTTTTTTCCTGTTGAGGATGGTTATTTATCAATTGAAAGAACCTGGGCGCAGGGAGATAAAGTGCTCATTTCTCTCGACATGTCTGTTGAAATGATAAAAGCAGACGATCGGATTACAGAAAACGAAAATAAAAGAGCCATCCAAAGAGGGCCATTGATTTATTGCATTGAACAAGCTGATAATTTAAAAACAAACATGGATGAGATTGCTATAAATCAGGATAATAAATTCACTATACTTCAGGGGGAGGGGAAATTAAAAAATATGAAAATATTAATGACCCAAAATCAAGCCGGCAAAATGATTTTTATTCCTTATTTTGCTTGGGATAACCGCGAACCTGGTAAAATGAAAGTCTGGATTAATTATGAAAAACAGAATTCATTATATAACTAAACCACCATCTGCATTCGAGGTGATGGTTTAGCTTTAATTTTTAATACTGAGCTCATTTATAAATGTTTTAGGATTTCTTATATACGGAATATAAATTAAATGTTCATTAAAATGGGTCACCAACAATTAATTCTTGAAACTTTCGAAAAAGGGAAGGGTATTCTTCAGTTAATACCTAATTTTATTGCTCTCCGGTTCAGCAGGTCAGGGATGAGATTACGACTGCATCCAGATGATTATTATGCACTTGGGACAAAAAGAGGTTCCATAAAAGAGCGATGGTTTTCTTCAGTAATTCCTCTAAGGATTGAAGAACTTGCCCCTCCCGATGAGGGTTTAAGCTATGTGCTTCCTTTTAATGAAAATTTATCGCAGAAATTCACATTAAAAGAAGCCCAGGATATGCTGGGAGCTGAACTTGTTGGAGATGAATTGATGAATAAGTATGGCGGATGGCCAATGTATGCTAAATTTTTTGATTACCAGACACCTCTTTTTTTTCATCTTCATCTTGACTTTGAAGCGGCAAAACGAATTGGCAGATATGGAAAACCTGAGGCATATTATTTTCCACCCCAATTGAACAACTATCCTGGAGATTTTCCTTACACTTTTTTTGGATTTTCTCCGGATGTGACTAAAGAAATGGTGAAGGAAAGATTATTGCGTTATGAAGAGGGAGATATTAGGATCACTGAACTGTCAAGGGCTTACAGGCTGGAACCGGGAACAGGCTGGTATACCCCGCCCGGAGTCTTACATGCCCCGGGCTCTTACCTTACCTATGAACCTCAATGGAACAGTGATGTAAATTCAGTCTTTGAAAATATTACCTCCGGTGAAGTATATCCATATGAATTTTTAGCAGGTAATTGTCCTGAAGATAAAAAAAGAGATATCGATTACATTATTAGTTTGCTGGACTGGGAAAAAAATATTGATCCTTACTACCGGGAGCATTATTTCAGGCCTCCGGTATTAATTGAATCCAATGAGCAATATACCAATAAATGGATCATTTATGGTAATGAATATTTCTCTGCCACGGAGTTGGCCATACTACCCGGTCAAACTGTTAACATCAAAGATGAAGCAGCTTATGGATGTATTATCATTCAGGGACATGGGAAGTTCGGTGTATATGATGCTGAAGCCCCGATAATGCTTAGATATGGCCAGCCGGGTGCTGATGAATATTTTGTCAGCGAAAATGCGGCCAAAGAGGGAGTGAATATTACTAATAACAGTAAATATGAACCTATGGTGATATTAAAACATTTTGGCCCGAATAATATTTTCAATGGCATTTGAAAATAATTGTAAATTCGACCATTGACGGTCCGTATAAAAATATCAAATGAATGAAACAACACGTTGCTTATCTTAACGGAAAACTGATCCCGGCAAATGAATGTAAATTATCAATTTACGATATGGGAATAGTTACGGGAGCTGCGGTTACAGATTTTCTTCGTACCTTTAATCATAGACCGTATCGTATTAAAGACCATGTTGAACGTTTTTACAGATCATGTAAGTATGCATGTATTGTGCCTCCAGTTGGAATTGAGGAGACTATTGATATATCGTACCAAATTATAGAACATAACTCAGCACTACTTAAACCGGAAGAAGAACTTGGGCTGGTTTACTATATCACCGCGGGGGAAAATTTTATTTATGCAGGTTCAGCCGGCACTCCCGGGAAAATGACACCGACATATGTACAACACTCTTTTAATTTACCATTTTCTTTATGGAGTAAGTATTTCACAGAGGGAATACACTGTGTGGTCCCGTCAATCCGTCATTGGCCTCCGTCATGCCTTTCCGCAAAAATTAAGAACAGGAACCGTTTGCATATGTGGATAGGAGAGCAGGAAGCGCATCTGGCTGACCCAAACGCAGTTCCCCTGTTTCTCGATACAGATGGAAATATTGCCGAAACAGCAGGATCAAATTTTGTAATTTTCAAAAACGGCGTTGTTATTTCCCCGGTGAGAAAAAATATTCTGTGGGGGATTAGTTTACAGGTATTGACTGAATTACTCGAAGATTTAAACATTCCTTTTATGGAAGATGATATCCAGATTTACGATGCAGTAAACGCTGATGAAGCATGGTTGCCAACTACTCCCTATTGTCTTGGTCCGGTGGTAAAAATAAACGGCATCAATATTGGTAATGGCAAACCGGGTGTATTTTGGAGAAAAATAATCGATAAATGGGGTGAGGTTGCCGGGAAAAATATTTATAAAGAGATTGCTGCAGAATAAAACTATAAATTTTAATATGATATTTCATCATCCCCTGAATCATTCTGATGTGTTTATATTCCATGTAAGATTGAGCATTAAAACAGGTGTTTTGCGCCAAAACTTCCTGAAATTATAAAATTCGGGTTCGTCCACAACTGATTCGTACCTGTCTGTACTGAGAATATCCCTGGCCTGCAGTGTCAGTCTTACTTTATTATTCCATAATGATTGCCTGATTGCCCCATCCAATTCAAATGATCCTTTTTCTCTCTCCTGTGCCTCTGTTTCCGGACCTTCATACTCCGGATTCAGTTGTATTTGAGTATTCTTAGCAATATGAAAAGTTTGGTTCCAATTCACTGACCAGGAAAAACTCTTCCGGTCAAATTCCCTGTCATTTATTTCACCTTCAACACGATAATGAAAAAAATTCCCATTCAGGCTATTTTCCCACCAATTTTTAATGCTGAAGTTAAACATAGTCTCAATTCCCAGGCTATAATCATGCCCAACATTATCGAATGTCCTTAGCATTACATTTCTATCATAAACACTTTGAATTCTTTCTATTAGGTTCTGCGTTTTTCTGTAATACAATTCAACAGAAAATGAGTTATTTCTGAAATCATTTTGATATCCTAACTCATAGGAATCTATGTATTCAGGCTCAAGTTCCGGATTGCCACGCCTTATATTGTATGCATCCTGCCAGGTATAGAATGGTTCCAAAGCCCAGCTTCGCGGCCTGTCGATCCTGCGGGTATAACTTGCCATTAACTGTTGATCACTGATTAACTTATAAGAAGCATGAAGGGTAGGGAAGTAATCCCATCTTTTAATTGTAAAAGTTTCTTCCACATCATTAATGTTAATTCTCCTGTTGGTATATTCACCCCTGATACCCAGCTGATATGCAAATTTTTTAAGTTTACCTTTGATCAGGGCATACCCTGCATGTATGTTTTGATCGTAAAATGATTCATGACTGAACATTTCCTGCAGTAAATAATTCTCCATACCTGTATCATAATAGTACATCTCGTTCCATTCATTGGAGTTTCTTACCCGGCCTTGTGCACCCATTTCAATATTTATCAGCTCTGAAAATGAATTCACATAATTAACCCGATAGTTAAATCCTTCAGCTGGCCCGCCTTCAAGAGATTTTTGACCGCTTCGTATTGTCCCATTGTCATTATAAAGCATATTAACATTATCTTCTCCACCATTAAACCTAAATAACATGATATCAGCATCGAGCCTGTGTTTGGCAGAATCAAATTCATAAGTGAAATTACTATTCAGTGCGAAGAAATTACGACTCCTCTCATTATCCTGCTCGTTGGAATATTGATTCCTTATCTGATTAAAGGGATTCCATTCGTTATACCCGTTATTTGCGATATCATTGTCAATGCCGCCGCCATATCTGCCACTAAGGCTAATAGTAGACTTTTCACTCATATACCATTCGAATCCTGCACGTACGTTGTAATCCCGGTCTTTTCTTTTCCTGGATCCATCCATGAGAAGATAAAATGTCGTATCATTGTTATAAGTGTGATTCTCCAGTGACATAAAGCCCGGATTATTCTCATGATCATAATCAACTCCAATAAATATTCTGAAATCCCGGGTTTTGTAATTTCCCAGGATGTCTCCCCCATATTTATCATACAGTCCGCTATTCAGATGTACAATTCCGCTCATGCCTTCCAGAGCATTTCGTTTGGTTACAATATTGATTATGCCTCCGGTTCCCTGAGGATCGAATTTGGCTGAGGGATTCGTAATAATTTCAATTGATTTTATTGAGCTGGCAGGAATCTGTCGTAATGCATCATTAGCCTGCAAAACTGTTGGCCTCCCGTCAATCAAAACGGTTAAACTGCTATTTCCACGTAAACTTACGTTTCCATCGATATCCACATTGATGGAAGGCTGGTTTTGCAGGATATCCACGGCATTACCGGAAAGAAATGAGTATTGCTCTTCTACATTGATCACTTTTCTGTCGATCTCGTAATTGACGGAGTACTCACTGGCCCTTACCTCAACTTCTCCTAATGCAGCAACGTCTTCAGTTAATTTGAATTCACCTGCATCGACAGTTCCGGAACCATATTCCAATTTTATATTTTTATTTACTGTATTGAATCCAATAAAACTAACCTGCAAAATATAATTACCCGGTTCGTCGGCCTGTAACTCAAATATTCCCATACTGTCGGTTGCCATACCAAAAATTTGACTACTGTCAGAAGTTGCCAACAGCACCACTGTGGCAAATTCCATTGGCTCTCCCGAATTTTCTTCAACCACCTGTCCGGTAACTGTATAATGTTCAGTATTATTATCCGTTTGTGCACTGATTACCAGAGAACTAACAACGAACAAAATGGTAAACATTGATTTCCGTCGTTTCATAGCTTTCTATATTTTCTGCAAATTATCCTACCACTTTTAACCCCAAATAGAAGAATGAAATCTGCCTAATGTTATAAATATTTTTTCTTAACATTACAATGTCTTAGTAGCATAAGGAATAAGAAGGGAAAAAGGTTCAACTTAAGGTAATATATTAACCTTTAATTAAAGTTAATCTAACTGGCTTATCTATTTTGGCCGGAGCAATTATTAATCCCATGACACAAAAAATTTATTGACTGATTAATATTGATCACAATATAAGACAAAATAGTCTTTTATTTAAATAAAATCCCTTTTATTTTTCAAAAGTTAGCAACATTTCAATAATTCATGAAAATTATTATTAACAGGAATTTTAAATGTAAAGAGTATCTCTTATTTTTAAATAAAAATTTTTATAGTTAATTTTAATATTAAACACAAGATGGAAAGTGTCTCTGTTATGAGTAATTAATATTTTTAATAAGAAAGAAAATGAAAGCACAAAAAGGATTTTTTGTAATAATTTTTTCTGTTTTTATTTTATTACTTTTTGCCGGCTTTCAGAGTCCGGGGAATAAAGGCGGTAATAAAAAAGGTTTAGTTCAAAGCCCACTTGGAAAAGACATCCGGAGTCCCGTTAAAAAAGTAAGTTTGTGGAACGGTAAAGATTTCCGGGGGTGGAGGTTTATTCTTAAGGAAGAAGGATACGATGCTGCCAAAGTTTGGTCGGTAAAAGATGGCGTCATTCATTGTGAGGGCAGGCCCAATGGTTATATGCGTACAGAAACGAAATTTTCTCATTTTAAACTGCATGTTGAATGGCGCTGGATTGAGAAAGGGGGAAATAGCGGTATTTACTTTTATTTGCAGGAACCTGACGCGGTTTGGCCAATTGGCAGAACAATTGAATGTCAGCTTTATATGGGCAAAGCGGGCGAAGTTAGACGCCAGCCCATACTTCATGGATCAAATGAAAAACCATTTGGGCAATGGAATTCGGCTGATATTCATTGTGAGGCAAATACTGTCAAAATATTTATTAACGACCTGCTTCAAAACGAAGTGAATGACCTTCCTTTCGATTCCGGCAGAATTGCCCTTCAAAGCGAAGGAACACCTATTGGATTCAGAAATATATATATCGAACCGCTGGAATAGAATTTTGGATAATATCTGTTGCAGCTTTTTCAATGAATTAACATGTACCTTTTTGAAAAGCTTAGCTTCGGATGCCTTCCTTTCAATGAACTATACATTGCACCTTATGCTCAGGCGGTAAAACTTTTTTGAAAAGATATCTTTTAAGGCAGTGTTCTCAGAGCTTACATCTGAAAACATGCTTTTTAATCCTGAGATTCTGTAAAACGTAATTTCTTAATCTTTTTATTTATTGACCGTCAAATTAATAATTTCTCTAAATTTAACTTGTCGTAAAAATGCTGTCTGGTAACTTTATATGCAGGTTGCAGAATAATGAAGTTACCGATGTATTTCAACTTTCATAAATTCTAAGATTATGAAGAAAAAAATAAGGAGTTCAATCTTTTTAATTGGTATTACAGTGTTTTTTACATTTCTTTATTGCTCTTCGCCAATTAATCAGGCCAGGGTTAAAGTTCAGGGAACCCTTCTGCCTAATGGCATTGAACTTCCGGAAGAGTGGCCTCCAAAGCATCCTGTCCCTGAGGTGCCGGTCGATATGCCGGTGCCCTATTTGGCAAATGTTCCTGATATTATTCCTGTGAATACCGGACGTCAACTGTTTGTTGATGATTTTCTGATCGAAAAAACGGATCTTACAAGGGTATTCCTTTATCCGCATTATTTCAAAGGTAATCCTGTGTTGGAGCCTGATAAGCCCTGGGAATACAGTGCGGCAGGGTATCCTTATGCAGCTCCTTTCAGCGATGGCATTTGGTATGATGAAAAGGACAAAAAGTTTAAAATGTGGTACTCGACAGGTGGAGGAGACAGGTTTTATCTTAAAAATTCAGCATTATATTCCTTTTGGATAAGTAAATATAAAACCGGTGAGAGTGATGGCTATACAGCTGGTGGGGAACCTGCTCTGCACCCTTCCGGAAGGGATACACGATTACATTAATATTTTGATCTGTTAATCAGTTTGGAAGGCTTTAATATATACTTATCCTGAGAATAACCATTGAGGCCGGAAAACCCTGATGAAGAAACTATTATTTTTACTGGTAATGAGGATAATGTCAGGGTAATTATTATATAATCGGAGGAAAAGGGTTAACAAGACGACCAAAAATTTTTAAACAAAGGAGCAATGGAAATACAGTTTATCTCTCGTTTTTTCCTCATTATAGCGCATTTTGCCTTAGTGAGTGTGGTTGGTTGCCTGCCTTCAAACGAGAAAGATTTAACACTTTACGTCGATCCGTTTATCGGTACAGCCTATGTAGGCCATACTCATCCGGCAGCGCAACTGCCGTTTGGAATGGTACAGGTTGGCCCCGACACAGGAACCGATAAATGGGAACACTGTTCAGGATATTATGCCGGCGATTCATCGATAATTGGTTTCTCGCATACCCATTTGAGCGGTACAGGATGTCCCGACATAGGAGATATCATGTTCATGCCCTTAACCGGTGATATTAAATTTTCAAGGGGTGACGAAAACAATACCTCAACCGGCTATCGTTCGCGTTTTTCACATGACTCGGAGGTGGCTCATCCGGGATACTACAAAGTAGTGTTAGAAGATTATAATATTAAAGTTGAGTTGACTTCGACCGAAAGGACCGGTTTTCACAGGTATACATATCCTCAGTCAGATGCTGCCGGAATTATCATAGACATGAGCCATGGAATAGGTGATACAACGGTTGAATCAGGTCTTTACCTGTTAAATGATACAATTGTTGCCGGGAAAAGAAGATCTACAGGATTTGTAAATGATCACACCTGGTACTTTTATGCTGTTTTATCTAAACCTGTTGAGCAGGTTGTCTCCTATGCAGATAGCTTAATTTCAGGGGCAACTGACGTTCAGGGAGTAAATACAAAATTCTTCCTCCGCTTCAGGACGGCAAAGGATGAGCAGGTAATGGTAAAAGCAGCCTTATCGACTGTGAGTATCGAGGGGGCCAGGAGAAATCTGGAGATGGAAACAAAAGGCCTTGAATTTGATAAGGTAAGGGCAGAAGCCTTTGCAACCTGGAATGACTATCTGCATCGGATTGAAGTTAATACGCGTGATGAAGGACAGCAAATTTCTTTTTACACAGCTCTGTACCACACACTGGTGATGCCGAATATAATAACTGACACAGATGGCACTTACGCCCTGCCTGACGGTACAGTGATAAAAGATGAAGGAGAACGTTATACAAATTTTTCATTATGGGATACCTATCGAGCCACCCATCCCTTTTACGTACTTATGTTCCCGGATAAAAATGTCGGATTTGTAAAGTCCATGCTTGATCTTTATAAACAACGCGGTGTATTGTGCACTAATGAATACGGACAGAACGAAACCTGGTGTATGATTGGTAATCATGCTGTTCCTGTGGTAGCTGATGCTTATTTGAAGGGAACAATAACTGAGAATAAAGATCTGGCAGCAGAATCTGTTTTTAAGTCGCTTACTACATCCCATCCTAAGTCTGATTGGGAAATGTATGATAAATATGGTTATTATCCTTTTGACCTTCAACCGGTAGAGTCTGTTTCGCGTACGTTGGAACATTGTTACGATGATTATTGTGCCTCATTGATGGCGAAATTCGTAAATGATTCTGAGGAGGAGGTATTTTTTAGGAATCGCTCTGACAATTTTAAAAACCTTTTTGATCCTTCTGTCAAATTGATGAGAGGAAAAGATTCAAATGGGAATTGGCGCGTGCCCTTCGACTCTTTTTTATTATCCCATGCTTCTACCAGTGGAGGAGATTATACAGAAGGAAATGCCTGGCAATATACATGGCACATTCAGCATGATGTCCCGGCATTGGTGGAACTTATGGGAGGCAAAGACTATTTTGAAACAAAACTTGATTCTCTCTTCTTTTTGGATGTACGTTCCCTGGGTGGTGGTTTTCACGGTGATGTAACTGGTATGATTGGCCAGTATGCACATGGAAATGAACCAAGCCATCACATAGCCTATCTGTATAATTACACAGACAGTCCCCATAAAACACAGGAAATTATCCGCCAGATATTTGACCGGTTTTATCTGCCTGGTCGTGATGGACTGAGTGGAAACGATGATTGCGGTCAAATGTCGGCCTGGTACATTTTTTCAGCCATGGGCTTTTACCCTGTTGATCCTGTTTCCGGTGAATATTTGATTGGGGCACCACAGGTTCATGAGATGAAATTATATCTGCCAAATGGAAAAATATTCGAAATGAAAGCTCATAATTTGTCGGATGCGAACAGATATGTCAAGTCAGTGAATTTAAACGGGAATTCTCTGAAATCGTTCAAAATCACGTATGATGAAATTAAAAACGGAGGAATTCTGGAATTCGATATGACTAAAGATAGTGATAATGCTGGAAATCAATGAAGCCCCGGGATCTCTGCTTTTGAGATATATTAAGAACTAAGACATATTTTCTATTTTCGGTCAGTGGTACCTATATTATGATAATATGGAATATATCTCATAATATTTTTACTTTTTTACTTGACTTCAGGCATTTAAGTGTGTAAATTTATTTATAGATAATATTCTGAAAAACAGGACGTTTTGTCTACGTGAAAAAATTGGACAGCCATCCTTGATTTAATCAGGATATGATGAATTTCATATCAGTTATTTTTCAATATTAATTAATAAATAATTGCTTCTGTTTCCCGGGTTTTTTAGTAATGAAATAATGATTAGCATAACTGAATAAAAGATATAAAAATCATGGCAAAAAAGTCAAACATAACTCCGCCAGTAAGGGAGTTCAGGGATGACATACTGCGTAAGATGGACAGCAGTATGCGATGGCTTCTTGAGACCAGCGATGATGAAATTCGCCGGCAGCGAAATAATTTTAACAGGACACTGGTCAAAAGAAAAAAGAAAATTGAAACATTAACTGCAAGATTGCGGCCCGAAGAAACCGGGAAAGATACATTGGCAGATAGAACATTAAGGCAAAGCCGAACTGTGGATTTACTTCCCCCCCGGAAGCTGGTTG
>CAZJGI010000063.1:0-19094 GCA_964545315.1 uncultured Prolixibacteraceae bacterium
ACTGTATTCTCTTCAAGGTTCTTTGCAATTTGTTCCCACCGCTCATTTTTTATTTGCTGAACAGAAACCATTTTAAGAATCACCACTAATCCAAAAATCAGCAGGAAAAAATAGATAATGGCTATCCGGGATACAATTGCTTTTCTTAAATCCACTTCTATCTGTTTTTATTGACAACAATTTTTTCAGGAGGCCTTTTAGGTTCTTCCAGTCCCAGGCCTGCCTCCTCCACTTTCCGGATTACCTCCGACGGCCTGCTTGCATCCATAAGCTTAGCAGACAGGGTAATAGACTCTGCCCTTAACTCATCCAGGGTGTCCTGTAAAACCTCAATCTGCCTGATTGTTCTCTCCGACCAGTTGCGGTTGGTAATTAATACCAGGGCAAAAAAGGCCAGTAAAGCAACAAAAGGCAGCTGCCTGGTAAATCTCTCATCGGTGAGGATAGTCCCGCCTAAAAAAGACTTCATTCCACTCTTCATTTTGATATTTTTTGATTTTTCAGTCATTTAGTTTTTTTCAGCGATACGTAACTTGGCACTTCGTGCCCTCTTATTAACCTCAATTTCACTCTTATCAGCTGTTATCACCTTTCGATTGACCAAACTAAAAGGAGAACAAGGGTTTCCATAGAAATCCTTTTCAATCGTGCCATTAAAATTTCCGGACTTCATAAAATTTTTACAAATGCGGTCTTCAATGCTGTGATAGGTTATGACCACAAGCCGGCCACCGGGTTTTAACATCTCCAGGGATGACACCAAAAACTCCTTTAACGCCTCTATTTCATCATTGACCTCAATGCGCAATGCCTGAAATACTTTCGCCAGGTATTTATTCTGAATACCTCCGGCAGCAATTCTCAGGGCAATTTCTTTTAATTGACCGGTTGTCCTGACAGGTCTTATTTTTCGGAATTTTATAATTTCTGAAACAAGGCGTTTAGGATTATTTATCTCACCATAATGCTTAAAAATAAAAATCAACTCTTCTTCAGAATAGTTATTTACTACAAATTCGGCATCGGTAACACTGTTACGGTTCATTCTCATATCAAGCTTATCGTCAAACCGGAAAGAGAATCCCCTGTCAGGGACATCAAAATCATGGGATGAAACACCCAGGTCAGCCAGAATAGCATCAACTTCTGAAGTATTATAATAACGGAGGAAATTTTTCAGATACCTGAAATTATGTCTTATGAAAATTAGTCTGTCATCGTTGATCATATTTCCGGCTGCATCCTCATCCTGATCGAAAGCAAAAAGTTTCCCATTGCCTATTTTTTCAAGTATAAGCCGTGAGTGGCCTCCTCCTCCGTAAGTAGCATCGACCACCCTTGCGCCGGCAAACAATCCAAGACCGCCAATCGCTTCAGCCGGCATCACCGGTATGTGATACACATAATTCATTTTTCAGGTCTGTTGTTCTTTCTCTTTTGCTTAAATCTCTCTGCAAATGTTGATTTATCCATTCTCTGTTTTCCGTATTCAACGGCATTCCAAATACGGATCGATAATCCCATTCCAATCAAAAGCACACTTTTTTCAAGTTTTCCATATACCAGATAATCATCCGGAATATTTATGCGGCCGTTAGCTGCCATTCCCACTTTTATGAAATTTTCATAAAAAAACTGTAAAAAAGCATCATCATCTTCATCAAACGGATCGAGTGTACTTTTAAATGCCGCGACACGGTCTTTCCAGTATTTTTCAGGATATATATCAAGACAATCCCTGAACAGGTTCTTTTCAATTATTAAAGGTTCCTGAACAAGGTCTCCCATCTCTTTTTTAAAGGCCGCAGGAAGAACGATCCTGCCTTTGTCATCAATGGTAGCATGATATGTTCCCGTAAATTCTGTCATTTCCCCGTATAACGCATTATTCACAATGTAAAAATAAACATTTATTCCAAAATATTCCACTTTATTCCACTTTATTCCACAGGATTACAACATTTTATACTGTTGAAAAGATGTTGATGACCTGTTAAAAAATATATAACAAACACATATTCTCTAATATAAAATATTAATAATTAACAATTTATGATTCATCTGCGAGTTATTAACCGCTGTTAATAACTAATAAAAAAGATTGCAAAACAGTATTTAATGAGCACTTTTCAATGGTATTTATTTTTATTATACTTTTGTCTCAACAATTAATCATTTAGGTATGGGTGAAGAAACAAACAGGCAGGTTACCTTTAAGCCCATAGATATTAAGGAGGTATTTAAATCGAAGAGTCCGGGATTGGCAAAAATGATCCCGGGTTTTGTGTATCGTTACCTATCCCGCATCTTACATATTGAATTTATCAATGATCTGTTGAAAAGGCAGGGTCAATTGGAGGGAATGCCTTTTGTTGATCAGGTCATTAAAGAGTTCAATGTAAAAGAGCACCTGTACGGCCTTGACAATATACCGTCTTCCGGGCGGTTTATATTTGCCAGCAATCATCCACTTGGAGGTTTTGATGCCTTACTGCTTATGAAGACAGTTGATAACAAACTGGGAAATTTGAAATTTCTTACAAATGATATTTTGCTGAACATACCTCAGATGAGATCAATTTTCGTACCTGTTAACAAACACGGAGGGCATAGTCGTGAAGCTGCTCTTTTACTGGATGAAGCGTACAGATCGGACGATCAGATACTGATATTTCCTTCAGGACTTGCATCACGTAAGATAAAAGGTAAAATTGTCGACCTTGAATGGAAGAAACATTTCATTGCAAAGGCAATAAGATACAAAAGAGATGTGATTCCGGTATTTATTGGAGGCAGAAATTCTGACCGTTTTTACATTTTGGCTAAAATCAGGAAATTCCTTCATATTAAATGGAATCTTGAAATGTTTTTTCTTCCTGACGAAACCATGAAACATCGCAATACAGATGTACATTTGTATTTCGGCAAACCCATAAGCTACAGCGTTTTTGACAGATCAAAAACACATCAGGAATGGGCTGCCTTGTTAAAAGAAAAGACTTACAGCCTGCCGGATTTTTTGCAAGTACAGAAATAATTAAAAAATAGTTAAAATAATCTATCTCTATTTTATTAATTTTGTAGCCCTTAATATATAAACTATTATATGAAAGACATTGTAGCGCCACTTCCTAAAGAAGCGATAATAGCTGAATTGACCCCTGATAAGTTACTAAGAAAAACGAACAAAGCAGATAATGAGATTTATGTGGTGACCTACTTCGATTCTCCTTCTGTCATGCATGAAATAGGACGATTGCGTGAGATTTCTTTCCGAAATGCAGGAGGAGGTACTGGCAAAGAGACTGACATAGATGCATATGATACCTCGGAATATCCTTATAAACAACTCATTGTTTGGGATCCGGATGAAAAGGAAATTTTAGGGGGTTATCGTTATATTCGTTGTTCTGAAGCTCACAGAAATGAAAACGGAGATTTTGAGATGGCAACATCCAGGCTGTTCCATTTCTCTCAAACATTCATTGATGAATATCTGCCCCACACAATGGAACTGGGCCGCTCATTCATACAACCTGAATACCAGTCAAGCAAAAAGGGATCCAAGGCTCTTTTTGCTCTCGACAACCTCTGGGATGGATTAGGCGCCTTAACTGTAGATCACCCTGAAATTAAATATTTCTTTGGTAAAGTTACTATGTATACTCATTTCCATGATGAAGCACGGAATCTTATACAATATTTTTTTAAAAAATATTTTGGAGACAAAGACAATCTTGTTTATCCCAGAAAACCTGTGAAATTTAACATTGATGAAGAGAAAATGGAATCTGTTTTCTCAGGTAAAAATTACAACCAGGATTATAAAATATTAACACAATCGGTCAGGCAATACGGGGAAAATATACCTCCGCTCTTTAATGCTTACATGAATCTTTCGCCATCGATGAAAACATTCGGAACTGTGATCAATGAAAAGTTCGGAAATGTTTTGGAAACAGCAATTATCCTCACCATTAAAGACATTTATGACGTCAAGCGTGACAGGCATATCGAAACTTACCTTAAAGATAAAGGAAACACTGAATGGGAGCTCACCTGATTAAGATGATTTAAGCAGTACATCTTAATAAATATATCCTGTTGCCTCCTTACTTCAAAGGAGCTGAATATTGTTTTACATCTTCGCCCGTTATCTGCTTATCGCACAGAATTATAAGCCTTTCAATCAAATTCCGGAATTCCCTGACATTTCCTGTCCAGGTAATTTTTTTCAATTCATTAATTGCACTGTCTGTAATAGGTTTTTCTGACATTCCGTATTCATTGCATATCTGGCTGATGAAATGGTTTGCCAGCAGGGGAATATCATCGAGTCGCTCATTAAGGTCAGGGACATGTATAATTATAACGCTTATTCTGTGATACAGGTCTTCCCTGAAACGATTTTCCTGAATTTCTTTTGAAATATTTTTATTGGTAGCAGCAACCACCCTTACATCTACAGTTATATGTTTATCACCCCCTACCCTGGAGATTACATTCTCCTGCAAAGCCCTCAGCACCTTAGCCTGTGCCGAAAGGCTCATATCACCAATCTCATCAAGGAATATTGTTCCTCCGTTAGCCTGTTCAAATTTTCCAATTCTTTGCTTTACGGCTGACGTGAATGATCCTTTTTCATGCCCGAAAAGTTCACTTTCAATTAATTCTGATGGGATAGCAGCACAATTCACTTCAATAAACGGGCCTTTTGAACGGTGGCTCATATCATGAATACGCCGGGCTACCAACTCTTTGCCGGTACCATTTGATCCGGTGATCAGTACCCTTGCTTCTGTAGGGGCTACCCGGTCTGCCATCTCAATCACATTCTTAATGGCTTTCGATTCTCCGATTATCTCATATTTCTTACTGACTTTATTCTTAAGGCGCCTGGTTTCATTAACAAGTGTCGATTTATCCATTGCATTACGTATTGTAATGAGCAACCTGTTCAAATCCAGTGGCTTTTCAATAAAATCGTAAGCCCCTTTCTTTATCGATTCAACTGCTGTATCGATATTACCATGCCCTGATATCATCACAACCGGAGTATCGGGCGTAATTGCTACTATTTGCTCCAACACTTCAATGCCATCCATCCCCGGCATCTTTATATCACAAAGTACTATATCATATTCAGAATGTTTTACACTTTCAATCCCCTGTTTGCCGTCTTCAGCAAGGTCTACCTCATATTTTTCATATTCCAGTATATCTTTCAAAGTGTTTCTAATACTGCGTTCATCGTCAATTACAAGTATTTTGGGCATAATTATATTTTTTGTAGAAACACAAAAGTAATATTTAAAGGCTTTAACGAAAAGGTTTCAGGAGGATTTTTACTGTCAGCACCCTCCCTTAACGATAACAGGCTGTTGTTTGACCGGTGCACCAATATTTTTTAGGGAATTAACGAGATAATCCATTTTTTGAGCAGCTGACTTTCTGAAATTATATAAATCCAATTGAGATTTAGTAGCATTTAACGGCGGGGCGTCAGTCTCAAAAAACATCTTCCTAAACTCATCAACACTCTCTTTTAATATATAATTATCTGATTTTCCAACATATTTTGCTTTTAGGCATGACATTTTTACCAATGTATCACTATCGGCATAAAATATATTCCTCTTTAATCTCTGTTTAAAAACCGACTGGTACTGAATTTCCATAATTTGTTCAAACGGAATATTTATAGCCATGGGGAGATGGTATAATTCAAATTCTTCAGCCGGACGAACATCAATAATATTAAGTTTATAATGATTATTGACAATTTCGTTGGCAAGTTTATCAGCGGGAATCTCTTTAAACACACATGTTTGTTGTCTTTTAGCCTCAGCTATTCTCAAGTTAATAATATCATCCCTGCCTGGTAAGAGGGCAACAATACCCAGAATAATAAAAAGCACAACTATCCCTGATGCATAATTTCTCTTTAATCCCTGATTTAAGACTGAAGGTTTTTTGTTGACCCTGTTTTCAATAATCCAGGTAAAAATAAATGCAGCAACTGCAATAGTTGCAAGCAGAAAAGCAAAGGAGATATCAGACATTCCTATAAATTCTGACAGACGTATCTGTCCCATATTTCCTGCGAGATAAATTTTTTCTAGAGCCGGGAATAACTCAATAAATCCCCAAACTCCTAAAATTGCCCCTCCCACAAAAGCCAGGGCATCTAACTTACCAATAGCCATTGCACACACACTGGTTCCGGGGCAAAAGCCTCCGATAATAAAGCCGGCGCCCATGATGGCCCCGCCTATCAAAGCTGAATGCAGAAATGTGGGGTTTACATATATAATTTCCTTATTTAATAATCCGTAATGATCCATTAACAATACTCCTGCCATAGCAGTAATTCCTGCTGTGAAAAAAACACGGAGTACGGTAAAATCATAACCGTAAAAAAGTCCTACAAGTTTCCTTGTCGATGAGAAGCCTGCCTGTTCCAATACGAATCCAAATCCAATTCCAAGAAAAAATGCGATCACTAAACTGAATTCCTCACTTATGATATAAGGTACTAACGGTCCCATAATAATTTATTTTAACCAAAATGACCTGAAAAAATATGCCAACATATATGCTGCCCCAAATATTGCCAGCATAGTAATGATCCCGCCCATTGACAGAACAGCCATACCACTGAGTGCAGCACCACTTGTACACCCGCGGGCAAGTTGGGAACCGAAGCCAAACAGGGCTCCTCCAGTTACAGCACCTAAAATTCTTACCATATTCGTAACCTTTGGTCCTTTTTCGAGTATTAATCCTGTCCTGTTGCTTATCACCCCTGAAAAAAAGGCACCAACGAGAACTCCGATAACCTCAAACACTAAAAAATTCTTCCACGGGCCCTCAGGGAATTGTTTATCAAAATCCTGATAAAACTTTCTATTCTCAGCATGTTCCGGAGCAACAGACTCTACGGAAGCAATAACAACACTTTTGAAGGCTCCGCTGGCACCCAGCCCCCGGCCGGTAATATATATAGTGGCCAGTAATACCAGCCCCAGCAAAAATCCGGCAAGATATGGATTCATATAGGGTTTTGGCTTTGTTGTTGTTTTAGTTTGTTTGTTCATGTTAATATGTCTTTATTTTGATCATTCTTGTCATCTTCTTCATCATCATCCATATCCTCAAAACCTGTGATCATTGCCCTTATATTCGATGTAGGCGTATGGCCGGTAGTGGTCATATAAACATGTATCACTAAAAATACCATCAGTAATATAGCTCCCAGTGTATGCCAGAATGCTACACTTTCCAGGGAAAAGTCACTGATAACCACTACCTCATTTCTGTCTATAGTCTTATGAAACATATATATAAATCCGGAGATCACAGTTAATGGTATCAAAATAAGCTTAAAGCCTAAATATACCAGCCTTTGTAATGGATTAAGTTTATTTAATTCTGTTTTTTTGGAAGGATGCTTTTCTCCCTTAAACATACCAATACCATAAAATTTAATCTGAGCTGCCAGTTTTTTCGTGGTAGGGACATATTGCCTCCACTCTCCGGTCACCAGATGCCAGAAAATTGCAAAAATAACAAGTCCTATCAGCATCCATGAAGCAACCCTGTGGAACCTGGATGCATGTTCAAAACCAAGGACACTGTATGTTCCGTGAACTTCAAAGCCTGTAAAAGCAAGAAAAATTATCAGGGATGCCTGTGTCCAGTGCCAGAACCTTTCAAAACCTTTATAAACATATACTTTTCTCATTGTGTTTAGTTTAATTGTCGGGATTAATTACTGTCATAATCAATAATCTGCATCTCAAGTTTTTTCCTTTTTATAGTAACTGCTATTCTCATCAGGGCATGTATAAATACAGCTGCAAGAGATACTGCAAACAGTATTGTTCCGAAGAGGTCGAGATATCTGTTATGATCACGCCCCGGCAGGTAGAATCCTGAAAGTGAAGCGAGCCTTCCATTGTTTCGGGTATGGCACTCAGCACAACCAACCGATTGATCTTTGGGGGCGACCATATGATTGACCGGCCAGTACATTTCAGTTTCAACAAAGCCATATTCACCACTGTATGGAAGCCCGACAATCCGCATACCCGCAGCATTTGCAGTCTGCCAGTCAAAATCTTTCCAATAAGCACTGTCTCCCTTGTTTTCTGCAAAAAGTTTTGGTTGGATAAGTATATTATATTTTTTATCATATATCTGGTCTCCCCTGTGAATCTTAACAGGATAGATCTTTGATTCCCTCCCATCATGAGAGCCAAACAGGGTATTCATTTGAACAGGCACCGATTTTATAGTGTCGCCCAGCAGATAGTGGTCTGCAGTGCCATTGAACCATATATAATCAGGCTGCACATTTTTTGCCCAGATAAAGGTGCCTTTGATCGACTGATATTCTATTGTGCTGTCACCGATAAACTCCTGATAGGGCTCTCCACCCTTTAATTTACCGGCATCTGACCATTTCCATGCCATTTTAGTAGGGTTCACTTTAGCATAAACAGGGATATGACAAGCCTGACATGATACTTTTGCATTATGCCGGTTAAGGAGATCGTCAAAATGAGGAGTATTTGTATGACAATCTTCACATGCAGCCCTGCTGGAATTTTCAGAGGAAACGGAATACATACGCCCTTTTATTTGATGGTTTTCAGCGGAATGGCAGGTGACGCATGTCATATTCATCCCATTGGCAGCCATATGCACATCCACCTCCCTGGAACAGTTAAGCTGAGCTGCTTCAAGATCGCCATGCTTAACATTATTCCCCCCACCGCTAAAGAAATGACAACTTCCGCAATTTATTTTCCGGGGCGCTCCCACACTCTGGGCAACTTTTGTAAGATTGACTGTCCTGTCAGGGTAACCGGCTAAAGATGATCCCTTGTGGTACTCCTCACTTGTATCATGACAAACCATACAGTCAACATTCCTTGCATTCTCAAAATCAAAATGATCATTTGACATACCAAAACCTATATGGCACTTTGCACAGGTTAATTCGTTCGACTGGGCACCCAAACAGAAATTATTAAGAACATTTCTCTTACCTGCGGCAGCAACACCCCGCCCTTCAACATAGGAAATCCTCTCCCAGTTCCAGTGGGCCGAATTCATGATCTCTTTATGCCTTTCGGTGTGGCAACTGTTGCAGGCCTCAGTCACATCCTGAGGAGTGGCAAATTCACGCTGCAGTTCTGTCAGCTTGCTGTGATCAATTGAAGGAACCGGCTTGATGGCATAATCATGTTTTAACTCTTCTAACTTTAAGTTATAATACTCTTCCTCCCTGTTAAATAGATTGATTACTATTATCAATCCAACAAAAGCTATAGCAATTACGACAATAATTTTTCTCATTTGTCATTACTTAAAGAATATTTCCCGGCTCCTTACCGGTTTATATGCCAAAAGTATACAATTATCTATATGTTGAAATTTTAACATATAAAATAATTTATGCTTATAATTATAAATATCATTATAATATTGATATTATGAATGTTGTGAACAGATGTTCTTTAACAGTTTTTGATTATTTAGTTATGCATCCCAATGATTATTATGACGAAAAAACCGGAATAAAAAATTGATTTATTCCGGTTACAATAATATAAAAATTTTCAAACGATAGCCGGAAATGACAAATCAATCCCGGCATCGTTGCATTCTCCCCTCACCAATCTGTCTTTCTTATGTAAATATTATCTGAGTTCCTTCACCGCCTGACATTGCATACAGCTCCCCGACAGTAATAATATCCTTAACATGTTCACTGAAATCTTCTTTGGTCAGTTTAAACATATCTGCAGCAAGCTTACATGCATAAATTTCTCCTCCTCCTGCAGTTATCATATCAAGAAATTCGTCAACAGGAGGCACATCCAACTTGTCCATTTCTTTTTTCATCATTGCTGAAACCCCGGCTTCGACTCCGGGAATTGCTCCTAATAATGTAGGAAATGGTAATCCTCCCGGCATTCTTAATGCGGGATTACCGACAGTTGAGGTATTCAGTTTGTTCATATACTTTTTTGTAATAGCATCGAGCCCGAAAAAAGTGAAAAATAATTTGGCTTCAATTCCTTCCATCACAGCTCCGTTAGCCATTATCAAGGCTGCATAAACATCTTCAATAGTGCCTTTCGCACAAATTATCATTACCTTTTTTAAAGGTGTTTCTTTATTTAATTCTGCCATATCATAAGTTTTTATTTACACGCAACTTGCCGGTTTTGGTATCCCTGCATATTTTGATGATAATTTCAGAGGGCCGCCAGGAAACAATGAATACAATCCTTTGATATCCACAATCCCGGATTTTCCAACCTTCCTGATGCTTAACGCTGTTCCTGCCCCGTACTCTTTCCTGAGGTACTCAAGCACCTCAAAATGTTTTTCGGACAATTCAATACCATCTTCTTTTGCCATTTCAGTTGCAATCTCTTTTGACCAATCATTCGGATTAACTAAGTAACCCTCTTCAGTTACCTCAATTTGTTTTCCAGCATAATTTTTTTGTGCCATAATTATTATTATTTATTGTTATTATTAATATTTGCTTCATTAGCAACAGCTTTTAAAAAAGTCATCATAAAGCCCATTGCATATTTCATTTCCGGTTTGTTCATTTCCCTGACTACCTTAAACAGTGAATATTCAGGAATTTTTTCAGAATCAATATTTTTAAATGTTTTCAATCCCTTGTTTAATGCCCCCAAAACTTCAGGTGAAGATACAGCTTTCAATACTTCAGTTATATTCACGATATTGTCTGATAACTTTTTCAAATCATCCTGTGAGTATTGATCAATAATTTTCTCAAATATCTTCCCAGTCTCATTTATAAATCGGAAGTATCCTCTTTTTTCAAATTCTCCTAATTTTTTTGAAAAATCGATGATCACCTCATTTAAAATCGGGGCTGCATCAACAATTAAATCATTCAGGCTTTCAAAAATCTCAAGGAACCGGTTAATATTTTCTATATTTCTCAGAATCCTCAGAATTAAGCATTTCACCTGGTCCGGGTCAATATCTATCATCCTGTTATCAAGTTCCTCCACAGCAGTATCATAAACATCTTTCCCGACAATTGACAAATCAGACACCAGGTCTTCCAACTGGTTGGTCTTAAGCCTTTGTTGATTAACATATTCAAGAAGGAGATCCACCTTCTGATTAAGTTCCGTTATTTGTAATTTCAATTCCTTATCTTCCATTTTTAAAATTCCCTTTTAATCAAATAACATTTCTTTTCCCTGCCATAGTCATCAGAGGTTCTACTGGCAACTCTTTCCCTTTTAATAAAATATGCCAGTAAATCCATCGGAACATTATTTTTCCATAGTGATTGATCTTGGTATTCTTCAGCAATCCGAACGGACCTAATCCCGGGAGCGGAAAAGTACCGGGAAGCGGTTCAGTTTCATAATTAAAATCGATGAGGGCACCTTTCCCTCCACCGGTCTCAATATAACAGTTAGCATGACCGTCAAATTTAGACAGTAATGGACGTCCTTCAATTGCATTCATTAGATTCTCAAGCAGTATATCGGCTGCAAAATGTGCCACTGATCCGGCTTTTGAGGTAGGAATATTGGAAGCATCACCAAGTACAAAAATATTTTCATATTGTTCTGATTGTAAGGTTTCCCGGTTAACAGGAACGAAATTCAGGTCATCGCCAAGTTCGCTGCGCTCAATCATTTTATCTCCCATATTCATGGGAACTATTGTTAACAGGTCAAAAGGAATTTCCTTCTCGTCATATGAAACAAGTTTTTTCGAAGCATTGTCAATTTTCTCAATATAAAAATCCGGTACAACTTTAATGTTTTTCTCCTCTAAAAGCTCAGAAAGCATCTTTGTTGCCACCGGTTTTGTAAAGGCTCCCGACATGGGCGTTACATAAGTGATGTCAACTTTATCACGAATTCCTTTCTTTGTAAAATAATCGTCAGCAAGAAAGACGAACTCAAGCGGGGCAACAGGACATTTATAAGGAACTTCTGTGATTGCCATGACAAGTTTCCCGCCTTCCCATCCTTTAATAAAATTTCTCAAAGCCACTGCTCCCTCAATAGTATAGAAATCAAAGATTTCCTTATACCACAACTTATCTTTTAATCCTGGTGTCTCTTCCGGACAGGTCTTTGTCCCTGTTGCAATTATGAGGTAATCATAATTAAGTATTTTTCCACCTTCCAGAATTACAGTATTCTTTTCAGCGTCAATCTTATCAATTTCTGTATAAATTATATCAACACCCGGAGGAATAAAATCAGATTTTGGTTTTATTACATCCTCCCGGTTGTAGATTCCAAAGGGTATAAATAAAAATCCCGGCTGATAATAATGCAACTTTTCACTGTCAGCAATAATAATCTTCCACTCCTCTTTATCAAGCGCTTTACGAAGTTTATTTGCTATCATCGTGCCGGCAGTCCCAGCTCCTAATATTACAATTCTTTTCATCTGCGTAAATTATTCTTATGTTATTAATTACTAATTTCGTATCATACATACCTTTTCATATTTACCTCGCAATGAGATGGAAGTTGCATATGTATTAATTCATTCCCGTTTTAGATTTTACAATCATACTCGTTTCTTAATGTATACAAATTAATATATGTGTATATAACTCATGTAAAAAAACAATAATTTAGGTTATAAGTTGAAATTCGAAGTATGATATTTATCATCCGGTAATAAATATCATATCTTTTTGGTATTTTAGAGGATCAATTATTAAGGGACATATGCAAAAAACGGGGAATAGATGTGATTGTGATCAGTGTCAGTTAAAAACACTCTTTTTTTCACATGTTAGTTCTGATGAACTGACAGATATTTGTGAAATAAAAAGAGAGGAAAATTTTTCTGCCGGTGAAAACATTATCAGAGAAGGAGAGTTGATCAACGAGTTTATATATATGAAAGAAGGGTTAGTAAAACTTTCCAAAAACTCAAAAAATTCAAAGGAACAGATTTTAAGTTTTTCTAAACCGTTTGATTTTGTGAGCCTTTTAAGTGTATTCTCATCTGACACATACAAGTATTCGGTTACAGCGCTTCAAAATACGACTGTATGCATCATTGACCTCAATATAGTAAAGAAATATGCAAAACAGAATGCTTTGTTCACGATGGATCTGATGTCCAGGATAAGTGTAGCTACTGATAAGATAATTTTGGACAACCTTGAATTAAAAAGAAAAAACCTCAAAGGGCGGGTAGCCCACCTTTTGCTATATTTTTCCAAAACTATTTTCAACAACAGGGAATTTGAATTACCGGTTTCCCGAAGAGAAATAGCTGATTACATAGGAATGACTACTGAAAATGTTATCAGGTCATTATCAGAATTTCGCAAGGACAAGATCATCAAAATATATGGGAAAGACATACAAATTATTGATATGCAAAGATTGGAAACAATTTCAGATTTGGGATAAGTAAACCTCAAAAAAAGTTTAATAAAATTCTCATGGATTTGATAACCAGAGCAATTATTTTTCTGCTTTTATTTAGCCCCACTCTGTCTGTTGAAGCGGAAGTTAGTGACAGTGTAAGAGCCCAAAAACCTGACGCATTACCCGGCTGGACACTTTATGTTCCTGGTGCGTCATATTACTATCAGCAAAAATATCTTAAAGGTACAGTATTCTCAGCACTGGAAATCGGAGGTGTTTTTTTGGGAATAAGGCATAACAAAACTTTAAGAAGCAACAGCTCTTCTCCATACTATAATTATCCACTTTTTCTGGGCTTACAGGCTTTTCAGACTGAGAAACTTGCCAATTTTAAAAATCAACTGGAAATCATAAGCTATAATAACCCGGGTTTCAGGTATCATAATATTTCTGAAAAGGATCTTTACCTGTCGCCTTTTAAGGTTGAGAACATAGCAACCCCCATAACAGGAGGGATGGTGCTGCTTGCAGGAATATTCCTTGGCATTGAAAAGATACAGGAGAAACAGAGCATTTCTGATGTAAGCCAGATGTATTTCATTAACAGGTACATACCCCGTGACCAGGCACTTCCCATATTCGGAGCTGCCTCACTGGCAATGAGCTGGGGGGCCGGGGTAGGTGAAGAATATATTTGCAGGAATTATTTATTGCCTGTATTTGATTATAAATACGGACAGAAAAAAGGATTGATATATTCAAGTCTTACCTTTGGTGCCCTTCACTTTTCCAATTTGCTCTTTTCTGATGAACCTGATTACCTGTCAGCATTAATACAAGTAGGAGAAGCAACAATTGCGGGGTATTTCCTGGGTAGGGATGTTCAGAGAAGGGGCTATAATATTGGGCCTGCAGTGGCTGCCCATATGTGGTATGATGCCGTTTTAATGATTGGCTCTTTCCTGATAAATCCGGAGAATAACTTCCTGGGTGTCAATATCAGATTTGGAATTAATTAATTATGTAATTATATGAATAACTTATACAGAAAAAAAGACAAAAACGACCGTCGTGGATTTTTGAAGACTGTTGGGGCAGTTGGATTAGGTGTAAGTTTTGCACAATGTGCAACAACTGATAATGATATTTCAAAAAAAGGAGGGCCTCTTGCCGGGGATTATACGGTAGCAATCAAAGCGCCGGGTAATAGTCATATGGAAGGTTATATTTATTTTAACGGGTTTACCAGATTACCTGGCGGGGCATTTATGGTTTTGGCGATTATAGATCAGCCCAATGCAGCGACAGATGCAGGAATAAAGGGCTATCAGGGCAAGGTGATCTTATCACGAAGTGACGACGGTGGAAAAACATTTCAAGTGCTTGATACCAATATTAATTTTGGTCAGAGAATAATAGGGGGAGCTTTATTTGTTCACGATCAGGCTCTTTATATGTTTATCTCCCCTATGGGAAACGATGGTATTATACGCGTTGCCCGCAGCGATGATGAAGGCCGGGCATGGAGTGACTGGTCAGAAGTTATCAGGATTCCCCGGCAAGTCAATTCTGATGCCAAAGACGCCGGCATAAGGCCTACCACGGATGATGACCCGAACTGGGCTGAAGGTCAGAGATGGTTTGCTTATTTACAACAATCAATGGCAGTGAAGAACGGATATCTTTATTTCGCGGTAAGCGAACGTGTCCAGGACATGGCCATTGTATCATGTGACCTTAAAAACGGCTTGCTAAACCCGGAGTCATGGAAAATTTCGGTGACTGCACCAGTGAGTATACCTAAAGAGTTGAATCCCGGATTTTTCCCGGGCCCATCAATGGGCACCCTGGAAGGTAATGTTATTGAAATCAATGGAAAACTCAGATTACTTGCCCGGCAGGTTGTGGACCGGTATGGCACCTCTAATATCGCAGCAGTATTTGATGTTGAGGAAAACAATGGCAATCCCCGGCTTTCTTTTGTCCAATTCTTTCCCATTCCCGGTGCACACGGATTATTCAAAATTGTATATGACAATGAATCAAAGTTGTTCTGGATGGCCTCAAACCTGGAATCCAACTCGCAAAACTGGGTAACGTGCCCTTCAGGGTCCCACAAGGGACGGGACAGACGTTTTTTGATGTTATGGTACTCTTTGGATGCCCTTAACTGGTTCCCTGCCGGTTGCATTGCAGCAGCCGTAAGGATGCAGCAAACATTTAACTATCCCAGTATGATCATTGATGGTGATGATCTGGCAATAGTTGCAAGGTCTACTATAGATGCTGATAACTATACATCCCATGATTCGGATCATGTGACTTTTCACCGCATCCGTAATTTCAGATCTCTGGCAATGAACATCTTCCCTGTTCCTTAATAATAAAGAGGATAGAAATATGGATGTACTATTTAGTCCCTCATTATCGGGCAAAATAGCCCTAAGAAAAATAACTTTAGAAAAAGAAGTTACATAAGAGTAAGAGAGATAAAGACTATAAGCACAGATTTGTAAAAATTACAGGAGCAACCGGGTATAACCCATCATATTGTGGAATAATAAGGTACAAATAATATACAAAACAAAACATTATAAATGAATAAAAGTAAAACCGCTGTATTAGCACTATTTACTGCTTTTGTTGGTATCATTTTTATTGGTTTGGCACTTATAACCGATATGCCTTTCAGGATTGGCCTGTTGATATTGATGATTTCAGGTGCTTTAGGTGTTATGTCGTACCATAAACTCAAAAGTTTTTCTTTTACCGCCTGGGTTCTTGTTTGTGTTGGCTTAGCACTTGCCTATCCGGAATTACTTATTAAATGGGGCAGATTCGAACTTTCTCTGTTAATAGTCCCGCTTACCCAACTGATAATGTTTGGTATGGGTACAACATTGAGCATTTCTGATTTTTCCAGGATTCTGGTTTCTCCATGGCCGGTGTTTATTGGCGTAATACTTCAATTTTGTATTATGCCGGTAGTCGGGTTCATAATAGCCATTAGTTTGGGATTTGAAGGGGAGCTTGCAGCCGGCATAATATTGATAGGATCTGTTTCCGGAGGTGTGGCATCTAATCTAATGGCATTTATTGCCGGAGCCAATGTTGCATTGTCAGTGACAATGACTGTGGTGTCCACATTTATTGCCCCTGTTATGACACCTGTTTTAATGTCTGTCTTTGCCGGAAGTTTCATACCCATTGACACGGTCGCTATGATGATTGGCGTTATCAACATTATAGTTATTCCAGTAGTTGCCGGTTTATTAGCACATTCAATTTTATATAGCCATAAATTATGGGCTAATAATGCAAAATATCTGGCATTTATTGTATTCACTTCCATTGTTTTGACAATTGCTGTAGTATTGGTTGGTAATGCAATACCGGGAGTTGGTTACCCTCTTCGCAATGGCCTGGTCCTTGGTGGCGTTCTTATAATCCTTGTCAGCCTGTCGAAGTTAATAGTAAGTATCTGGCTTGGAAGGCCAAATACATGGATAGACAGATCTTTGCCGCTGGTTTCAATGGCAGGTATATGTATTATCCTGGCAGTTATAATAGCACAGACTCACGATGTTTTAATGGAAGCAGGTGCATTATTGGTACTGGCCGCTGTTATTCATAATTCAACAGGATATTTACTGGGCTATTGGGGGGCACGCGGAACCGGGATCATCCTGGGTCTTCTGGCATACCGGTTTGGGATAAGAAAAACTTCACAAACATTTGTTGATGAAATTAATTGCCGGACAGTAGCTTTTGAAGTTGGCATGCAGAACGGCGGAATGGCAACAGGCCTTGCAATGGATGTTTTGAAGAGCCATATAGCTGCGCTTCCCCCTAACCTTTTCGGTACATGGATGAATATATCCGGTTCTATACTTGCAAACTGGTGGAAACGTAAAAAAATCACTTAAGGAGATCATTGTCGGGATAAAAAATTTAATAATCCCCACATAAATCGAATAATAGTGATCATTAAAAATCCCATTTTATTCTTAAACCCATCATTCTTGGTTTACCGGGAATAAAGGCAGGCATTCCCAAAAGGCCGCCCCAATGTCCGGTACCTGCAATATAATTTTCATCAAGGATATTTTGGCCATAAAGACTTACAGTTATAGCTGGTTTTTCAAGTTCAAATCCGGTATTTACATTTAATAATCCGTATGGAGACTGGGACATGGTCAATGAATTGACTTCAGTGAACCAATAATGGGACTGCCATGTATACCATGGATTCAGAAAGAAATTTGCATTTTTTGTTATTGCCGTCTTAAAATTAATGCCGGCAGAGAAACTATGTTCAGGTGAAAACGGGAAGCTATTACCCGCGTAAACATAATTTATTCCGTTCACATCTGTCGAATCGAATGTTGATACTGTCCAAAAATAATTACCGAAAAGATCCAAACCTTTAAACAATGCTATTTTAATCCCCGATTCAGCTCCATAGGATAGAGCCTTACCTTCTGTGTTCAGCAATCCATCCCCTGATGAAGCTCTCCATAAAACAGCTGAAATATTTTCATGTTCCCTGTAATAACCTGTTACATTAAAAAATAATCTTCCCGATAAAGAGAACTTCCACCCTGCTTCAAGGCCTTTAACAGTTTCAGCATCTAACATCTGTTTTCTGCTATCCCATGTAAACTGCAGCAAACCGGGTTTTCTTGCATATAACGCATTGATGAAAAAATTAAAATTTTCATTCCACCGGTAAGTCAATCCTGCCTGCCCTGTTACATTAAGACTGTTATTAGTTAAAGTCTGACCTTCTGATGGTTTATAGATCAGGTTTGGCGAAGCCCCTGTATAATTTCCCAACACAGAAGGAGAACCCTCCACAGAAGCGGCCTCTTGCCACAATTTCAACCTGTTATATGAGGCTCTGGCACCACCTGTAAAAAATATTCTCCTTGTCAACTGATGGGTAAAATGGATATAAGCCTGATATGATCCGGTTTTCCTCTCATCAGAAAAATATTCACTATGCGCTCCTGAAAGGGGAATATCATTCATTGGTTCCGGATCCAATGGCTGCGGTTTTACCGGGAACCTGTTATCTTCAGGCATAAGAAAGTTACCGGGATAGGTTAAAATTTCATATATAAGTTTGTCATTTGAGTTCACATAATTTGAAGAACTTTTTACTGCCCTCATGTAACTAACTCCCAGGGAACCATTATTCCGGCTTCTTCTTGAGAAGTTAAATCTGATCTCCTGATAAAAGAGGCTGCCGTTAGCATCATTTTTAAGTCCAAACGCTGAGAGGGCCGTTCCATCGGCATCCCAAATATCTGATGTTCTGCTTTTCCTGTATGAACTTATTGATGTCCAGTATTTATTCTCGCTCCGGAAAATTTTATATGTAAGTAAAGCATCAAGCAATTCCTGCTTAAAACCCTTATTATCTATACCGTCGAGTGAGGTACTGGTCCGATAAAACTCCGCATTACCCATACTATCGGGCATCCATGGATTAATCATTCCAATACCATTGTGATTGCTTCCAATATAGTTAGCTGTGAGATTTATTTTATGATTATAAAACGGCAAGATATTAATGGAAATCTTTCCTCCGTAATTATTCACTCCATTTAATGCACTTCCCGGAGTATTTTCAATATAACCGTTTTGTTTTCTGAAGAAACCAGCCGCCCT
>CAZJGI010000064.1:0-17471 GCA_964545315.1 uncultured Prolixibacteraceae bacterium
GTATTGGTATTTATGTTGGTAAAAAACTTTGTACTCATTTTGGGGCTTTATAACTTCTTTTCAACAAAATTCATTTCAGCTTTCGCTACTTTCTCATCTTTTACAATTTCGTAAACCTGGTCTGCCAGCCATAAATTAAGTAATTCGTCTATATCAGCGTTCAGCAATTCAGCCAGTTTTATTACCTGCTCACGCTTTGCCCGGCGTTCTCCACGTTCAATCTTGCTGTACATGGGAAAATGAATTTCCAGTTCAGCAGCCAGTTGGTGTTGAAGCAGTCCTTTTTCTTCCCGTAATTCTTTTATTCGTTTTCTCAAAAACATATTGATAGTATTAGTGACTTGTCAAAGAATGGCTAATTTAATAAAGAAAAGGTAAACAAAATAAAAAAAATGGTTTACATTTTTCAACATCGTAAAGGGGAAGTTTAGGAAATGTAGGAAATGGTTTAGTTTTCAGTTTCAGCCTCAGTTTTCAGGTGTGAAGGAAACGCTGTCAGGATAAGAATTTCCTTCAAATCCTATGTTTACTATTTCCTTAGTCGGTTATTTTAAAAATCCACATAGAGAATCATCTAAATAATTCACATGTAAGTTAATTACGAATAATGGTGTTAACCCTCTGTCAATTACTGCCATCATTTCACCAGTCTTGTTGTCGGGCAACAAAAATGAAATATTGGGCAACAACTACACAATAAAAAATAAATAAAAAAGAGTAAACGGGCAACAAAAACGAGAAAATTAAATACTGTAAAATACAGTAAATGAGGTATAATAACAAATAAAAGAAAAGTAATTACTTTCCGATACAAAAATTCTTGAAAATATGTCCGAGTACTTCATCGGTTGTTATCTCACCGGTGATCTCACCCAGGTATTGGAGGCATTCACGTATGTCCTGCGATAAAAGATCGCCTGTTATACCTGAATCAAGACCTCCAAGAACACGAAGTATCGATTCATGTGCATTTTTTAATATCTCATAATGCCTGGCATTGGTAACAATGATATCTTCTTTTGAAAGGCCATCAGTATTCACAAAATGGGCCATCATACCTATTAATTCATCAAGGTTCTCTTTAGATTTTGCTGCTATGAATGTAATCTTTTCATTTTCTAATAGTTGCAAGTGTTTGAGTTGCTGTTTGGTTTCTTCACTGCCAATATCTGTTTTATTGGCTACTATTATCAGCTGCTGCTCTTTTGTGATTCTTTTCCTGATCTTCTCAATACGGCTCAATACAACAGGGTAGGGGTTTTGTGTGTCAACAACCAATAATACCACAGCTGCCTCACTTAGCTTGTGATATGTGCGCTCAATGCCTAAAGATTCAATGTGATCTCTCGTTTCCCGCAATCCGGCTGTATCAAAAAAACGAAAGGCCGTGCCATGTATATTGACAATATCTTCAATTACATCACGGGTAGTTCCGTGTATGTCTGAAACAATGGCCCTGTCTTCATTTAGCAAAGCATTTAGTAATGTTGATTTACCAACATTGGTTTCACCTATTATTGCAACCGGGATTCCATTTTTAATGACATTACCCAACTGAAATGAATCTTTGAGTTTACGAATTAAAATCTCAGTTTTTTCAGCTAACTGACGGAGTTCGTTCCTGTCTGCAAATTCTACATCTTCTTCTGCAAAATCGAGTTCAAGCTCAACCATAGCCGTAAAATGGAGTAAGCGCTCGCGTAACTCCTGTATCTCAGCTGAAAAACCTCCGCGCATCTGGTTAATAGCCAATCTGTGAGCTGCCGCGTTCGATGACGCTATTAAATCAGCGACTGCTTCTGCCTGTGAAAGGTCCATCTTACCGTTTATGAATGCACGTTGGGTAAATTCACCGGGACGGGCTAAAGATGCACCTTTTTCAACTAATATCTCAAGTACCCTTTGTTGTATGTACACAGAGCCATGACAAGAAATTTCAACTATATCCTCACCTGTGTAGGAATGAGGCGCCCTGAAAAGAGATGCTACTACTTCATCTATGATCTCATCATCTTGAATCAACCGTCCGAAATGTAGTGTATTGGCAGGTTGGTCTTTAAGCCTTTTACCTCCGTAAATACTCCTAAAAACTTTGTCTGCAATATCAACCGCTTCGGGACCTGAGAGCCGTATGACTGCAATAGCGCCTGTTCCCGGTGATGTTGACACGGCACATATTGTTGACTGTTCTATCATAATTCCTCAATTTATTACAAAGATATACCAATTATTTTGATTAGTTTTAAGCAATGATTCAATTGAAAAGTGATAAAAGTTTATGGAATTATTATTGAAGGCGGCTGTTGATGTAATAAAAAATTCAAAATTTACTTTTGCTTTTACAGGGGCTGGCATCTCTGTAGAAAGTGGTGTACCTCCGTTCAGGGGTAAACTTGGTTTATGGAATAAGTATGACCCTAAAATACTTGATCTGGGCTATTATCTGAATAATCCTGAAAAGTGCTGGGTGTACATAAGGGAGATATTTTACGATTTCTTCACTGATGCAAAACCTAATAATGCACATTTCGTTTTAGCTGAAATGGAGAAGAAGGGATATTTAAAGTCTGTGATAACCCAAAATATAGATAATCTGCATTTTGAAGCAGGTAGTCAAAGAGTACATGAATTTCACGGGAATGCAAAAAAATTGAAATGTTTGAAATGTGGTTCACTCTATGATTCGTCAGGTATCGATTTTAATAATATCCCTCCTCGTTGTATAAAGGATGGTGAGATTTTAAAACCTGATTTTATTTTCTTTGGCGAAGGGATTCCAAAAGATGCATACAGAAACTCCTTCGCTGACGCAGAGAGGGCTGAAACGTGTATTATTGTTGGTTCAACAGGTGAAGTCACACCTGCTTCTTTTGTGCCGCGGACAGCAAAGCAAAATGGTGCATTTATAATAGAAATTAATCCTGAAGAGTCAATGTTCACAAATAATATTACTGATATCTATCTCAGGGGAAGGGCAGGAGAGGTGCTCAAAAAACTTGGCAATTATCTTTTCAACAATACTGCATAATATAATTGGAAACTATCCTGCCTCTTAATGATTAATGCTTGGCATTAAAAAACTTTTCTTATTTTTGATCCAAATCCACCGGTTAAAACCGGCGGCAAAGGATAGGGCCTGACCAAGGCAGATAATGCATTAAAGGCCTGACCAGGACAGCTAATGAGTTCAAGACCTTATCCTTTGCCGTTCACTTTAGTGAACGGATCAAATGACAATTTGGATAATAATGAGATAATTGATTAGAACTATATAATATTCAAATAAAATGAAATTACTTGAAGGAAAAACAGCAGTAATTACGGGAGCCTCACGAGGAATTGGTAAAGCAATAGCTTTGAAGTTTGCATCAGAAGGATGTAATATCGCATTTACAGATCTTTTTGAGGATGAAAATATGGATGCTACTGTGAAGGAACTAAAAGGCTATGGGATTAATGCAAAAGGCTATGCTTCAGATGCATCAAAATTTGATCAGACTGATTCTGTTGTCAGCCAAATAGTTGATGAATTTGGAAGAATTGACATTTTAGTTAATAATGCAGGCATCACCAAAGATACTTTACTGATGCGCATGACTGAAGAGCAGTGGGATGCTGTTATTAATGTCAATTTGAAATCGGTATTTAATTTTACCAAGGCAGTACAGAAAGTAATGCTTAAACAACGTTCAGGGTCAATTGTCAACATGAGCTCTGTTGTAGGTGTCAGTGGAAATGCCGGACAGGCTAATTATTCAGCCTCAAAAGCCGGTATAATAGGATTTACCAAGTCAGTGGCACGCGAACTCGGATCAAGAGGTATCAGGTCTAATGCTATAGCTCCCGGATTTATTATCACTGAAATGACTGATAAGATTCCGGAAAATGACCGAAAAGCATGGGAAGCCTCAATTCCAATGAAAAGAGGGGGACTGCCTGAGGAAGTTGCCGGTGTTGCCCTGTTTCTTGCTTCTGATCTTTCATCATATGTAAGCGGACAGGTAATTCAGGTGTGCGGGGCAATGAGTACTTGATAATGAATACTATCACATAAAAATCCAAATATCATTTCATGCCTGAATTTATTAAGACTTATATATATAACGTTACTTTGACTGATATTTAAAAATAATTCCGTAAATTGTTATACGGAATAACTGTCTGGTAATAATGATAAATAAATCAATAGCATACCGCCTTAAGATATATATCTCTGTTGCCGTAATTGTTGTTTTTATCATATTTATTTTATTGTTGTTTTTTTTCAATTTAAAATTACTGCGTGAAAATATTGAAAACAGGGCAATAAGCCTTAGCCACAGAATAAATACGGAAATAAGCAAAGAAATATTTACTGCAAGGGAAGTAACGTTAAACATTGCTTCGCAGATCATATATTACGGCAAAAAAGGAGATGGTGAACAATTGCTGGCAATGGTTATGCAAAAATATCAGTTTTTGAATGCAGTAAAGATCCAACTGGATTCAATCTATAATATTCCAACCTCTTATTCCATTATTAGATATGAAGACAGTCTTAACTATGAAGAAAGCTATAGCCCATTAAAAATATGCAAAACGGAACAAAAGATACTTGAATACATAGGAGATAAAAAAGAAGAGGGGTGGACAGATCCCTACCGATGTGATTACACAGGTAAATTACTGGTCACTTTTTACTGTCCGGTATATTATTCTCATGATAGCGGGTCGCCTGTAGTTGCAGGAAGAGTTATTTGTGAACTATCTTTGGTGGAATTAAACAACAGGATCAACAGTATTGAAATAGGAAAAAGAGGTTATGCTTTCATTGTTAACAAAAACGGGGATTACATTTCTCATCCCAAAGAAGAATGGATACTGAATAGAAATTTATATCATCTGCCAAAAGGTGTCATTAACATTAAAGAGTCAATAATAAAAAATATACTAAATGCTAATGAAAGTGGTTCTTTCATAGCATTTCCTGAGATGTTCGGTTCAAAGAAATGCTGGGTTTATCATACCTCCATCAATCAAAACTACTGGGTTCTGTTTTTTGTTATGCCTTATATGGGCCTGTTTAAAGACCTTTACTTAATAACACTGGCAATGATATTGTTTGCCATTATAGGTATTACAGCTATCTATCAGACGATAACTATAATTTCTAAAAGGCTTATTCAGCCATTAAGTGTGATTACTACTAAGCTAAACAAACTGCACAGACCTGAAAATTACCGGCAACCAGAAATAAAAAATGAGATACTACAGGTTTCTGATAGTTTGAATTATCTGCAGGAATGGTTTGACCATTATAAATGGGAACAGGAGCAGGAAGAAACAAAAAACCAGAGAAGAAATCTCGATTTGATTCAGGCGTCAGAAATTCAGCAAAGTTTTATAAAAACTGATTTTTCAGCCATTTCCCAAAAGGATATTGATCTTTATGCCAGTTACAAACCCGCAAGCGGGATAAGCGGTGATCTGTTCGATTACTTTTTTATTGATGATGACAATTTGGTTTTCACTATAGGGGATGTTTCGGGAATGGGAGTACCTGCTGCTCTTTTCATGAGTATTTCTCAGGTATTGATTAAAAAGAATGCAACCAGTAAAAAGGCTAAGATCATTGTAACCCAAGCGAATAAAGATTTATGCACAAGTGGTCACCATCAATTTTTTCTTACACTGTTTTTAGGTATACTGAACATCAAAACAGGGGTATTGAGTTATTGCAATGCCGCACATACAGCCACTTTTATCATGAAAGTAAATTCCGGCTTAATTGAACTCGACAGGTCACATGGCCTGCCTTTGGGCCTGTACCCCGATAAAAAATACAAGGATTCAAATATCCTGCTCGAAAAGGGTGATGCAATAATTTTATACACCGATGGGGTAACAACACTTGAAAACAAAGAAAGAACACAATATGGCAGAGACAGGTTCAGGGAATTATTATGCAAATTGCCCTCAATGAATCTAACTGCGCGTGAAATAGCAAATTACATAGAAAAAAACCTGGAGAATTTCAAAGGAGAAACGCCCCAGGCTGACGATATATGTATTTTAATAATTAAATATGGTTAATTAACTTATTTACTAACCTCTTTTTTATTTGATAATATTCTTATCAATAATTTTTCATTCTTTTTATCTAATCCTACAGAAATAGTGTCTCCCCGCGCAATAGAAGCCTTAATGATTATTTCTGCCATTTCATCCTCAAGGTATTTTTGTATAGCTCTTTTAAGAGGCCGTGCACCAAATTGAGGATCATAACCTTTATCAGCAAGGAAATCCTTTGCTGCTGAAGAAATTTTCAGTTTATAATTCAAGGCAGCCACTCTGTCATAAAGATCTTTTATTTCAATATCAATAATTTGATGAATATGATTCTTATCGAGTTGATTAAATGTAATTACGTCATCTATCCTGTTAATGAATTCAGGTGCAAAAGCTTTTTTTAAAGCTTTCTGAATTATATATTTAGCATGTTCATTGTCCTGTTCAGCTCCCTTATTAATTGCAAATCCAACACCTCTTCCAAAATCTTTTAATTGTCTGGTGCCAATATTAGAGGTCATTATAATAATAGTATTTTTAAAATCGACGCTCCGCCCGAGGCTGTCAGTAAGTCGACCTTCGTCGAGAACCTGAAGGAGAATATGAAAAACATCAGGATGAGCTTTTTCCATTTCATCGAGTAGTACTACCGAATAAGGTTTTCTCCTGACCTTTTCTGTTAACTGTCCCCCTTCTTCATACCCCACATATCCCGGGGGGGCCCCAACCAGACGAGATACCGAAAACTTTTCAATGTATTCGCTCATGTCAATTCTCACAAGGGCATCCAGACTGTCAAACAGGTATAAGGCAAGCACTTTGGCTAACTGAGTTTTACCAACGCCGGTAGGTCCCAGAAAAATAAATGAGCCAATTGGCCTGTTAGGGTCTTTAAGTCCGGCACGGTTTCTTTGTATTGCTTTAACAATCTTTCTAATGGCTTCTTCCTGGCCGACAACTTTTACTTTGAGGTCTTTTTCCATATTCATGAGCCGCCTGCCCTCAGTCTGGGCAATTCTCTGTACCGGGACACCGGACATCATTGCCACAACCTCTGCCACTTTTTCTTCATCAACAATCTCCCTGTGATGTACCAGCTCTTTTTCCCATTCTTCCTTTTCCGTCTCCAGAAGCTGTATCAAATTTTTCTCCTTATCCCTGAAACTGGCTGCAAGTTCAAAATTCTGACTTTTGACTGCAGAGATTTTTTCTTCCTTAATTTTTTCAATTTGCTCTTCGAGCTTAATAATTTTATCAGGAACATTTATATTTGATATATGCACTCTTGAACCTGCTTCGTCCATTGCATCAATAGCTTTATCAGGAAGATACCTGTCAGAAATATATCTGGCTGTTAATTTGACACAAGCCTCTATTGCTTCGGGTGTGAAAGTAACATTATGGTGATCTTCATAACGCGACTTGATATTATTTAATATCTCAATTGTTTCATCAACTGAGGTAGGATCAATCATAATCTTCTGAAACCGTCGTTCAAGGGCTCCGTCTTTCTCAATATGCTGCCTGTACTCATCAAGAGTAGTTGCCCCAATGCATTGTATGTCGCCTCTGGCAAGGGCAGGTTTAAGCATATTTGCAGCATCAAGTGAACCGGTAGCACCTCCTGCACCCACAATAGTATGTATTTCGTCTATAAAAAGTATAACATTGTTAACTTTATTCAGCTCATTCAGAATAGCCTTCATGCGTTCCTCAAACTGGCCTCTGTATTTGGTTCCTGCAACGATCGAAGCAATATCCAGGCTTACAACCCTTTTATCAAATAATATTCTTGATACCTTCTTGCCAACTATCCTGAGAGCAAGGCCTTCGGCAATGGCAGACTTTCCAACACCGGGTTCACCAATAAGTATCGGGTTGTTTTTTTTTCTTCTGCTTAATATTTGTGCCAGCCGCTCAATTTCCTTTTCCCTGCCTACAATAGGATCAAGGTTATTTTCTTCTGCCAGCTTGGTTATATCTATACCAAAATTATCAAGTACAGGAGTTTCAGATTTGGAAGCAACTCCTTTTTTTGATCCCTGGCCACCGGTACCTCTTTGTGATCCACCCAGTGGCTCGTCATCATCACTATCGGGAAAATCAGACCTGGCTTCAATATTCTTATAATCTTTAAGCTGGGCTTTTACAATATAATAATTCACTCCAAACTCTACCAGCAATTGAGTAACTATATTATCACTGTCTTTCAATATGGCTAGTAATAAATGCCCGCTGTTGACTGTCGGACTTTTAAAATAACGGGCTTCAAGATATATTAGCTTAAGAGTCTTTTCCGTTGATTTTAACATTATTATATCAGCCTTTGTGTCAATAGGCTTATCTGTCCTTATCCTTCTTTCAATTAAAGTTTTAATCTCACCAAGATCAACACCTAAATTTTCCAGAATTTCAGTGGCTATACCTTCACCGTCACGTAAAATTCCAAGAAATAAATGTTCCTGCCCAATATAGTCATTTCCCAGCCTTATCGCTTCTTCCCGGCTATAACCTATTATGTCTTTTATTCGTGGTGAAAACTGAGAATCCATATAATAAATTTTTTTTCTGACTTATCTAACAAAAATTATTCCTAAAAGTTGAAATACGAAATTAACTAATTTAACCCTGCAAAGTTAATAATAGTGGAAGAAGTTATTAATAATAATTATTTGTTACTTTTTAATTAAGGTTGAATTGTTAATATCTTAATCAGAACAGAGCGTCAAATAAAGGTGAAGTGGCTCTTTTAGACCAATGATTTTTACTATTTTTGTGAGTTATTTTTTAGTGGTTGTTAAAATGATTGGTTTGATTTTTTATCCGGAAAAAATTAATTGTGATCTTTTTGCAAAACATGTCTAAATGACATATCCGGACAAATTATGTACAGTGTACTGAGGATTGAAACAAATTAATCAAAACGTAATATTTAATAGAAGATTTTAACATAATATATTGGAATGAAACGAACATGAAAATTTTAATTCTTAAATTTTCACAAAAAAAGAATGATTAAAATTTTCTTGTGAGAGTGAGGAACGAACGGTTCCATATGTTCTCAAATTTTTAATTAATTTATTTACAAGTAATTACAAAATTTTAAACAGATGAAATGAGTGAAGGAGAAAAAATAGTTAGAATAAACATCGAGGAGCAGATGAAATCAGCTTACATTGACTACTCGATGTCAGTGATTGTTTCAAGGGCATTGCCGGATGTACGTGATGGTTTTAAACCTGTTCACAGACGTGTATTATTTGGAATGAATGAACTGGGGATAACTTCAACCAGGTCATATAAAAAATCAGCCAGGATTGTTGGTGAGGTCCTGGGTAAATATCATCCACACGGAGATTCATCAGTATACTATACAATGGTTAGAATGGCCCAGCCATGGTCGCTCAGATATCCTTTGGTCGACGGACAGGGAAACTTCGGATCAATTGACGGTGACAGTCCGGCAGCCATGAGATATACAGAGGCACGGATGACTAAAATTGCTGAGGCAACACTTGCCGACCTGGAAAAAAATACGGTTGATTTTCAGCCAAACTTTGATGAATCCCTGAACGAACCAACTGTTCTGCCAACTTTAATACCACAATTGCTAATTAACGGATCATCAGGTATTGCTGTTGGAATGGCTACAAATATGCCTCCTCATAATTTAACCGATTCTATTGATGCAATTATTGCTTATATCGACAATAACGATATTGAAATAGGGCAATTAATAGATATTATTAAAGCCCCTGACTTTCCAACTGGTGGTATTATATATGGTTATCAAGGTGTTAAGGAATCATATGAAACAGGCAGGGGCAGGATAATTGTCAGGGGGAAAGCACATATTGAGAATGATGGAAATAGGGAAAAAATTATTGTCACGGAAATTCCATATATGGTAAACCGGGCTGAAATGATCCAGAAAACGGCTGAGCTTGTAAATGACAAAAAAATAGAAGGCATATCTAATGTGAATGATGAATCGGGTAGGGAAGGAATGCGTGTAGTGTATGATATCAAAAAAGATGCCGTCAGTAATGTCATTTTAAATCAGTTGTATAAGTATACACCTTTGCAAACCACATTTAATGTCAATAATATTGCATTGGTTAACGGAAGGCCTAAAACATTGAATTTAAAAGACTTAATACGTCATTTTGTAAATCATAGGCATGAAGTGGTTACCCGCCGTACACAATTTGAACTGGAACAGGCCGAAAACAGGGCTGAAATATTACAGGGACTTATCATAGCAAGTGACAATATTGATGAGGTGATTGCCATAATAAGGTCATCTACAACTCCTGATGAAGCCAGGGAAAGGCTTACTGTGCGTTTTGAATTGACTGAAAATCAGGCACGGGCAATTGTAGATATGAGGCTCAGACAGTTAACCGGCCTGGAACAGGATAAACTAAGAGTTGAATATGAAGAGTTGATCAAACAAATTGAATATCTTAAAAAAGTATTGTCAGATATTTCAGTGAGAATGTCAATCATAAAGGATGAACTGTTAGAAATTAAGGATAAATTTGGAGATGAAAGGCGTACTGAATTAATACCTAATGCCGAAGAGTTTAATCCCGAAGATTTTTATGCTGATGAGGATATGGTCATCACGATATCACATTTGGGATATATCAAACGTACTCCGTTAAGTGAATTCAGAACCCAGGGCAGGGGAGGTACCGGCTCAAAAGGCAGTAATACACGTGATGAAGATTTTTTGGAACATATATTCATTGCCTCTATGCACAATACTCTTCTGCTTTTTACGGAACAGGGTAAATGCTACTGGCTGAAAGTGTATCAGATACCTGAAGGTACCCGTACTTCCAAAGGAAGAGCTGTTCAGAATATATTAAGTATCGGACAGGATGATAAAATTCTTGCTTTTTTAAAAGTAAAAACCCTGAATGACGAGCAATTCATAAATGATCATTATATATTGCTTGTCACAAAAAAAGGTATCATCAAAAAAACTAACCTTGAAGCATATTCAAGGCCACGGCAAAACGGAGTTAATGCAATCACCATCAGGGAAGGAGACAAGCTACTTGAGGCAAGGCTTACTAATGGCCAGAGTGAAGTACTGTTGGCAGGACGTACAGGGAAAGCTATAAGATTCAACGAATCTACTGTCAGGGCAATGGGAAGAACAGCATCAGGTGTCCGCGGAATTACCCTGGCAGATGAAAATGATGAAGTAATAGGAATGGTCAGTCTGCAAAATGGAAATGAAGAAATACTTGTAATTTCAGAAAATGGATATGGAAAACGCTCCCTTTTAGATGATTACAGAATTACAAACAGGGGCGGTAAAGGAGTTAAAACAATTAATATTACCGATAAAACAGGGGAGTTGATTGCAATAAAAAGTGTATCTAATGATAACGACCTGATGATAATCACCCAACAGGGGCTTACAATAAGACTGGCAGTAAATACTATTTCGATTATGGGACGCGCTACACAAGGAGTAAGGCTCATTAATCTTAAAGATGAAGACAGTATCGCATCTGTGGCACGAATCGTAAATGAAGCTGAAGAAGAGGATGAATTAGAACAAAATATTGAGGATGTTGATGATAATGAGTAAAATAAATTGGAATTATAATAAATAATTGAATATTTTTCACTTAAATTTGAATTATATTTAATTCATGATATTTTTGTACAAAAATTAAAATTAAAAATTAGATAATATGAGAAGATTAATTATTCTGATGAATCTGGTAGCTATAATAATCATTGCAGGATGTTCACCACGAGCAAAAGTAACCAGTTCTCAAACATTAAAAGAATCGGGTAAACTCGAACAAGCATTTGAAACTATTAATCAGGCCGTTGACCCAAATGCAGAAGACGCTGAAAAAGTCTTGAGCTGGCCCAGGACCTGGGAGGTAAGAGGTGAAATCTACCAGGCGATTTTTCAATCGGAAGATAATAAAATCAAAAAATTATCTGACGATCCTTTAACTGAAGCTTTTAACTCATACAAAAAAGCTCTTGAACTGGATGATAAAGGCAGATTTGATAACAGCCTTAAAGTAAAATTAACATTGCTCACTAATGACTTGACAAATCAGGCAGTCGAAGCATTTAATAATAATGATTACAATAAAGCATTGACTTCATTTGAGCAAATACTTGATATTCAAACAATTGATATTATTAAAGTAGATAATCCTGATGCTGTTGACACAGTGATCATTTATAACGCCGGATTGGCTGCCTCTAATGCTGAAAATTATGAAAAGGCAATTAAATACTATAAAGAAGCCGCAAAACACGGATATAGCGGAGCTAAAACTTATAGCTTGATAGCCAGTTCATATCAGATGAATAAAGATACCCTTGGCGCTATTGAAGCTCTCCAGGAAGGTTTCGAGAAATATCCAAATGACAATGTTATACTTACAAGTATGATCCAGCTTTATCTTGATATGAAAAAGACAGAGGAAGCTATGAAATATCTTGATATGGCTATTGAACAGGATCCGAAAAATGCTACATTCCATTTTGCCCAGGGAACACTGTACGAAAAAATTGAAAATATAGATAAAGCTGTAGAGTCATATTCAAAAGCGATAAACGCTGATAAAGAATATTTTAATGCATACTATAACCTGGGCGCACTTTACTATAACGAAGGAGTTAAACAAATTGAAGTGGCAAACCAAATCCCTACAAGTGAAAATGAAAAATATCAGGGCGAACTTGCCAAAGCCGATGAATGGTTCGGAAAATCATTGCCATATATGGAAAAATGCCACGAACTTCAACCTGACGATAAAATGACATTGGAATCATTGAAAAATTTATATTACAGGATGAAAGATATGGATAAATACAACAAAATGCTTGAAAAACTGGGACAATAATATACCCGTTGGAAAGAGGGTAATATGCCCTCTTTTTAAATATATATTTTATTTATCATAATATCAATTATAAGACAAGGTTGATTTTTTATACTAATAATACATCAATTATATATTGCATTTCAGTTCTTTCAACTTCTTTACTATTTTTGCAGCCTCATAAGCGGGATTAATAATGAATTTCATTGAACAGATATTACGCAGGCGTACGTTTGGAATTGTCAGCCATCCTGATGCGGGAAAAACTACTTTAACAGAAAAGTTACTGCTTTTCGGTGGCGCCATTCGAGTTGCCGGTGCGGTAAAAAGTAATAAGATAAAAAAAACCGCCACATCCGACTTTATGGAAATTGAGCGGCAGCGTGGTATTTCGGTTGCAACTTCTGTCATGGGATTTGAATATAACGGTTATAAGGTAAATATTCTTGATACCCCGGGCCATCAGGATTTTCAGGAAGACACATTTCGTACATTAACCGCTGTAGACAGTGTTATAATCGTTATTGATGCAGCTAAAGGCGTTGAACCTCAAACTGAAAAACTAATGAATGTTTGCAGGATGAGGAAAACTCCGGTAATCGTATTTATCAATAAATTAGACCGCCCTGCAAGAGATCCATTCTCCCTGCTTGACGAAATGGAAGAACAATTGAAAATAAAGGTCAGGCCTCTTAGCTGGCCAATAAACAGCGGGGAGGAATTTAAAGGTGTGTATAATATTTTTAATAAAAACCTTAAACTGTTTGATCCTGATATTCAGAACATTAAACAAGGCATAAAATTTAATGACATCAAAAGCCCTGATCTTACAAATTACATAGGTGAAGATGCGGGCACTTTGCGTGAAGAGTTGGAACTTCTTGAAGCTGTATATTCTCCGTTTGATCGTAACTTATACCTGCAAGGAGACCTGGCTCCTGTTTTTTATGGTAGTGCCCTGTATAATTTTGGCGTTGAAGAGCTGCTGAACATATTTCTGGAAATTGCACCTTCTCCGCAACCCTCTGAAGCTGTTGAGCGTAAAATTTATCCTGATGAAAAGATTTTTTCAGGCTTCGTTTTTAAAATTCATGCAAATATTGATCCCAATCACAGAAGCAGAATTGCTTTTGTAAAAATATGTTCAGGGAAATTTGAAAGAAACAGATTTTACACACATACCCGGTTGGATAAAACCATGAGAATATCAAGCCCTACAGCATTTATGGCTGAGCAGAAAGAAATAATTGAAGAGGCATACCCAGGCGATATAATTGGGATTCCTGACAATGGAAGTTTTATAATCGGTGATACTATTACTGATGGGGAAAAAATTCATTTTAAAGGACTACCCTCTTTCTCGCCTGAACTGTTCAGGTACATAGAAAATGGCGATCCTATGAAATACAAACAGCTTAACAAAGGAGTCGATCACCTTATGGATGAAGGTGTTGCTCAACTATTTGTAAGCCAGTTTAACGGACGTAAAATAATTGGAACAGTTGGTCAGCTGCAGTTCGAGGTTATCGAGTTCAGGCTTGAGCATGAATATGGTGCAAAATGTCGTTTCGAACCACTTCAGCTATACAAAGCCTGCTGGATCGAATCAGATAATCCACATGCATTGGCTGAATTTAAAAAAAGAAAATATCAAAGAATGGCAAAAGATAAAAGAGGACGCGACGTGTATATGCCGGATTCAGCTTTTATCCTGCAAATGGCCCGTGAAGAGTTTAAAGATATCAGATTTCATTTTACTTCTGAATTTTAATGTTTTAATAATAAATAAAATGGTTATGCTTGGTTCGTTTTACGACACTATTTGGTTCACATATGTATTACTACCGTTTTTGATTTTCATTTCGAGAATCATGGATGTGACTATTGGTACAATACGTATTGTTATGATATCAAAAGGTCAAAAATTCTGGGCTCCGCTCCTGGGTTTCTTTGAGGTACTTATTTGGCTGATAGCAATATCAAAAATTTTTGAAAACCTTGATAATTGGATTTGTTATATTGCATATGGATTAGGATTTGCTGCCGGTAACTATGTTGGTCTTCTAATAGAAGAAAGGCTCGCTCTGGGAATTGTCAAAATCCAGATCATAACCCGTAAAAGTGCATCTGAGCTTATTGAAAATATGAAGAAAGCCGGCTATGGCATTACGCATCACAATGCTAAAGGCAGCAATGAAAATGTTAGTATAATCTACAGCATTATAAACCGGTCTGAGATTCAGAAAGTAGAAAAAATTGTCAGGGAAACGAATCCAAAGGCTTTTTATTCAATTGAAGATGTTAAAATGGTAAGCCAAAAAGTTTACCCTATCTATACAGCTGCCAGACGATGGAGAAAAGGGAAATAAACTTTTTGCAAGGTTATTTTTTTCTTAAACTGATTTTTAGGATATTCTTTGTTTCAGCAGTAATTTTAAACCTGTCATCGATCCTGTATCCCATTATCCATACAATCCGGCGTCCGTAACATAAAAGCCAGATATTCTCCTTTTCATGAATAGGTATCTTTTCATCAATGAAAAAATCACTAAGCTTTTTAAAACCTTTCATGCCAAGAGGTTGAAAGTAATCACCCTGCTTCCATTTCCTTATTAGAAGCGGAAAATCAAGTTTATCCAAATCAAGGCAGGCAGTATCAGGACTTTTTACTATTTGAAAATTAATATTGCCGGATTTTTCTATAACCAGGTCAACCGGAACAAATAATTCCATATCATCGTCTTCCAGATAAAAAATCTGGTCTTCTTCTGCAGGCAATTTTGTAAGAAACAACTTAGTCCTGTCTTTCAACAAGCGATGGGTATTTGAATAGTATCTTTTACCGGGTTCTGACCTCAACCCCTTAAATACCTGACCGGGAATTGACGGATTAAAATTATATACGGAAAGCAATTCGTGAAGAATAACTTTTGGAAAGGGTGATTTCAGCAGTTTTTCAATATCGACAGATATACTTTCATCATCCTGATCAATTATATTAATCAGCTCACTTCGAATTGTATAATCATAGATATCTTCTGCATCTCTCAGGTTGTTTAGTGTTTCAGCAAAGTTGCTTTTAAAAGAAGGGTTTAATTCATTGAAAAGCGGGATAATCTGATGCCTTATGAAATTTCGATGGTATATAATATCATTGTTGGTAAGATCTTCCCTGAATTCTACATCATAAAATTTGGCGTATTCTGTTATTTCAATCCTGCAGGCAAACAATAAGGGCCGGATTATGAATTCAGTTTTTATTTTAATGCCTGTCAATCCTCTTATGCCGGTTTTTCTTGACAAATTAAGAAAAAAAGTTTCTATTGCATCATCCTGATGATGTGCTGTTGCTATAAAGTCGAAATTATTTTCTTTCCTTACCTTTTCAAAATAATCATATCTCAACCTTCTGGCTGCCATCTCTATTGAAATACCATGAATTTTTGCAAATTCAATTGTGTCGAACTTAATGAAAAATGCAGGTACCCCGGTAGCTAAAACCTGTTTTCTTACCAATTCTTCATCCTTTTCCGAATCCTCACCACGCAGTTGAAAATTACAGTGTACAATCCCGTAATTGAATCCCGATTTCTCAAACATATGTAAAAGTACCATGCTATCCACACCTCCGCTCACTGCTAATAAAACCTTATGTGTGGGTTCAAGAAGTTTATTATCCTCAATATATTTAATAAACCTGGTATACATATAATACTTTTTAAATTATTGAACCAGAGGATTTTATTTTCCTGAGATTACTACGTTTTTTGCCAGGTCAGCAATATTCAGAATCACCTCTGTTGCCTTTTTCATTGAAGAAACAGGAATAAATTCGAATGGACCGTGAAAATTATGACCTCCGGTGAAAACATTAGGGCAAGGCAGCCCTTCGTATGACAGCCTGGCACCATCGGTGCCACCTCTGATAGCTTTAATTACAGGCTTAACTCCGGCCTTTTCCATTGCACTCTTTGCAATATCAACAACATACATGACCGGTTCAAGCATTTTACGCATGTTATAATACTGATCTTTTAACTCCAATTTCACAATATCCCTTCCGTGTTCAAGGTTTATCAATTGTACAATCTCTCTGAGTAATTTTTTCTTATCTTCAAATTTTTGTTCGTCATGGTCTCTTATAATGTATTGCATTTCAGCTTTTTCAACATTTCCATTCATCGACAGAAGATGAAAGAATCCTTCAAAGCGTTCAGTATGTTCAGGCCGTTGCTCAGGTGGCAACTTTGAGATTATCTTGTGAGTAACCAGAGCAGCATTTATCATTTTGTTTTTTGCATATCCCGGATGGACACTTCTTCCGTTTATTATTATTCTTGCACCTGCTGCATTGAAGTTTTCATATTCAAGTTCTCCAATCTCTCCACCATCCAGCGTGTAAGCAAAGTCAGCACCGAATTTTTTTACATCGAACTTGTCTGCTCCCCTTCCAATCTCTTCATCAGGGGTAAATGCAATTCTTATCTTACCATGCTTTATTTTATCATTATTCAGCAAAATTTCTGCTGCTGTAATAATTTCTGCCACTCC
>CAZJGI010000064.1:17571-18725 GCA_964545315.1 uncultured Prolixibacteraceae bacterium
GTTGCCATAAGATATCCGTTTTCGTCAATCTCAACTTCGTTAATGCCAATGCTTTTTAGTTCTTTTTCAAGCTTTCGCATAAAAACAAGCTGTTGTCTTGTAGTCGGACATGTTTTACTCTCCGGATTAGAGGTAGTATGCTCTTTTGCATAACGGATAAATCGTTCTTTTACTTTTTCAATCATATCTTTGCTATTAAACATCATCTGCATTAAAACCAAATCCCAGCCTCTTGCCGGTTGTCATTTTTGAGTGGGTGATCTTCTCCCTCATCTGATCAACAGTAGCGAGTTTTACTGTATCATAAGGTGGAACCAAAAGATCAAATTCAATGCAGTAACGAATTGCCGTCTCTACTATCTGACGCAATGCACCAGGTGATATAGTGTCTATGGCGAACCCTTTTATACTGTCAGTTTCATCACTCTGACGTTTTCCCTCAACAAAATAGTGATTATCTTTATTTATAAAAATTCTGGTTACCAGATACCCCAAATCATTTATTCGGTTGTATTTAAATGAATCAGCCAAAAAATTATAAATATTGATCATTCCACAATATGATCTTAGAGGATCATCTTTTATGTATTTAGTCTGTAAAACGGGATGTCTGTTATCAAATTCAAAAACATTTGAATGCATACTGAAAATTAATATATCCCCCCCTATTTCAAATTCCATTTCGAACGGTCCCTTTTCCCTGAATGAGGGTAGTACTGAGTGAGGAACTTTATCTTTAATTGCTGTTATATATTCTTTTTCAAGCGATTTAAGTACCTTTCGAAGAATCTTTAAAGTCTGAACTGTATTTTGATAAACTTTTTGTTTAACATTCGATTTTATAACATAAGCCTCAAGCAGAAGTGCTCTAAGTTCTTTCTCTTTCATACTAAAAAATTTTAACTAAAATACATAATAATATTTAACTCATAGCATATTGGGGGTACAAAGTATTTGAAACTTTTAAAGCAGACAATCTGTTCAGGGCCTTATCCTTTGCCGTTCACTTTAGTGAACGGATTTGGGGCAGTGCAAGCAAGAACGGGGGGTGTGGTGGATCAGATTCATATCCGTCGGTTAAAACCGACGGCAAAGGATAATGCTTTGTTAAATGCAGCTAAATGCTTCAGGGCCTTATCCTTTGCCGTTCACTT
>CAZJGI010000065.1:0-18560 GCA_964545315.1 uncultured Prolixibacteraceae bacterium
GAACCCTTAATATTCATTCCCAAAATTTGCCGGGCGGCTTCCAATACCTCCTCTTTGGCAGATACAAGCTTTACACCTCCGGCCTTACCCCTTCCTCCGGCATGTACCTGAGCCTTGACAACCCTTGGATTACCATCGTCAGGAATTTTTTCATATACCTCTTCGACAGAATGACACAAAATACCGTTAGGGACAGGAATTCCATATTTTCTGAAGAGGTCCAGGGCCTGATATTCAAATATCTTCATACACTTAATACTTTTTTTACAAATAATTCTTAAAAGTATCAAACATTTAACAATAGATGTTGCTTTAATAAGTGGAAATTTATTGATATTATATTTATATATCTATAAAACACTTAATTTCAGACTCATAGTCTGTTAAATTTTTTCAAAAATTACATTTAGTGTACTTTTCTGACAAGGATCATAAAAAGAACTTTTCACAGATGACAGTCCTGGATCATCAAGGTGTCAGATATCAATCTGACAACCGGCTCATATTGTAACTTTTTTTTAAATAGATCAGGCCTGAAAATTATTATCGTTGCAGGGACAATAAATTGATGTATTTTTGCAGGACAATTGCACTAATATGGAAAATTTGATACGGTCGGTAATTGAGCGTGAAGCTGAAGCAATTAAAAATATTCCTGTAACAGGAGATTTTCAAAAAGCCGTCAACCTTATTTTCAATCATGTTCATATTAAAAAAGGTAAACTGGTAGCAAGCGGAATGGGAAAAGCAGGACAGATCGCCCTGAATATAGCTACAACATTCAGTTCAACAGGCACACCTGCCGTCTTTTTACATCCAAGTGATTCTCAGCATGGAGACCTGGGAGTGATACAGGAAAGTGACGTACTTCTGCTCATATCCAATTCAGGTAAAACAAGGGAAATATTAGAGCTTGTAGATTTGGCAAAAAACCTCTATAACGAACTTCCCCTGATAGTAATATCCGGTAACAACGAAAGTATTCTTGCAAAAAATTCTGATGTTTTTCTTTTTACCGGAAATCCCGGTGAGGTATGTCCACTGGGACTTACACCAACTACCTCCACGACTGTTATGACGGTTATAGGCGATGCATTGGTTGTAGCAATGATGACTAAAATCGGATTTACATGTAGTGATTATTCAAAAAGACATCACGGAGGCTATCTTGGCGATAAATCAAGAATGCAAGCTGCAAGATCAGCAAACGATAATCCAATATGAGAATTATAAAACAAAACACGACAGGGCTTATTATTGATATCCAGGAAAAATTATTTCCTGTGATGTGGAAAAAGAAAAAACTACTTAAAAACTGCCAAATACTTATTAAGGGATTGACAGAACTACAAGTCCCGTTAATATTAACACAGCAATATACAAAAGGCCTGGGAAATACTATACTTGAAATTCAGTCTCTGATTCCTTCGCTTCAATATATTGAAAAACGTGAATTCAGTTGCTGTGATGAGCCTTCGGTAATTGAAAAACTAAAAGAATTAAATAAAGAGTATGTCATTATTTGTGGGATTGAATCACACGTTTGTGTATTGCAAACAGCCATCGACCTAAAATATGCAGGATATACACCTGTTATTGTTATGGATTGTGTCTCCTCCCGAAAATCATTAAGTATAGAACTGGCAAAGGAAAGATTCCGGTTTGAAAATATAATGATGACCTCAGCAGAATCAATACTTTTTGAACTTACCCGTTCCTCTGCCGCATCAGAATTCAAAGCAATTTCAGGAATTGTCAAATAGGCTGTTCTCTTGTTTGTAATTTGTTGAAAAAGAATTAATTGATTTCCATGAGATAAACAAAAAAAACATATAAATTAGAAATTGATTATAAATAATAAAATCACTTGCCAATGAGCGGATTCTTTGGATCTATCGAAAAAACTGACAGTGTTTCAAATGTATTTTACGGCACAGATTACCATTCACATCTGGGCACAAAAAGAGCAGGATTAGCATTTTACAATCCTCAGGACGGTTTTCAAAGGGCAATTCACAGCCTTGAGGATGGATACTTCAGAACAAAATTTGAAAATGACCTGGTCAATTTCAAAGGGAACAGCGGTATTGGGGTCATCAGTGACACTGAAGCCCAACCAATAGTTGCCAATTCTCATCTGGGAAAATTTGCTATTGCAACCGTAAGCAAAATTGTCAATGCCGATGAGCTGGAGGAATACTTTCTCAATAATCACAGAACATTTTCGGAGACAAGCCAGGGAAGTGTTAATCCGACGGAACTTGTCGCCATGCTAATTGCAGACGATGAAAATTTTGTTTCAGGTATAGAGAATGCTTTCAATAAAATCAAAGGGTCATGTTCAATTCTTATTTTGACTGAAAAAGAGATAATAGCAGCCAGGGACAAGCTCGGACGTACTCCTGTTGTTATTGGAAAAAACCGGAATGGCATAGCCATTGCGTCTGAAAGCTGTGCTTTTGCTAACCTTGGATATGAAATTGACAAATACCTGGGACCCGGAGAAATAGTCAGAATTACAGCTGACGGGTATGAACAGATCAGAAAGCCAAATGATCAAATGCAGATATGTGCATTCCTTTGGGTATATTATGGATACCCTCCCTCATACTACGAAGGTATCAATGTTGACGAAACGAGGTACCGGTGTGGTGCTGCACTGGCAAAAAAAGATATGGTCGAAGCAGATTTTGTTGCCGGCATCCCGGATTCAGGGCTGGGCCATGCAATCGGGTATAGTAATGAACGAAAAATTCCTTACATGCGACCCTATGCAAAATATACCCCAACATGGCCTCGTAGTTTTATGCCACAAAACCAGGTGACAAGGGACCTGGTTGCTAAGATGAAACTCATTCCAAATCCTGCGATAATAAAGGGTAAACGTGGTATATTCCTTGACGATTCCATTGTGAGGGGAACTCAGTTAAAAGATAATACACGTGATCTTTATAATGAAGGCATAAAGGAGGTGCATATGCGTATTGCCTGTCCACCCTTAACATATCCATGTGATTTTCTCAATTTCTCCCGATCAAGAAAAACCCTGGAACTGGCAACAAGAAAGGCAATTAACCAACTGGAAGGTTCTGAGAATGTAGATATGAAAAATTATTCAACCCCTGATTCAACGGATTACACGGCAATGGTTGAACGAATACGTAAAAATCTCGGACTTACAACACTCCAGTATCAAAATCTGAACGATCTGATTGAAGCTATTGGTTTACCTAAAGAAAAAGTTTGTACTCACTGCTGGGATGGGAGCAGTTACTTTTAGTTGTTGATCTGAGATATTCATAATAAATTTTTAAAATGAAATGATTTTCTTATTTGATGCAGGTATAATCCGGTAGTTAAAAAGGACAATGCCTGTATTAATTCAATAAATAAAAATCCACCAGGGAATGATTAAAATATGCGCTATTGCATCGGGAAGCAACGGGAACTGTTATTACATCGGAAATGATAACGACGCAGTTGTAGTGGATGCAGGTATTTCGTGCAAACAAATTATTAAACGCATAATAGAAAAAAAACTAAGGCCTGAAATTATTAAAGGGATTTTTATATCTCATGAACACAGTGATCATATCAGGGGTGCAAGAGTCCTGGCAAAAAAACTTAACTGTCCGGTTTATATAACTGCAAAGACATATAAAGCTACATACAGAAACCTCCAGCCGGATTATCCAAAGTTTTTTACTCCAGGTGACAATATACAAATAGGGGCATTCACAGTTTACCCTTTCCTCAAAAATCACGATGCCTCTGAACCATGTTCATTCAGGATTGAAGGTGATGGTAAAAATATCGGGGTCTTTACTGATATAGGAGAACCATGCATCAATGTAGAAAAGCACCTGGCGATTTGTGATGCTGTTTTTCTGGAGTCAAATTATGATGAAAAAATGTTGCAGGAAGGGCCATATCCATATATTTTAAAAAAGCGTATTGCTTCTTCAACAGGCCATCTCTCTAATATTCAGGCCTTAAAACTGCTTAGTGAAACTGCAGGTGGTAAACTGAAGTGTGTCTTTCTTAGTCATCTGTCCGCAGAAAACAATACACCTCAGATGGCACTTGCAACCTGTCAGTCTCTTTCATCCAAATTTGAAATAAAACTAACCTCCAGGTCAGGTGCTGCAGATATTTTTACTTTGTGATGGAGCTTCACTCCTCTTTCAGACCAGACTCTTTACTGAAAAGATTAACTTTGTTATAACTTAAGTATAACCATAAATTGTTATTTAAAAAATATACAAATAATATTACAGCGCTCCAACTATTTCAGATGTTCCGGTACGGCACTCTGATACTCATAAGTATTTTTCTGGCCAAGAGTAATTTAACCACAAACTCGATAGGTGAATATGAGTTTTTTCTGTTCTTTTCTGCCCTTATAGGATCATTCTGGATAAACGGCCTGATCCAGTCATTCCTTCCCCTCTATAATGACAACAACACATTCAAAACAATAAAAGGGAAGTCACCTGCATTTTTTAATATATTTTTGCTAATTACATTGTTCAGCCTATTTTCGATTATTCTTGTCGTTATATTTAAGAATCTATTAGCCAAAGCATTGACTACCTCAAACACTTTACCATATTTTAATCTGATACTTTTATACATTTTTTTTAGCAGTCCGGTTTTTATCATCGAATATATATATCTTTTAAAAAACAAGCCAGACTATATTCTCAAATATGGATTTATAACATTTTCCCTGCAATTCATTCTGGTATCATTTCCTGTATTATTGGGGGGAAATTTAGAAATGTCACTGAAAGGTCTTATATTAATATCAGTTATAAGGTACCTTTGGTTACTGTTACTAATAAAAAAGTATTCCCTTTTTTATGTATCTCTCAAATTTATTAAAGAACACTTACATTATGCCTACCCTTTAATCATAAGCACACTGCTCGGAGGGTCAGCTCATTATGTTGACGGATTACTGGTACTGTCCGGCTTTGACCAGGCTACATTTGCCGTTTTTAGTTATGGAGCCAGGGAATTCCCTTTAGTTCTGTTAATGGCTAACGCATTGAGTGCTGCAATGATTCCTGAATTCTCCGCCGGGAAAAACCTGGAACCGGCACTAATGTCATTGAAAAAGAGATCTGCAACATTAATGCACTTACTCTTTCCAGTGACAATTTCATTTTTATTGTTCAGCAAACAATTATACCCTAAAATTTTCAATCCCGAATTTTCAGATAGCGCAGGAATTTTCAATATATACCTTTTGCTGATAATAAGCAGGCTGGTTTTTCCACATTCTGTCCTTATAGGATTGAAAAAAATGAAAATTATCATGCATGCTTCCCTTGCCGAATTAATTATAAATATAAGTTTAAGTGTCTTATTAATAAGATTTCTCGGAATAGAAGGGGTTGCAATTGCCACCATCATCGCTTATGCTGCACAAAAAATTATATGGATCGTGTATAACAAAAAAGTCCTCGGAATTTTACCGGGTAATTATATACCATTAACTAAATTGACTGTATACTCAGTGATCACAATAATAATTTTTTTATTAGTATATTTCAAGGACAGTATTTTTTCGATTATTTAGAGGGTTCAATTCAATAAAAATGATCAACAACGATTTACCGGACATATTAGAATGTATTAATTGCCGGGCAGGGGTATTAAAATTATTTTCTGCGACAAATGAGTTAAAATGCACAAATTGCAACGCCAGTTACAGCATCACAGAAGGTGTACCCTCATTTCTCAATAAGAAAGACATGTCAGCACCTGTTGCATCGGAAATACACAGAAAACAAGGCACTACCTTTGATTATATTGATCATTACCTTAAAGACGCAGTTGAGTATGATTATTTTGCACAACGAGATGATGCAACTGAACATCTTGACAGAAGAGTAAGAGAATATATATCATCATTCATTAATAAAGAGAAAGGCCTGATACTTGATGCCGGATGCGGTAAAGCATGGGTCTCTGAACTCTTTTGCCCCAAGGGATATAATGTTGTGTCTATGGATATATCCTTAAAAAATACTGTGGAAGCACTGAAAAGACATCCTTTCCCAAACCATTCGGCAATAGCGGCAGATGTTTATAACCTGCCTTTCAAAAAGAATACTTTTGATTATATCGTCGCTTCTGAAATAATAGAACATGTTGTATCCCCAAAACTATTTACAGAACATCTGTTCGACATATTAAAGCCTGGCGGAATACTATTGATAACAACTCCTTACAAAGAAAAAATAAGCTACTCTTTGTGTATTCATTGTAACAGGCCTACCCCGTTCAATGCCCATCTTCATTCATTTGACGAACATACTTTGAAATCATTATATAAAAATGAAGATTTGTATCGATTCAGCCATAAAACATTTGGAAATAAAATTCTTATTAGTTTAAGGATGCACAGGATATTAAAATATTTTAATTTCCATATCTGGAAGGCTATTGACCGGTTAACGAATCTCATATATAATATTCCTGTAAGAATTTTAGTAAGGTGGGAAAAAAGTTTATAATAATTTTCCCTTATCTTTGTTTAAAACTGCATATATATGCGCATTAAAGGAATAACCCGTAACATTCTGCTAATAGCCGGAGGAATATTTTTAATTTTTCTTATCTGGTATTTCAGTGCAATAGTTACCTATATACTTATTTCAGTTGTGCTGGCCTTTTTGGGAAGGCCTTTGGTTAATTGGTTGTCAATGCTGCATTTCAAAAGAATTCATATTCCCAAGGGTATTGCAGCGCTGATTGCGCTTATTGCAATCTGGGCGATAATTTATACTTTCTTCCGCTTTATGATACCTCTGCTTATATCTGAGTTGGAAACCCTTTCCCGGATTGATATCGAAGCATTAATAAATTCTATTGAAGAACCTATAATAAAAATCCTTAAGTTATCAGGGAATGACAGCCTGGTTGTTGAGAATAAAACTTTCCTGGATGTTCTGACAGATAGAATAACTTCAAAATTTGACCTCACACAGTTACCGAATATTTTTGTATATATTGCCGGAACCATTGGTGATCTGTTAATTGGAGCATTTTCAGTTTCGTTCATTACCTTTTTCTTTCTCAAAGAAAAAAATATGTTCAGGGAAGGTATTTTGCTGATTGTTCCAACTGAGTTTGAGACTAAAGTTGCTCACATACTTGATTCTATCTCTTATCTTTTAAGACGGTATTTTATTGGAATCATCCTTGAAGTTTTCATGGTAGGATTACTTGATACAATAGGCCTTTCTATTATAGGTATTGAGTTCAACCATGCAGTTATTATTGGTTTTTTCTGCGGTCTTTTTAACGTTATCCCATATCTTGGGCCCTGGATGGGTGCAATTGTTGGACTTTTAATAGGCGCTGCGCTAAATATCAATGCAAATTTCATGAGCCAAACCCTTCCTTTACTAGGGCTTATGACTGTTGTATTTTTATCCGTTCAGATAATTGATAATGTACTTTTCCAACCGCTCATCTATTCAAGCAGCGTAAAAGCTCATCCACTGGAGATATTTCTCGTGATAATGGCTGCAGGAAGCATGGCCGGCGTATTGGGAATGTTCCTGGCTATACCTTCCTATACAATTGTAAGAGTAGTAGCCAAGGAATTTTTTGATAATATGAAACTTGTTCGGAAACTTACTGAAAACCTTAATAAGCAAAAAGGTGAATTACAAAAAGAGTGACCGGTTATTCAAAATCCTTATTTTTCTATTCTAAAAGTAAAGCCTGTAATTGAACAAAGGGAAAATGCCAAGCTGATAAACATTTTCAACAGCATCCATACTTCTGCTGTATGTCTGATTTAGAGGATTCTTGTGGTTTGTCACATTCTCCAGGTAAAACTCCCATAATTGTGATACTTTGGCCCCATTTCTCCTGTAGCCAATCTTGATATCTGATTTAAAATAATTTGGAAATTGAAAGGAATAAGCTAATTCTTCATTGTATTCAGTTACAAAAGCATCATTATTCTGCCTTGACGCTTCAAGATCAACAGGTATATATCTTTTGCCCCCCGCCCAGGTTATCTTAAAATCAAAGATGAGTACAGAACGGTTATTGATATTGAACTCTCTTCCTGCAAGAGTGTTAAATACAAAATTGCCATTAAATGCAGTATTCCTTTTTACTTTATCACTACCGGTATATTTTGAATCAAAAAGAGATAATGTAGTCAGGAAGTAGTAATCATCATTATAAAATTTTTCCAGTGTAAGTTCTACACCGTAATTCCAACCCTCTCCCTCGTTAATCAAATAGTCACGGGTATTGAGGCCCCATTCAGCCCCTGTATTCAGCATACTGTAATATGAAGGGTGTCTTTCAACCGGGACATTGAATAAATATTGGTAATACGTTTCGGTTTTTATTCTGAAATGTTGCGAGATCATGGCATCAAATCCAAGTACCCAGTGATGAGCAGCAGTCAGGTCAAGGTCCTTATTCGTCAAAACTACAGTACCGTCACTTAATATTGTTTCCAGGAAATAGGTAGCCATTGACTGTATCTTTGAATGTTTACCGTAACCAAAATTCAAACTTGTCCGGTGACCGGTCTTCCAACTGGCGCCAAACCTTGGCTCGATTGAATAGGTATCATTTAATCCAAAATATATGACATTGATACCCGGTTTAACCTCAAAAGAATCAGAAAATTTAAAATCAAATTGTGAGAATATACGGTAAAGATTTGGCCCTTCTGTAATTGATTTATATCTGTCAAGCACATATTCCCAGTTATCCTTTGCTTCCCGCCATAGTTTGGCATTCAGACTGTAACCGAATCTGTCTGTAGTTAGTCCTGATCTTACATAAAGCCTCCTGCTCATTTTTTTATTCAGAAGATATTTTAATGACAACCTTTCTTCAAGGTTATTTTCCCTGTAAAAAGGGACAGAAGGCTGACCTGATTTAAATTCATCGATTTCAGTAATGGCATCCTGGCTTACATAAGACAGAATGAATCTGCTGTAAGTATTATCATTGTGAAACAGAGAATAATTAAGCCCACTGGCAATTGAATTTGAACCGTTGATGATATCCATTCCCTCAAAAGAAAAAAGATCAGAACCTTCTTTTTCGCTGTCGAGCATAGCTATACTGCTTATTCCGGCAAGTCCAAACCAACTTAATTTACCTTTTTTACCTGGAAAATTCAATTTAAAACTTAAGTCCTGATATTCAGGAATCCCTGTAGTCCCAAAACTTATACCCAACAGGTTAAAAACCTGGAGTGTGGAATAGCGATAATTGGCAAGAAATGAACTTTTACTCTCCTTTTTAAATGGCCCTTCTGCTCCCAGTTCAAATCCATTAAATCCTATCTGACCCAGAAATTCATATTTTTCATTATTTCCTTCCCTCATATTAAGGTCAAAAGCACCGGAAAAGACATTAGCAAACTCTGCAGGGAATGCCCCGGTATAAAAATCTGAATTACGAAGAGTATTATTATTAAGCATCCCTACAGGACCTCCCGTAGTTCCTGAAGCTGCAAAATGATTGGGATTGGGAATATCAACACCTTCAAGCCTCCAAAGTACCCCGCCAGGTGTATTACCTCTTACAATGATATCATTTCTCTGATCATTTGCTCCTGAAACACCTGCGAAATTAACAGCCATGCGTGCAACATCCTCACGGCTCCCTGCATAACGGGCAGCCTCCTCCACAGTAAATGACCTGGCACTTACAGTTGCCATCTTATTCATTGCCAAATCTTTTCTGTAATTACCAATAACATTTACCTCCCCGGTTGTTTCAACTTTCTCTTCTAATTCTATAAACAGAATTGTTTCCCTTGCTGAGGTGATGATCAAATTCTTAATATTTCTGCTATGATATCCTATATAGCTTATCTCCAGGCCCTGGTGACCCAAAGGAACATCCTCAAGCCTGAATTCACCATGATCATTTGTTATGGTGCCTTTTAAAGGCTCAGATTTAAGAAGGATAATATTTGCTCCGGGTAAAGGTGACTGAGTCTGCTTATCAACAACAACTCCTCTTATTACCTGGCTGTATCCACTCCTGTTATTTTGTGAATAACTGTAATAAAATAACATTTGAAAACAAAGCAGCCCGCTGATATATATCCTCAACATAAATAATGCTAATTAAGAATTATGAATTTACGTCCGGTTAATAATAAAAAATATTTATCAAATATATGTCAATCAGAATCTCTTTTCAGTTTTTTCCTAATTATAAAAGTATTATTTTTCGAATTTATTAATAAGCTATAAAAAAACGCTAATGGAGTTTTTCGAGACGAGGAAAGTTACAAAGGCATTTGCGACTGTTAAAGCACTTACCGATATAAGCATCTCTGTAAAGAAACAGAGTATCTTCGGACTGTTGGGGCCTAACGGAGCCGGAAAAACAACGCTTATTCGAATTATCAACCAAATAACAGCTCCGGATACAGGTGAGTTATTTCTAAATGGCAGGCCAATGAAATCCTCAGATGTCTCCCTTATTGGTTATCTCCCTGAAGAGCGAGGCCTTTATCAGAAAATGAAAATTGGAGAACAAGCCGTATATCTTACTCAGTTAAAAGGGCTTAACAGGCATGATGCAATAAGCAACATCAAAAAATGGTTTATCAAATTTGAAATAATGGACTGGTGGAATAAACGTATTGAAGAACTGTCAAAAGGTATGCAGCAAAAAGTACAGTTTATTACAACAGTTGCCCATAATCCGAAACTACTGATTTTCGATGAACCATTCAGTGGTTTCGATCCAATAAATGCAAATCTGCTGAAAGAGGAAATACTTAAACTAAGGGACAAAGGGGCAACAATAATCTTTTCAACTCATAACATGGCCTCAGTTGAAGAGTTATGTGACAACATTGCTTTAATAAATAAATCAGTGAAAATAGTGGATGGACCTATTAATGAAATACGCGAAAAATATAAATCGAACATCTTTGAAATAATATACCAGGGTGATATTTACCCGATTTATGACCATCTTAAAAGCCGTTATAAAATTCTGAATCTAATTGAAGAAGTCAACAGTAACCGGATAATAATACAGAATCCTGAAACAGAGACTGACAATCAATTGCTACAAGAAATAATTTCCGCCGTAAAGGTTCTGTCCTTCAGGGAGATAATCCCCGGGATGAACGATGTTTTTATCAAAGCTGTTCAGGATGATAAACAATCAAATAAAAGATGATGAATAAAACATTCTTGATATTAAAACACGAATACCTTAAAAGAGTAACAAAAAAATCATTTATCATTCTAACGTTACTCGTTCCTTTACTTATCGCCGGAATGTTTGCGATGATAATCTGGTTATCGGTAAAAACTGACAATCAGGAAAGGACAATTGCAGTATATGATGAATCTGCCCTTTTCATGGGTGAGCTTTCCAATGAAGATGGGTATACCAAATATCATTTTGTTCCTCAGGAAGAATATAATAAAATCAAGCTCAATCTGAAAGAGAGTGTTTTTTATGCATTGTTATATATACCGTCAAATATATATTCAACAGCAACGGCACAATTGATTTCAGAGAAACAGGTTCCCATAGAACTTGCCGAACAGATTGAAGGAAAACTAAGCCGTCTTATAGAAAACGACAAGCGTAGGAAAATTGTATCAGAAACAGGTATCCCGGATCTGGAAGATCGTCTTGCTGCAACTAAAACACGTGTTAAAATAAATACGATGAAGGTCTCTGAAGCCGGGGAGACAAAAAAAAGTTCATCGGAAGTAGCATTTATTGCAAGTTATACAATGGGATTTTTAATCTATTTTTTTGTATTTATGTATGGCTCAATGGTGATGAGAAGTGTAATGGAAGAAAAAAAATCCCGTATTGTTGAAGTTATCATATCCTCTGTTAAACCGATTCAGCTTATGGCTGGCAAAATAATAGGAACAGCGCTCGTCGGACTTACACAAGTAGCCATTTGGGTATTTATCGGTTTTGTTGCAATGCTTATTATTCCGGCATTCCTGGTATCCGGAAATACAATAGAGATTGGACAAAGCATAATGGAGACTCACCCGTCTTTAAGCGGACAGCAATCTATGATCGCTGATCAAAGCATTTTAACTGAGACAATAGACATAATAGGTAATCTTAATATCGGATTAATTATTTTCGCCTTCATCTTCTATTTCCTGACGGGTTATCTTTTGTACAGTTCCTTACTTGGAGCTATCGGAGCAGCTGTCGATAATGATGAGGATTCACAGCAGCTTGTTTTTCCTGTCACACTCCCGCTGATACTGTCAATTATGCTGTTATTTCCTATTGCCAGGAATCCTGAAGGACCAATTGCATTCTGGGGATCAATTATTCCATTCACATCACCGGTAGCAATGCTGGCACGTATTCCTTATGAAATTCCGGTATGGGAACTCTTTCTTTCAATGTTTCTCCTTTTAATCACGACAGCCGGCGCAATATGGATTGCTGCTAAAATCTACAAAACAGGATTGTTGCTTTACGGTAAAAAAATAAATTTTAAAGAAATTATGAAATGGATCAGATACAATAATTGATAAAAAATTTTGCAACTAAATATTCCTGCATTTCAATCATATTGATATTAATTTAACCATCCAAATAACAATTTCATTTTAAATCATCCATCTATTTTAAATAAATACTTCTTAATACTTTTTTAAAAAATAAAATTTCCATATATTGCTCTTCTAAATTAAGAAAATGTCATATTGTTTTAGTCAGTATTAACTTCAGAATAAAATACTATGTCATTATAAAGATTTTTTGGATATTTATTAATTATAAATGAATAACACTATAAATAATAGTATGTGTTGCTGTCACATTAAAGACAGGAAGGTGTTATTCATTATCTAGTTTATAGGATTATAAATAATATGAAACAAGGCCTTCCTCAATATTGGAAGGCTTTTTTTTTAACCAATTATAAATATAAATTATGAAGGCTGAAAACATTTTAAAAACAATTGGCAACACGCCCCATGTCAGGATTAACAGGCTTTACCCGGCCGGTTATGAGGTATGGGTAAAAGTAGAAAAAACCAATCCGGGAGGCAGTATTAAAGACCGTATTGCTCTTTCGATGGTAGAGGATGCTGAGCAAAAAGGAATATTAAAATCCGGTTCAGTGATTATCGAGCCTACATCAGGAAATACGGGCATTGGTCTGGCATTGGTAGCTGCTGTTAAGGGTTATCGTTTGATACTGACCATGCCCGAATCGATGACCTCTGAAAGGCGCACTGTACTGAATGCCCTTGGAGCTGAACTGGTGCTTACTCCCAAAGAAAAAGGCATGAACGGTTCAATTGAGAAAGCAAAACAACTGGCTGAAGAGATAAAGAACTCCTGGATACCCTTTCAATTCTCGAATCCTTCAAATATTGAAGTTCACAGGAAACAAACAGCGACAGAAATTATCAGGGATTTCCCCGGGGGGATAGATTATCTGATAACCGGGGTAGGAACCGGGGGACATATTAGTGGTGTGGCAGAAGTGTTAAAAAAAGAATTCCCTCAAGTCAGGGTATTTGCTGTGGAACCATCTGAAAGTCCCGTGATCAGTGGTGGTCAACCAGGTCCTCATAAAATTCAGGGTATAGGGGCAGGATTCATCCCTGACAATCTAAAAACTGAGTTACTTGACGGCACTATTACTGTTTCAGTAGAAGAAGCATACGAATATGCTCAAAAGGCAGCAAAGATGGAAGGCTTATTTATCGGAATATCATCAGGTGCATCACTGGCAGCAGTTGCAAAAAAAATCAATGACCTGCCAAAAGGTTCAAAGATTTTAACATTTGCCTACGACCATGGAGAAAGATACCTCTCTGTGCCCGGCCTTTACTGAAAAAAGATAAAGGCTGCCTGATCATTACAACATCATCAGGCAGCCTTTATGACTCTTCCCGTAGATTAAGCCTGGGCTGTGGGCCCTCCAAAATTTAACGGGGGCATGGATGAATCATGTCCGGGAACAATATTTTTTATTGGCCCGTGAACAGATTCATACTTTTTTATATTATCCTGTAAGGCCAATAATAAACGTTTGGCATGTTCAGGGGTAAGTATAACCCTTGACTTAACATTTGCCTTGGGAACTCCTGGCATGACCCGGATAAAGTCGATAACAAATTCTGAAGAAGAATGTGTTATTACAGCCAGATTAGAATATATTCCCTGTGCAATCTCTTCATTAAGTTCAATATTCAACTGTTGTTTTTTGTTTGAATCATCCATGATAATATAAACTTAAATGTTCTTCTTCATTTCAATCATCCGGTCATACTCCTCTCTTGAACCTACAATCAGGTTCTTATACTCTTTCAAGCCAGTACCTGAGGGGATCAGATGTCCGCAAATAACGTTTTCTTTCAGGCCGTCGAGAAAATCTGTTTTCCCGTTAATAGCTGCTTCGTTAAGGACTTTTGTAGTTTCCTGGAAAGAGGCTGCCGAAAGCCAGCTCCTGGTTTGAAGAGCTGCCCTTGTTATACCCTGTAATATCTGGCTTGATGTAGCGGGTATAGCATCCCGTGCATCTACCAGTTTTTTATCCTTCCTACGTAACTGTGAATTTTCATCTCTCAGTCTTCTGGCTGAAATGATTTGGCCAGCTTTTAATCCCTCTCCATCACCAGCATCAATAACTACTTTTTTATTCCATATCCAGTCATTTTCTGAAATAAACTCGTTTTTATCAACCACCTGTTTTTCGAGAAAACGTGTATCACCAGGATCTTCAATTTCCACTTTCCTCATCATCTGTCGGATAATAACTTCAAAATGCTTGTCATTGATTTTCACACCCTGCATACGATAGACATCCTGTACTTCATTAAGGATATATTCCTGAACGGCTGTGGGCCCCTTAATTGCCAGGATATCAGAAGGAGTAATTGCTCCGTCCGACAAAGGTGTACCTGCCCTGATATAATCATTTTCCTGTACAAGTATCTGTTTTGAAAGAGGTACAAGATATTTCTTAACATTGTCTGTTTTTGAAGTAATTATTATTTCACGGTTTCCTCTTTTTATCTTGCCTAATGAAACTTCACCGTCTATTTCAGATACAATAGCGGGATTGGAGGGATTACGGGCTTCAAATAACTCTGTAACCCTTGGAAGACCACCGGTAATGTCGCCAGCCTTGCCTGCAGCTCTTGGAATTTTTACCAAAACCATACCGGAATAAACTTTTTGTCCCTCTGAAACGGCAATATGCCCGCCAACCGGAAGGTTGTAGGAACGGATCAATGATCCTTCCTTATCAAGGATCTTTAAGGTAGGATTCTTTGTTTTATCCCTGGTCTCAATAATAACCTTTTCACTATATCCCGTCTGCTCATCAGATTCTTCACGATATGTAATACTTTCAATGAGGTGTTCAAATTCAATTTTTCCGTCAAACTCATTGATGATAACACCATTGAAAGGATCCCATTCACAAAGTAATTTTCCCTTTCTTATCTGCTCACCATTTTTTACATATAACTTCGAGCCATAAGGAAGAGAATGAGTTGATAAAGGTATTTGAGTATTTTTATCTATGATCTTAATTTCTGCAAGACGGCTAACAACGACATCAACAGCCTTACCATCCTCACTCTTTAAATCAACTGCACGCAATTCATCAATTTCAATAATACCATCATAACGTGCTTCTATTGTTGACTGCGCAGAAATATTTCCGGCTATACCTCCCACGTGGAATGTACGGAGTGTCAGCTGAGTTCCGGGTTCCCCGATCGACTGTGCAGCAATGACTCCAACTGATTCACCCTTCTGAACCATTTTGCCGGTGGCAAGGTTTCTTCCATAACATTTTGCGCACACTCCTACCTGCGATTCACAAGTCAGCACCGAGCGTATCTCTATACTCTCAATAGGCGAATCTTCAATAGCTGCTGCAACTTCTTCCGTAATCTCATCCCCGACTTTTATTATCAATTCACCATTAAGAGGATGGTAGATATCATGAACTGATGTTCTGCCAATGATCCTCTCATATAAGGAGGCTACAACTTCTTCATTATTTTTGATTGCAGTTGCAACTATTCCACGAAGTGTTCCACAGTCTTCTTCTGAAATTATAACATCTTGAGATACATCGACAAGACGCCTGGTCAAATAACCTGCATCAGCTGTTTTCAGAGCTGTATCAGCCAAACCCTTACGGGCACCGTGTGTTGAAATAAAGTATTCAAGTACAGACAAGCCCTCTTTAAAATTAGCCAGAATAGGATTCTCAATTATCTGAGAACCTGTTGATCCTGATTTCTGCGGTTTGGCCATCAATCCTCTCATCCCACATAACTGCCTGATCTGTTCTTTAGAACCCCTTGCTCCTGAATCAAGCATCATGTAAATTGAATTAAAACCCTGCTTGTCCGAACTGAGAGTTTTCATAACAGAATATGTCAGCTTAGAGTTAGCATGTGTCCATATATCAATAACCTGGTTATATCTTTCGTTGTTGGTTATAAATCCCATATTATAATTAGCAACAACATCTTCAACTTCTTTATAACCGTTATCAACAATAGATTCTTTATCGACAGGGACTATTACATCATCAAGGTTAAATGATAAGCCGCCCCTGTATGCCATATAATAACCAAGGTCTTTAATTGCATCAAGGAAGGTAACTGTATCTGCATTTCCGCATCTATTGAAAACATCAGAAATAATTGATCGTAAGGATTTTTTTGTAAGGAGCTGGTTAATATAACCAACCTTACGCGGCACATATTCATTGAAAAGTACCCGTCCTACTGTTGTTTCAATGATATGCTTAAAATATTCTCCATTTTCATCAATATCCTCTACCTTTACTTTAATGATAGAATGCAGTCCTACCACTCTTTCAGAGTATGCAATTGTTACCTCTTCAGGAGAATAAAAGGTCATTCCTTCTCCTTTTGATCCTTCTCTCTGTTTGGTCATATAATATAATCCAAGTACCATATCCTGGGAAGGAACATGGATAGGAGCACCGTTTGCCGGATTAAGCAGGTTGTGAGAGGAAAGCATCAGTAATTGTGCTTCAAGGATGGCTGCATTTCCCAAAGGCAGATGCACAGCCATCTGGTCGCCGTCAAAGTCAGCATTAAATCCTGTACAAACAAGAGGATGAAGCTGAATAGCCTTTCCTTCTATCATTACTGGTTGGAAAGCCTGTATGGAAAGCCTGTGCAAAGTTGGAGCACGGTTTAGCATTACAGGGTGGCCTTTAAGGACATTCTCCAGAATTTCCCAAACAACAGGGTCTTTCCTGTCCACTATCTTTTTAGCCGACTTAACAGTTTTAACTATTCCCCTCTCAATCAGTTTTCTGATAATAAATGGTTTATAAAGTTCTGCAGCCATATCCTTCGGAAGGCCGCATTCATGAAGCTTAAGTTTCGGACCGACAACAATCACTGACCGGGCAGAATAGTCAACCCTTTTACCAAGAAGGTTCTGACGGAAGCGTCCCTGTTTTCCTTTTAAACTATCTGAAAGTGATTTAAGAGCCCTGTTGTTTTCTGTTTTTACAGCATTTACTTTTCTTGAATTATCGAATAATGAATCCACAGCCTCCTGCAACATCCTCTTTTCATTTCTCAGGATAACCTCAGGAGCTTTTATTTCGATCAGTCTTTTAAGCCTGTTATTTCTGATGATAACCCTTCTGTAAAGGTCATTCAGGTCTGAGGTGGCAAACCGCCCTCCATCAAGTGGCACCAAAGGTCTCAAATCCGGAGGGATAACAGGAACTACCCTTACAATCATCCATTCAGGACGGTTCAAATTTTTACTGGCCCTGAAGGCTTCAACAACCTGAAGACGTTTTAATGCCTCGTTCTTTCTCTGTTGCGATGTTTCTGTATTGGCTTTGTGTCTCAGACTATATGACAAGTCATCCAGATCAAGCCTTCGCAGAATGTTAAACAGAGCCTCAGCTCCCATTTTTGCAACAAATTTATTAGGATCATCATCATCCAGTAAGGCATTTTCTTTAGGCAGTGTATCAACGATATCCAGATACTCCTCTTCTGTAAGAAAGTCGAGTTCCCTTACTCCGTCTGTGTGTTTTATACCTGGATTAATTACCACATATCTTTCATAATATATTATAGAATCGAGTTTTTTTGTGGGAAGGCCCAAAAGATACCCAATCTTATTTGGAAGTGAACGGAAATACCATATATGTGCTACAGGCACGACAAGAGAGATATGGCCCATTCTTTCCCGTCTGACTTTCTTTTCAGTTACTTCTACGCCACAGCGGTCGCAAACAATACCTTTATATCTGATCCGTTTATATTTACCGCAATGACACTCGTAATCTTTAACCGGTCCGAAAATACGTTCGCAAAACAAACCATCGCGTTCAGGTTTATAGGTTCTGTAGTTTATCGTTTCAGGTTTTAAAACTTCACCATAAGATCTTTCCAAAATTTCTTCAGGAGAGGAAAGACTAATTGAAATCTTTGAAAAACCACTTTTTACTTTGTTTTCTTTTCTGAATGCCATAATTGTAATAAATATTCATTAAAACCGAACACGTT
>CAZJGI010000066.1:0-9087 GCA_964545315.1 uncultured Prolixibacteraceae bacterium
TCTATTGATTTTCGAACCGGCGGGCCAAAAGAATCTGCCCCTTCATGTATATTCCAGGGCCCAAATGTGAATCTGAATTTTCCTGTCATAATTAATGTTTTTTAAATGATGAGACTGCGCGAAAAAAGTTGCAACGCACCTTTTTAGATAAATAATATAAATTTATTAAGTTGATTTTTAATCATTTAAATTTAACATTAATATGTGAAAAATAAAAATTTTTATTATCAAATGAACTCCATATTTTGATTTTCAGGTTTTATTTTGATGGAGAAATTTTAACTTTTCTTTCGGAGTCAGAAGCAACGTAAGCGCCTACATCAACTATAGTTTGACTTTCAGTATGGATAACCTGACGAATTGTTCCACCTTCAACATTGTAATTTCCTTTTTTCATAATAAAGCGAACTTTACATTGAGGTAAATCTATAGGAAAATGGTTTTTTATATTTGCCTCATTAACACTACAAATTCCGTCATTCGGTTCCTTGTAGTCAAGTGTCAGGTTGAGTTTCAGCTTTTTGTAGTCAACTGTCGGGTCTTCACAGAACCTTAGAGGCGGCGTGAATTCATAATTGTTGCCATTTATATAAAAAATACGAAAAAATCCTAAGTTCTCTTTCCATTGTTGGTTCCTCAGCTCTCCGCTGCGGCAGACTGTTCCCGGCCTGGCACTGAGAGTGGGGGTAGTTCCTACATATTCGTGATGCGGATTATGCCTGTGTCCATTCAACAGGATATTGATCTTATGCCTGTCTAAAAATGAGGTGTCGATCCGGTCAGGCCGGTGCTGTGCCATAATCCGGATTTTCCCGGGACCGTTTTCTTCCAGAAAGGATTCAAGTATTTTCCCTTGTAAACCCGACATAGGTGATGAATCAGGGATGTCGGTGACGGGATCACCCAAATAATCATCAGCTGCAAGCACACGTGTTTCACCATAAGAAAAACCGTAAACCCGCAAACCACACATAGCATTCCACTGCCTGGCCATTGCCTGGTAGTCATCTCTTGGGACTCCATATGAATCATGGTTGCCGGGCAGGCTAAAGACAGGAGAGTTAAAGGCTTGTATACCGGAGAATCCTTTGGCCCCTTCAAAATAATTTTTATACTTTTCTTCTACAAGAGGCCTCTGGTCAGCATCATAAAGCTTAATGCCTCCCCAACCGTCAGGATCAGCATCTAATCTGGTATAATGCATAATAATATCACCTGTTACTATTATAAAATCAGGAGCAATTATGTTGGCTACATCAATAAATTTATCTAATAATTCAAGTTCTTTTGCATAACCGTTTTCAGCCGTTCCCTGCCATTGGCGTGAAATATGCGGATCGGAGATATGAATGAAGCAGTGAGCCGGACTAAAATGCCTGAGAACCTTTACCGATTTTGGAGACAAATGAGTTTCTCCCCCACTGAAAACTGCCAAATCATACAACTCTTCCGGAGAAGACTCAGGAACAGTTACCCAAATTTTATTGTTTACATCCTTATTGGTAAAAGAATCATACTCAAAACGGCCAATAATAACTGAATCAATATTGAGGGCAACACGGTTATACGGACCAATGAGAACTACAGAATCAATTGCCGTATAGTTGATATTGTTATATAAAGTATAAAAATTTTTCCCGGACAGGGCAAAAGCCGGAACTGCCCTCCAGGGATAAACGATGTTTCCCGCAATCAGAAAAATTGGAAGAACAACAATAATTACGGCAATAAAATATTTCAATATTTTTTGTTTCATTTTAATATATCTTAGTTAAACAATTAATTATCAAATCTTTTATTTAATATCGAAACCGAGCGTTTCAGTGAGCGGCTATGGATAAAGCTTTTACTCTAATGCAATGTTTTAGTTATTTTTCGAATATATCTCTCCAATCATAATAATGGAAGACCTTACCATTTGACATGGCCACCAATAATCCGGCCGGGAAACCGGGTAAAGGCTGGCTTGTTACATCGTTACCATCACTTTCAATCGTTTCTGTTTCAATTATTTTCACAGGAGGATGGTCATGCGGGCTTCTCTTTGTCCCTTCCCGCGGGAATATCCAAAACCGGTTTGCCTGCTGGTCGGATACCAGAATATAACCTTTACCATTTTTCTGTTTATATATAGAAATGCCTTCATGGTCCCTTGCAAAACCTTTAGTGGCAAATAGTGCCAATTCCTTTCCCGGATCCGTAACATCGGGATCAGCATAGTATTTTCTAACACCTGTTGTTTCATCGGAATAGTAGACATAACCCAACTCATTGTCAACTGCAATAGCTTCAATTTCTTTTTTACCGCTAAATTTTCCAAATTCTCTTACAAAGGTTATTGATATCTGACCATTTGCGTCACTTTCTAATTTATATTGCCACAGATATCCTTCTTCCGGCCCGGATTTACCACTGACAATAACAAAAAAGGCATTATCCTTAGGACGTTTATATATAGCAACTCCCATAGGCGCTCTATTTGTATCTCCGTTAAACACAGTCAGGTTTCCATCGTCAAGAGGTTCAAGGTACGGAAGCTGAAATATTCTGATCCTCTGTCTTAACCTTTCAGTGACCACAGCAATATCGATTTTTTTACCTTTATGAGAGAAGCCGTATGTAACATCTACGTTGTTAGGACCCTCAAGTCCCCTGAAAACAGTTTCGGTTTGCCCTTCCGGATTGAAAGCATATAAGGCACCGTCCCTGTTTTTATCTGTTCCTATGATCAGGCTTTTTTCCGGACTTTCAAAATTTATCCATATAGCCGGATCATCTGTGTCCCATTTTGTCGTATCTGTAACTATTTCAGGTTTGACGAAGGAGAAGGGAACATCTCGGGATTTTGTTGGTTTTTGCGAATTACTTGTGCACTGTCCAAAAAACAACAATATTATAAGTTGAGATATTATTACAGGTTTTCCCATTTATACTTTTTAAGTAATTCACCTAAATCATTATTTTTTTCAATATCGCCATTTCTATTGATCTTTAGAATACTGGCTGTTTCATAAAGAACAAATCCGGCATATTCAGGGTTGTTATTAATCATTTCAAGTTCTGCCTTTGTGAACTGATATCGTGATTGATCATCGAAGGCAGAGTTTAATTCCTTCATATTTCCCTGAAAATAGAAAGGCTTATTTGCTTTTGTTGTAACTGCACTAAAAGTCTCCAGCACCTGTCGCAAATTCTGGGGACGCAAAGTCCATGCTCCCCTGAACTCCAGGGCATCTGCAATTTCATCCACCCATGTTTCCCATTGCCATTCAAAATTTGGTGGCATATAGTTCGAACGCCCTGTTCTGTCATCCGGCATCAGCATTTGGGAATATAGATGGATTATAAATGTTTTTTTGTAGTTTTTTACCAGATCGCGCGCTTCACGCAGAAATTGAGTGTAGGCATCTCCATTTATCCGCCTGATTGTTGGATAATCCATTTGTCCGGAGGCGGCTTCAATAACAGCCTCATTAAATCCATACTCCCAATCTTCAGGGGAACGGGTGTGGTTAGAGTGCCGGATATTAATCCCATCCACTCCTCTCTCCAGACAGAACCGGATAATCTCAAGCCAGTGTTTTCGTACTTCAGGGTAGATCGGGTGCAGATTACCCGGCATAAATTCCGGCTTTCCACAGGCAACAGCAATGTATCCTTCCCTGTTAAATGAGTAGGGTTCAGTGATCAGGCGTCTTTCGTCAAAACTGTAAAAATCTGCGTAATGCTTTTCTGCTTTTTCCGGGTTGGTGAACTCTTCCCTGACTTCAGGATTCCGGTAATAACGGACAATTTTATCATGTAGGTAATCATCATGTTGTGAACGGTGAGTTTTGTAGTCCACAGGCCCTGTACTTATTATGAAAGGGATATTCTTACCTTCCTGATCCGACAATTCGATAATATTACCGCGTTCATTTGAAAAATCGCCTTCTCCTCTTTTAGATTTACATTTTATCAGAATATACTTATGGCCTGCCGGTATTTGAAGACCTTCCAGGTGAAGGATCCGGCACATTTTACTTACCGGAAATGAGGCCCGCCATTCTACTGATTCCCGAAAAGATAAAGAGTCGTGATATTTTTTAAATCCATTATTGCCGGAACTGGTCCAAATTTCCAGATCATCAGGTTTTATATGCGTAGGTTTATCGTCTCCCTTAACTATTCTTATAGAAGAAACAGTACCGTTAAATTCATAAGTCCCCGGCCTTCTTTTTAATGAAAAATGTGGATTGTCAGATACGAACTGACGTGCGATAGGGTAAATGCCCCGGATGTCTTTTAAAGCGGCTGCTCCTTTAGGCATTGGCAACGACAGAGGTAATGTATTTCCGAAACCCCCGCCTTCAAAAGGTTTTATTTCGGCATATAATTCAATATTAAATTGATGAGCGGATTTTACTGCTTCGGACAAGAGGTCAAAACTATTTTGCGGAGGATCATAAAAATTCCAGATTGTGTCCACGATCCATTGATGGCGGGAAACTCCTATTGAAGACAGATATTGATGAAGGGCGTCGAGATGGCTCCTGTCGAAAAAAAATTTACCATGGAGAATGTTATCATAGTAATCAGTTGTCGCTATGAGTTTTTTTTCTTTTTTGGAAATTGTTGCAACATTTGAAAATGGAATGGAAGAATATATATTGCCATCGAAAATCACTGCACCAAAAGCGGCCAGAGATGAACCCATGAACTTTCTGCGATCAATTTTTTTATGCATTATTCAAATTTTAATGTTTACCCGGGAAGTGGTTTATTATTAATTGTTTATGTTCCGGGCTGCCAATAACTTTATCATTATCATCAATTTTGGTAAAGTTTGCCGTTTCGTAAAGGACAAGGCCATCTAATCCCGGATGGTTATTAACCAATTCAATTTCCTGCTTCGTGATATTGAATGGTCCGTCAAAAGACATTCCATGAAAATCTCCCTGGTAATAAAAAGGTTTTTTTTCTTTTCGGGTCACTGAGCTAAATATATCCAAAGCTTTCGTGAGATTCCACGGACGCAACATAAAGCCTCCCCGGAATTCCAGTTCATCAGCAATCTCCTTCACCCATGTTTCCCATTGCCATTCGAAATTAGGCGGAAGGCTTGGAAGGCGCCCCCTGTCGTCGGGGATGAGCATACTTGCATGCAGATGATGTGTGAGTTTTTTCCCCCGGCTTTTAATAAGATCTCGTGCTTCGCGAAGGAATTGGGTATAGGCTTCCCCGTTAATACGGCTGACTGTCGGGTAATCAGTCTTGCCCCCCGATGCTTGAATTACCGGTTCATTGAACCCATACTCCCAATAGTCAGGTAATTTTGTATGGTTGGCTACCCTGATATTTATTCCGTCAACTCCCTGGTCAAGGCAGAATCTAACCAAATCAAGCCAATATTCCCTGACTTCAGGATAGACCGGATGAAGATTACCAAGCATATACTCAGGTTTACCGCATGCTGCAGCTATATATCCATCTGCATCGAGCGTTTTCCGGTCAGTTAGTTTATATGAATCAAAGTTGTAAAAATTATTATAGTGTTTTTGCAGCATTTGAAGGGTTTTCGTTTCCGATTTGACTTCAGGATGCTGTATATACCGTAACAGGTCTTTCAGTATTTTAGAATGGTAGAAACTGTTGTAATGACTTTCCGGACTAACCGGGCCTGTACTCAGGATATGCGGGATAACTTTTCCCCTGTCACCTTCCAGTTCGAGGATTTTCCCGTTTTCGTTACTAAAATCAGCGTCTTCATCTGCCAATGCACACTTTATCAGAATATATTTGTGGGATTCAGGTAAAATCAGGTTCTCCAGGTGCAGCACACGGCATTGTTCCCAATTTGGAAACTGAAAGCGCCATTCAATCGATTCACGAAAAGACACTGGCCCGTTATAGGGGGAGAAACCACAGTTTGACGGGCTGGTTAGGATAGAGAGATATTCTGATTTAACACGTGTAGGTTTGTCATCGCTTTTTATTAACCGTATTTTCGTGACTGGGCCTTCATATTCATAAGTTCCGGGTTTACGTTTAAGGCAGAATTGCGGGTTTACGGCAACAAAAGGACGTACAATGGGAAAAATTCCCCGCATATCCTTTGCTGCAGTTCCTTCAGGTAAAGGCATCGAATGAGGTAAAATAGTACCAAAACCACCACCTTCAAAAGGTTTTATTTCGGCATAGAATTCAATCCCGTAAGCATGGGCTGATTTTACAGCCTCAGCCAGCAAATTAAAGCCATGAGGATAATTTTCATAAAGTGTCCAGTAAGTATCTGTAATCCATTGATGGCGGGTTACTCCCAGCGAGGCCAAAACACCATGAAGCTCATCTAATTGTGTTTTATTCATAAAACATTTATAGTTAGCATAGTATTCATCTGGCCTCGGTACCTGGGCTCCATAACGGCTACCCCTGTGATTGATGCCGATATTATCAGTATAATCAGTAGTGGCCATTAACTTTTTCGCAGAGCGTTCATGTAGTCCTTTTACAATTGTATTATCTGACCAGCTTAAGCCCGTTAATGTTGCAGCGCCTATGCCATATCCAGTCTGGCTAATGAAGGTTCTTCTATTTATTCTTTTCCTCATTATCGTAATATTCAAAAAGGTTTTTCAAGTTGGCTTCATAAACCCGGCCACTGGGATCTGAAGCAAGAATTATCCAGGGAGCCTCAGCAGGAAAGGGAAACTTTGGACCTGTTACGTTTTGTACAAAACTAACCAGTTCGGGTAGCGGGTAAATTACATCCAATGGTTCACTTACATTAAGCCCGGAATCAACAAAAGAAAAAACAATTTTTGCATTATGGGGATTGGGAACAGACCTGTCATTATCTCCATAGCCTGTAAATACTGCCTTGTTAGATTCGGTTGTTATGACAATGGGGCGGCTTGGTCGTTTCATATTGTTTTGCAGTACGCAATATCCATTGTTTATCCATTCCCCTGCTGCTGACCGCACCCTCATCACAAACTGTGGCTTACCGGGTGTATCCACACTGTTTTTTGTTGCAATCCACAAGGTATTGTCAGGAGACAGGGATGTATTTATGTGATCGTCGGCTGTATTATTTCCCATGTCAACAATTTCTTCTTCTCCCCAGGCTTCCCGGGGATCTTCATTTTTATGAATACGTATTAATATGGCATCGCGTACCTGATCTGACCACACAACCCCAATGCCATCAGCAAGTGGCGTAACCGAACAAATATCATCCTCATCAATTCCTTCAGCCAGAATGAAGGGGGATGCCCATTGCTTTCCTTCATCGGTTGAATGCCAGACACAAACTTTCGAATTTGCAGTTGCAGAAACCCACCAGTTGTTATTGCCGTCTCTTGCCAGAGTTGCAGTTTCGATTGTGCCGGGTGAGGGAGGATATAGTCTGGCAAGTATTTCAGGTTCCCACGAGACATCCGGGCTTTTTTCTCCTTTATTAAGACGGAAAACTGTTAACGAGGAATCTCCAACGCCAACAGCAGTAATCTGATTTTTTTCGCCCCAGACATCCGCCCTGCCCGGAATTCCTTTCAGCTTTTCAGCAACTTCAGGGTGTTCTTTCCATCCCTCTTCAGTACGTTGCCAGAGAGACGGGCCTGTTGACCGCGGGAGCAATGCCCACCAGTAATCTCCATCAAACCATAATTTAGATTGCGGTTTATCGGCTGTCGGAAAATTATAATCCAGTTGGAATACAGGTTGCCTTGAAGGTAAAAATCTTTTAGTTTTACTGCCCCCCTGAGCACATGAAGTGATAGAAATGATTAAAACAAACTGCATTATTAGCAAAGTATTCTTCATGATGTTAATAAAAAAATCCAACTATGGAACCTTTTAAATGATTCCATAGTTGGAAAAAGAGTTACATTATTGGATATATCCCGGATTTTGTTCTAAAACAGCACCAGTGTTTTTTTCAATTTCACTATAGGGGATTGGGTAGAGATTATGATGATTTTGGTATTGGATAAGCGGATTATATTCTTTGCATCTTTCAACCAATAATCCTAATCTCCTGAGTGTTACAGACCTATACTCTTCAAAGGCCAGTTCTCGCAGTCTTTCATCAAGGATATAGTCAATATCTACATTGGCAGGGTCCACATCCGGGGCATTAGCACGGCGGCGCACAACATTTATATCTGCTGCAGCTTTAACCGGATCATTATTACCCAGATGTGCCTCTGCCCTTAGAAGGTACGTCTCTGCCAAACGAATGATATAATTGTCGCGGTATGTATCCCTTGCCTGGCTGCCCAGGGAACCCGGAACAGATTGATCAGGTAATAATAAAAATTCAGGATGCTTACCAATAGTAGTGGTTTTAGCCAGATATGGATACCAGTTACGGGTAGTATCTGCTTCAGATTTCAAAATAACTGGCACATTATCCCTGAATACCCATTTGCCATAGTAATCAGACTTGGGGTTCATTACAGGCATATCCCTTATAATATTATATTTTGAATTTCTTATATCCTGGTTATAGCCGCTTCTCTGCCACAGTTCCCACAGGAAAAAGTTGGTAGGGCGCATTCCTCCAATGCCACGACCGGTAAGGTATGTGTTTGGCTGAGGAGCAACAGGATGGCGGCTGCCGTCGTTATTGACAACTAATGTCTGATATACACGCGGGCAGGCTTGCCGCTCGAGTGGAAATCCTCCGTTACTTCCGCTGCCTCCAGGCACATCAACAGCATACTGGGTTACCCAGATGGCCTCTGTATTTCCTGCAGAACGGTTTTGATTTCCCGGCCTGAAAAGATCCCAATATACATCACCTCCGTATACCGTATCATTAAATGGTGCAGGAAACCTGTTCCCTTCCGGGTCTACCTGAGTCCCGAATCTTTCTGTCATTAAGGCCATCCCCGGATGGTTAATAACAACAGTTGCAGCATCAATGGCATTTTGCCATTGCCCCAATGAGATATATACCTCTGAAAGCACGTGATTTGCTGCAAGTTTATTTACTCTTGCATCATCAACATCAATGTCCGGTAAATTCTCAGAAGCAAATTTTAAGTCCGATGCTGCCTGCTTATATGTGTCTTCACGTGAAGCCCTTACATAATCCCTTGTTGG
>CAZJGI010000066.1:9187-18504 GCA_964545315.1 uncultured Prolixibacteraceae bacterium
GAACTGGTGCCATGTACCAGGTCAGTGAACTGCCAAACACTATATACGCCTCCAGAACTGGAATCATCCCAAAAATCTGCTCTGTACCTTCCATATAAGTTCATAACAGAAGATAGAAAGTCGTTATAGGTAACGTATGAATTTTCAGGTGAATAAAAATCAAGTGGCACTTCCTTTAAAAATTCATCTTCATTGCACGAATTAAATGTTACAGAGAAGAACAGAAATACACTTAATGCTGAAATTCTCAATATAAAGGTGTTTCTTTTATTTATTATTATTGATTTCATATGAATGTAATTAATTGTTTTCAAAATTCAACATTGAGACCTAATGTAAAGCTTGATAAGACAGGCCGGTCATCTCTTGTCATGCCTGCCCCTGTTTCAGGATCCCATCCCGGCCATTTTGTCCAGGTGGCTAAATTTTTTCCACTAACATAAACCGATAAATTTTGAATAAAGGAGTTTCTCAATAAATCCGCCGGTAAGTTATATGACAGTGAAACATCCTGTAGCCTGACAAAATTCCTTTGTGTGTATCTGTCTCCCATATAGCCGGTTATAGGTATTGCCTGATATCTTGCGTCTGTATTATCAGGAGACCAGAAATCAATTTCTTTAGGTAAATTACGACGAAAGGCACTTTCTGATAAAGACCAGTTGCTAAGGTCATCTTTTCCTAAATAATATTTTTTGCCTCCCTGAACAGCATTAAGGAAAACTTTTAAAGTCCAGTTTTTATAATTCAGTTCGTTATTGATACTGAGCCGGTACGATGGATCCTGATACCCCAGGATTTTTCTGTCATTTGCAGGAGTAAACTCTCCGTCCTCATTTATATCTTTGATCTTATAACTTCCTAATGCAAATCCGGAAGGCAGTGTTTCACCGACCTGCCAAAATTCACCTGTAATTTCATAAGTATATATTGAGGAAAGTGGTTCACCAATAAAAAGTCCCTCCGAGATAAGGTCATCTTCCTTACCGTCTCCGTCTTCATCAAATCCAAGGAGCTCTTTTAACTCATTTCTGTTTCTCGAAAATGTAAATGTACTCATCCATCTCAGATCATTACTTTTTATATTCACAGTTGATAGTAATATTTCAATTCCATGATTGTGAATTTTTCCAAGGTTATCAGGAAATGTTGAGTACCTGCTTATTGCGGGTACATCTACATTATATAGAAGATCATAGGTATTATTGTTGTAATAATCTATTGTCCCGAAAATACGTTGTCCCAGTATTCCAAAATCCAGTCCGAAATTTGTTCCTTTTGTTGTTTCCCATTTTAAATCAGCACTTGCCAGACTGCTAATGCTTTGTGTATAGACAGAACTTTTATCAGAGGTAATGTAGTTGTATCCTCCTTCAACTACTGCAAGTGTTTGATAACGTGCGATAGTCCTGTTCCCGTTTGCACCGTATGACAATCTTATCTTTAGGTTGTTCAGCCAGTCAATATTATTGGCGATAAAAGGTTCCCTGGATACAACCCATGCAAATGCCATAGAAGGGAATATTCCAAATTTATTTTTTTCACTGAATCCCGAAAATCCGTCCCTTCTTATTGTACCTGTCAATAAATATTTATCATTATATCCATAAAACAGTCTTGCCATTTGGTATAAACTGGCTTCCTCCCATGCAGCAGAGCTGACTTCATATAAGTCGGCACTTCCGGCCTGGAGCCTGTTATAGCCTAAAACAGGATTGATAAATACAGATGCCGATGCGTTAGTATTGGTAAAGTTTCGTTTTTCCAATCCATAAACCAATGTTGCATTTATATTGTGAATATTATAGAATACGCGGTTGTAGGATAAAATATTATCTGCAGTCCAGTCATTGTTGATATTTTCTGTCTTATAACCGCTGCCCCTCAGGTTTGCCCCAACTTCAGAGAAACCATAATTGCTTCTGTAAATTCGATTGTTACTGTAATTAATTTTATATGATAATCCCTTTATGAACGGGATGTCGACATTGGCATATATATTGCCCGAGAGGTTAAGTCTTTTGTCCAGGTTGTCATTCGATGCAGTTAATAATGGATTCATTAACTGGCTTCCGGGATAGGTAACGTAATCCCCATTCTCATCATAAACAGTCATAAAAGGATTATGCTCATATCTGAATCTGGGGCTCACCTCCTCACCTGAGTAATCACTAATTGATAAAAAAGATTGAATGCCGATAGTCAGCCAATCTGTTACATTATTGTCAATATTAATACGTGCATTAAACCTGTTGAAATCCTCATTCAACATATATCCTACCTGGTCACTATAACCCAGTGAGATGTAATAATTGTTAAATTTTGTAGTATTGCTTAAGGATATATTATGTGATTGCGTATGTATATTCTCCCTGGTAACAAGATCGTACCAATTGGTAATTATATTATTTTCTAAGGCACGAATTTCATCTGCGGTTTCAAATCTTGACGTAAATGAATAATTCGGATTATCTTCAAGATAGCCGGATCCGGGAGTTTTGCTTTGGTAAAAGTCGGAACGAATAGTTTTTTCAATCCAATAATCGGAATCAGGATAATCAAATGTTTTATAAGGCCTCTGGAAAGAGTACTGGCTTGACAGGTTTATGACAGGCTTGCCATCTTTTCCGCCTGTCCTGGAGGTAGTAATAATAATAACACCATTTGTGGCCTGCGATCCGTAAACTGCTGCAGAGCTTGCATCTTTAAGGATATCGATTGATTCAATATCATTGGGGTTAATATCGATTAAATTGCCACGAAAAATTACACCGTCAACAACTATAAGAGGATCTTGTGTTCCTGATAGTGTAGTTCTTCCTCTTATGGTAAAATCAGGTTCTTCACCAGCCTGGGTTATCTGTCCCACATTCAACCCGGGAACTGAACCGTGAAGAGATTCCATTAACGAAATGTTGGGCTGTTCTTTAAAGGTTTGAATATTTGCCCTAAATACTGAACCTGTCAGGTCACTTTTTCGCATAGTGCCATATCCGATAGCTACAACCTCCTCAATCCCAATTACATCTTCTTCCATTGTTATATCTATATTGGCCTGATTGCCAACAACTTCCTCTTGCGTTATCATGCCCACAAAAGAAAATACCAGAGTAGCATCAGGTGGAATATTTGTGAGCGTGTAATCGCCATCATTATTGGTTACCGTACCCTGAGTGGTTCCTTTCACTATTATGGATACTCCGGGTAAGGGCAGGCCTTTTGAGTCGGTAACTTTTCCTGTAACTACGGCCTGTTGCCATACTGCCTGCACTGAATTTCCCATAAGCTCAGGCGTAGATATAATAACCAACCTGTCTTTTATCGAGTAGGCTACGTCGGTATCTGCGAAAATAGCTTTAAGGATTGTTTCAATGCTTCCATTCTTGATATCCAGGGATACTTTCCTTTCTACATCAACTACCTTCTCACTGTAGATAAAGAAGTAAAAATCGCTTTGCTTTTCAATGCTTGAAAGAACATCCTCAACTTTTGCATCATTCATTTTTAATGTAAGCTTTTTAGTTTGCGAATACGATTCGCCTGCAAGAAGGTTGAGCGCGGAAATCATTATTAATGCTAATGTTAGCTTCATAACTGTTAATAATTTTAAAGCATTGGGAAAATAAATTTCCCAATAAAAATTCCCAATAATTTTTTTCATACTTTTACTATGTTTTATGTTAGAAAATGTCCTGTATGGATAATACAGGGTTGTTTTTTAATTCCTGACAGGGGAATGTTGGCGCATTTCCCTGTTTTTTTTAATTTATAATACTTGTTTCATAGGCAATCTGGTTTTATAAGAAACTTATATTCTTTTGTTAATTATGATCTTTTGTTTTGAAAAAGTCCCGTCAGGTGATGTTTCAGGAGGTAATTTTTTATAATCAACAGGTGCCGCTGCTTTTAAAAGATCGAGTATGTTATCAAGCGTTTTATCTACAAAAGTTGCTGTGTAAGTATAATCAAGGAGCTCATTGCTTGCAATTTCAATATCAACATTATACCACCGGCTTAGCCTTTGTGCAATTTGAGCCAGATTATCCCTTTTAAAAATTAGTTTTCCGTCTTTCCAGGCAATGTATTTTTCAATATCTCCTTTTGAACTGTAAACTATTTTCTTGATTTCTGTGTCATAAATTACATGCTGCCCGGGTTCAAGGGCGCCAATAGCTTCTGCATTGTTATAAATGCCTTTGCGTTCAAGGACAACCTTACCGTCAACCAATGTTGTTGAAACAATTTTTTCCTCCGGATATGCAAATACATTGAATATTGTTCCTGTGGCCTTAATATTTAATTTACCTGTATTTACTATGAAGGGCCTTTCAGGATCATGGGCAATATTAAAATAACCTTCTCCAACTAAAATAACCTCCCTTTTATTACCCGTAAATTTTTGAGGATATTTTAATTTGCTGTTATTGTTCAAATAAACTTCAGACCCATCCGAGAATTGTACCATTGTTTTTGATCCCATAGGGGCTGTGATTTCAAGTGAATCAATTGTTAACTCATTATAGAGAGCAATGCCTGAAGGTTTTTCAGATAATGTATAGACGAGAATCAACAAAACAGGTATCAGCAAAATAGCTGCTGCTTTTGTTAACCAGGAAGTGATAAGAGTAATTGGTTTTTTACTTGTCTGTTGCGTGATTATATTTATTTTATGATGGATTTTATCAAGAAGCGCCCTGAATTTGTGATCCTCAATTATCTCATCATCGGCTTTATAATGCATCCAATCTTCTAATCCCCAATATTTATATTTATTATTAAAAGGATCATTATTAAGCCATTGAATGACTTCTCTTAATTCCTCTTCAGTACATCGACCATTTAAATATTTTATGAGTAGCTCTTTTGTCATTTTACACTTTTAAAAGATGACTCCCTGAAAAAAGGGAGCCATTTTTAGATTCTGACTATCTAAACTATCTAAACCTTTTTGATTTTATTTCAATTCCGGCTCTTAAAACTATACGCATGAGAGGGATTACAGGACTAACTAAAAAGTTATTTTTTTTACTGAATTGGGGAATTGGTTTAAAAAATTTTTATATATTGCGTTTATGCAATATATTTGAAATAGCACAAATATAATGAAATGAGTAATTCCTGTTAATAAAGGGATACAAAGAGGTATTATAAAGATGAGTTCACCTGCCGGAATAGGTGTAGGCTATATCACAACTTAAAAATTTATAATAATAATGAAATGGTCTGAATTAAGACGAATAGCAATAAGAATGGGATGGTATCTTGAACGACATGGCAGTAATCATGATATTTTTGCTCACAAGAGAAAGGATTTTAAAATACAAATAAGCAGACATGGTTCAGATGAAATAAAGAAAGGTTTGGAAAAGAAATTAAAAAAACAGATTGGGTTATAAATTTTGCACTAATAATTTTTTGAATATGAAAACAGTTGCATTGATAGAAAAAGGGAAAGATGGGACATTTAGTATTTATACGCCGGATTTGAAACACACTATTATAGGGGAAGGCCATAGTGTATCAGAGGCAAAAAATGATTTTAAAAATTCATTAAAAGAAATGCTGGAAAGTTATACCGGGGAGGCTATGCCGGAAGAATTAAAAGAATTAGATTTTCAATATAAATATGATTTGTCATCATTATTCGATTATTTTAAGTTTATGAATGTGACACAATTTGCTAAAGTTGCAGGGATAAGTTCATCATTAATGCGGCAATATAAAACTGGTAATACCTATATTTCAGAAAAGCAGGCAGGCAAAATTGAAAGGGCATTACATAAAATAGGAGAGGAACTTTCTGCAGTAAAAATAATATAATACTTTGAAAATCATTATTTTAATCATATTAAATTTGTCCTTTATCATTTCTCTCATGTTATTCGGTATTAATTGGAATGCTTTATATCCAAATTTACTGAAATAAGTATATAAAAAGGAGGACAGTTAACATGCTGCCTGATATCCTGGATTTTAGAAAGGCGAGGGTAGTTACCAGATGATTTTTGACTGTATTCCTTGAAATATTCAGATTTCGTGCTATTTCATCATGAGTAAGCCCTTGTTCGCGGCTTAACCTGAATATTTCCCTCTGCCGGGGAGTTAACTGATCCAGCAATGAAGTTAATTGTTCATTTATCTCCTTGAAATTGATTTCGTTGATTATCTCCTCCGAATCAACTATTTGTTGCCTGTATTGTAATCGGTCCAAATATTTTTTTTCATTTATTCTTTTCCGGAGAAGGCTTATTGTTGTATTGTATGCTATAGTGAACAAAAAAGAATCGAAGGAAGCGTATGCGTTAATTTTGTCTCTTGATTCCCATATCTTTAAAAACACTTCCTGAACAATTTCTTCTGCATCGGATTCTTGTTTGATGTAACGAAGAACAAAACCATACAACCTTTTGCCATAACGCTCATAGATTGCATCGAATGCAAGTATATTCCCTTTTTTAAGGAGACTTACAAGGCTGGTTGTTGAACTTCCGGGCTCCATTTAGCCAAAATTAATTATTTTTGAATGATCTGACCGGTACATTCCGGAAACTTGTTATCAGAAAGTAAATATAATGTAAAGAGCCGGAACAGATTCTATCAGGGAGTAAATTTATTCATTTTGTAATTTCACAATTTATACTGGGGAACTTTCATCCACTCCCCATTTTTTAAGGCCGATTTATGAGCTACTATACCTCCGACGGTCATGTTAAGAGCTGTAGCTATGTCGACAAGCGGTTTCCTATCCTGGAGGATTGCTGTAATAAATTCATCAGTAAGACGTCCCTGGGATCCTTGATGGCCCCCGGCAGGTACACCCGGAGGAAGAGGTGGACGTGTTAAATCCGGCAGGTTTTTTTCCAACCCCTGATATTCACCGTAATAGGAGCCTTTTAGTCCCCTGGCCCTGCCACATACACCACCATAGCCTTCACCATAACTGTCACTGCTTCTGCCCATACGTGCCATTCCCCCTTCACTTGTGCGGTATAGTGATATCTCTGTGGCAAAAGGATTATTATACCGGTTGTTACCCTTTTGATAACGCTCCATTGAACTTGGTATTCCAAGACAAGATACTTCAGTGAAGCTGTCATCTGTAACGCCTATATAGTATGCATCTGAATGGGTCGGATACCACTGTGGAGGCATCCCATGACGCCAGTCATTATAAGATTCAATGCCCTTTTCCGAATAATGCCAGTATTCTCCTTCAGTATAGACAAGCTTACCAAAACCGCCGGCCTTATATATTTGTCGCATAGCGTACAAATCAGGATGAAAGCATGAAGTTTCATACATCATATACTTCAGGCCACTGGTTTTTACAGCCCCGAATAACTCATCAGCTTCTTCAAGTGACCCAAATACGGCAGGTACGGCAGAAGCAACATGCTTACCATGTTTCAATACCTCAATACAATGTTTGGCATGACTGGGGGCATCGGTGGCTACAAATACCGCCTCAATACTTTCGTCTTTGACAAGTTCTTCAAGAGAAGGGTAGGTTTTTTTTGCTCCGGTAATTTTTGCCAGCGCAGCACAACGTTCCGGGAAAAGATCACTTACAGCAAATACTTCAACGTTCGGATGATTTTGAAAGCCGAAAGCCGCACCAAATCTGCTCCTGCCATATCCTGCTATCCCAACCCGTATTTTACGGTCTGAAACAGGAACCCATTCTTTTAAAGGTTCTTTTTCTTTAATCTCTTCAAAACCCTGAAGATCTGGTGCAACAAATTTTTTACCACCCTGGCAACTTATTTGCTGCAGGGCGAAAACCCCGCTTCCCACTCCAAGTCCCGCCAGCTTAATAAAGCGCCGGCGACCGGATAAATTATCTGAAGATCTGTTTTCCATATCTTATATTTTAATTTTTAATTTCTGTTTTTATACTACAACTATTTCAAAATTCATAATTCTTCCGAGTTTTTTGATTTCATTTACATAGTCTCCGAATACTACTGCCAGATGATTTCCAAAATTCTGGGTTTCGTCAAAGAATGATTCACCATCAGGAATACGTATCTTAACATGATTAACGCACGCAAGTCCTTTCATTCCCCCTCCTCCAACTACCGGTCCTGAGGATACCAGAATTTTAGTTCCTGAAGGATCAAAACGGGCCACTGTTACCTGATCATTTATATCTTTTGAAAAATCATGCCGTAATGTCACTCCAAATCCATCATTTGTAAAACTATGAATATCATAGGGAGATTTTTTATTATCAATTCCTTTCATATTCAGAGATGCCACTGAATGATGTATTTGCAAAATATTATCATCAATAAAAACATCCTGATTCCCCATATAAACTGCTTTACGGCTAATATACATTTCAAGCATCATTGCCATGAAGCAGTTTAAGTCTCCTTCACAGGCAGATGGAATTCCGTTATCTTTCAATAAAGCATGGGCTAAACATGGTGTAAATCTTCTTTTACATGGATTCAAAGTGCTGCATAACTCGAAGCAGTCAATGGTAAATGCATTACAACCGTATTGTTTCATCATAGCTTTAACTGTCTGGTAGAATTCCACAGAACTAATGATATCTTCTTTGGCCATATTGTTATTTTCAGCATTTTTCATCAGGTTCTGAGTTAATTCCAGTGCATTCCGTTTATATGAATCATCATTAATTATTTCATCCATCTTATTAAAGAATTCTTCATTATTCACAAGCTGATAGTCCAGGTTATATATATCTTTTAAATTAGACAGATGATCAGCCGGGGAAGTAGTTATATCGCCCAGTCTTCTCTTTGAAGATAAATCTGTTACAACTAAAAGTTTAGTGTTTTTAACAGATTTTTGTACTTTAAAAAGGTTTATAATATCAATAAGTTGATCCCAGTTTTGAACATAAAAACCGGGAATGCCAAGTTGCCTGATAACTGCCGGTACTTTAGCAGCCCAACCTCCTTTATTTATAGTTCCCAGCATATCTCCCTGACTTAATATAACTACCGGTTTTTTATATTTAACTGCGATCTGTTCCCCCAATCCTGCAAAGGTGACTACATAAAGGTCTGTTTTATGATCATCTCTGTCCAGAAGTTCAAACTGCTCAGGCGGTATCTCTATATTCGGATTACCTGCTTTAACATAGCGGTACATGGTTACAGTCTCCAAAAATTCAACTCCGGGGAGATTAACAGAGCTGATTTTATCGGTTATTTGTTGGAATTTCTGTTTTAAATCATGCAACTCGGCTTCATAAGTTAAATTTTCTAATTTGCCCACTCTGCAGGATCCTTCGTAGGCTGAATCATGGATCATTCCGGTATTAATGACTTTAACACGAAAAGGAA
>CAZJGI010000067.1:0-17752 GCA_964545315.1 uncultured Prolixibacteraceae bacterium
GGCAAGTCAAAATTCTTATAATAAGTTGCACTTCCCGAATAATATCTCACTTCTTGATTCGGATGCACAGACCAATCCATAAGTTCATCAAAAATAATCTTATCAGGACCTCCCCACCGGGGTTCAAATGAAACATTCCAACTACCTCCAATGACCGCCTCCTGTCTGACTTCAAGGAAATTAGATTTTTGTAAACCTTTTGCTTTAACCTTATTTTCTTTTCTGTCGAAAACAATAAAAAAGCTTTGTGATCTGTCAAATCTTAATGGAATTGATATTTGCCCGTTTTTAAAAGTATATTCAGGCAATAGCCTGGTCTCCCCGGTAACGGGATCCCATAATTCAGGAATACCCCGGGCAGTCCTGAATGTACAAATATCATCGACTATTGAATCAGACCTGTTTGAAACAAAATAGATATCTTTATCTTCAGTAATACGGTGGTTATATCTTATTGAACCTGTTAAAGATTGAAAGTCCTCGTTAATTCCCATCTTACCAAGAAGATTTGCAATGGTGCCATAATTTGGATAAAGCTCATCGTTATCAGTTTTTGAATAATTACCTCCCCAGTATACTTTTCCCCTTCCATACTTAATTTCTGTTTCTTCTTCAGGAATTTTCACTGTACCCCAAATTTTCATTGCAAGGTTTTTCACCTCATCATCACATTGGGGATAATCAGTCAAGCCTGGTGATTTATGGGGTGGTGCACCAACAACAATAGCTCCTTTCATTATAAGAGATTCAATTTTTTCAAGCAACATCGGAGTCATTGTTTCGAAATCCGGCATAACAAGCACCCTGTATGATGCCCCTCCGGGAAAAACGATCCGGTTATCCTCAACCCCAGCCTTTTCGATCAATGCATGTGGTGAACACCCGTCAAAGTTATAACCGCGTTTATCCGGAAGCACATCATCCCCTTCAAGGGCTGACATTGGAGGACGAAATACATGAGGAGCTCCTTCAGGGGTTAAGTACAAAATATCAGCAGTTGCCTGACCTTGTCTTAACATATGCTGGCATCTGGAAATGTACCTGTGATACTCTGAAGCCAAGGGCCACCATGTCTGTCCCCTGTCCCAATGCACTCCATAAGGCCCCATTGTCATTCCCGGGCGATAATTTTCACCCAATGGTTTATGGGCGAAAGTATGATACATAAATTTGTTGATCCCCATACAAAATGCCCAATCACCCTGGTTTTTAACATTTCCGGGGTACATTTTCCATGCCTCCCTGCTATCAGCAGTAAAAGCTTCTGCAGCGACTACAGGACGTCCATAAACATGAGCGATAGAAGTTGCTTCAATACAACTGAAAGAAGAGTTAAAGCCAAGCCCTTTTGTCCAGAATTCACACATCGGAATATCAGCCACTGCGCCCAAATCAAGATCCGATGCAGGATTCATGTCATAAGGTTCAATGGAGAGTGTAAATCCATATCTGCGTCCAAGTTCTTTAAAATGGCCGGCATGGTTTTCAATTACAAGTTCCATAGCTGTCTGGCGTATATCCCAGAGAAACCGCTCGCTAACTTCAAGACTTCCTACTATCTTCCCCAGATAAGCCGGAAAAAATTTCTGCGGATCGTAACCCCGTCGTTGTTTGAACTCTTCCACAAAATTATCTGACCAGTTCTGGGCACCCATTTCCCAACTATCAATATGAATCATAGTCCAGCCGGATGTTTCCCGACCTTCATTACCACCTGTTTTTTTAATAAGTTTCCCAATGTATTCATCAAAATGTGCATTAAAAGCTGTTGTATCAAATTTATCTGCCTCAAAACCAAGGCCGGGGGCCGGGGCAGGACGGGTAACAGCTCCATTATTCCTTAATCCAAACCGCATGATCGTCCAGTCACCTTCCGGAACATCCCATAAAAGCCGGCCGTCTGATTTTAGGTTATCGGTAATATCAAGAATTTTATCGATATCAATGGCTGCTCCCGGGACTTCATCATAGTAAGCCGGAACAGGCAAAAAAGGTTTCACTCCTTCGCGGGAAGTATAGGGAGCGCGATAATACAAAGCCTTTTCATCAATATCCCGGATATTTTTTTCATTTTTAGGAGTCGGGAATGCCAGTACAAATGCATCCTCATAGTATGTGTTCCATTTTTCCTTCAGTGAGGGTGTCAGTGCGCCCTCACCAAAATAGGGCTTTTTAGGAGAAGGCCTGGGTAAATCCCCATTAAACTTCACCGGGCCTTTCAATCTGGTTTCAGAGGCAACAAGATGCCGCATCGATTGCTCAGGCTTAACCCAGGGGCCTCCGCTGCCAGCCCAGCCGGGACCGGAACCCAGTATCACCTCAATGCCCAAACGTTCTGCCTCATTAACTGCATGCTTATAAAGTTCCTGCCATTCATCACTCAGAAAATCAACCCTCCCGCGGGGTATCCCTACGTTCACTTCAAGAAAAAGTACACTCCCAATACCTGCATCTCTCATAGATTCAAGGTCTGCTGTCATTCCTTCACGTGATAAATTACCATCCATGAAATACCAGTAAACCCCCGGACGTGAGGTGTCAGGAGGATTTTTGAAATTTTCCTTAAGCTCATCCACAGGTTCCATTTTACACTTAACAGCCAGTAAAGAAAGAGATATGCTTACTACTAAAAATATTGACCTGACTGTCAGCCATTTGTGAAACTCACTATGAATGAGTGAATTGGCACAAAACAACCGTTTTTTTATTTTTATTGGGAATAGGAATGATAATGTCTCAGAAAATATTTTTATGTAATATAACCAACGACTGAAAAAATTCACTGAAAAAGATTTACCGGATAACAGAGCTGAACAAGATAAAAACCTGTTTAGTAATATCTTTTGTGAAAAATTTGTAAAGTTTCGCATAAAAATAAATTTTCCGTTGATGTAGTTATCAATCGTTCTTTAAAACGATAAACGGGAAATAAGCAATCAGGTTGCCAACGTCCCGGCCGGCCTTCTTATTCTCCTGATTTATCTGTATCAGCTCAAATGGCTTAAACAATCCGTAATCGGGCAGAAAATATTCTGATGCTGATGGTATTTTTTCCGGTGCACTATTCCATGAAAATGGCCCGAATATCCATCCGTCATTTTTCTGATAGAAAAAGCCGAAAGTATTTTTCAGGCTTCCGTAAATCCTCACTGTCAACTCATTTTCTCCATCGTGTAAAAATTCAGTAACATCCAGTTCATATGGTTTCCATGCAATCAGTCCGGCATGTTGTCCGCCTGCCAGCACCTCTGCCACCGATCCATTCCATTCTGTCAATTTTACTTTATACGAACTACCCGGCTTTTTAGAAACATTGAATATTTGGGAATAGGCAACCTTCTGAGAATAGAATGGTAAACCTGATTCAATCCATGAACCCGGAGCGTTGATTCTGCCACCTGTAATCTCAAAGCCTTGTTTTGATGGTTTTACAAGAAAATCTCCTGTCAGATAAACCGGCATAAGTTCAGCCAGAATATGCATTCGCGGCGCTTTCAAAGTAATTATATTTTCTCCTGCCTTAAGAAACTGGCCAGCCGGATATACCGGAAAATCCCTGTCGATCCAGTAAGATCCCTCTTGCGACGTCGCTGGCTGCCCGTTGATGCTCACTTCCCAAAGGGCGGGTCGTTCCGTTACTGCCCGGATAGACCTCATCTCATCCAAACCAAGACTTTCATCTATATAGAAATGATAGATTACTTCAAAGCCTGAATCATCTTTAAATAATGAATCCAAAGCCAGGTATTGCTGTTTATACTGAATTTTATGTTGCCACGGATTACCCATATCCACACCCTTCTCCCTGAAAAGACCAATCAGCGCATCCATAAAATAGATACCTTTTTTCTCAGAGCGGGCTGTTTTCAGATCAAGATAATTGATCACCATTATATTATCATCCTCCCGTTTCACCTCAACAGGGCCTGTTTTCTCAATCTGGGTTCCATTAGCATTTAATAATTTATCACCTGTCTTAGTTTCGATATGCCCGCTACTCTTAATTTCTGAAGTATTTTTTGATGATAAAGCATGTATCTTACTTTCAAGTTTTTTTCCTGTGACTGCATATAAGGCGCTTCCTGCCGGCTCCAGTCCTGTTTTAAAAGTTATTTTGCCTTTTCCCCGTTTAACAGGAAGTGGATATACTTCACCACTAACAAGATCAAAACTGTACAGATATTTACCTTCTAAAGTAATTTCTGCTTCTGCTCTTCTCTCAGAATGGGAATTGACCACAAAAACCAATTGTCCGTCATCCAGTATCCTCCTTTGATGGTAAAGCATACCATTATGAGTAAGGTCATTCATTTCAAACTGATCATTAGTAAGCAATTTAATTGCTTCCATATCTTTCAGGTTATCAGTAAAAGTCCATTGTTCAGGATATTGACCTGCCAAATTTCTCACTTCGGAGGACTCAGCTCCATCCAAATATTCAATATTTCTGTTAAAGGACAACACTCTGCCCCCATTACTGAGGTATTTTGTTAAAAGATCAAATGTTTCCCTGTTAATATTTTCCATTTGAGCAGGGATGACCACAAGAGAATAGTCACGCTCCCCGACAGTAAGTAAGTCATTTTTCACACTGCCCAGAGTTTTCAGTACATACTCAGATCCGAGGTCATATTCCATATGGTTTTGTTCCAGCAGATAAACAAAATTTTTGAATCCATTACGTATAGAATCTACAGCAGGATTATGAACTGTCCTTGAAAAATACATCCATGCTGTTGAGTTAGGCTGTAGTACCAGAATTTTATTGATCTGTTCCCCTGATGACATTGCCATGCATATACGGCCTGTATAATCACCCAGTAGCTTATAATGCTTCCACCATGGTTCATGATAAGAAAATGAAGGAGGGTAATCGAATTTACGTACACCATTTAATGAATAGTAAGAAAGGTGTTGATTAACAAAATTTACTCCCAGCACACATTGCCAGTCAAGAAGACGCTTTTGTGTTTCAAAGCTCATTTCCCAGCCGCCACCTCCATATGTTTCACTCAAAGTACGGGTTCTTCCCGCCTGGTTGGCAGCGCTTCTTAATTCCCTCACAGCACGGTCATTCCCGAACTGGCCACCTGATCCCGCGGTATCCAAACGATTTCCAAGCATATCAACACCCGGTTGCTGGTGCCAGATATAAAATGCAGCTTCATCAAAACCGTGGGTAGGCTCCGGCCATCCATGCTCCCAGTAATGGCCTGTCCATTTAAGTCCTTTTTCATCACAGTATTTACTCCAGGGTTTTGCCCAACGATCTGTAAAAAGCTCAAGGATCAACACATAATAATCATGTCGTACCTTCTTCCAGTTTCCCGTTTCTTCTGCCAGGGAGGGCAGATTTTCCCTCAGGTCATATCCCCGGCGTTGTTGAAAAGAGTCCCATAAACCGGGTGTCCAGCGCATAAAAGAACCTCTTGACATGGCCGCTTCCAGATTAGGCTCATCTGTAAATACCCCGGGAACAGTTACACCAAAATCAGCGATACTATTCTCATAACCCTTAGTCATTGTAAGCTCTATAAATTTATCAGTAACTCCGGGGTATAGCAGGTCAACATAAGTGAAGCCACCATACCACGGCGATGGCGCAGGATAAGTTTTTCTGAAAACATAATAGTCTGCAGTCTGACCCTTTTCATTGTCAACATTGTCAGTAATATCAATAAATCCGCTATCAGTTTTCTTTAAAATAACTGCAACTGTGTCTGACAAATTTATGTTCAGTTGCCGTACCACCTCCATGCTTAATCCGGTTCCGTGCCGGTATGAATCAGGCATTTCAGCCGGTACATGCCCGCCGGCAAAGCCCGAAGGATATGAATTTTCATCATAAATCCAGACTTTCATGCCTAATTCCTTACCTTTTTCAATAGTATAGCCGAACAGATGAAACCAGTCATCAGAAAGGTATTCAGTAAGCAAACCGGGCCTGGGATGGATAAAAACCCCGCCGATCCCGGCATTTTTAAATTCCTGCATTTGAAAATCAATGCCTTCTTCAGATATCTTTTCATTCCAGTCCCAAAGCGGAGCACTGCGATATTCAGACGGAGGATCCTGAAATAATTCTGATAATTCAGCAAGATTGTGAATACCCTCTTTCTCCGGTCTCTTATGGCAGCCATAAGTCAGGTTGATTATTAGAATTAATAATAGCAGATACCCTGCTAAATGATTTGTTTTCATGATTTGATCAATTCTGTTCTAACATATTTTAATAACATCCATGCCTTTAATTTTTCCAAACTTTTCAATTTTGTTTGCAATATGCCCAAGGCCAATAGCACAATGATGAGCAGGTCCCTGTTTTGACCAGTCATTAATAAATCTTTTTGCAGATAAAGGGAATCTGTAACAGCTGTTAGTGTTTCCTATTTCCAAAGCCGGTCCTTCAACTGATTCCCCTTCTGCCACAAGTAAAAACACCTTTTCTTTTCCTTCCACGACTGACAATAATGTCACAGGCCCGTGTTTCACGGTCATCTGGATAGACAGTCCTTTGCCAGGCTTCCCATGATAAACAGGCAGGGGCACCAATTTTACCCGTCCTTCAGCAATAGCAAAATGTGCCGGGCCATCATGACCCAGGTAAACAACATCATCTTTAAAATCAATAAGATAGAATTCTGAAAAAGAACCGCCGGCACCAAATTCCGACATTATCTTCATAGCCTGTGCATTTTTAACTTCACATTCACCTGCCACAGGAATATTTTTACCGGTAAGCAAAGTATTTCCGGCAATTATTGAAGTAACGATATTTTCATATTCATTTCCCGGCTGGCCTTCATAATAATAAGCCAGGGAACCAAGATCATGGTCAGCCACAAGCTTATCAAGCGCCACTGAGGTAAGGGCTGCACGTTCAATCTCTCTCCAGTCACACTCGGAAGCAACGTCAAAAGAGTTTTTAAATTCAGAGATTTTTAATTTGACCTGCTCTGTTGTTACCTCATCCAGGTTTTTTTTCAATTCACACATCTCAAGTATTTCGAAATGTGTGCCAAAAACAGCGCTTTGCCTTGCCAGGTCCGTGTATACATCCAGCATACCTCCGTAATAATGACCCAAAATACCCATTCTGTTTGTGCGGATAGACTTTGCCACACGGGCAGCAACAGTCCAGCCTTCAATTTCTGTCCAGGCCTCATTATCATTAAGATGTCCTGTTACAATATCATAGATAATACCAGACCTGCTAAAGACCCCTGAAATTTCCGGTACTGAGCAGGACTGACAATGTTCCAGCCATATCCCGGTCATTTTTCCCCGGTCCCTGAGCTCATTGAATTTCCTGTAATCCAGTTGTGGAACCGGTTGCATATTTAATAAAACAACAGGAACTTTAACCTTTTGTGCCACCGGCAAAACAGTGGAGGAAAGAGCATAAGTGGAGATATACAAAAAAACCAGCTCTACATCCCGGGCCTTTAGTAATTCTGCTGCATCTGCAGCCTTTAAAGGATTATCCACTAATCCTGCATCGATCACTTCAGCCCCATAACCCTCAATTTTCCCCCTGATCAACTTCTGATATTTTTGAAGGTTATCACGCAGTCCTTCAAACTGATCCCAGTAAGTATCAAGACCAATACCAAAAAGGCCGACTTTAACTTTATCTGTTATACTCATGAATAAATGAATTTTCTAAGAAACACATTTAAAGTTAAAGATTATTTTTTTTTGTATTCATATTATGTTGGATATTTTAATAACAAAGATAGCAAGATAAGATCATTAGTGTTTAAACTTTTAAGCACAGAGCCTTACAGAAACCCATAATCTTATCAAAAAAAAGTAAATAAATAGTATAACTTTGTAAGGATAAGTTGCAGGGTTAAAAAACCAATTTGAAATAGAGAAAAAAATTACACCAGCAGCTTCAGCAAAGGAAAGATTAGATGAAGCAGTTATTGTAGTTCAGTGTTTTATCCTCTGCCGTTTACTTTAGTGAACGGATAAAAAAAACAAAATAAAGGGAAAATCCAGATTATAAATTGTTTAACTAAATATATATTCGAATGAAGAATCTTATAAAAATTATAATACTGTTTTCAGTTCTGTTTTTTTATTTACAGGCAAACAGTCAAGAATACAAAATAGATTCACCAAACGGTAAAATATCGCTTTATGTCAATGCAGATGATGATATTAGCTGGTCAGCATATATGAGTGGTAAGGTAATATTGGAAAAGTGCCCTCTGTCACTTAGTTTATCAAATGGAGAGACTTTGGGAGAAAATGTCAGGGTTGCAAAAAGTGAACAAAGCTCTGTCAGCCGGCAAATTATTCCTGAGATACCCAGAAAAAAATCAATAATTAACGATACTTATAACGAACTATCCCTGAAGATGAGGGGAAATTACAGAGTTGTTTTCAGAGCATATGATCATGGAGTGGCTTATCGTTTTGAAACTGCTTTCAAAGATGAAATAGAGATACTTTCTGAAAAAATGGAGGTCAATTTCTCTGATAATATGATTGCCTGGTTTCCGGAGGAAGAATCCTTTATTTCACATTACGAAAGATCATATTCAAAAGTACAGGTTCAGGATATCCATTCATCACGTTTTGCAAGTCTTCCCGTTCTGTTTAACAGTAAAAGCGGGATTAATGTACTCTTTACAGAAGCTGATCTGTTTGACTACCCTTGTGCATTTTTATTTGGGACAGGTAAAAATTCAATGAGAGCCGGTTTTCCAAAAAAAGTATTGGAAGTGTCTCTGCCTGAAAGAGGTGCTGACAGGGATGAAATAATCAGCAGGGAGGCAGATTATATTGCTAAAACGAATGGTGAACGTACATTTCCGTGGAGATTATTTTACATAACTGATAATGATGCTGATCTGGTGGAAAATGACATTGTTTATCAACTCTCCCGTCCATGTCTTCTTGACAATTGTGAATGGATAAAACCAGGGAAGGTTGCGTGGGATTGGTGGAATGCACTAAATATAACAGGAGTGGATTTTAAGGCAGGCATAAATACTGAAACCTATAAATACTACGTAGATTTTGCTTCAGCTTATAACCTGGATTATATAATACTGGATGAAGGATGGACAAAAACCACCACCAATATCCTGGAGACCAATCCTGACATTAACATGGAAGAACTTGTAAGATATGCCCGTTCAAAAAATATAGGTGTTATTTTATGGGTTCTCTGGAAACCGCTGGACAAGAATTTGGAGGCTGCTTTAGATAAGTATCAGAAATGGGGCATTAAAGGAGTAAAAGTAGATTTCATGCAGCGGGCTGATCAGGACATGGTAAATTATTATGAGAAAGTTGCACAAGAAGCCGCAAAAAGAGAGATGCTGGTAGATTTTCACGGTGCATTTAAACCCTCGGGCCTTCACAGAGCGTATCCAAATGTTATCTCTTACGAAGGACTTAAGGGTTTGGAAAACAGTAAATGGTCAAAGGATATCACTCCAACCCATGATGTCACCATTCCTTTTATAAGAATGGTTGCAGGCCCTATGGATTTTACTCCCGGAGCAATGGATAATGCCCAACCGGCAAATTTCTTCCCGCGCTTTGAACGCCCCATGAGCCAGGGTACCCGTTGCCACCAGATTGCTATGTATGTTATTTATGAAAGTCCGTTACAAATGTTGTCTGACGCCCCTTCAAATTATTATAAGGAAGATGAATGTACAGGATTTATTTCTGAAATACCTACAACCTGGGATGATACTAAAGTGCTCGCTGCAAAAGTGGGCGAGTATATCGCTATGGCCCGGAAAAATGGCGACAAATGGTATATAGGAGCCATGAATAATGAAGAACAGAGAGAACTGGAACTGGACTTTTCCTTCCTACCCGAAGGAAAATTTAATGCGAGGATAGTACAGGATGGAATCAATGCCGACCGTAATGCTGAAGATTACAAGATGGTTTCAGCTATTGTAGATAATAAGACGAAATTAAACATCAAACTATACCCCGGGGGAGGTTGGGCAGCCATTATAACAAAATAAACTGGGAAACTGGTTTTAATTCAGATAGTAAAACAGGTGGCAATCAATACTTTGCTGATAAATGTTGTAATAGGTACAAGGTATAAGTAAGGATAATAAAATGCTTCAATAAATTACTGTATAACAGATGTTTATTGAAGTATCTTTGTAGTCCCACCAGCTCCACAATTTTAATTGATTATCAGTAAATTATAGATATCTTAGGAAATATTTAGGAAATAAATTCAATTTTGATATGTAAACTTTCGTTTTCATTAATCGTTTATATTTTACAAATTCTTACATTATAGCAAATTAATGTCAAGTTTATTTAGTAGCATTTTCGTGAAATTTGTTCCAAAAAATGTCTTTTAAGATTGCTTCATTCAAAATTTCTTTTGTTTCATCGAAAGGAAACCAAAGCTCTTGATATTCTATATAAAGAGGATATTTTTCTTGCCAATACTTTTTAAGATCGTATGTCTGGTTAAACACTCTGTATTGAAGAGATTTTTCCTTTATCGATTTCCCATCTTTGATTATTTCGACAGTTGTTGGAAAAAGATACTGAAATTCTTTGCTTGTCTTTGAATATTTGCTCTGTTTGATTAATTCATAGTCGGAATCAAATCTCGAATCAAGTTTATAGACAACAACAACAAATCCATTCGGGCAATCATAATCATCAACAATTGCTTTTGTTCGAACATATTCTAGATTTAGAAACTTTCTAAATCTACTTGAATAGTTGGGATGAAACAGAAGAAATACACAACCTTCATAATGTGTGTCATTCATTTCATCCTTGATGTAAGCATTAATGAATCCATTTTCTTTTAATTTATCTTTGGGTATCTTTAATGTAGGTACCATAAAAATGGTTGTATTTGTCTTTTCCATTTCTTTTGTTTATGTGAAATTTTATTTATGTTTTTACCGCATACAATATAAGATAATTAATCCTAATTAAGTATTTTAAAAAAAATGCTTATTACAATTTTTACCCATGATCTTCTGAGTCTTCAAACAATTCTATTGTTTTCCAGCCCCATTCGTTTTTCTTTTTATTGAACGTGAGAATAGCTTTTCCTTTTATAATCTGACCATTTACAAGGTTTTTTTCTTTAATCATCTTTGGCTCAACAAAAACATCCTCCGAAAATCCAAAATTTTGGGGAAAAATTACTTTTAACTCTCCTTCGAATTTTTTAATTGCATCTGAATCAATAGAAGAATCGGGATATTTTGCAGTTAATATTTTATAAAAATCATTTTGTCCTTCCCCGCTGAAACGAACCATTAAAATGTCACCAATTTGGGGGTTTTCTAAATGTCCGGAATAATTGAAAAATCCATGCTTGTGTTTATTCTTAACAAAATTGAGGATTTTTTTATTCTCATTTGCAAATTCCACAGCTATGACTTCTTCCGGTATATCCTGAAATAATATTTTTTCCGCTTTTTTAACATGTTTCAAATACAATTTTTTATTGTTACTACAGGCTGAAGCCGAGTTATACCATTCCTGTCTGGTCCATTGATGTATCTGATTTGGAATTTTCCATTCATTGTCTGAACGAGTTGCTATAACTGCTTCAATTTCTGTTTTAGCCTCATCATACATCTGCTTTTCTATAAGTATTGCTGCGAAAGTTTGCCTTAGTTTAACCAAAAAATCTTCCGATGTTTTTAAACTTAGCGCTTTACAATAGCAGGCAAATTGTGTTTCCCTATCCTCTTCAAAAATTTCAGCCATGAGTTCCCAAACCCAGAAATCATTTCTCTTTTGCTTAGCAAATGGTAAAAAGGCAGACAAAACATTTTCATCATCACCTGAAGCGAGTAATAATCTAGCCTTAAAATAAGGAGGATATTGATATTCAGGATGCTTTTCAATAATTTCCTCCAAATAAGGTATAAATTGCTCTATTTTACTTTTGTCGATGACTCCGGATAGAATAGAACCATCTTTTTCTATAGTTTCTCCCTCTAAAAGTTTTTTTGAGTAGGCAATGTATGCTTGCTCAACAATAGCCATAATTTTCTTCTCATTATATTCCTCTTTCAGGTAATCTTCGGAACGAAAATTTTCAAAATTCCACCAATCTGCAAAATCCAAATAATTTGACCAATTTTGGTATCCTTTATGAAAGGCTTTATAAAGAAAAGAATAGGCTGCTGAAGGTTTTGAAAAATAAAAACCTTTAATAATATCAAATAACTCATTGAGCTTACGGTAATCAACATGTTCCTCTTTTTGCAAGGCAAAGACCAGACTACCAACTTGCCAGGCACAATTATCAAATATCATTTTCTCATCTTCCGGCAATTGCAATTCCTTTAGTTTAATCAGGTTTTCTTTGAAATTATCATAAGATTCAGGAGTAGAATATTTCTTGAGGAAGTCATGATATACCCATGCCAACGATCTTTTTGCCCATAAAATCCCAATCGGTATTTGAATACGTTTTTTTTCTGTCCCTAATTCTTTACTTTCATGTTCTTGAAAATTTGCATCAAAAACAATCATATCAGTTTCAACACCTTGTTTTGCAACCTCATAATCAGATAAAGCTTTACTTAGAGCTTCATTCAATTTTCCTGCTTTCCGTAATTCCTTAACTTCCTTAAACGACATGATTTGTTTTTTTAAGATTTTGTATAGTTCTTTTAATTACCGTAAGAATTTCCAGACTTTGACATTTGCTTTCCAATGGTAAAACACGCCCAAAAAAACCTTGCTTATTGTATTCAAAATCAATAACACATGAAGAACCATTCTTTTCTATGGTGTATCTTTCTTTCCAATCTAAGTGTTTGATGTCTGCAATTATTTCATCCTTTCCCAGATTTTGGCTAATTAGTTCAAATAAGTTTTTCAGGAATGGTTTTTCTTCTTCAATAACTATGTCAAATTCAATTTGAGTCAAAATACCCTCAATATTATTCCTGTTTATTATCATATCTTCCGGATTGTCAAGAATTTTTACAATGACATCGAATAGTTCATTGGAATTAGTTTGTGCGGGGAGTTTTTGGAAATTATCTTTAAATTCATTATTCCCGTTTATCCAATATTTAATAGCTGCAGTTTGATTTTCCCTTCTGAAAAAATATCGAATTTCATAATTAACTCTTTGCCATCCTTCAATATCAATGTAATATCTTCTCAAATTATACCATCTGTAAATAAAATGGTTCTGTATTGCTAATGGAGCATTTTCTAACCCGAACTTTTCCAGTTCAGGTAGAACATCTTTTATATTAATCTCAATGGCTGGTGAATTATGTCCAGTAAGTTCATTAAATGCTTTCTGCACATCAACCTCAATATACTTCATTTCGGAAAAGGAAGAGAAATAAGGAGGGTTAATACAAAATAGCTTTTTTGAAGCTCTGGTAACAGCGGTATAAGCCCAGCGATAAAAATCCGAATTGGTTTTATTTGTGAGATTGTGTTTCGATTCGTAAAAATTAAAGTTTGCCTGTGTCCCTCTGTCCCAGAAAACAAAGGCATTCGGCCATTCACCACCTTGGGCTTTATGACAAGTTACAGCATATCCGTATTTTAACAGGATGCAATTAAAATACTTATCATTTAGGATTGCCTCCTTGAATTCTTCTGTGCCCTTCTTCAGTTTGGGATTTCTGTTTTTAAAATCAATGTAAAGAGCCCGTTGCTCATCGGGTCTAAGATAATTATCTCCGTACAGATAGTTTTCTAAAATAAATCCATCGACTGTTTTGGGTTGGTTGTTTTCATCAGGTAAAACAAGAGTTATTCCTCTCCAAATTAAACGTACAGTTTGAATTTTACCCCCTTTGTTATAGAAACTAACATCCCTGCTTTCAACTGATGAGTTTACTTCTGAGACAACTCCAAATTCTCCATTCATAATGCCTAAACGGTAGTTATTGCTTCCGATAATAACCTTATCAGATGCCTGAATGGGAAGGTCATCTCCAAATTTGTCCCTGCGAATTTCCCGATTCAAATCGAGAGCAGTTTTATTCTTGTAACAAATTATGATTTTTTGATTTTGCTCTACTTTGTATGTCTCTAGATAGTCCTGATATGCAGGATTAAAAATATCCTTATTATTTTCTCTTAAATCAAAATCATTAAAATAACCAGATGTAAGGGATTGTCTTATTTTGGTAGCAGAAAGTAAAATTCCGTTGTTGGAATTCTGACGTTTTACTTCCTTCATTTCTTCTTGCGAAACCGTAATCTTATAATTCTCCTTTAGGTATATTGCATCAAGTGCCGGGGAGAAGGTCATGCCAATAGGGGGCAATTGAGCAGGATCACCAATAAAAATAATTTTACTGGTTGTTGTATTACTTTGAATTCTACCATAGGTAATTAAGTCTCTTAAAAGATAGCCACTGCCAAAACGGAAAAACTCTCCTTGACTCAGAATATCGCTGACCATGGATGCCTCATCCACAATCAATACTGAATCATGAACCTCTGGATTATTTCTGATTTTGTACTGATAAAGAAATGAAACATTATTTTCATCTTCACCTTGCTCAATCTCCTGCAATTCTTCAAAACTATAAATCCCTTTATGAATGGTAGTTGAAGTAAAACTGGTTTTTTGATTCATTACTTTTGCTGCCCTGCCAGTAGGAGCCATTAGATGGTAACTTTTCTCAATAGATTGTAAATATTCTACCACACCTTTAAACAACGTCGTTTTACCACTTCCCGCATATCCCTTAAGGATAAATATTCTTTCATTACTTTCTAAAAATGACTGAAGCTTTTCCAACGCATTGCGTTGGTCACCGGTAAGGTTAATATTTTGAAAGTAGTTGAATATGCTCATGGTCTTGAATCTTTTATGCAAAGGTTATACGAATATGTGCAATAGTTGTGCATCACATAAATTCTTGAAAAAATATTGGAAAACCATTAACTGTAATTCCCTTAAAAGTCAATTTCAAATCTTTTTCTCCTACTTTCAATTTTAAATTAAGTAAGTCTTTAAAAGATTTTTCTATTTTTTCACAAATAATAAAATCAACACACCCATCCACGACTTCGCCATTCAGTGAAATCTTTTTGACATCTCTTAATAAACAAGTCCCTATCCAATAATCTTTTGTAGCCCTGAATCCTTTCAACTTTCCAAAAAATTCAGTTCCTTTAGAAACATTCTGGAAAAATGAGGATTCTAATTTATATGTTGGTTTGAATTCCATTTTATTACTTTTTATTTGATAACTATTGTAATTCTGATGGTAATGGCCACCGGTTGATAATTAATATTTTAGAAATGGTTGAATATTTTCATTGTTTCATTATTTTAATGAAAAGTTGAAAGTTAACTATTCACTTTATTTGCATTATTCCTTTCAATAGCTTCAACTATTTTATCTCTTATGTGTACAATAGCTTCATAAATCTGATTGTAATCCTCCCTAAGTATAAATGTCTGAAGTCGATCATCTGTTTTCATAGAAGAGTCTCGATGAAGCTCCAAATTTCGGACTTTGCTGATATTGCTTATTGTAAAATTATGTCCTTTTTCAAATCCTAAATTATTTGATATAGCAAATTGCTTTAACGAATGAGGGATACTCGAAATAGAACTGTATGGGGGACCATCATATCCCATTTGATCTGAAAATTTTGGATTGTACTGTTTAATTCTTTCTTTTGCCTTTTCAATATCTGCATTTGAAATTTTTTGATAGTAGTAATTAATTAATTCTTCAGATTGAAAATGAGCGTATTTACAAAACTTCTCAAATGATATGGATCCTGAATAATTACTTAGTCTTGATTTTCCCATTTCTATGGCATCTCTTTCAAGTTGAAATCTCACTTTCTCATCTGAAATCTTGCTATAATCAATAATTGGAATAAGACCTTCATTTAGATATCTCTCAATTGAACCTAATTCTTTGATTGTTACAGCGGAAAGTTTGATTCCTGTATCTTTCTCCGACAAAATTTTTTTTGAGAAAAGAATAGCCAATTCATCATGAAACCATTCATTCCCTTCTTGTTCAAGAATTTGTACAATGAAATCCAATAGAAGATTTAAATTTTCTTTATCTTCAGACATATCATTTTATTTTTTGGAACAATTTCATAGCCTCTTTTAATCCATTTTTCGCAAATACATGTAGAACAGAATTTAAATCTATTTCCTGTGAATCAGAAGATTTCTGTTTGGATTCAATTAATTTGTCAAACCTATTATAAAAACCAATCAAAGTTCCATCCTCATTGCCCTTTACCATTTTCAAAAACTCCAATTTTCCATCCAGTGCATTTACTAAATTGGGTTCATTTTTTTTCACATGGCCTTTATCGACAATGTAATCTCGTTTAAAAATTTGTTCTGCTTTTTCATAACCGTATTTTTCCCAGTAGTATAACCACATACGTATTTTTTTCACATACCTCCTGCGAACATTCACTTTATCATTTACAATCAACCCTGATGCTTCCTGGCGATAACCTCTTTTTTGTAATCGTGTTTTTATCGGATTGATAGTTAGTTTCTGATCTTCTTTAATGATTCTATTTAATTCGGCATTAAAGTTATCGGTATTATATATGTTATGTGGTGATGAAAAGGTAATGTCATCTGCATAGCGGGTGTAAATTGCCCCAAAACGATTGGCCAGACCATTGAGTCTTCGGTCAAGCTTTTTGCATAGAATGTTTGTTATGGTTGGTGATGTAGGGCTACCTTGTGGAAGAACAGTTTTAATTTCACCATCAATTTCAAAAGGATGTGTACAAAGACTTGCCAATAAAAATGCTAACGGTTCTTTATCTCCATTCAAATTAAATGGTTCGTATATAAAACCCATTTTTACTCTATTGCGGTCAAAAGTATAAAAAAAGTCTTTCAAGTCTATATTAAGTACATAATTATGACCAACATGTTTTTTGGCATTATTTACAATCGATTTGTCTTTAACAAATCCAGTTACTGCTTCATGAGGCTCGTATATACACTGTAAAATAAAATTTAGTGATCGTAAGATTGATTTTAATCCTGTAACAGGAGCATGAATTGTTCTGTCTGATCCCGATTTTTTTTTAATTGTAAACGTATGGTATCGCTTTTTACAGATTTCAGGATTTGCATAATAGGTTAAAGACTTTAATTGAACTGGTTTACACTTTTCACCGTAAAGCAAATTTTTAGCATCGCTCAGGAGATTAACTAAATCTTCCTTGCTTTGTATGGCGGCAAATTGCAGCCGAATTTGATCAATATGTGTCTGTTCAATTTTCATTCTATTGGTATTAAAAGACTTTGAAAACACCTTGTTGATACTCTTTTTGTATGAATATTTCAATTGCCAGGACTGAAATTCAATACCTATTCATCACTAATAAATACATCAATAACAACATCTTATTATCGAATTAACTTCAATAACAGAGTTGTTATAAATGCGTCAGTGACATTCATCCCGCCCAAAGGTCGGGAAAAGATGCCGATCGTTGTCTCAAACCGAAATTTGAAACCAGCATCCACGAATCAATATCTTTTGTCAGGTGTTTTCAAAGAACTTCTGCAAATATGAAATACTCTTGTGCATCCTATCTGCACCATAAAGATATTGATAAAATTGAGTTTCTATAGTAAATTTTGCCATATCTTCTAATCACCTTTTTTTGAAAAAATAAAATTATATTTGTGTAGTGCAACCTTTGTGCATCATAAATATTTAATAATGCCAATCAATAAAAATGCGCTCATCCGTTATCAGACCTTAGACAGATGTTTCCAAAA
>CAZJGI010000068.1:0-11113 GCA_964545315.1 uncultured Prolixibacteraceae bacterium
GTTATTAACAGATTTTTATGGGTTTTTTGATGCTACCCCTGCAATGTGGGTTAACAATTTTCTACTTTTAGTAAAACTAGTATAGAAACCCACAAAATCAAGATAGGCACGTTCTGCATGGAAAATTTCGTTTCCCTGTGAGCCATAAAAAAATGTAGAGAAATCAAAATTTTTAAATTCCAATCCAAGGTTAATCCCATATGTAAAATCAGGATTAGGATCACCTAAGTGCATCCGGTCATCTGCATTAATTTTATTATCTTCATTAATGTCTTCAAACCTTAAACGGCCGGGAGCAGCGCCAGACTGCACTGCCGCAGCATCGACCTCTTCCTGACTATCAAAAAGGCCAATAAATTTATATCCAAAAAATGAACTTACAGGATGCCCTACCTCATTGCGAACCATTGCACCGAAAGCCTGATGTGAGCCGCCATCAAAATAACCTGGATCTGGTATATATATAACCTCATTCTTGTAGCTGGTTATATTAACCCCAAATGAATAATTTAACTCCTGTCCAATTTTACCCATATGCTTCACTGATGCATCCACACCGGTATTTTGAATGTCTCCAATATTTATCATAGGAGCCGTTGCCTCATATCCAAGAACTGCTGGTAGGGGTTCTGAAAATAATAAACCTTCAATTTTTTTCTTGTACCATTCCACCGAAACATCAAGTTTATTATCAAGTAAAACCATATCCAGTCCTACGTTTGTTACAATATTCTCTTCCCATCCTGTAACTGTGTTTCCCAATCTGCTCCTTGACCAACCCAGCACAGCTGAATTACCAGAACCGGTAATATCATAATAATTCCACGATACATCACTTCTAAACAGGCTAAATGCATTGTCGGAAGGGACATTATTTTGTGAACCTAAGATTCCCCAACTCCCCCTCAACTTAAAGTCATCTACCCAATCCAAATTTTTCATGAATCCTTCTTCCGACAATCTCCAGGCCATTGAGATGGATGGAAAAACACCATATCTGTTTTGAGGCCCAAACTTAGACGAGCCGTCCCTGCGCAAAGTTCCTGCAATTAAATATTTATTGTCATAGCTATAATCCAATCTGCTAAAAACTGAAAACAGACTATTTGATGAAATAGAACTGGAATTATCAATAGACTGGCTTGCGTTCTGCAAAACCAAAAAATTAAAATCTGTCGTGAAATAGTCACGCCTACTTCCGGCCTGACCTCTGCCAGTATATTTAATCGCTTCAGTACCTATTAAAGCTTCCAAATTATGCCTGTTAAAATCTTTCTTGTATTGCAGGGTATTTGTTAATGTCAGTGCAGATCCATAAGAGGAGTTTAATTCCAGGATGTTTAGGCCAGCATGTCCGGCAGTATTTTCAGGCCGGTTATGAGAAAAATTTTGCGTAAATGAATTGTAAACATTATAACCCAAGCTGGTACGTGCTGTAAAATCCTTTAAAAAATCCACTTCTGTAAAAAGATTTCCAATCACATGCCATTGGTTATTTATGTTATTCTCAGCAGCCAGGTATTGTGAGGCAACATAGTTCGAAGGATCTCCCAATTCCGGGCCACCAAATGACCCCCCCCAATTCCCTGCAATATCCTTTAAGGGGACTGTGGGAGGCAGCATAAACAAACTAGATGAACCAACAGGTCCCACGTTCCTGTGAAACATATAGGCATTTTCACCGACCCTGATATTTTTACTAACTTCAAAATTTGAATTTATACGCAAAGAATACCTTTTTAAATAACTTTTAACCATAGTACCTTGTTCATCATAATAACCAAGGGAAAAAAGGTAACTTGATTTTTCACCTCCTCCGCTCACAGAAAGATTGTGGTCTGTTGTAGGAGCTTTTTTAAACATTTCATGAAACCAGTCTGTACCTTCTTTATTTACTTTTTGAATAATATAATTTTCCCCTTTATTTGGAGACTCCCATACATATAATGATGGATCAACCACAGGGTCTCCTTCCATAGCAACGCCCGCCCCTAAGGGGCCTCTGTACATATAATCCGGAAGGCCATTCGCAAAAACTTCATTCCCGGGAAAAGCAGTATTATAGACCTGCATATACTCCTCAGAATTACAAAGGTTTAACGGATTACCGGGAACAGGGTATTTCATTCCGTATGAGCCTCTGTATTCAACTACAGGAGCTCCCTTAACACCTTTTTTTGTTGTTACTAATATTACCCCATTTGCACCTCTGACTCCATAAATCGCAGCAGAACCTGCATCCTTTAATACCTGAATTGTTTCAATGTCTGCAGCGCTTATATTATTCAAATTTTGTTCAACTCCATCAATAATGATCAATGGATCCGTATCACCAAAATTTGTTACACCTCGTATTAAAATTTTACTCCCTGCACCAGGTGCACCCTGGTTAATAACAGTAACACCTGCTGCCATTCCCTGAAGTGCCGCTTCTGCAGAACGGGCAGGTATATTTATAAGCTCCGTAGTATTTACAACCGAAATAGAACCAGTTATATCAGCCCTTCGTTTAGTGCCATAGCCTATTGCAACAACTTCTTCAATGCCTATGGCATCTATTTCCATAGAAACATTAATTGAAGTTTGATTTCCTACTTCGACTTCCTGGGTTCTCATACCAACAAATGAAAATACCAACGTAGCATCTTCGGGAATGTTGGTCAGCGAGTAGATCCCTTCGGCATTTGTGACAGTACCTTGTGTTGTCCCTTTTATAACAATCGATACACCGGGTAACGGCTGGCCGCCCTGGTCGGTAACTGTACCTAAAACTGTAGGTTGTTGCCAAACAGCAAGAGCCCCTTCATTGATCAATTCCGGAGTAACCAAAATTATATAACGGTCTTTTAGGGTATACCTCACATCGGTGCCAGCAAACAGTACATCCAAAACTGTCTCTATTTTCTGATTTTCAATATTTACTGATACTTCCCTGTCTACATCAACAAACCTGCCGCTATACATGATACGAAATTCGCTCTGGTCTTCAATTTTTGCCAGAACCTCTTTCACCTTAGCATCCACCATGTTAATTGTTAGTGTTTTAGTTTGTGAATATGTCATACTTGCCAAAACACTTTCAACAAAGATTAAAAAAAACAAAACTGTTAATTTCATAAGCCTCAATAATTTTTTCAATCCGGGAACTTTAATGTTCCCATAAAAATCAATCACTTTTTTCATATTTTTGTATTGTTAAGTTTAAAACTGCCCTATATGGAAGATAGGGTTGATTATTGTTATTTAACCCTCAGGGAAATGTTAGCGCATTTCCCTGTTGTTTTTTTTAATTAATTTTCTTCATAGGCAATACGGTTGTTAATAGTTAAATTTAAGTTTTATTATCTTTTTTCTAATATGATAGTTTGTTTTGAATATCTTCCATCCGGTAATTTTACCCGGGGAATTGATCTGTATCTGACAGGTGTAGCTATTGTCATCAGATCAAGTATCTGAAAAAGTGGTTCATCCACAAAAATTACTGTATATGTGTAATCTTTTATATCATCAGCAACTTCAATATTAACATTGAACATACGGCTTAGCCTTTCCGTGACCTGGTTTATGGGTGCCTCATCAAAAACAAGTTTACCGTCTTTCCAGGCTATATATTTCGCAATATTCTCACTTTTTCCTGAAAAAGTAACTGTTATTAAATCGTAGCTCACATGCTGTCCCGGTTCTATCGTAGCAACCTTTTTAATATTGGAAGATAAGTCATAATGTTCCAGAACTAATTTGCCCTCAACAAGAGTCGTTTCTATCTTATCATTATCAGGATATGCATTAACATTAAATGCGGTTCCCAAAGCTTTGATATTCAATTTCCCGGTATTAACAATAAAAGGTTTTTTTGGATCATGGACCACTTCAAAATATGCTTCTCCTGTTAATAATAATTCGCGTTTTTCTCCATAAAATATTTGTGGGTATTTAATCCTGGAACCATAGTTCAGGTGAACTTTGGAACCGTCAGATAACTGCACGACAGTTCTTGACCCAATTGGAGCAATTATTTCCAATGAATCAACAGCAAGATTTGCATATTCTGTTGATCCTGTTTTTCTTTCAGAAATTGTAAAAATCAAATAAGTTAATACAGGCAATAATAATATCGCTGCAGCCCTGGTAATCCAGGTAATAAATAAAGCTTTATTATTTGCCCTGGATTCCTGTTTATTTCTAATGATATTAATTTTACTTTGAATTTTATCAAAAATTAAACTGAATTTTTCATCGTCAGTCAGTTCATTGCTTATCTGAAATGATTTCCAGTCTTTCAATATGCAATACCTGCCCTCTTCAGTAAAGGCTTCGTTGTTAACCCATCGGATGATTTCACTCAGTTCGGAATGAGTACAACTGTTATTAACAAATTTTCTAATTAAATTTTCTGTCATTGATAATCCTTTAAATGCCTCACAGATTGAGTTATTCCGTGAGGCATTATTTTTTATCCGGACTAACTAAACTGCCATTTTTTTATTACACTAAGTTATACGCACAACATGCAAAACAGTAGTATATAAAAATTGCTTTTTTTTGTTTTTTTATGAAAGAAACAAATGAATATATAATAAATTGATCAACAAGCTTTTATCAATATTGGCCTTTAAGAAGGCAAGCACATTTGTAATATGTTTCTTAACTGTATTGATGGAGATATTCAGCTTCAGGGCTATTATTTCATTAGTCAAACCCTCTTCACGGCTCAAATGAAATATTTCCTGCTGCCGTGGAGTTAACTTATTCAATAATGTCTTTACCTTATTATTTAGTTCATTAAAATGAATTTCATCAGTAATTTCAGAGGAATTTTCCAATTGTTGTAAAGAATTCAGATGTTCAAGGTATTTCTTCTCTGTAAGCCTTTTACGAAAAAGGCTTATTGTGGTATTATATGCAATGGTAAACAGGTACGATTCAAATGATGAATAAACATCAATCTTATTTCTGTTTTCCCAAATTTTAATAAAGACTTCCTGGACAATTTCTTCAGCGTCAGCTTCCAGCTTTATATAACGCAATACAAAAAAATATAATTTTTTACTGTAACGTTCATATAAATTATAAAACGCCACCATATCACCGTTTTGGATAAGCCGGATTAGTTCTGTATTAGATTTTGCAACTTTCAAAACATGCTGATAAAAATGCGAAATAAAGTTAGTACATTTTAAAATATTTCAAAAATTATCTGTAAGTAACCCTGTTATTTCCCTTAGATTATCAAACCATGCAGGATTTAGCGGCCACATCTGTACAATTTCACCATCGATTTCTTCTGCGAATACCCGGGCCTGATCTTTGTCAAGATCACTCTGAATGAAAATAACCTTTATGCCCTCCTTTTTGGCTATATCAACTACTTCTGTCATGCGTTGGGGAGTGGGTTCTTTACCCCCGGGTTCCAGGGAATGCTGAATTAGCCCATAATCACGGGCATAATATGATAAACTGGGATGAAACATAATAAACTGACGGCCCTTATAATCCTTTAACGCACTGGTTATTTCATTATCAAGCTCCTCTATCTCTTTGACAAACTGCTTGTAATTGTTGCTATATAAACTCTTTTTATCTTCATTCAACAAGGTAAGCTCTTTAGTTATACGCGCTGCCATCTGCTTAACCAATACAGGTGACAGCCATGTATGGGGATTTACTCCGGAAGCTGTGCTTTTATATCCGGAAGGCAGGGTTTCATCAACTATTAAATCAAGCCCCTCCGACAGGTTGATTACTTTCATGTTCATATTTGCCTGCTGTATTTTGTCCTTCCATGAATATTCAAAACCAATATAACCAATACGGAACCAAACCTCAGAACGGGCAATATCTTTCAATTGCGATGGCACCAGTGTAAAATCCGCAGGACTTGCTCCCGGAGGTAATAATACATTTACTTTGAAATCATTGCCGGCAATCTCTTCAACAAAAGTCTTTAAAGGTAGGATACTAACTGTTATTACAGGCTTACCGGCATCTTCATTCTTACTCTTTTGAAGACCACAAGAGCAGATAAAACCAATCAATAAAAAATATATCAGTATTTTTTTCATTTGGTAAATTAAATCAATTTTTCTTAATTTTTTTATTAAGATTCAATTTAAATAAGTTATTGGCAGAAAGAAAAATTACATGCTCAAAAATAATGACAAACGAATAAAATCAAAACAATAATTTGCATGTAACATAAAATATTTATTTTTACAATTATCAAAATAAATAATAAACAGGTTATTATGGAACTAAGGGAGTCTATCAGGGAAATTTTATCAGATAAAAAAACAAAAAAAGAGGGATTACATGTCAAATACATTGCCAGTCATATTCATAATAATAGCAGGACCCTTTTTTCTGATGACAATGATCCCAGCTTCGAGGTTCTTAAAAGAAGGATCAACAGTATCTTATTGTATGATATACAACAAAGAAACAGTGAATTTTCCAGGGTGGTAAATGAAAAAACAGGGAAATACAGAAAAGGAGTTTATAAAATAAAAAGGTCAAGAGGTAAAAAATAAGATATATCCATCTATTACAGATTCTCCTGATAAAGAGAGCGGTGAGGGCGGGATTCGAACCCGCGGTACAGTTTTATCCGTACGTCGGTTTAGCAAACCGATGGTTTCAGCCGCTCACCCACCTCACCGTAATTATTGTTAGATAATCGCTTTGCAACTGCATAAAAGCAGAAACGGTAAACAGCTAAAATTTTGTGGATGCAAATGTATTAATTGTTTTTACATCCTCAAAATCTTTCCTGAAATTATTTGATTTTTATAGAAGCCTGTATATAGTTGTAATTATTACACTCGTTTCATATATTTTTACAGTAAAATTATAAAATTAACTTGCAAGAATGATCAGGAATAGCTTTAGGCAGATTCTATTAATATCTTTTGAGATCATACTAATACTTTTATCCTGCACCTCCTTCGGTCAGACATTATTAAACACTAATGAAATGACTCACAAATCTATTGAATTCAAAAGAGGGGATATTCTTGTCAGACCCAACAGTAACTGGCTTCCCGGCACCTCATACGTTCCTGACGGGAGCGGATTCGGGCATGCTGTCATAGTTTTAAAGGGAAGTTCAGGTTACGATCCTGAGAAAGTTTTAGCTGAAACCGAGATAATGGAATCACATTCAAGAGATGTACCCCCTGAGTTTCAGATAAGAACGATTAAGGGATTTAAGGAAGATGCAGATATCAATTATGCAAATATATCATTTGGAAATCAATATAAAGGAATTAGATACCGTCTGAGAGCTGAATTGCCTGAAGAGCAAATTGAAAAAGTAATTGAATATATTATCAACCAGGATCCTGACAAATCCAGTTGGCGTGCCAAAAAAAATACCAGTAATGTTCCTGAACAAAAACATTACTGGTATTGCAGTTTGTTAATTTATCAAGCCTTTAAAGATGTACTTGATATTGACCTGGACACAAACGACGGCTTCACCGTTTTCCCAAATGATCTTATAGTTAATCCAATGTTTGATCACGAAACAGGCAGAATGATATTCTGAATCATCATCGCCGGCAGCCATTTTCCCAACTGTAATCTGGCATAGTCAATAACCTGAAAAAGAACTTACTGAAAAGATAACATTAATCAGCAGCATTAGTTGTATATTGAGAAACCTCAACTGTAGATCCGTCACTTTTCGTTACAGTAGCTGCAATAAAACCAAATTTGTGGTTAAATTTCCACAGTATCTTTTTTATCTGAGCCTCAGAACCATTTATAAGTGTTCCATCCGGGACAGTCTCTTCAACATTAATGGTCTTAATCATCCAGAAAGCATAAGAGTAATCATCTTCAGTACTTTTATGTACTACTTTGCGAACAACCTTTTTCCCTCCGACATTGAATTCCCACTGATCTCCAACTTTAGCATCAAATTTTACCAGGGTAAAAGGCTTCTTTTTATCACCATTACTGTAAACGTAATCATAAATACCCTGATCAGTGATCTTTCCCTCCACCTCATATTTTGTACCCGCGAAGTTAAAGGAAGCCACAACATCACCGCCATTATTCTCATCAATGGTTATCATGGAATTATTATATCCGGAGGCACCAACAGACCAGTAATTCCCAGGCTTGCCCAGGGTTTTTTCCGGATCAGTTTCTTCCGGATCAAGTAAATTGCATGCAATCACTGCCAAACTAACTGATATAAAAATCAAAATCAATAAATTAATGTTTTTCATAAGTAAAATAAATTAAATTGTGAGCTCATTTTTAAAAAATAAAATTATTTCTTTATACATAATATTTTTTTACATAAATAAAACGAACCTCTTCCCGAATATTATAAATCTCCAACATGCATATATCATCCATTTCCTTAACAAATCAACTCCGGCAACTTCTTTCCTAAAGCAGGTTTAGTACTTAAAATTCATTAATTCATCAAATACAGCTATGTAATTACCAAATAAAACCTCCTTACCATCAGCAAATCTTATATGGTAATCCAGTAACTCCTGATTCTCCGTTTCGGCAAGCACCAAATCCCCGACTTTTTTAAATTTACCATTTATAATGTTTTGTTCATATAATCCCAGTTTTGAGTGACGATTAAAGGATGCTGCATAATTCTTTGATGTAGGATTAATTTTTTCATTATCAAAATGGCCTTTAAAAAAGTGACCGGAAAATCTCTGATAAACCTCCGCCTGCTTAAAATAATATCCATGCAGACTATAACCAATAGTACTTTGAAAACAGGTATTGATCAGACAGTTACCGTTGAATGCAAAATTAAAGTTTATATCAAGTGTCCCGTTATTGTCTTCCTTGGACCTTTTTAATTGACCCTCCATTAAATATTCCTTACCTCCTGACTGAAAATTAATATTCTCCGGCATCGCATCCGCCAAATTCCCCTTATATTTTAAATACCATATTTCTTCATTATCAGCCATGATCTTTGAGGTTATTGAAATTGGGAACTTCTTCCTTTGAGATACATATCCATCAAGATACTCAGATAAAATGAAAGTTATTCCGGGAGCAATACAATCATCCAGATGAATTATTATAATTTCGCTTTCCCCTATTTTGATAAAGCATCTGTTTTCTTTATCCCATTTATACTCACCAATATTTTCAGTAAAATTAAAAGCTGAAAAGTTAAATTTCCTGTCATTTGTTTTTCTGATGGGCAGAGGAGAATCAGGTTGATTTGAAAGAAACTCCAGAACCTGAAATTCCGGGGAACCTGAAGTTTTATCAATAAAATTTATGATATCACTATTCAGTACCTTCAAAGAACGCTCAGCTTCATTTCTGTCCATTACTGACGAAGAACACGAAACGAATAAAATGGTATAAAATAAACCTATAAATAAAAGACCAGAAGTTAAATTCAATGCTATTTTTTGGCCGGAAAAATACTATATTTTTATTATTGTAAATGTGCCCTGGGAAAAAAATATCAGGAAAATATTAACATAAGCATGAATATATTTCATGCATCTCCCTTTTCAAGGATATTATTGGCAGATCTGTATCCCAGCTCGTACAATTCAGAAGCATGGCTCAGACTTAAAATCTCACAATTATTAATCCCCTCAGGTTCAATAAATATGGTAGTATATTTACGAATTTCGCGAACATTGGCATTAACACTCATGTAAAAAGTCCGGGACGCAATCTTAATTAAATTGTTAAATGTTTCACAGGGATTAATGGGACTAATATTGACAACGATTATTTTTTCGCAATCATTCTTTATCGGTTCAACAGGAATGTTATCCATCAGTCCTCCATCAACATAAAACTGACCGTTAATCTCAATCGGAGAAAACAAAACAGGTATTGATGAGGATGCTAATACAGTCTGATAAAGCAATCCTTTATTATGATATTCAACCTCACCTTTGTTCAGGTTTGATAAAGCAATATAGAAAGGCACAGGGAGGTCCTCAATGTTTTTATATGGGATTTCTTTTTCAATCACCTCTTTAAGACCACTGAATTTTAATAATCCGTCAACCGGAATATGTGGTTTTGTATAAGAAAAAAACCAGCCTTTATTAAATATTTTCAGAGTCTCTTCAGGTGATTTACCTGCTGCAATAAATGCCCCCGCTATAGCTCCTGCACTTACTCCTGAAATAATATCCGGTTTAATCCCCTTCTCAAAAAGTGCGGAGATAACTCCCAAATGGGCGAAACCCCTTGTTCCTCCTCCGCTTAATACCAGACCGGTCTTATATTTGTGCTTCATAATAGTGCAATATAGTCAAAAATATCCTTGCATTATTCAACTCCTTACAAATTACAAGATGTTGAAATATGCCTGATGAAGCAGCCTTATTTTATTATCTGATTAAATCACTCTTATTTCATCATTTCCACCTGTCACATCCTATCAAGTGGTGAATCGGGTTTATGTACGTAAACAATTATTTTTGAATCAAGCATATACATTCTTATCGTCATAGAATGAACTGTACTGCCCGATGTTTTGAACAGTGACATTGCCAAAGAATTTCTCCCGTGTTGTGGTTTTTTTCCAAGCCTCGGACTGGGATTAAAACCATTCTCCAAAAAGAGAGCATGTAAATCATCCCCGTCTTTCATGTCAAATAATTTCCGTGAAATAAATGTAAGGGAGTACTTAACATCCGGCCAGGAACCATCCGTATATTCTCCGTGTTCTTCAACCAGTTTGACCTGTTTTAGCTGTCTTTCAAATAATGGCACAAGCAATTTTAACATAGCATTGGCTTCATCACCTGACGGTTCAATAACTGAAGCAGTAAAAAATCCCGGATTATCAGAAATATCCTCAATCTGAGGCTGTACATCTTCTTTGGTGGTTGCCTTTTCCCGGGGAACTTCACTTATTTCGGATTTACCGGAATTCCTTCCGGAACAACAGTAAAATAAAACGGCGAGCAGAATGACTATATTTATCATCGCTCTTCCGAAATTAAACTCTGACTTTTGCATATAAGTAACGTTTAAATTAAAACTAAATCAACCTTATTTATGACACCCGGTATAAACCGGTTTATTATTTTTCTACTTCAACATTTGTGAAATAAGCTGGCAATGGCGCTAATCTATCCTTATTCTGACA
>CAZJGI010000068.1:11213-17556 GCA_964545315.1 uncultured Prolixibacteraceae bacterium
ACATTAGTAAATATCTTTGCAGATTCGGGCATGGTAACTTCTGTTATTCCTAAATCTGCTCCGTTCAATGATGTAGTTTCTACAACAGGCTCCTCTTCTGCGGAAACAGAAATGGTGCAATAAACTGTATTTGAATTGATCTTTCCCGCGTCAGAATCGCAGGTTAGCATTGCCTCAGCTTTATATGTACCTCCGGTCTTATATACATGGCTGAATGTGAAAACCGGATTATCTTCGGATCCTGTAAAGTCAGTTGAATATTTATTTCCATCACCAAATGATATGGTGCAGTTTATGTTGCCAACACTGAGTGATTTAAAATTGGTGATGGAAACAACAGCCTCAAATTCTTTATTTACCTGCACAGCTGAAGGTGTATTTTCAAACCTTATATCGGGAAGTTGGGCTCCTCCTATTGCCAGTTTTACTATACTATGTACTGATTCTTTTTCATCAGTTGCTTCAACAGTTACATCGTACTGACCGGCAACTTTGGGTGTATAAGTGGTGTTCAGACGGTAACTTTGGGATTGAGGATTTGTATTGAATATGGTATTTTTAGTCTGTCCGTCATCTAAATTGACTATTACACCTGATATTTTAGAATCGCTGTCTGTTATATCTGCGGTTATATTTACAGGCTGATTAAGCAATGCCGGACTTGGAGTGATAAGGAGATTGGAAATTTCCGGGGGAGCTGAAAGGGTTGTAAAAGCTACCTTTGCAGGATCTTGCGAAGATCCGGTCTCCCTTCCCTCTTTGTCAAAAACTTTAAGTACATAAAAGTATTGAGTACCTGACTCTAACCTGGCCAATACATATTTTACTGCTGATATATTCGTGACTTCTGCCACCACAGTTCCTGAAGTTGCAGTAGCTCCGCCTGTCTTGTAAAGAACATATTTACCAAAATTAGTACTGTCAGGGTATTTTATCCAGTTAAGTACTGCCGAATTAGTGGTAATTTCTTCAGCTCCTAACTGCATAGCTGATGTACTGATATAATTAAAGTCAGCCATATCTGTTATAACTTCATTCTCATAGTTATCTTTTACCCTGATCCTTATCTTATAGACTCCGGCAGTGGCATTACTTACAATAACCTTGTTACTCACTGATACAGACCCTGAAGGGAAATCTGTCCATGGCAGGGTTGATGACTGATTGGAAGGTAATGTTATTTCAACCATGTATTTCCCGGATTCACTTGACACAAATCCTGCAACAATATTTCCACTCTCCTGCCGGAATACAATGTCGGAAACCACCGGTGCAAGCCTGTCGGCTATACATTGAAACTGGTGATTATAAGACAGTCCGGGTTCAATACCAATATATTCAATTGATGGTATTATTTTTGACCCTGAGGGAGGGTTGATTTCAACTGAATAGACTCCCGGTGCAGGTCTGGATGGGAATGCATACTGTAGTGTTACAACTCCTGAGCTGTTCGTTGTTCCCGACTTTAGCAATGTTCCCGCAGGATTCTTGACATTTACACCTGCATTTGATACCGGAGATGACCCTTCTCTCAGGGTTATCTGCAAATTGGTTGTACTGCTGTTAAGTACTAACGGAGCGGCAGAAAACAGTCCCCACTGATTAAACCGGCCTTGCCCGCGATTTTCAAAATAACCTGATTTGGTTACACTCAATTCTTTATCAGAGAAAATATTTAAATTATTGTAATTGTAATTACCCTGTGAATCCGTAGATGCCTGTTGTGTACTTCCTGATATCTTTACCAAAGCTCCCTGTACCGGATTACCGTCTTTGTCAACTACCTTTCCTCCCGTTGATGATTTGCGTGTTAAATTTAATGTCACCGCAGGCAATTCATTCTCTGCTGAAGAGGGGACATTAATTACAGAAGATAGTATATCTGCAAAACCCTCATGGTTCCCCAGCCGGGCTTTATAAGAAACACCGGGTTCCAAAACAAACACAGGAGTCAATCCGTCACTGCCTGTATTTAATATCATAGGAGTTGAAGTATCTGTGGTTTTAAAGAGTTCCACAGGTAAAGATGCAACCGGCCGTGTACCATCCATTGTCTTTATTTTGATCTTTGGAAATGCTTTAGTTGTTATCTCACCAACCTTATCAACATAAAACAGATATTTGTCATTTGAATTGTTATTGTTATAAAACCTGGAGGACACACGATAATAATACTTAGTACCCGGTTCAAGGTCAGGAATGGTAATGGAATGGCTGGTTTCCAGCTTTCGCGGCAGATCAACGGCATCTGCCCATCCGACATTGATCGAATTATCAGATTTTTTTACTCCCGATAAATATGTTGTAAGATACTCCTGGGACGAAGGAGAGAAAAATATTTCAGTTGATGAGGTACGGTCGGTATTCCATGTAACCGTAAAATGATCATTACCCGATGTTGCAGTAAGATTTTTTATGGACTGGCCATCCTGTTCTTCATTTAATGACCTCTTTTTAATTTCAGCTTTAGTCGTTTTTGTAACTGCCGGGACTGAATAAGAATTTCCGGCGGCATCATAACATGTCAAATTATAACTGTAACTGGTTGAAGGAGTCAGTCCGGTAGCAATAAGTCCGTGCGTTGTCTTGAAATTTTGTTCTGAAAGTGTCTTTACGACCTGGGTTCCTTTTTTAACTTCCAGTACACCTTTAAGCGGAATATTGGGACTTACATAGGTATAAATTGCTGAAACTGCTCCCTCGGTCACTATGTATTCGGGAATGGGAAGATTTGAAGGCTGAAGCGGAACGGTAAATTTATACTCACTTTCAGATAATCCTTTTGTTGCCCTGGAATATGTAATAACTTTTGTGTAATCAACCATGTCAATATCCCCCAGTACAGGTACAGCCATTTGTGAATTGAGGGTTTGGGATAATTTAAATTCATAGTAAATCTCATCTATAGAGACTGTAAGTAGTTCATTGTTTGTCACAAAAGGAGGAATACTTACAAAAAATTCTCCAAACTGAGCCGGGTCGGTCAGGGTAATAACGGTTGTTCCGCCAGTGCGGCTTCCAACATTAAAATTAACGATCATGACTATTTTCGTGCCTTCTACCTTAAAATAAGGATCTCCTTTAATTCCTATTGAACCCAGTCCGGCAACCTTTTCTATTGCCGTGCCCAGGATTCCTTCAAATATTCCCAAAGCATCTGCATCATTACAGCGCTTGACAACTTTTATTGCTGTCAACACTTTGCTTCGTGCCGATGGACTTAGCTTGTTGTAAAGCCTGGTTACAGCATTTGCTTTTTTAGCATCTGTTTTGATAAGATCTGTCAAATCATAACTGAACAGGGTACGTGTATCATGGTACTCTGCTGAACTTCCCAACGGCAAAGCATCAGCAGAATTCATGTTAACACCGATATTAGATACTGCAGAAGAGATCGGTGACCCTGCAACAGGTACAATTGACAATAAATCCCAAAGGTCTATTCCCGTATCAAACCAGGGGAGCAGATTGTCGAGGCCGGGAACCCCGATAAGCCCCACCTGTGTTTTATTCGGAAAATAAAATCCGAAACCACTGGTAAAAGTATTTTGGCCTGAGGATTGGGGAGTGGCTTTAACCCTGAACCTCATCCGGTTGCCTCCTGTGGCGTCAAGTACATTATACTCCATTCGTACCTTTACCGGACAAGTAAGAGAAATTGAACCCCCTGATAACCTTATTCCTGTTTTAAAACGAACCGCTGTATGCAGTACCGGAAGCCACACAGGCATCCAGTGCTCCTCAGCACCTAAATCTCCAACAGACCAGCTAATTCCGGTTATCTCTTTTTCAAATGATTGCTGCCCTTCTGCCTGAATAATGCCTAAACAGAAAAGAACCATGATTAAAAATGATTTCTTCATCGTGATAAATGGTTGATTTTAACATAAAATTAAAGATGAACTTTTGTTCTAAATAAATTTACCGCTATTTTCATAAAAAAACAATATGTTCATTTGTTTTTTTTCTTTTTGAGCTTTTTTTCAGCATTTACAATAAATTGATATTCAATACATCTTGTAAGGGAAATACTTCAAATGAAAATATACCGGAAACAGAGTAAACCACCACCTCCGGAGGTGGCTTTAATAATATAATCCTCTAAAAGAGGGTAAAGTCAGAGCCTCCGCTGGTTCGGATTTGTAATCCGGACCATATCATTATTCAACAAGGGCACGGATTTGTAATCCCTGCCAACCGCGGGCCAACCGCGGCAGTAATTACACTTAAATATAACATGCGTTAATTTTCTGTATTTCCCCATTTAACAAAGTTAGAAAATTAACAGCAAAGCTTTTATTACAGTACCACCGTTAAAAAAGGTGGATTTTTAAGTTTAACTAAACAGAATTAACGGCAAAAGCCACATACAATTACCACACAGCATTAACATTATAATTATATAATCCGCTGAAAGCTTTCAAAACCTGTAATTTGGTTAAATTAACAAATCTGAAAATTATGTCCTATAAGGATTAGCAGAATAAAATTTCACCAGGGAAAAATTGTCAACACTTTTTATATAGCAGAAAAAATTGTAATATTAAAGTGCAATACAGATATAATTGTACTTAAAGTCATTTAACTAACAAAAACAAAATGAGAAAGAATTTAAGCCTGTCAATTGACAAACTATGCATCATTTTACTGATCATATTTTTGAGTCAGCCTGTCTTGGGTTCCGATGTCTCCAAAGAGGATATTCCAAAGCTTGACAATCCTGTATCAGTCCAATACCTGAAAAAAAACCTGCGAAAATCATTACCCCGGCTAGTAATAAACTCTTCTATTGAACGTGATCTCAGGAGCAAATTAAAGACAGACCCGGTGGTTAAAAATATGTCCCGGGCGATAATCCTGAATGCTGAAAAAATTCAGAATGAACCACTTCTGCAAAGAATAATGACAGGCCGCCGGCTTCTTTCGGTCTCCCGGGAGATGCTTTACCGTATGAATATGCTCGGCATGGCCTTCATTATTGATAAAGATACCAGGGTATTGAACCGGATCAATGATGAAGTTACGGCTGTTTGTAATTTCTCCGACTGGAACCCTTCCCATTATCTTGATGTAGCTGAAATGTCTTTAGCTGTGGCTATTGCACTTGACTGGACTGCAGGTAAACTTCCGAAGCCAACCATAGAATTGGCTCAAAATGCCCTGATTGAAAAAGGGATCAAACCAAGCTGGCCTGACAACGGAAGTGCACCCGGCTGGGCATATGGGAACAATAACTGGAATCAGGTTTGTAACGGTGGGATGATCGCTGCCTCTATAGCAATTGCCGAAAAAGATATTGAGCTGGCCGCGAAAACTATTCACCGGGCTTTGGACGGCCTCCCAAATGCATTGGCTGAATATGGTCCGGACGGTGTTTACCCCGAAGGTTCTACTTACTGGGAGTATGGAACCAGTTTTTCAGTCATCACCGCTGCTATTCTGGAAAGTGCTTTAGGTAGTGACTTTGGCCATTTTGAATATCCAGGCTTTAAAGAAAGTGCAATTTTCAGAGTGATGTGCAATGCACCTTCAGGGTTGTATTACAATTTTGCAGACTGCGGAAACAAACGGAGCGATTCAGGAGACATTACCCTGGCATGGTTTGCTGCAAAAACAGGAAACAAAACCTTTTTTGAAGAAGACCGCTTTCTAATGCCTGTTGAGGAGATGGGAAAGCTTTCACGTCTTGCAGGAGCCGGACTGGTCTGGCTGGCACAATTTGAAGAAAAAGAGAATAAGCCGCTGCCTGTTGCCTGGAAAGGAGGCGGCGCCAACCCGGTTGTAATTTTTACCGGAGATGCAAATGATCCCCATAAATACTATTTCGGGGGGAAAGGAGGACGGGGAAGCGTCAATCACAGCAACATGGATGGAGGTTCATTTGTATTTGAACTGAACGGCGTCCGATGGGTCATTGATCCCGGAAGCCAGGATTATCACCAACTGGAAAAGACTGGCTTCAATCTGTGGGGACGCTGCCAGGACTGCCAGCGCTGGACGCTGATTACAAAAAATAACTACGGTCACAGTACCATTACCGTAAACAACCAATTGCACGTAGCCGACGGACTGGCTTCAATAGTGGATTTTAAAGAAGGCCTGAATCCGGAGGCCACAATAGATTTGACACAAACTTTTCAAGGGCAGTTAAAAAGTGCCGTCAGAAGGTTTATTAAAGACAGTAAAACATCACTCATTATTGAAGATAAAATAGAAATTTCCGACGAAACCGAACTGATAACCTGGCAACTTATAACCACTGCAGATGTTGAGATAGTAAAAGGAGGAGCTATATTAAGACAGGACGGAAAAAAGTTAATACTTGAAAACCTCTCCCATCCGG
>CAZJGI010000069.1:0-17320 GCA_964545315.1 uncultured Prolixibacteraceae bacterium
ACTCGAGTAGTTCACGAATTTCCATTTCAACAAGTTCGAGAAGCTCTTCGTCGTCAACCATGTCGACTTTATTCATAAAAACAACAAGCTTAGGAACGTTTACCTGACGTGCAAGAAGAATGTGTTCACGTGTTTGCGGCATAGGACCGTCGGTTGCGGCAACTACAATAATGGCACCATCCATCTGGGCTGCACCGGTAACCATGTTCTTAACATAGTCGGCGTGACCGGGACAGTCAACATGTGCATAGTGGCGGGTCGCTGTCTGATACTCAACATGAGCAGTATTAATGGTAATACCCCTTTCTTTTTCTTCAGGTGCATTATCAATTGAATCAAATGTTTTGATTTCAGAAAGACCTTTTTTGGCCAATACCATTGTGATAGCTGCAGTGAGGGTGGTTTTTCCATGGTCAACATGGCCGATTGTGCCAATATTGACATGATCTTTATCCCTTACAAATGTTTGTTTAGCCATAACTCCAAAATTTTAATTATTATCTAAATCCATTGAGCCGAAGACGAGAATTGAACTCGTGACCTCATCCTTACCAAGGATGCGCTCTACCCCTGAGCTACTCCGGCCTTTTTAACACACAAAAAGACAGGAGTTAAAAGCAATTGGCTTAAAACTCCAGTCTCATTTTTTTGAGCGGGAGACGGGATTCAAACCCGCGACCCTTAGCTTGGAAGGCTAATGCTCTATCGACTGAGCTACTCCCGCAATTATACCCTGTAAAAACGCGGTGCAAAATTACAAAAAAATATTAAATATCCTTATCTTATTTAATATCATCTCAAATTCAAAACAATTAAACAATAAAAATTTCCCGGATCAATATTGAATTATGACAAAAAACCCGGCACTAACTACTAAACTGCTTTAAATTCAGATGTTTCCGTAACGCTCCAAATTGGGTGTGCAAATGTAAAAATATTATTTTAAAAATCTAAAATTACAAGATAAAATTTAATAATTTATTTGTTCTTGAGTTTTTCTTTAAATTTTCCTAATTGCTTCCTGATTGCTTCTACTGCCAAATCTGTCGCCTCTTCAAATGTATCTGCCTGTTTTTTAGCAAATAAATAGCCATTTACCGGTATGGAAAGTCTGATCTCTGAAATCTTATTATTTGCGGTTTCCGGCTTGAGTACCCTTAATGTTACCTCGGCGTTAATTATACCATCAAAAAAGGTATCAAGCTTATTTACTTTTTTGTTAACAAAATTAACCAACTTCTGATCTGCATCAAAATGCACCGAATTGATAATTATTTCCATAGTAATAATTTTTAATCACCCCTGGGGTGGGCTTGTTTATAAATATCATTCAATTTTGAAAACGTTGTATGCGTATATATTTCTGTAGCTGCCAGGTTTGAATGCCCAAGCAACTCCTTTACAGCATTCAAATCCGCACCTTTGTTAAGCAAATGAGTAGCATAGGAATGACGCAAAATATGAGGGCTTCTTTTCTCAAGAGAAGTTACCCTTTCAAGATTGTCTTTGACAACTCTGTAAATCAATTTTTCATATACAGGTCTTCCCTCATCTGTAACTATTAATATGCCGGATGTTAATCCTGTCTTTTTATTCCTTTCTTCCAAATACTGAAAAAGAATAGCGTTTATACTTGCCGGATATGGTATAATCCTTTCCTTTTGCCTTTTCCCTAATACTTTGATCAGACAATTCTTTGTATCAATACCTGAGTCCTCCAGCTTCATCAACTCAGATAGCCTTATCCCTGTGCCATAAAGCAGGGAAATTATCAGTTTGTCCCTTATCCCCCTGAAATCACAAGTGAAAAATCCATCATCAAGCAGATGATGTAACCTGTTTTCCTCAACAAAGTAGGGTAACTTTTTTCTGATCTTTGGGAGAATAATATTAACCGCCGGATTAGTATCTAACACCTGGATTTTCATTAAAAAATGAAAATAGGCCCTCAGGGAGGATACTTTACGATTAACAGACCTGGGAGTATAATGCTGCTCCATCATTTCAACTACCCAATTGCGAACCAGTTTTGAATTTACCTCTTTAACATCAAATTCCCCGACCATCCCGGTACAATATACCATGAATTGATCGAGGTCTTTCTGGTATGCCATAATTGTATGAGGAGAACATCTCTTCTCATACCTTAAATAGCTGATAAACGATTCCTGATAGCTCATTAATACAATAATCAATCATCAGAAACCACTAAACTTGTCTTAGTCTTCCTGACGCTGTAACTTTGCTATATAAGCAGCCTTCTTAACTTCTTCCCTTCTCTTAATCGAGGGTTTTGTAAACTTCTGGCGTTCACGTAATTCCTTCACTACGCCTGTCTTTTCAAATTTACGCTTAAATCTCTTTAATGCCCTTTCGATGTTTTCACCTTCTTTCACCGGGATTATTATCATACCTTTACCATTTTAAAATTGAGGCGCAAATTTAAAAATTATTCATTGTATTTCAAATTTAATCTAAAAAAATGATACCTCACAGAAATAATTATTCATTTAAGGATTTTTAACGACATGTCAAATAGGGTTTAATTTTCTTTAATTTTAATGAATCAGATAAAATAATATCACCAAACTGACCAACAGATAAAAACAAGCCGTTTTCTTCTCTGTACTCCAAAATCTTAATTACTTCATCCTTACTTAGATAAGGATGTCTGATAAGTTCGGAAAAACCTGCAAAATTTATCCGTATCTTTTTTATAGCCGTTGAGTCAATAATAATATAAGGCCGTATATTATTTAGCGTTTCCTCCTGAAAATTGTATACCTCCAGCAACTGACTGTCATTATAAAAACCACCCAGTAAATTCCTGTACTTTACTATCCTGGAAGCAAACACTTTACCTATGCCATTTAATTCAAGTAACTTAACAGAATCAGCACTATTCAACTCAATTTGAAGCCTGCAGCCAGAATCCCCGTTTCTCTCAGTAATTTCGGTTGAATATGTTCCTGTATACCATTTTTCCAATTTAAGTGAATCACCTTCAATGTCTTCTATGCTTATGTAATCCTTGACAAGAGCATATAAACTATCATTCATACCGTAGATTTTTCTAAAATCTTCAGCCTTTATGAACCTCCCGCCAGCAGAACGGTACTTTAACAAATTCTGTTTAACCTTAGAAGGTAATGATAAACTATCGAGTAACTCTTCGGAAATTTCGTTAGGGTTAAATTTAAAAATATTCTTTGAAACAGAATCTTTATCTCGCTGTCGCGTATTCCAGGCATTCATTAATTTTTCAAACTCTGAATGATCAACAGGGGTATTCATTTGCATGTGTTTGATAAATAAATTACCTCCTGTTACTACTATAATTAACACACCCAGAGTGATTACAGCATTTCTGTCGGATCTGGAAAAAATTAGAAAATCCTTTACTTTTCTGAAAAAGCGAGCCATATAATATGTGTTTAAGGGGATAAAAAACTCCATGAAGATACAATTTCTTATCTCCTTACACAAATTTTATATGTTCAGATATTTCTCTTATCAGAATTCAATAAGACCAACCCCCTGAAGAAAGATAAATGCAATTGCCAAAGGGGCAATAAATTTTATAACAAACAGATAAAAGGGTATATAACCCGCTGCCAGTTCACCCCTGTTTGAAAGTTCATCTCTCACAATTTTTTTGTTAAGGAACCATGCAACAAACAAAACAATAAATAATCCTCCCACAGGCAGGAAAAAGTTTGCTGATGTATAATCCAGCAACTCAAAGATGGTAAATCCAAATATTTTCACATTAGTCATTGAGCTGAAGGATAAAACACAAAACAAACCCAAAACAGAAACAGATGCTGTTGCCAGAAATGTTGCAGGTTTACGTTTCAATTTCAGTTCTTCAACAAAAAATGCTACAATAACCTCAAGCACTGATATAGTAGAGGTAAGGGCAGCTACTGTTAACAGCAGAAAAAACAGAAGGGAAAAAATATAACCTCCGGGCATCTGATTGAAAATATTTGGCAAAGTTATAAAAACCAATCCTTCACCAGATCCGGGTTCTATATTAAAAGCAAAAACAGCAGGAAAGATGGCAACTCCTGCTAAAACTGCAATAAAAGTATCAGCTAAAGCAACAGATGTTGCAGTAAGTCCCATATTATCATCCTTTCTGATATATGATCCGTAAGTAATGAGTGTACCCATTCCAATACTAAGAGAGAAAAAGGACTGCCCCAAAGCAACAAGAATTGTTGAAGGAGTTATTTTACTAAAGTCAGGCCTGAATAAAAAATCCAATCCTTTTCCTGCGCCGGGAAGTGTAACTGACCTTATTACTAAAACAAAAAGGATCAGGAAAAGCACAGGCATTAATATTTTAGTATACTTTTCAATTCCCTTTTTAACTCCTGACATAATTATAAAAGCCGTAAGCATCATGAAAATAAAAAACCACAATAAAGGTCTCCATGTACTACCGATAAATGAGTTGTACATATCATTTAGTTGCAGGGCAGACTTCCCTGAAAATCCGTCTATTAATGATTGAAAAATATACTCCAGTGTCCAACCTGCCACAACTGTATAAAAGGCAAGGATCATAAAGGCAGCCACTACACCCATCAAGCCAACAATGTACCACGGCCTGCCGGGAGCAAGTTTTCTGAAGGCTCCGAATACATTATGTTGAGAACTACGGCCAATAGTAAACTCAGATAACATCACAGGTATTCCTATTACCAATATAAACCCCAGGTAAATAATTATAAAGGCTGCTCCCCCGTTTTCCCCGGCTACATAGGGAAATCTCCATATATTTCCCAAACCTATGGCTGACCCGGCAGTTGCGGCAATGGCGCCAAATTTTGAGCCAAAAGAATCACGCATTGAAGTATTACCTGACATAAATTTTCAGTTTTTTTATTTATTAATCTTACTTAAAGGCTGATAAAAATACAAAATAAAAAAAACAGCTTAAAATTACTACATCAAAACATCTTTTACCCAGGTAAAAAAGTATGATTTACCCGCAAGCCATTTTAACAGGTACAGAATAATAATAGCATCTGTTAAAAAGGGTATCCGATAGCAAATGAAAGATTAAAATCGTCAGAATTATAAGCCCTGTTTCCTATTATCCAACCATTACCTTCTAACTGGGAAGGATCCCGCAGTTTCATACCTATGTCAAAACGAAAAATAAAATATTTAAAATCAAAACGAAACCCTGTACCTGTACCAAATGCTAATTGCCTGTAAAATTCATTTACCCTGAATAATGCACCAGGTCTGTTATCCTTTTTGTTTATTGCCCAAATATTACCAGCGTCGAGGAAGAATGCCCCTTCAAGGAAGCCAATAAGGTTAAAACGGTATTCAATATTAGCTTCAAGTTTTATATCAGACGACTGATTCGGGTAATTATCAGCAGGTGCCCTGTATGTGCCGGGACCTAATGACCTCACCTGCCATGCCCTGATGCCATTTGCACCCCCCGTAAAATACTTTTTCTCAAATGGCAAAACATCAAAATTACCATAAGGTAACCCTACTCCGAAAAAGGCCCGGCCTACAACAGAATTGTATTTATTAATTATGTAACCATATCTGAATTCAATGTCTGACTTAACATATTGAGCAAAACGGGTATTCAACACCCTGTAATATTCAGGAGATCCAAGCCCCTGACTATCGGATGACTGAACTTTGGGACGGTTTGTGATACCGGATAGTAATCTTAACAGATTTCCTGCTGATTCCAGATTAAACCTGAGATAAGTATTATTTTGCCTGATACCGGATGATTGAGAATTGTAAACAACGGAATAATTGGTGGCAAAGATAAGATGGTCTGTAAAGCTGCTTTTTATATACAAATCTTTAATAAAATCAATAAATTCAGGATCAAACCTGGAAAGATTCACCACATTGATATCCACTAGGTTCAAGGTATGTTTCCACTTATCTGAGGTCATCCAGTCATAGCCAAATTTTAAATTTGAGATCGTACGCGTATACTCCGGCCGGCGTTGAAAATTATAACCCAGGGTAAAAACCGTTTTAGGAAGAAAATCATGGAAAACATCCAACAGATTGCCCGGGCCAAGCAGTTTAGGAATTGTCAGGCTTGATTCAATACCAAATTCACGGGTATTAAAATATTCAGGCATGTTATCAATTACCCTCTGCTGCCTTTCCATAGCCCCTTTAAAATTCACATGTAACAATTCTGCTCCATTTAACAGATTTCTGTGACGATAATTGATATTCCCGGCAACACCCAGATTACCTGAGGTATTTGTCCCTTCTATATCCAGGGAAACAGCCTGCTTATTGACAGGTGCCAAACGAATATGGCAATCCAGTAAATGAGTATCCCTGACTGCCTGTGTTTCCCTGAACTGAATATCAATAAATCTGAATTGCCTTAGACGATTAAATGCATCAAACGTATTCTTAGCATCTCTCAGCCTGTATAATGAACCACTCTCCATTTGCATCAGGTCCTGGAACAAACCGGGACGATAATTCATTTCATCATTGCTGTATAAAGTATAATTATCCCAGGATAAAGTATCAAAAAATGACGTTTCAGTGTATTGAGGATCATCAAATGACGCAGAACCTGATAATATAGAAATATAAAAATGGTCTAAATAGTGTTGTGAATATTTTTTTAATGAACCCGGCCCGGTTATAGTCCCGACAAACATATCGAGATTTATTCTTTTTTCATTAAAGCTGCTGTCAGCAAGGTAACTTATGTCGTCTCTTGAAATATAATAATAGCCATTATCTTTATAAAGCTGCACAATCCCGTCCCTGTGCTTTTCAAGCATATCAAAATCAAATGGTGTACCGGATTGAAGAATTGTCTTTAATGAATCCTCAAAAAAAAGTGCCTCCAAAGCTGAATCACCAAAGTGATAATTAACCGATTGTATTTTATATTGCTCTCCGGTGTTTATAGAGTACTTAACATTAACTTTCTTCTTCTTTTCATTTAATACAGGCTCTGAACCCACAACGCTGCGAAAATAGCCTTTGTTCTCAAGATATTGTCCCAGTCTCTCTTCAGAAGCGCTAACCAGCGCAGGATCATATATCTCCGGTGGTTCTCCAATTCGCTTCAGCCAACCTTCATTTTTCTTTTTACCTGAAAGATTGTAAAGCCATAAATGAAATTTCAAAAATCCTAAAATCTTGTAATTCTCTTTTTGACGGATATGTGATTTTGCCTCCTCTTTGTTTATCTGAGGATTATCAACTTCAACATTTACCTTGTTTAATAAATATTTATCTGCGGGAACATATTTCACAGGTGAACATGAAAAGAAAATGACTGCCACTAAGATAAAGGCAGTACTTCTAGAAGTTGATATTTCTTGTAATATCTTTGGCACCTGGTTTAATATATTTATATTCAACAAAAATAATGAAGTGTTTTAGATGAAAACATTAATTTTAACTGATTATTTTACAGGTTTGAAATCTGTATCCAAATAAATAATGACAATTCATATAAACATTTAAAAATCAGATAATTTATTTATACAACTTGTCGCTAAAATCATTTAACACCCTTTTAAAACAAGCTTCAATATTTAAAAATGATCAGTAAAAACAAAATTAAACAATTAAAATCCCTTGCCAGCAAGAAGGTAAGGCAAAAAGAGAGATTATTTCTGGTTGAAGGTGATAAAAATGTAAATGAAGTTCTGAACTCAGATTATATAGTTAATGAATTATATGCAACTGACTCCTTTCTGAACAGTATTGACAAAAAGGCAAACCGTGCAAAAAAGATATATACGGTAAATACCGAAGATATCAATAAGATCAGCCTTCTCAGCCAGCCTCAAAACTCACTTGCACTTTGTTCAATGTCCTCAAATGACAACAAAATCCAATACCTAAGTAGCCTGGCCCTGTATCTTGACGGAATTCAGGATCCGGGAAACATGGGAACAATTATCCGTATATGCGATTGGTTCGGAATTGAACAATTATTCTGCTCACCAAATACGGTAGAGTTATATAATCCTAAAGTTATCCAGGCCAGTATGGGTTCATTTTGCAGAGTTAAAACGGTATATATTCCATTTAACCATATATTTGAAATTGCCACTCAAACCGGGTTCCCGGTTTATGGTGCATGTACTGAAGGTAAAAATATTTATACGGAAAACTTACCTCGCCAGGGGCTTATTGTATTAGGAAATGAAGGAAATGGCATAAGCGATGAAGTGAAACAAAAAATAAACCTTAAGTTATCTATTCCATCTTTTAACAGAGGAGAATTGGGAGCAGAATCACTGAATGTCGCAATTGCAGCAGGAATTATTTGCTCAGAGTTTAAAAGAAGGGAGTTGCACAATTCAACTATTCAAAGTGAAAACAAAGAGTAAAAATATTTGATCGAAGATGTTTAATGGCATTTGAATAATAACGCCTTTGATTAGGGCCAGGTGGCTCTCCTAACTGATTATTTAAACCTATACTGACTTTAACTTCTGTTGAAAGTCTGAAAAAAGTAAAATAGTGGTCCCAACCGGCACCAACCTCTGCATAAAATCCCGAATTTTTAAGTTTGACTAAATCCTCTTTACCAGTTCGGGAAATATCCTGTCTGTATGCAGGCCCGAAAAGTATATAAGGCCTGTCGTTATTGATCCTTCGTGCTTTATACTTTATAAGAAGCGGAAAATCCAGAAACGTTGATTTTATAGAATAGAACTGCAGTGGTTCATAATTATTAATATCCCAAACAGGATAATTATATGTAATTTTTCTCTCTCCAAATGATAATCCCGGAAGAAACCTAAGGTTAAAATCACGTCCGATCCTTAAGCTGGACACTATCCCTACCGTAAAACCCGGAATAAGTCCGGCAACATCAGCCCTAACATATTTATCCCCGGTAATCTGCTCTTTATCAAGCTGCCAGAATATTTCTTCAAATTCAGGATTGGTGCCTATAGGATTGTAATGAGTAACCCCAAAATCCAGCACATTTAATCCTAAAGTGAATCCAAAATGTATTAGCTTTTCATCAAAGGTGGTCATATAGTTCACCTTTTGTTTTTGCCCGTACACACTACAGGAAAATGCTATTAATATTATAATAAGATACCTCTTCACCTGGTAATTTTGACTCATTTTATTTTCAAACAAATAAAATGATTTTTTATTGTATACCTCCTAAAATTTAAGGTTTTTGACATAAATATATTGAGGCAATCCCAAAAGTCTGCCGGTAACATTTGCAATTGAAATAACCCACTCTCTCTAAAATACTGATAAACCCATCTCCTTCAGGAAATTCTGCAACTGATTCAGGAAGATAACTGTAAGCACTGTTATCTCCGGATATCAACCGGCCTATGAATGGTAAAACTCTCAAAAAATAAAAAGTATAAAAATTTCTTACTATTTTATTTTTAGGATATGAAAATTCAAGAACTATAAAAACTCCCCCCGGGGCAAGTACCCTGAAAATTTCTGCAAGTCCTTTTTTTAAGTTCTCAAAATTTCTAACCCCGAAACCGACTATGGCAGCATCAAAATATTCATCCTCGAAAGGCAACTCTTCAGAATCAGCTTTTAACAAGTTTATTAATTGGGAAAGTCCTCTCTTTTCGACCTTAACCTTACCTAAATTCAACATTTCCTCCGAAAGATCGATGCCGGTAATTTTCAGAGGGTTCAACCTCGCGGCTTCAATAGCAAAATCAGCAGTCCCTGTAGCTATGTCAATTATATTTTTGTGTTTATAACCTTCCAACAGATTAATTGCATTTCTTCTCCATACTTTATCTATATTAAAAGAGAGCAAATGATTTAAAAGATCATAACGGGATGCAATGCTGTTGAACATATCTTCAACCTGTTTCTTCTTACTTGAATCACTGCACTTATATGGTTTTACAGTCATCAGGGATTTTCTTTATTAACGCCATACAATATCTGTAATATTACAACAAGATACTGGTTAAACTGGCAGCTTTAAAAAAGATTATTTGGAGGGGGTTATTTTATCGATGTAACCAAATGACTTGTCATCTATTCTTATCTCCCCTTTGGTAACATGACCCAGGGTAAAGAATGGCATTTTTAAACTTGTCATGAGGTCGACAAAATCATCCTGTTTTTCTGATTTTACCTCTACCAGTACCCTTCCCATAGCTTCACCAAATAAAAATGAGTCAATACGCACTTCAGCATCTGTTGTTATATCAAATCCCAGACCGTTGGGAATACCTGCTCTTAACAGTGTAAAAAAAAGTCCTCCTTTTCCAACCGGGCTGGCACTCTCCAATAAATTATAGTTATGCAAATTCCGCAAGGCCTTCTGTATTTTGATTTCGGTATCAATATTAAAAGAAGGCAATGGTGAGTTATTTATACCATGATAAAATTCAAGATATTCTGAAGAGCCCAGGTCATTTAAGGAACGGCCTATAACAAATATATTACCCCCCTTTTCCTTTAAAGCATGATTGGTAATTTTTTCCTTATTTTCCACCAAACTGATCATGCTAATAATTATTGTTGCAGGCATCGGGCCATGACAAGAAAAATGGTCAAAACGTATTTTTCTGTCTGAAATTTTCAAATTAAACTTATCAGCTGCATTAACCAGGCCTTTTTTTGCACCAGAAGCAATATTTTGTCCGTTAGGATCCCCGAAATCAATGTGATATAACATAGCGCTTATTGCAAGAGGTAATGCTCCAAGGCAATGCATCTTACGGGCTGCCCGTGATATTAATATTTCTGTGGCCATTTGAGGATCACTCTCAAGATGATGATGAAATGCATGTGTGCTCATCGCCATACTTCTTCCATCTATATCAATGTCAAACAAGCCTGTTTCATCACTGTCAGTATAACCTATGTTGGCCGGTGAGAGGGGAAATTCACTAAAATCATTAAAGTAGTTGATACTCGACAAGTTAGGATTTGCCATCAGAGAGAAAATAATATTCCCTATATTTTCAGGTTCCTGTATTGAATCTATTGAAAATTCTGCCTCCTTCTGAATAACTCCTTTCATAACATCATATTTTCTGGTAAACTTAGCAAAAATAAAGATATTTCAACACACAACTTTTCTTTAAAAAATTTTGATTTTATTAATTTAGGGGTTGTAAAATATATTAATAATAATGCAACAAACAGTTTTTATAACAGGAGCAACTGCAGGTATTGGCAGGGCAACGGCTCTACTGCTGGGTCAGAAAGGGTACAGGCTGATCCTGGCCGGAAGAAGAAATGAAAGACTTCTATCATTAAAGGATGAGATTGAATCACAGTTCAACACTTCGGTTTTAACATTAAATTTTGACATAAGAAACCGGGAAGGGACAGAAAAAGCTCTGTTTGGATTAGATGCTGAATTTCAGGATATTGATATTCTTATCAATAATGCAGGCCTTGCAGCAGGATTAAGCACTATTGACGAAGGGGAAATTGATGATTGGGAAAAAATGATTGACACAAATGTTAAAGGATTGCTCTACATCTCGCGAATTATATCAGGATGGATGAAACAAAAAGGGAAAGGGCACATAATAAATATTTCGTCCATAGCCGGGAAAGAGACTTACCCTTTGGGGAACGTTTATTGTGCAACAAAATATGCAGTGCAGTCTTTAACGAAAGGTATGAGGCTTGACCTGTTGAAATACGGAATTAAAGTTTCATCTGTTTGTCCGGGGGCTGTTGAAACAGAGTTTTCACTAGTAAGATTCAATTGGGACCAGGCACGGGCCGGTAAAGTTTATGAAGGATTTACACCTCTTAAACCGGAAGATATAGCAGAAACAATTCTGTTTGTTATTACACGTCCGGATCATGTTAACATAGACGATATCCTCGTTATGCCTACTGACCAGGCATTTTCAAGAGACTTTAACCGCAAATAGTGTTTACACCAGGAAACCCTGTTCTTTGAGTACTTTCAGCATTTTCTCCGAAAAATACTCATTGTCAGAACGAGGATAACGAACATCAGTAAAAACCTGTGCAAGAGTTTCTTTATTATTCTCTTTTACAAACAGTTTCATAGAGTTGAGGCTCTCTTTATAAGAATAGAGTTCATTAATCTTATCGCGTTTATAATCAAGATACTTTTCATAATGAACTACTGCTTCCAGAGGAAGACGGTCGGTTAATCCGGGACATTCATCAGGGTAACCAATTGCCAGGGTTGTGACAGGAAAGGTAAGCCGGGGAAGTTCCATAAGCCCAATTATCTCCTTTGCATTATAGGTGGTAGTTCCAAGATAACAAATTCCAAGTCCTTTACTCTCAGCAGCAATACATACATTTTGTGCAACAAGCAATGCATCAATAGATGCAGTATAAAAAGATAAAAAATTAGAATATCCGGGTTCGGCTTTATTATATTCACACCATTTTGAGAACCTGTTAAAGTCAGCGATAAAAGTCAATAATACAGGAGCATTCACTGCAACAGGCTGATTGAAATGAAGCGGGGCCAATTTGCTTTTCATTTCCTGGTCTTTAGTAATAATAATACTGTATACCTGCATATTTCCGGTAGTAGAGGCTCTTGTTCCTGAATATATTATATCCTGAAGAAGGTCATCAGGAACATCTTTATTCCTGTATTTTCTTATAGTTACATGCCTGTTAATTATCTCCATAATAAAAAAAATTGATAAACAATTAAATACAAAATTAACTAATCAAATAAATCACTCAGAAGAAAGCCGGTTTAAAAGTATAATAATTAGTAAATAGTTATTAATTAAAAAAAGATATCCATTCAAATCAAATAACTAAATCATTAAAAATCTTAAAACAAAAAGCCGGATCAGAGCCGGCTGTCATCAATAAAAAAGGGAAGCTGTTAAGCTTCCCCTTTTTAATCAATCAATTCGGTATTACCTTTTGCTTTTAATAATCCTCTCTGTTTTGGCCCTTCCGTCTTCAGTAAACATACTTACAACGTAAACACCGCTTACCAGATTTTCAGTACGGATCTCCCTTGTCGGGAATTCTACATCAAGAACACGCTGACCTGCAATGTTGCTAATAACAACCCTTGTAAGTTTGTCGTAGTTATCAATATAGATATAGTCGTTGAAAGGATTCGGATATACTCTGAATTCAACACTTTCCGGAGTTATAACAGCAGGAGTAGTTTTTGTTATGTCAACAATATCAGACTCCATTCTTGGTTCCAGGGTGAATGCATCATTTTTCCCGTTCATGACACCGGTTACATTATAGAAATGACCGGCAACTATTGAATCAGGATGGTATGAATACAGCCAATCGTTCACCATTAAGCTGTCATTAAGTTCGTAGTATAATTCAAACTCTTTGCTTGTTGCATCTACTGCACCTGCACCAGCACCCTTAACGATAGTCAGAACGCTTTCGTACATTTCATTGATAGCTGCAGATGGTGAAGCCATAACCAGTGGTGTAATTGCCAATGGCGCTTCTACTTTCTCAACATCACTTGCGAGTATAGTAGTAACATGATCAACCTCAGCAACTTCACCAACTACGACTGCTCCATCGCCTACCGCGAGTCCGCCTGTTGAAGTAGTAGCAACCCAGATACCGCTCCATGCAGCAACTGCATCCTGCAGGAAGAAACCTACACCGCTTGAAATAGCAGTTACAGTACCTTCTACCTGAACGATCTTTCCTAATACCGGTGATTCATCAGCTTCACCCTGTACTTCGGCGATTGTGTGGATTGCAGCACCTCCTGTGATAGTATCGGTAGCTATACAACGCAGGTGGTAATCACGTGCATAAACAACATACTCTCCATATTCTTCAACTAACATCATGTTTGAAGTTTGCCATACCAGCGGTGATTCATCATCAACCTCGGCAATAGCATACTGATAATGATGATTCAATGATTCATCGACGGCACCACCGGTAGCTTCAGCTGATATTTCATTGCCATTGATTGAGGCAGTGACCTGCAATTGTGTCTGAACTTTATCGAATGTCAATGTGTCCACAATTGAACGGCATCCCATTGTATCCTCAACAACTACAGCATAGTGACGGTCAACTAAATTTTCATCATCGAATATAAATTCTTCAATGATATCAATTGAATCTCTGAACCAGCCATTATAAATTGTCCATTCTTCATCAATATTTCCATTCAATATTTCTTTATAAAGAACCCTGAATGAACGACCTTCAGTTCCTATTGCTGAAACTCTAGCAGATGCTTTAACATCTCCGTAGCATGTAAGTTTTCTTACACTAAACTCGATCGGATCCGGTGCCACGATAAAGGTATCACGTGAAGTTTCACATCCCATTGCATCGCGTGCCCATACCCTGTAATACAATCCTGCATATCCAAGGAATGTTTTGGTGAATCCGTAGGTATCATCTGACAAGCTGTCAACCAGCATAGTGTAACCTGCATCGGTATAAACATCCCATTTATACTCATATGATGGTTCACCATCAGGACCTGTACCAAACGGAGTTCCTCCCTGTACAACATCCACTTCGAAAACACCTGCCTGGTCGTTTGGACAAATAAACGCATTTTGTTTGTCTTTCATAACCACGACGAACTCTTCAGGATGCAATACATATTGTTTATATTCTTCAGAAACACATCCATATTTATCATATACTACAACTGTATACCAGTCATCAGCTGACATCTTTTTAGGATCTGTAAGATTTGTTGAAGCAGGAAGACCTGTCAGTTCAATATTAGATGAAGAAGTTTTGGTGTATGTTTTGGTCTCGATTGGATCACCGTTATAGTCGGTGCCACTAACTTCGATAGTCCATGGGTTTCCATTTCCACCCCAGATCGTTTCAATAGTAATTTTACCGTTGGCATCACCGTGACACTTAGCAGCAACCTGGTCAAATCCGTCAGCTTCAACAGCATCAGGTTCTAAAACAGTTACTCTGTGATGATAAATAGGTGCACCATTTTCATTGGTTGCAAAACCAACTATACATTCATTCTCATCCATTACATAACCTATCCAGGTAGCAGCTGTAACATGGAATGTATCGCTTCTCTGCCAGTTCAGGCCTTCAATATATTCATTCAGGTCCATATCATCGGGGAATGCATGTGATCCCGGATCCGGTACAAGGGTTGAATCTACTGCATACCAGTATTCACCAACACCACCTGTGGCATCAATTTGGATAATTCCAGTGCTTCCGTTACATTTAGCCTGCTGAACAAGCTGAACAACTTCTATCATCAAAGTATCAGGATTACCAACTTCACCAGATTCTTTATAAATCCAGCAGCCATTGTCATCCATTATATGTACTGTATAATGTCCCCATGTCAGGTTATCAAAAGTAAATTCATTTTCTCCTGCACCTGTAAAGAACCAGTTAATTCCACCATATTCTCCTTCATAGTGAGTAGACAGATTTGACTGTAATGTATAATCATAATCAACCGGGCCTTCCAAACCTACATAATAACCTTCAGTAGTACTTGGGGTTCCTCCTGTAATATTGGGAACATAAATTTCACCGGTAGCTTCATTATGACATTTAACATCGCGCCATACAATCGGGTCGTATACGATAGGAGCAGGTTCTGTAACAGGTTTATCATAAAGGACATAGCATTTGCTCACATCCGGGTTTTGATATGGTGCATAGCTGATCCAGTTATGCCAATCCTCGAAATAGTCCTGGTATGTAGTAATTGGATTTTCATAAGGAAGTGTCGGACTCCATTCGAAAAATTTAATGGTATAGTCTCCAACATCAAGGCCCTCAAACTTTATTGTAGCAGGCAGCGTATTGGATGTGTATGTCTGAAGTTTTGTAGCTCCACTCCACAATTCAGCGTAATAAATAAATTCATCGTCCATATTCCAGCCACCCAGAGGAGTAAAGGTGATACTTCCATCGTCAGTAACTCCTTCTTCCAATTCATTCTGGTCGTTACAGCTTACTTTCTTGGCAACAACATCAGTTATCTGTAATTGAGCGGGTTGGTCAACCACAACTTCAACCGGGCCATAAATACAACCATGTGCATCTCTTACCCAGACTTCCTTTGCCCCTGCGCGTACCCTGCGGTCGAATGCCCAGAAATCATGTACCTTAATAGCCTCTGATGAAGTGTCGAACCAGCGTTCTTCAGGAATATCATTTGCATCTTCCCATACACCTACATTATTGGTAGCTTCTTCGAAAGGAGCAGTTCCCCCGAAAATTTTGTACCTCATAATGCCGTCATGAGCTTCAAAGCAGCTTGCATTTATAACATCTACCTCAACGCTGAAGCATTCAGGCTTCTTGATCTCAATATCATAAGTTGCCATGCAGTGTAATGAATCATCTTCTACTGTAAGAGTATAACATCCTGCAGGCAGGTTCATAAATTCGCCTGTTTCGTTTATTTCCGGCCAGCGGCTTGCGGTAGCTGATTTTTCAATATATGTATCATCCTGCCGGCATTCTCCCCAGTATTGTAGTGTATATTCATAATTACTGCTTGATCCACCTGTGGTAGCAGCCAGTAATCCTGTCAGGGCACCGTCATCGTCGGATACACATGTCTCTTCTTCAGGATCCCAAATATTACATGTGATATGTTTGATCATACCTTCTGCCCAGGCAATTTCAACCGGATCAGAACCTGCTATCCAGAATGGTCCTAATATCTGGATCAGTTCAGGATTTTCAACAGCACAATAGTCACGAACTGCAACGTAATATGGTTTTGTATCTGTAGCCTGTACGCTTATTACGGCAAGGCTGTCATTTTGGAAGTCACCATTGGTAAACGGTCTCCATGTAGCTTGTGTCCACCATTCATCCTGTGTGAAAATATGTGACTGTTGTGTAAGCATAAATTGATATCTTCCCATCTGCCCCGGGATCGGATACCTTCCGTTCTCAGCTTCGACAATTATCTTGCCGTCAGTACTTCCGTCACAACCTGCAGCTTCTGTATCATATGCTAACTCCATAGTTGGAGGATCCATGATAACTACCTTCTCGATATTGGAGAAACATCCCCATTCATCCATGGCAACTACCCAGTAATCACCGGCACTGAATGAAGAAAGATGGCCAATTGGATTTCCGTTTGCCAATGCGTTATCAATAACAGCTTGTGGATTACCCTGAGGATTTACATCTGTTATGTAGAACATAGGGTTCCTGATCTGCTGTACACCTTGTACAGGTACCTGGAACCAACCTGAATCTGAAGTCCAGAACCAGTAGTCAAATGTAATTACACCTGTAAAATGCTCAATCGGTATACCATACCATGAGAAATCTTCCAGGAATCCCCAGTCAAGTACAATATTTCCGAATTGAGCCCAGTCCC
>CAZJGI010000070.1:0-4972 GCA_964545315.1 uncultured Prolixibacteraceae bacterium
AATGCCAATTCCAAATACATTTATCGTGCTTTAATCAGGTGGACAATGAAGAAAAACGGACATGAGGACAAAGCATGGCCGGATAATTGGTTTGAAAATGATGTTGAATATTTAGCCGCAAATATCCTCTGATTTTTAAAAGTTGCCAAAGATGAATAAAAAAATAATTTACTTGGTCATCTTAGTACTGCCAATGCTCCAAATATCTTATGCTCAGGAGAAACCATTGGAAGTTTCAATGGGAACAATAAAAACTGTACTAAACAAAAATGCTATTGACTTTGGTGTTCGGTTTGCTCAACCCTTTGGGAGTCTTTTTAAACAACAGGATATTTTGTTGGCAGGAAAGAACAGTTTATTTCAGGCTACACCGGAATTTAATATTCAATCCGGAACAGAGGATGCTTTCTCTTCAGTAGATTTAAAACTTTCAGGATTATTCATGTTTTTTAAAAATACAGAGATTGGAGGCCAGGTTACTCCATGCACAAATTGTTACATGCACATATTACCTCTATCAGCCGGCATTGAAACAAATAATACTTTTTCGGTCATAAACGGTATTGTTGAATTTGGATATGTCCCGTGGTATCAATCTCCAATGATGAATAATGTTCCGGATTGGATAAAATATACCAAAATTGGTTTTTTCCTTCAAGGGGGATATAAATTCAGTCTTGATACGGCAAATGTTAATTTAGCAGGCGGTAAGATTGATGAAAGCAAGGAAGCTGCTGAAGATGGAATATTCAGGGCCAAGGGCAGTCTTGCAATCAACACAAAGTCGTTGTTTGAGATTAATGGCGTTGGTGTTGGATTTATTCATGACTCTGACGTATGGTATGACATTCTGAACAGGGTAACCTATTATAGAATTGATGAAACAGTAAGGTTGTACCTGACTCAAGACAAAGACAAGTATTTCGATTTAAAATATCAAATCGGATCAGGCGCTCCAAATTTTAATCAGGGAGATCAATTTGGAATGAAGCTGACAATAACTTTTTAGAAATATTACCGCTAATAATTCATTATAAATAAAATTGAAATTTGATCCCGGGGTTACTATTTCGGGGTAATTCCAAAATATGCATAGCCTGCTGCCACTGCAAGTCCCAACCACGTTTGACCCAGGTCAGTGAGTGGTTGCAGTATGTCAGGTTTCCGCAGGCTGACCAGAAATGCGGTAAGTCCGGTAATGATCCACACGATGACATAACCGATAGTAATTATCCTGATAACAGCTTTTTTAGACACCTTGTCAGTATCAGTGTATGCACGCTGCAAGGGCATCTCGCCGGGTTTCGTAATAGCGAGTTCGGCAATTACCAGTGCAGATACCAGTCCGCCGATAAGGGATAGCGCAGAGGCCATTTGGTCATTGAATTCAATTGTGGTTACTGAACCTTGAGCTGTTACAACAGCGACAGCAATCCATACCAGGTAAACGTACATTCCAATCAGGATACAGGAAATGATACCTCCAAAAACTAATCTGATACTCATTGTTTTTTTTGTTTAAAGATTATTATTTAACAAGTTACAAATTATATGATAACAGATTCAAAAAAATCCTTAAAAATTTAAGAAAATTCTGAAAATTGATAGTCAGGCTTTTTAAAATTATTAAAACTTGTATTTAGTAATTATTTTATTCGTAACTTATTATGGGTTTCATTTCATTTCATGTCTAATCTGTTTAAGAACCTGTGGCATAAGGAATATTTAACAGAAGAAGTTATATTAAATCCGATGTAATCATTTGTTCGTAACCTAATTAAAGATAATTTTATTTATGAAGAAAGATTATTTGATAATAACTCCCGGTAATTTAAGAAATAGCCTCTATTTACTTATTCAGCAAAAGCAAAGCCGGGGATATAATGTAATTATAAAGGAAGTTGAGGATTTTGGCCAACCGTCTCCGGATTGTGTCCTCATGAGGGTATATATCAGAACTCAGGACCCGGGAATGCTTTTACTCGTTGGCGATTTCGATAAGACACCGGGTTATCCTTTAACAAGGAATTGGAGTGATAATAATCAGATCAGATCTTATTCTTATTTATCTGATTTTTTTTACACAATGGGCGATTCTATTGTGCCTGGCAGGGAATGGACAATGGCATGAATGTAATTCAAAGTGATGATGGAGTTAACTGGGGAAAAAAAGTCACCTTTGACGAAAGATGCAAAGGCGGGCCCGCCATAAAAGATTTAGGTAATGATTTGGTATGGGCATGGACGTCAGTAAATGGAAATATTAATACTCTAATCCAAAACTGGAGTTTATAAAAATATTTTATAACTCAATGTTTAACCGTCATTAATGTTTCCATGAATTTGATCAGTTCCATAATAGCGGAATAGTCATGTCGGCCCGGCTTTTCATTGATTTAAACATGTGCTATTCCCTTTGAACTAAATAAAGTACCGGGAATTTCAGCTGCTCGAAGCCCTGCAGCCAAACAAAGGAAGGGGCAGTCCGGGCATAGTATGGCAGTACGAAAATAATAACAGACAAGTTTGTCGTTAATTAAGATTTACTTCATTTAAGGGAAATATTTGTAATATTGTATATCAGGATAAGGAAGTTACTATATAGTTTATCATAAGTGGGTATATAACTTGAACAATATATTAAAAGGGTAATAAGAAAAAATAGGTAAATAATAATCTGAATAAATATGAAACGTACTATCCTGTTATGTCTTACAGGCATTTTGGTTGCTTTAGGGATTAAAGCACAGGAATGGCCTTTTTTCCGTCATTATGATGAGGAACACATAACTAAAGTAGCACTTCCGATAGGTGGTATTGGTACCGGCACAGTATCTCTCAGCGGCCGTGGCAGCCTGATCGACTGGGAAATTATGAACCGCCCCGGGAAAGGTTTCAGTACTGTCACGCCAGGGAATGATGCCCCGTTTTTTGCCATATTTATTGATACAGGTGAGGAAAAGTACACTAAAGGATTGATGGGGCCACTTTCGGACTATGAATATGAACATATGGAAGGCCGGCCGGTGGATCATCACGGTATTCCCCGTTTTGAAAAAGCAACCTTCGATGCTGCATATCCGTTTGGAATTGTCAATCTTTCTGATCCGGGCATGCCTGTTGAAGTCAAAATAAAAGCTTTTAATCCATTTATTCCCGGCGACGCAGAGGCAAGTGGCATTCCCATTGCTATTTTGAGGTATGAAGTAGTTAACAAAACTGATCAGCCCATTCGAGTTTCTGTTTGTGGATCTATGCGGAATTTTATTGGGAAAGACGGAAGTAAATTTCACTTTGACTGGAAAGGTGACAGGATCTATGATGGCGCTGTAAAAAATACTAATGAATTTCGCAGTGACACCCGGTTCCGGGGGATTTTTTTCAAACCCGGAGATGTTGAAAAGGATGATCCTGCCCGGGGAACGATAGCTTTGACAACCTCTGACAATTCGGGCATTACTTATCGCACCTCCTCAGTTCCGAATGCCTGGAGCAATGGGATACTTGATTTTTGGGACGATTTCAGTGACGACGGCCGGTTAGTGGAAAAGACAACGCAGGCAGATGACGATCCGATGGCTTCGCTGGCCGTGCTTCAGGAAATCCCGGGCAGAGGCAGGAAGGTATTTCAGTTTTACCTGACATGGCATTTTCCCAATCGTAAAGCCTGGTCAAGTGAAGTGGTGGGTAACTATTACACTACCAAATACAATGATGCCTGGGATGTAATTTCAAAAACTTACCCTGACCTGGATGACCTTGAAAAGAAAACCCTCTTATTTGTCAATGCTTTTTTGGATTCTGACCTGCCTGATGTTGTAAAGGAGGCTGCCCTTTTTAACCTCAGCACTCTGCGCAGCCAGACTGTTTTCAGGATAAGCAGCGGGCACATGATGGGTTGGGAGGGTTGTATGGACAGAAACGGTTCCTGTGCCGGGTCATGCACTCATGTCTGGAACTACGAACAGGCTACACCGTTTTTATTTGGTGACCTGGCTAAAACCATGCGTGATGTAGAATTTAATTATGCTACCCGTAAAGATGGCGGGATGGCATTTCGCACTGCCTTGCCTTTACTGGTTGATCAGACCGGGGGAACAGCAGCCGACGGACAAATGGGGACTATTATGAAGATGTATCGCGACTGGCAACTTTCAGGGGATACTGAGTTTTTACAAAAAAGCTGGCCTAATGTTAAGAATGCCCTTGCTTTTGCCTGGCTTGAAAACAGCTGGGATGCCAATGCCGACGGAGTGATGGAAGGCAGCCAGCACAATACAATGGATGTAAACTATTTAGGGCCTAATCCGCAGATGCAGTTCTGGTACCTGGGTGCTTTAAAAGCGGCTGAAAAAATGGCGCAGGCAACAGGTGATAAAGCTTTTGCAGAAAAGTGCGCCGGCATTTATCAGGTGGGAAGCATTTGGACGGACAGGCATCTTTTTAATGGTGAATACTATGAACATATCGTACTGGATCCGGAAACAAAAGAAGAGATCACGGATCATTCAGCACCTAATATGCCCCGTTACCAGCTGGCCAAAGGTTGTTTGGTCGACCAGCTGGTGGGCCAGTACATGGCACATATATGCGGATTAGGTTATTTGGCACCGGAAGAGCATATAAAGACTACCCTCAAAAGTATTTTGAGGTATAATTATCGTGAAAGCATGACTGATCATTTCAACAACATGCGTTCTTACGCCCTTGGGGACGAATCGGCATTGCTGATGGCTAGTTGGCCCAAGGGACGCCCCAAAGTTCCTTTTCCCTATTTTTCGGAGGTAATGACAGGATTTGAATATACTGCTGCAGTGGGTATGATTTATGAAGGGATGGAAGAAGAAGGACTGGAAGTAATAGGGGATATAAGAAACCGGTATAATGGTGCCAGGCGAAGCCCTTTTAATGAGGCTGAGTGCGGGCATCACTATGCCAGGGCAATGGCATCATGGGCAAGTGTATTGGCATT
>CAZJGI010000070.1:5072-17226 GCA_964545315.1 uncultured Prolixibacteraceae bacterium
CATTTGCATGAAGCACTTTTTTCGAACTCGTGGAATATTATTGTATCATTTTTCAGGGAAATATTGCACCACAGGCTTTCCGGGCAGCAATTAAATCCGGCATTTATGTGTTTGACAGTTAACTGATTATCGCCATTAAATGAATAACTAATACATGATAAACTATCAGCAGTGAACTGTTCAGCTGATTTGAGCATTTCTTTGCAGGAAGTGTGCTTTACTATTTGGCCGGATATATCCGGATGTTGCTGATCAGCTGTTTCTTTATCGCAGCTTAAGACGAAAAGTATCGTTACAAATGTCATTAATATTGAATAAATTGGAAGTTTCATATTTCAAAAATAATCAATCAAACTTACGAAGATTTTTCAAAATGGTTATCTCGGATGTTTGTATAGAATAACAGGGTTCAGTGAGAAAAATGGATGTATAATTTATGATCATTCCCATATAGTCTGATATTAGCTATTTGCAGTAATTTCACAATAATAGCAGTCATGAAAAGACTTTGATGATCCGGCATAATGACATTAGTTGGCAGAATATATTAATCAGGCTATTATATTATGAAAAATTTCTTTTTTTAAATCTAATTTTCAGAATATTATATTGATATAAAGAAAATTTTATTATAGTTTTAAACCTCAAATAACATTAAATCATGGACGATCAACCTAAATTGCACAAGTTGCTCGAAATGCTTCTATTCCTGTCATCCGGACTCAGGTACAGAAAAGAAGAGATTGCTGAACGTTTCGATATCTCAATCAGAACAGTATATCGTTATGTCAATACCCTAAAGGAAGCAGGATTTATTCTTCCAAATACAAAAAGCGGTTATTACTCGATAGATAAAAATTCCCCTTATTTCAGGGAGATCAGTGAATTACTGCACTTTTCAAGAGAAGAAGCATTAATCTTGCAAAAGGCAATTCATTCTATAGACAATGAGAATCTTTTAAAGCAGAATTTAATTAACAAATTATATGCTTTATACGATTTCGACCGTGTAGCTGATACTATTGTAAAGAAGGAGTATTCTGCAAATATCCATCAGTTAATGGTTGCAATAAGGAATAAGAATCAGGTTATATTGAAAGAATATTTGTCGGCAAACAGTAATGAAGCACGTGACCGGTTAATTGAACCTTTTGATTTTACCACCAATTATGTTGCAACCTGGGCATATGACATCCAGTCCGGATGCTGCAAGACATTTAAAAACACCCGTATCAAATCAGTCAGGGTTCTTCCTCAGTTATGGAAATATGAGATTAAACATAAAAAGATGCCTATTGATGTGTTCAGGATAAGTTCGAACCGGCAAATTAAGGTGACGTTAAAGCTTACAATCCGTGCTTATGAATTATTGAGGGAAGAGTATCCGTTAGCTGAAGGTCACATCCGGCAAATAGATGAAAAAAAGTACCTGTTTACAGCCCCGGTTTGCAGTTTTGAGGGCATAGGCCGTTTTGTTATGGGATTATGTAATGAAATAGAAGTCATTGAACCTCAGGAATTCAAAGTTTTTTTAAAAAACCGTGCAAAAAAAATTCTAACTGACGGATGTTGACAGTTAGATTTCTTTACTTGTGATTTCAATTGAATAATTGGATATAAAAAACCATTAACAATTAACTGATTAATTAATATTCGTAGAACTCATGAGATTTAAAATTAATCTGACCCGTACCACAAGGCAAAAGATGTTGCCAATGGATTACCAGTATTACCTTAGCGCCTGGATATATAAAGTATTGAGACAAGCAGACAAGGAATTTGCTCAATTTCTTCATGATTATGGTTATGGCCATGGTGACTATAAATTATATAAACTGTTTTGTTTTTCACGGTTAAATTTTGGGAAACCGAAACTCTGGAAAGAAAAAAAACTGTTTGAAATTTCTGTAAACGAAATAGGGTTGACTATTTCATTCGATGTAACCGAAGCTGCTACCAACTTTATAAAAGGCCTGTTTATGAGCCAGGAGTTTTACCTGGGGGATAAATTCAACGGTATTGATTTCAGGGTATCGCGAGTAGAAGCCCTTCCTGAACCGCGATTTTCAGAGACCATGAACTATCGGTTACAGACTCCCTGGGTAGTAAGTTATAAAACCGAAACGGACAAACACCCGCAATACCTTTCACCAGAAGAGGACATGTTTGAATCACTGGCAATTAAACACCTGGTTGAAAAGTACAACAACACCAGAAATCCGGAAAATATAAATCCGGAACAAATCCGGTTCAGAAGGACAAGCTCTTTCAAACGTGCCGGTTTTGTAATGAAGCCCGGCACAAAAGAAGAATCGAGGGTAGTGGGTAATTTGTTTGACTTTGAGTTAACAGCCCCTGTTGAAGTGCACAGGATGATTTGGGGAGCCGGGGTGGGAGAGAAGAGCAGCAGTGGTTTTGGGTGGGTGGAGGTTGAATAAGATTGAAGTGATTGAAATTTAAAAATATAGATAGTATTGAAAAGAGGTAAAAATATGGATTTTAAAAATTTATACGAAAACGCACCTGAAAAATTAAAACTGGATTTTCTGGATGCCATTATCAGCGAAAACCTGAATTTACAAACAGCATTTGCAAATTTTGTAAACAGTGTGAAAAATCAAAAGACAGAAATCACATATCAAAGGTTTAATGAAATTGTTGTTGAAACGCTGAAATATTATAAAACGTGCTTTGAAGAAGTGGATTTGGAAAACCCGGACTGGGGTAACTATCATCCTTCCTATGAGGGATATATGGAAGAATGGGAACAGTACCAGGAAGCGAGCGAACTGGAGTTTTCCCAAATTTTCGACCAATTTAAAGCTGGTGCAGTCGATACGATCATTCAACAGAAACCGGAGGAACTGGCTGCCATGCTTGTCGGATTGTACAAAGCAGCTTTGATTGCCGATGTACCTGACCCGGTTTGTTCTTTTGAAGATGTGAACGAGTACCTGCTCGAAGAACATAACCGGATTTTGAACGAAATTGCTGAAAAGATTTCGCTTTCTGCGGTCAATGATTCAGCCATAATAACAACATGCAAACTATTTTTCAAATATGCGCAATCAGAGTATTCAGAAAATGAACATTTTGCAGCATATTTCGAGAACTTTTTGTTAGTTATTTGCGGCAAATCCAACCAGCCCGGTAAAATTTTATCTGTCATCGACCAATCGAAAACAGACAGAAAATCGTTGCCCCGTCTGGTACTTCTGCTTCATCAAAAGGCAGGAAACATGCAGGAATGGCTTCAGGCGGCAAGACAGTACTACCTGCTGGACAACAATGTGGCCGCGCAGCTACTTGCCTATTATTTAAATCATGATAAACCGGAGTTCATTAAGCTGGCAAACGAGTTGTTTGCAAAAGAGCCCGGTTATTGGGCAAAACAACTCAGGGAAAATATTACAGCAGAGCTGGACTCTTCTTTGTTTGTAAGTGTATTTTACAGGTTGGTAGTGGATGAAAAATCCATTAAAGATTACTATACACTTAAACCACACCTAACGACGGAAAAACTCGAACAACTTTTAAAGGAAATAAATTACGATAAACCTTTCAAAGTGCAGGTATTAGCTGCCGAAATACGATATGAGGAAATAAAAAAGATTGTTGAACTTCACCCGGAAGACTGGCATTTCACTGAATTGATTACACCAATTCTGGAAGTGTACCCTGAATTTTGCTTTAACCAAATCAGCAGAAAAGCCAGGCGGACCATTGAAACCGAAAGGGGCCGCAGCGTATACCAGCGCGTTGTGAAATGGCTTCAACTTGCTGACACAATTCCCGGCTTCAAACCGCAAAACCGGCTTCTAGCACACGAACTTTACAACCACAAACCTAACCTGCCCGCGTTGAGGGATGAATTGAGGAGAGGGGGATTGGTATGAAGATAATGGATAAGATGAAACATACAATTGATATGATGAATTATGAGTAACTGAGAAGGCAAAAAATTACCTCAGCAGAGTATTTCTAAAAACTAAAATTTATATGCTATGATACGGGAAATAATCAACTTTACAAATGACCTTATCGAAGACATTCCTGACATTATGGAATGGAAGGTACAGCCAAGTAATGGATTACATATCTTCATTGATTTAAATAGTGAAGGTAAATGGAATAAAAAACCTCCACAATGGAATATAGATTATGCTTTTAATGATGGAAAAACGGAGCCGATTGGGTTGCTCATAGAATTTCAAAAATTAGAAATGTATGGTAACCGAATTGGCACTACAATGAATAAAGTACTTGATAAAAAAAAGCAAATATTTTCGTGTTCTCCTTATATTTTAAATTTTAAAAAGAAATCATTTTCCAATGATAAGTTAGAAGGAACTGGATGCATAAAAATTATTAACCTTCTTCCGTTCTATTTTGAAAACGCTCGCCAAACATGTTTGATGGAAGAAAGTGATATTCAATTATCGAAAGTTTATGAGCAAGCTTGTATCGAAGTATTGCAACAAATCGACATTTTTAAGATGCCTCAAGGCCAAAAAGATGGTTCCATAATCCATACTTCTATTTTCAATAATATGAAAGATGATTTCTTTGTAAATATGTACCTGAAAAATATTTCAATAGACAAATACAAAGAAGCACACGAAAATTATTTAAGACAAAAACTGTTCAACGATAACAGTTACAATAATGATAAAGTCATTACAAATGAAACCTATGGATTGAGTAATTTTTTGAATGGCTTAAATTCCAAGAAACCCTTTTTGGAACATAAGAGTGCTCCTATGTATAAAGGAGTTGGCGGCAGAATAACAGCACATAATGCTATTGTTCTAAACAATTTTGAGATATTAATTTCTAATAAGGTATTACCAAATCCTTTACCTGTAGTTATTGATAAAAAAGAGGTAAATAAAGAAATAATCAGTTTGTTTAATCAAGACCAAGAACCGACTACTTATCGGCTGTTACTAACAAAATTATTCCAGAAAACAAAAGTGAAATATTTATCAGATTATTATTTGATAAATTATTCAAAGACTACTAAGGGCATAAGAATTAACGATTTTGATTTTGTTCCTTTATTTCGGTTTTATATTGAGAAAAACTATGAAATCCAAAATATAACAGAAGCCGGAATTATAAAAAATAAAATATTTGAATCCTTTCCTAATGACAAACTAGAATCTATTTTCGACTTTGAACGGATTGTCGTAAGAGAAATATTCAATAACTCATTAGTTAAAATCAAAGACGATAAATATTCAACTAACTATTTTGGAGATATTGATCCCACTTATGTCAGTGGCGGAGATACAATGTATCAGCAAATAATGAAATATCGCAAAGCATTTTATGACTTTATTTATAAGTCAAAACAGAATGCAATTGATACAATTATGTTTGATGATCTGATGTTTAATTCCATTTTAGCAAACATACAAAACGATGAAGTTAAAGGAAGATTCGAGTGGAATAATACCATTAAAAAGAAACTAAATATCTGGTTCAGTTTATATCACTTATTCAACAATAAAAATAAAATCATTATGGCTTCAAAAGTAACCGACTTAATGTCAAAAATGCGCAGTGTCGCCAAAGGCGAATTAAATTTTGAGACGCCCGAAGACTTTGCCTTCGGTGCAGGACAAATTGTTTCTTATTTAATTGACCGGAGTGCAGCGGCAAACAAAACTTATGCAATGCTGGAACCCTATTTGCAAAAAAACAAATCCAACCAGTTACAGGATGCTATTGCCCAAACAATAGCAATTTATAAACACGACATTGATGTTTATAAAGGAAAATTCGAACGACTTGCATCGCAAGTACTTACAGATGATTGTAATGTAGAAATGAAACCTTTGCTTAAATATTTTTTGGCAGGGTGTTTCTGTCCATGTGTCATTTATGAATCAGAAAAAAACAAAGAAAATAATAACAATTAAAAGATAGGAGATTACAATTATGTCAGAATTTAAAAACAGAGTTTTTGGATGTGCAATAGTTAAAGCAATCAACTCAAATTACAATGCCGATTTTTCGGGACAACCTCGTACTTTACCTAATGGCGTTGTTTACGCAACAGACAAAGCATATAAATACACAGTAAAGAATTATATGAAAGATGTATATTCTGATAAAGAATACATACTTTATTTTAAGAGACTGAAAGCCGAATTTACGCCTGACGACTTAACCGATGCATATAAAAGAAAATTTAAAACAGAGGTAAAAAGCGACAAAATCGGTGACATTGCTAAGAATTTGTTATCCTGTATTGATATTCGTTTATTTGGAGCAACCTTCGCGCCTAAAGGAGATGGAATAAAAAATAAAAATGTATCGATTCATGGACCTGTACAAATAAATCATGGCGTTAATATCTGGAAAGAAAATAACATCTTTTCAGAACAAATTATGTCGCCTTTCAGAAATCCGGGAGATGGCTCTTCAGATGATAAACAAGCTACCACCCTTGGTCGTCAATCTAAATTGGAAGAAGGACATTATTTGCATCATTTTTCCATTAATCCTAAAAACTTGATTGATGTTACAACATTAGCTGGAGAAGAGGTCCACAAGCTTTCAGATGAGGATATTTTAAAATTAAAAGAAGCCATGCGCCGAGGTGTTACCTGGTACGACTCGGCATCAAAAGCCGGATCGGAAAATGAAATGCTAGTATGGATTCAGTTAAATGAAAATTCCAGAATTGTATTGCCAAACTTTACTACATTGATAAAGTTGGAAGATAAAAAGACTGATGGAAAATATGTATATGAATTTGCAGAACTGACAGCAGAATTAAATAAATTCAACAATGATATTCAATCCATTGGAGTGTTTTATAATCAACAAACCTGTATTTTGAAAAACTTACCGGAAAAAACAACCAAAAACGATTTATGATATGAGTACAAATCAAAGATTAATATCATTTGATTTGAAAGCGGAAATGGGGTTTTTTAAAAAGCCAGATATCAACGATGGCATTTATTTAACTTACAATATGCTTCACAAACCTGCATTGCTTGGCATTCTTGGCGCTATTGCAGGAATGAAAGGGTATAAGGAAAATGGCATATTCCCAGAATATTATAAAAAGCTCAACCACTTAAAAGTTGGAATAAAACCTGAAGGGAGCGATAAAGGGAATTATACAAAAGACATAGTAAGTTATAATAATAGTACGGGATTTGCGAGTAATGAAGAAGGAGGAAATCTAATTGTTACCGAACAAATTCTTATAAAGCCATACTACAGATGTTTTCTGCTTTTAAATCTCGACAATGAAGACGAAAAAAATTTATATGACAACATCTTATCATATAAAGCAGAATTTTTGCCCTATATGGGTAAAAATGATTTTTCAGCCTGGTGGACAGAAGCAAAAGAATATGATTCTTTTGTAAAATTTGATTTCAGCCATGCCTATAAAATCGCATCTATATTTGCCAAAACTGAGACAGTAAGTGAGTATGTGGCTCGTTCAATGTCTATGTTTTCTGAAGAATCAAAAGAGGTTTCATTTCTTTATTTTGAAAGACTTCCATTTGATTTGGATGCGAAAGATAAAAACGGAAAAAAGCTTTTTCAGTATTCTTATGCCGATTTTGTGTATTCAAACGCTTCTTTTAAATCCGAAATGAATATGAGTGAAGCAGGTGAATTTTATCAGATTAATAAAGATTACATCATTCAATTGTTTTAAACACTATGCAAAGTTTCGATATTTCATTCTTTGAAAAACTGATTCCATCAACAAACAGTTATTTTGCTCATTTGCCAAAACCGGAACAAGTCAACAGAAAGCCGGAATTGCTGGCAGAACATTCTGAAATGGTTATGGCTTATGCACAAAAAATTGCTGAAGCACATCATTTGAATGAGATAATCGATAAACTAACAAATGATACAATACCTGACAATTTGATGAACAAACAATTGCTTGCCGAGACTATCAACGGATTGTTTTGGCAGGCAATTGCTTTTCATGATTTTGGAAAGTTGAATTATGGATACCAACGAAACCGAATGCAGAATAAAGCTGACCTTTTAAAGGTAAGCCACCCATTTCAAAATCAACATTCGGCAATTAGTGTTTACCTTTTTCTTGCTTTGTTTTTTGCTGATTTTCAAAAAATGCAACTTTCGGAGGAAGAACAAATCTTTATTTGCAATGTGGCATTGTATTTAAGTTATCCTATATACAAACACCATAGTTCATCTATTGATCATGCACAAGATGAGAAGAATTGGTGCAATTCCGATCTGTTTACATTAAGTCCTTATTTATCGTTGTTTAATCATTATTTAAATGAGGTGCAAATAGAATTATTCCATACTTATTTTTTGGGAAATGCCAATTTTAATTTTCTTTTCGAACATTTTAATGAAAGCATTTTTAAAAGAGAAAATGCCTTCCCACTTTATGCACTTATTAAGCTCAATTATTCATTATTGACTGCGTCCGATTATTTGGCTACAGCTCATTATATGAATGACTGGAAAAGTATACTGTCAGATTTTGGAATTATAAATAATGACCTCAAAGATAAAATTATTACGAATTCGCAAACACACAAATACAATAAGGAAGTCTTTAAAACAATCATGAATGGAATTGAATTGGATCCGGATAATTTCAGGGAACAAAGTAATGATAATCTGAACACACTTCGTCGTTGTATTGCAATTGAAGTCGTTATGAATGTTAGGAAAAACACCGATAAAAATTTGTTTTACATCGAAGCGCCTACTGGTGGTGGAAAAACAAATGTCTCTATGTTGGCATTAGCCGAATTACTAAAAGCAGACAAATCTTTGCAGAAAGTATTCTATGTGTTTCCATTTACAACTCTAATAACTCAAACCTACAAAACGCTAAAAGATACCCTTGGGCTAAAAGAAGAAGAACTAGCGGAAGTACATTCTAAAGCTGTGTTTCAAACAGGGAAGTATGAGAATGACTATTTGAACTACCTGGATAATTTGTTTTTGAATTACCCGATAACGCTTCTTTCTCATATCCGTTTCTTTGATGTACTGAAAACCAATCATAAAGAAACAAATTATCTGTTGCACCGGTTATCCAATTCGATTGTAATTATTGATGAAATTCAATCATATTCTCCCAAAACATGGGATAAAATTATCTATTTCATTGTGCATTATGCCAAGTATTTCAATATAAAATTCATCATTATGTCGGCAACCTTACCGAAAATTGGAAATATTATTGAGAATAAAGAATTGGCAAATGACTTTGTTTACCTGATTTCAGACAAAAAAAAATATTTTCAAAACCCGAACTTCTGCAACCGTATCAAATTTGATTATACCTTACTTGAATGGAAGCAACCAGATAAAGATGAAATAACGAATTATCTGGAACGACTTTGTGAAAGAGTATTGGATAAGTCTGTTCAATATGCGCAAACAAATAATAAGTATCCAAATAGTGTATTTACCATCATTGAATTTATCTTTAAGAAAACTGCAAGCGAATTCTATTCAATTGCCAATAGAAAAAATAAGTTTTTCGACGAGATTCTGTTATTATCGGGGACCATATTGGAACCACGAAGAAAACAAATCATAGATAAACTCAAATCCGATGAAACAAGAAACAAAAAGATTCTTCTTATTACCACGCAGGTAGTTGAAGCCGGCGTTGATATTGATATGGATTTAGGCTTCAAAGATAAATCCATTATTGACAGCGAAGAACAATTAGCAGGGAGAATCAATAGAAATGTAAACAAGTCTGAGTGTACACTTTACTTATTTGATTGCAATGAAGAAAAGGTATTATATGGTGGAGATGACCGATATCGGATAATGCGTGAAATTAATAATGAATACGTGTCAATCTTAGAGCAAAAAGATTTTGACAGATTGTATCAATTAGTTATTGAAAAGATAAAGAAATTAAATCAAACTACATTTATTGTAAATATTCAGGAATTATTTGATTCAATGGCAACTTTGAATTTTAGAAATGTAAATAATTCTTTGAAGATTATCAATCAACAAAATACATCTGTATTCGTTCCTTTGGAAATTGATATAAATCTTGTAAAAGATTATATCAAAGCATTGAATGAACTAGAAATCCCATATTCAGAAGTTATAAAAGGGGCAGATATTTGGACCAAATATTCTGCTATTATTAATGATCAAGATGAGGATTTTATTAAGAATAAAATTCAAATGAAAAAATTACAATCACTCATGTCTTTATTTACATTTTCTATATTTCCCAGTGGAAATGATTATGAAACAATAAGAAGTTATGGGATAGATGGAAAAGAAAAATATGGGTTCCTTTATTTAGAAGCATTTCAGGATATATATTCATTTGAAAGCGGAATTAATACTGAGCATTTCTCGGAATCTAACTTTTTATAACCATGCAAGTCACAGGAACCCATATTCATTACTATTTCAACTGTTACCGCCAATTATGGCTGTTTGCGAACGGTATTAATATGGAACATACCTCCGATGTTGTTTCCCATGGAAAGTTAATCCATGAAACTACTTATCAACAGCGAACAGAACGCTTTCGTGAAATTGAAATCGGGTCCATTAAAATTGACTACTTCGATCAGCATAGTAAAGTAATTCATGAAGTAAAAAAATCAAGTAAACTATTTGAGTCACATGTCTGGCAAGTGAAATACTACATTTATATTTTGGAACAAACCGGTTTGGAAGGAGTAAAAGGAATCCTGGAATATCCCAAAGAAAGGAAAACTGAAGAAGTTTATTTAAGCGAACCGGACAGGGAGTTTTTAAAATACCTTCTTGAAAAAATTGATCAGTTAATTCATTTGGAAAGCTGTCCGCCGGTTATTAACAAGCCCAGATGCAAAAATTGTTCGTACTTCGATTTTTGTTATGCCACTGAAATATGACCTATGAAAAAAACCTACTATCTCTTCAATCCCGGACGGCTGCAACGTCGAGACAATACCCTTAAATTCACCCCTTACGATGAGGAGGGAAACGAACAAAAGCCGCGTTATCTCCCTTCAGAAAATGTGGGTGAGTTGTATTGCTTCGGTAACCTTGATGCCAACTCAGCGCTATACAATTTTTTGGGACAGCAGCAAATACCCATACATTTTTTTGATTACTACGAAAACTACACAGGTAGCTTTATGCCGCGCGAAGCACTTCTATCGGGTAAAGTACTGCTGGCTCAAACAGATTTTTACAAAAATAAGAAGAAACGAATACTGCTGGCACAGCGCATCCTCGAAGGTGCTGCATTTAATATGGTAAAGAATCTCAGGTATTACCACAACCGCGGAAAAGATTTAACGGAAATCATTGAAACGATAGAATTACTTTCTGAAAAAATCCGGGAAACTAACGCAATAGACGAGTTGATGGGCACTGAGGGGAATATCCGCAAAACCTATTACGAAGCCTTCAATCTAATTTTAAATAATTTGCCTATGGAGGGACGCAGTTACCGCCCGCCACAAAATGAGACCAATGCGCTGATTTCTTTCGGCAACATGATGTGCTATAGCCAGTGTCTGCGTGCGATTCACCAAACTCAGCTAAATCCGCTGGTTTCTTTCCTTCACCAGCCTGGTGAACGCCGTTTTTCCCTCTCGCTGGACCTTGCGGAGGTTTTCAAACCAATACTTGTTGATCGTGTCATATTTAAAGTAGTTAATAAACGAGAAATACAACCCAATGATTTTGAAAGCAACCTGAATTCATTTATCCTGAAACCCAATGGGAAAAAGAAATTTGTACAGGCTTTTGAAAACCGGCTGAACGAGACCATTAAACACCGCACGCTAAACCGGAACGTCAGCTATAAACACCTGGTAAAACTTGAGTGTTACAAGCTGGTGAAGCATGTGCTGAAAATGGAAGAATACAAACCATTTAAAATCTGGTGGTAATGTACATCATAGCAGTTTACGACGTCGGACAAAAACGGGTGGCAAAAATGTTAAAACTTTGCCGCCAGTACCTAAACTGGATTCAGAATTCGGTTTTCGAAGGCGAAATCTCCGAAGCAAAGCTGGAGGAATTAAAAATAAGAGCTAAAGAAATTATGGAAGAGGAAGACGACAGTTTTATTGTTTTTAAAACCCGTCAGGAAAAATGGCTCGACAAAGAAATTGTAGGAAAAGAAAGGCAAAACCTG
>CAZJGI010000071.1:0-6475 GCA_964545315.1 uncultured Prolixibacteraceae bacterium
CAATGTTGTTATTCTATGAGCAGAATAATATATCAAACTTCAAAGAGATTTTCATCAATCAATTTGAGTTTGCAGTAAGAACTTACTTCTAAGATGAAAGAAAACGAGCTACAACATTCTTGTGGGATTGTAATTTAAACTCTGTCTGATTTTTTTTTAAATTCAATTTAAGATTTTTTAGTTCAACTTCGCCCGAAGGTGAACTAACTTTGTCAATTATCTACAATAAAAGAATCAGATTAATAATTTCAATTTTATGTTTATTTTTAGGTTCAATAAACAGAAAAGATATATGAACTGATAGTGCGTGTAATGTTAAGAAAATGAACATATTCAATAATCAAATGGAAAAAGATTCAAGAATAAAACAGATTAAAAATGTAACTCTTCAAGGTTCTTTAATAAATTTCATTCTAACGATAGGTAAGATTATTGCAGGTGTTGTCGGACATAGTACAGCTATGATAGCGGACGGTATACATTCACTTTCGGATTTTGTAACAGATGTAATTGTAGTTCTTTTCATCAAAGTATCCGGAAAAGAAAAAGATAAGAGTCATCATTACGGACATGGAAAATTCGAGACTTTTGCTACTATGCTGATTAGTTTTGCCCTAATAATTGTTGGGTTAGGAATTTTAATTACAGGGGCTGGCAAAATAATAGATTCATTAAAAGGAGAACTTATTGAACAACCAGGATTTATTGCTCTTTATGCTGCGCTAATTTCAATAGTATTTAAAGAGGGACTTTTTTGGTACACAAAAATTGAAGGAAAAAAATTGAATAGTCAAGCAATGATTGCTAATGCCTGGCATCATAGGTCAGACGCATTTTCTTCAATTGGTACCGCATTAGGAATTTCCGGATCTATACTTTTAGGGGAAAATTGGCGCATACTTGACCCTATTGCAGGTATAATTGTTAGCTTTTTTATTCTAAAGGTTGCCTGGGATATTGCGAAACCGAGCATTGATGAACTTCTTGACAGTTCGCTTCCTGAAGCAACAGAAAAAGAACTTGAAGAAATCATAGAAAAAACAAATGGGGTCAAAAATTTTCATAATTTAAGAACCCGGAAGATAGGTGAGATTATTTCGGTTGAAGTTCATATAAAAGTTGATAAAAACATGACTGTAGAATTATCACATCAAATTGCATCCGAGATTGAGATAACAGTAAGGGAAAAATTTGGAAAACGCACACATGTTATCGTTCATATTGAACCTTATTTAAATATTTAATCCACTGTTGCTAACTTTATTTCACATAACTGTTTTGAGAACTAACACAATTACGGTATGATAACTCAAATTTTTCTATTGGCACTTGGATTTGGAGTTTTGATTAAAGGGGCTGATTGGTTAGTAGATGGTGGATCTGCAATAGCCAGAAAATATAATATCTCAGAATTAGCGATTGGTCTAACTATAGTTGCATTTGGCACATCAATGCCTGAATTTGTCGTAAATGCTTATGCTGCATATCAATCGCATTCAGACATTGTATTTGGGAATATCATTGGAAGTAATAATTTTAACTTATTTGCCATACTGGGTATAGCAGGATTAATTACGCCACTAATAGTGCAATCAAGCACTGTTTGGAAAGAAATTCCTCTTTCTTTTCTTGCGGCATTATTGTTATTTCTTTTTTCGAATAGTTTTGTTTCTGAAAAAGATATTCTTTCAAGGATTGATGGTATAATTCTATTAATATTCTTTTTTTTCTTCCTATACTATGTTTTTCGTCAGTTGAAAAGTGAAAATATTTCACTCGAAATAAATCGAAAAGAATTCTCAATCCTTAAAATATATCTGTATATACTTTTAGGCCTTGTGTTTTTAATTGCAGGAGGTAGACTTGTTGTTGTTAATTCGGTAAAAATAGCCAGTTATTTAGGGATCAGCCAGACAATAATTGGATTAACTATTGTTGCTGCCGGGACTTCTCTTCCTGAACTTGCCACATCGGTAATGGCTGCAATTAAAAAAAATAATGACATTGCTGTTGGTAATATAATTGGCTCCAATATTTTTAATATTTTCTTTATTCTGGGAATAAGTGCTTTAATAAGGCCTGTTGATTATAATATCAAATTCAATTATGATTTATATTTTTTAGGAATTGGAACGATATTTTTATTTATTGCAATGTTTTCCGGAAAGAAAAAGAAATTGGATAGATGGGAAGCTGGAATTTTGTTGTTATCCTATTTAGGGTACACTATATTACTGATTAATAAAATTGTATAATAATCCTCTGTTGAAAAAAATTACGTAAATCTATTGGAGGGAAAAGATGGGGATATTAGATATTTTAGGTAAAATTGTATTGTTTGGTATTAGCTTGGCAGCAGTGCTCTTAGTATTATCTAAAATATATCATTCATACCAACAAAAAATGAAGGGGAAAAATAAATACTAAAAAAATACCAGTTAGTGAAAATTAAAATTACTTTTGCAACGAAAATTTGTAAAATTCGATGACAATGGACGAAGGCCCGTATCATAGTAAATTAAAAGTATTAACAATTTTGTAAGGGCTTTATGTTTCCTTACAGAATGAAAATTGTAAGGAGACAACATCATGATTAAAATCTTCAAAACATTCGGTGGTTATATTGAAATTAACGAACCTCACAATGGTTGCTGGATTAATATAACAAATCCTTCACCAGATGAAGTCAAACGCTTAATTGAAGAATTCGGTTTTCCAATTGATCTGATAAATGACATTTTAGACCAGGATGAAAGACCTCGTATTGAATTTGACGATGACTGGACTTTGATAATTTTAAGGATTCCCGTCGAGTTAAAAAATAACGGCGTTCCTTTTCATACGATTCCGCTCGGAATTTTTATTGCAGAAAATTTCACATTGACTCTTTGTTTACAAGATAATGAAGTATTGCCAATCGGACAGCCATCTCCTTTTAGAGAACAATACAAAGAAATAACCGATAGCATCAATTTTATTCTCCGCTTATTTCTTCGTTCAGGAAATTTATACCTGCGATACCTGAAACAAATAAATCAAATGACATCATCAATTGAACAAGACCTTGAAAAATCGATTAAAAACAAAGAATTGAATAAGTTGCTGAAAATGGAGAAATGTCTGGTTTATTTTATTACATCAATTAAAGCAAATGAAATTGTACTGGCAAAGCTTCGAAATTCAAAAAAAATAACTTCAGAAATGAATGAAGATCTATTAGAAGATGCATCGATTGAAAACAAGCAGGCCCTTGAAATGGCGCAAATTTATTCAGATATCCAAAGTGGAATGATGGATGCATTTGCATCCGTGATTTCTAACAATCTGAACGTTGTAATGAAACAATTAACACTTATCTCGATTATTCTGATGATCCCAACCTTGATAGCAAGTATTTTCGGAATGAATGTTCCCAACTTTATGGAAAATTCATTATGGGCAATGCCTTCATTAATTTTAGGTTCATTACTTTTATCATTCTTTGGAGTTATACTGTTTCGGAAAAGACAATGGTTTTAGTCAGGGAAATAATGACTACCTATATGGATATTTGGTTCAATACATTCCACAGGTGAATGTTTTGTTTCACCTCTGCACCGAGATAAATATTTTGTATACTGTTTCTCCCAAAAATACTTAATTGGTCTATTCTGTATTTAAGAAAAACGGTTGTTATAATTGATTCTATGATCCACTGGGACGGCATTCAGTTTTTCCACTTAAGATGATTGATATTGTTTCCTTTCCTTTAATTTTTTTGTTCATTTCTGGTAATTTACAATAATTTACCCTATATTGTTTTAATACTATACTTTAGTTGTAATTATTATGAAAAAGGAGGCAAATAATATTGCAGTATATAATTTTGGTATCCTGGGTGCAATATTTATAATGGTTGGAACTATATTCCCTTCTCTGTTCGCTATATTTCTTAAACCGAAACAACCTGTATGGGAAAGTGTAGAAGTATTTGTCGAGCATTATCATATTATTCAGGGCCTTCCCTTTTATTTTGGGTTTTTTCTGATAGGTGGGAGTATTATGTTGCTTACCTCAATTTATTTATTATCAAATAATCAGTTATATCCTTTATCAGGATTGATTTTCGGGATAATTGGTGCAGCTATAATAAGCCTGAATTATATTATTCAAACTACATTGATCCCGGCATTGGTAGAGGATTACTCTTCAGCCAATAATGCTATTATTGCGAGTTTAACAATGGGAAACCCGACCTCATTTGCCTGGGCGGCGGAGATGTGGGGATACGGTTTTATCGGATTGGCTACATGGTTTGCCGCATCATTTTTTCGCAATAAAGGAACTGAAAGGGTTGTTAAAATCCTTTTTATTTTAAATGGGATTCTGAGTATTGCCGGAGCATTGTACACAGCCCTTGACCTGGGATGGGTTTTAACTACACCGGGATATATTAGTTTTGGACTGTGGAATGTTTTGTATTTCCTTTTGGCAGGGATCTCCATCAGGGTATTATTGTTAAGAAAAGATGAAATATCAGCTCATAAAGAGACATCCTGATGTTTTACTCTGCCTGACTTTTAACCGGGGGAAAAGTTGATTTTAGTGGAAACAAATTAATCATTCATATTAAAAACATACTTTTTACAGCAGATGAGTGATATGTTAGTTTTATAATATTTTAATTTATAATACAAAGGAGGTTAAAAATGAATGAAAAAACTTCACGACCCATTGGTGTTATTATCCTTTTAATTTTAATATTGTTTCAGGCATTAAGCGGAATTGGCGGAGGAATAGGATTAGTTTTCGATCCCTCTGGTGAATCTATAGGTATTCCGATAGATTGGCTCGCTGGTTCCCCTTTTTCTGATTATCTGATCCCCGGGCTTATTCTTCTGTTTATTCTGGGAGTATTCCCCTTGATCGTATTTTATGGACTGTTGAAAAAAATGCGTTATTCCTGGCCCGGTTCCCTTTTGATCGCATCAGCACTAATTATTTGGATTGGAGTTGAAATTTTAATAATAGGATATCAGGCAGAACCACCCTTGCAGTTGATATATGGTGTATTAGGTCTGATATTACTTATTTTGGCATTATTACCTTCAACTCAAAATTATTATCGTATGCCAAAAAAATGAAATGGATTATGCTTGTTTTTAGGCAATTGACGCATTAAAGGGATTATAGCAATATACACGATTACGATGAATATACTGTTTTTCGGTAATATCCTGTTTGTTAAAAGTTTATTGAGGGAATAATTTAAATTATTGACTGATAAACAAAATATTAAATAAACACTACAACTTTACCCAAAGTCTTCCCGGATTCAATTTGTTGGTGCGCTTTGGGAAGATCTTCGAATTTATAACTTTCTGAAATATGCGGATGTATTTTTCCTTCTTCAATCAGCCTGGCGATTTGCTTCATGTCATTTCCATTTGAATTTACTAGTATTCTATCTGTATATAATCCTTTTGCCTTTGCCTTTTCGGCAAGTTCTCCTTCGAAGTAAGATTTAATACTGATTAAAGTTCCACCATTTTTTGTTGCAGCTATTGACCGAAGCAAATGTTCTAGTTTAGGGATTGAATCTAACACTATATCTGCATCACTAATTTTATCCTCAAATGTTTCTTTGGTATAATCAATGAATTCATCTGCGCCAAGCTTAAAAACAAAATCTTTTTTAGAAGATGAACCTGTACCAATAACATAAGCTCCAAGGCTTTTTGCAATTTGAGTTGCAAAATGTCCCACTCCGCCACCCGCCGCATGAATAAGCACTTTGTCACCTTCTTTTATCTTCGCATGTGTCACTAAACCCTGCCAGGCAGTCAGTGCTGAAAGAGTTGCGGCAGCAGCTTCTTCAAAGGAAATGTTGCCAGGTTTAAGAGCTATATGTTCAGCAGGTGCAGAAACAAATTCTGCATATGTTTTTCCATGCCCGGGAAAATTAATCATTCCGAAAACTTTATCACCTTCTTTAAATTCAGTTACATCACTTCCGGCTTTCTCAATTATACCTGAAACATCCCAGCCTAAAATAAACGTATCTTCATCTTTTCCCGGCCCAAATATCCTTAATAAAGCTGATCTGTTTTGCCTAACAATTGCATCTATAGGATTAATGGAAACAGCTTTTACTTTTATCAGAACTTCACTGTTATTAATCTCCGGCTTGTCAACTTCAGATAATTTTAAATTTTCAATCCCTCCATTTTCCTTAAGTATGAATGCTTTCATTTTTCTCTTTTTGTTTACCAGATTCAAATCGCAATCGCTGAATAGTCTTTTGATCCCAGAATATTTTGTGTTAATATTTATTCAATCTCTCTATACTGCAGAAGATCTTGTAAATACTTTAAGAGTATTATTAATTCATCAGTAATACCATTTATGTAACTTATAAACTTAAATTTTGTTCATTAGTTTTGAGTCATCTGATTTGATATTAATTTTGGAGGAGATGGCAATTAATAACCATAAT
>CAZJGI010000071.1:6575-16879 GCA_964545315.1 uncultured Prolixibacteraceae bacterium
CCATCTGAATCATGCTCAAAAATACCATGATCATGAAATGATGGATGTTACGTCCGGTCCGGAAGGAAGAGTATTTACAGAAAAAACATCTGGTGCAATAGTAGAAGTAATCTCAGCTGAAAAAGTCGTAGAAAAAATTATGACTGATAACGCTTTTGAGTTTATTACACATCGTTTTTAGTTACCTGTCCGATTCTACTATTTCCAGGCCCAGCAAAACTCCTATGTCTTTTAATTGCTTCCGCATGTCACCAAGTGTCACACTGGTATGAATTCCATAGAGATATGGTTGAAAATCGTTTTGGAATTTTTCAATATCGTCAACTTTTGCAACTATTTTCGCAGTGCACATAACATTGTCCAGGTCTTCACTGCCCGAATAAACTGCGTGGCCATCAACTATTTCTCCTGTATTAAGTCTTATAAGCTTATTCAGGGAGTGTATCTCCCAGAAAGTAACCGGCTCTCCAACAGGCCATTCTGCAGTAATTCCGGTTGAGGAACCGGGTTCCTCAGGGCGGTCTCTTAAAGGACTTTCTGCATGTGTCCTTATAGTATAAGGCATTATACGCTCATCACCGTATGGATTTACCGGTATGCCGCAATGCAGGGATATCTCTAAAGAATTTTGCGCATCATATATAATATCGCCTAGCATACTTGGTCTGCCTGTCAGCAGATAAGCCAGAACCTGGCTAAGCACTATGTCCGGATAATTCTGACAAACGGCTTGTATACCCCTTGTTTTGAAACCCAGCTCCAGGCCTAATCCCGGATTATACCTGTCTGCCAGTTCCCCGCTGCCTGTAACTGATCTGACATGAGTAGTAACTGCAGTACAATTATATTTTTCTCTGAGCGTCTCAAGAGCAAGATATCCCCTTGCCGTCTTCACTATTTCACGTTTGGAGGCTTCCACTGCCCGCGCTCCTTCTATCCATTTTTCAGCAGTTTCTTCGGCTTCCTTTATATCAGTTTTTTGATATGTATCATAAAATTCTTCCACCTCTACCGGAATAATATCTATGCCGAATATTTGTTTGAAATTATTCAAATACTTTTCATTATGATCCGGTGCAAAGGATTGGTTTATGTCTCCCCTGTAATTAACGCGGCCAATGATTTCGTTTTTGCTGTTTTTAACCATTAATATTCTTGTTTCCCTGAGTTCTTTAACAGTTTTAATTAAACTGATCTTATATACCAGGTCATTGAACATTGCTTTGGTTACCGGGGGTTGGCAAAGATTCCTGCGGTCAAGCTGGGCGGTTAATATTCTTGTTTCTTCATAATCTTTACCGCCTTTGAGTACGCTGTTTTTATCCATATTCCCTGTAGCAAAAAGATGGTAGGGCTGAGCATCCATAAATTCAAACAGGTTATAAACAACAATTGTAGGTAACCCGGTGAAAGCCAGGCGGTAGTCTCCGGCGATCCTTCCGATTATGAGCACTCCGTCATAACTATCCTTATTATTATTGACCTCTGCATAAGCTTCTTCATATGTCCCTTCCCAATCAATAAGATCAATTCCTTTGCATGCCTGGCGAAGTTCATACAGTACCTCTTCATGAGTTGTAAAATTTTCGGGTGCACCTCCGGAACCTGTACATCCACAACCTCCGGAAGTAAAAATGGTAAATACCCTGGTATTATTTCCCTGTCCTGAACAGATCAGCGAAAGAAACACCAATGACTGAATCAAAAAAATAATTTTTTTCATGGGAATATAGTTTTAGTTGTACTTGAAAATTTTAAAAGATAATTTACAAATTTTGACCGGATTTGATATAAAAGTACTATAATTTAATCAGACTGAAAGTGTTGTTTAAGAATAATTTGGGAGTCAATCCAGGATATTGAAAAACATTCTGGCATGCTTCACGGGGAATAACCTATTGCAGCTGTCAATTCATTTTCACAAAAAATAAATACAAACATTTTCCATTTTTTTTCAATTTATGAGTTCTATATGACTTATGCTTGTCATTTCATACTATTAAGATTGTTTATTTTTTAAGGTATAGTATAGAACTCGCAAATGTTTTTATCATACTCTTGTGTAATTTCACAATCATGCTCGTTTCATAATTATTTCAGTGGTTTTATAATGAGTCGCAACGATAAATTGTATGTGAAATAATTCGATAACCAGTTAATGAAGATAAATAACCGGTTTTTTATACCCAGAATGCTCATCAGGTGAACAAACATCCAGGTAAACCAGGCCGCGATACCTCCAAATTTAATAAATGGCAATTCCACAACTGCAAGGTTTCTTCCGATTGTTGCCATACTGCCCTTATTGATATAGTGAAAGGATTTCAGATTCTTTTTTTTTAATACTCTTTTTATATTTCGTGCAAGGTTTTCCGCTTGTTGTATGGCAACCGGCGCTACCTGTGGAAGGCCATCCGGATAGGCTTTGGTTTTCAGAAAAGCAATATCGCCAATGGCATAAATACTTTGTAATGATTCCACTGCATTAAATTCATTTACAATGATTCTTCCGTTATTACCAATAAGATTATCAGTAATTCCCTGAATATAAGGAGCCCTGACTCCTGCTGCCCATACAACGCACATACTGTTTATCTTTTCATGGTTGGTTGAAATGGTCATTCCATCATATGATTCTACATAGTTGTTCAATAAGATTTTTACATCCAGCTTTTCAAGGTATTTGGCCGCCTTTCCGGATGAAAATTCTGTCATGGAATATAAAAGCCTGTCAAGAGCCTCAATAAGGTATATGTTCATTTTTGAAAAATCCAACTCGGGGTATTCTTTGGGCAGAGTGTTTTTTTTCATTTCTGCAATTGCACCTGCCAGTTCGACACCGGTTGATCCTCCTCCTACTATCACAATATTGAGAGCTGCCTCCCTTTCTTTTTCATTTTCTGTTATTAATGCTTTCTCATAATTATTCAGAATCTTATTACGGAGATACAATGCTTCAGAAACTGTTTTCAATCCAATACATTTTTCTTCGAGTTGACTGTTCCCATAATAATTCGTTTTTGTACCCAAAGCTATAACAAGAATATCATAGTTGAATTTGCCGGCCTGGGTATATATGACTTTAATAGCCGGATCGATTTTATAAACTTCTGTAATCCGTATATAAATATTACTTTTTTTCTGGAATACTTTACGTATGGGAAAGCTTATACTGCTGGGTTCCAGTCCCGCAGTGGCTACCTGATAAAGCAGAGGTTGAAACTGATGATAATTATTCCTGTCAATGAGGAGTATTTGAGCCCTTTTATTACGGGTAAGGCGTCTGGCTAGTTTTAGTCCGGCAAAACCAGCTCCCAGAATTACAATCCTTTTTTGTTCTTTATTGGGTTCAGGAACACTCATGTTTTAAAATATGCTTATAATTTTTTTAAATGAATTTATGTTTTGATTAGACTATATGATTCATTTTACTCCATTCCTCCCATGCAGTCCAAACAGGCAAGGGCATAACTATCATATTCGTCAAATGCCGGGCCGGGCCTTCCATTCAATGTAATAATCCGGTCAAGCCTCACATTATCACCAGAATTCAATGACAGAAATTCCTCATGTTTTTCGTTAATTATTACACCTTTTATTAAACCTTTGGCTTCATTTAATTCATTTTCCGCTCCGAAATAATGAATTTTTATTACGACGTTCTCTTTTTTTAAACTATCTATTAATTCATAGAAATATGGATAAACAGGTGAATATTTGTTATTCATAATGATAGCTTTTAATATTGTTAAAAAATTTTTGTAAATCAGTTCCCCTCGGATCCTGGTTCCTTTATAATCTTAATAAATTGTTTTCCACTAAATACTCCTTTATAATATTTGCATTATTATGTTCCTGATCCTTTGCAGCATAAAGCAACACTACAGTACCATACATTTTTTCAAAGTCCCTGATCCTATATGTTAAATCTGGTTTTTGTGAAAGCTCGATTTTATATCTGCTCTTAAATTCATTCCAGTTTTCCGGTTTATGGCCAAACCACTTTCTTAATTCCATACTGGGTGCAATATCTTTTATCCATTCATTCCAAATAACTTCACTTTTTGATATTCCCCTTGGCCACAGGCGATCTACAAATATTTTGTAGTAACTATCATTTTCTTTATACCCATATATTCTTTTCGTTAATATCATACCTTTTCTCCAGGTTTATAATCCTCTAAATGTACTTCCTTGTCAATTCGGTTTCCAGTTCAATTGCTTTAGGAAACAAAATGTTATTTTCCAGGTGGATATGCCGGTGTAAATCACTTTCAAATTCATTTAGCTTTTTAAATGTGGCTCTATATGTTGTACATCCATCATCGGGTATAGTATAATTTTTGGAAATCTCTGCAATTTTATCAAACCGGCTTCCTTCGGTTTCATGCTCTGAAACCATCATCCTTATAGGATTTGCAACAGAGCCAAAAGCCGATTTACTGATTGGAGGATCATCTTTTTTTGCTTTCACCATTTTTTGTATATACGGGAATAGCATAATTTCCTCTTTTTGCATATGCATTGTTAATTCTCCTGCTGACTCATTAAATAATTTTCTTATTTCGAACAGTTCCGGATGGTTTGCACCATGGACATTGCAGATTTTTTCCAGACTTTCTTTAAGGAACGGAATACTGTTTTTTACATAAGAATGGTGCCGCTTTACTATATAATCGCATAACTCATCAGGAGAAAGGCTGTTAATATATTCTGTATCCGGATCAACGCTTTCTGCGATTTTTTCCAATTGTTCAATAAGTTGATCAGCCTCAATGCCAGTTTCAGAACACGCTTCTGATATTGTTTTATTTCCTCCGCAACAATAATCAATATTGTTTGCCTGAAATAATTGAGCAGTTTTAAAATTCAGTTTAACGACATCCCCAACCTGTGTATCTTTTGTAATGTTCATATTATAAAAATTAAAAATTTTCAAAGCTATCATACTGTTTCTCCATGCTTTAGTCGGGAGAACCTGCAAATATTTCAATCATATTATTTTGATCCGAATAAAACCGGGATACTCGTTTCATTATAATTATTATATATGTTATTATGGACAAAGATATAAAATTTTTCACAAGAAGACAAAAAGACCTTTTTGTATATTTCTCCTTAACCATTCATCATTTATTTTTTCCTAACAACCAGTGCTCTCATTAATCCCCGGGCAACAGTTATAATTAATGGTTTGCAGATTTTTTTACTTTTCATTTCCATTATTTTTATTGCACTGTTATGATGTTATTGTTAAAATGTCATTAATAAAAAGAGATATTTTTATCTTTTTTTAAAACATTATTATATTAATTGTGTTAATAACGTTTATAAGTACATTTAAACATTTCATCATGAGAAATTTATACCAAATCATAAAATCATACATCGGGGAATTTAAATACTCAAGACATTATACTATATCAATATTTTTATTACTTGTTTTTAGTTATTCATGTTACCTGTTTTTCGATGCTGAAACTGTTTCCCTTATGGGAGAAGAAGATCAAATTTTTGAGTGGTTGACATTTCTTTTTTTTCTTGTTTCTTCTTTTGTCTTTATGTACTTATTTGTGAAATCCAAAAATCTTTTCTTCCTGTTACTTTTTATTTCGCTTTTCTTTGCAGCCGGTGAGGAGATTTCATGGGGCCAGCGTCTTTTTAATATCGAAACTCCGCAAAAATTTATGGAAAGAAATGTCCAGGATGAATTAACTATTCATAATCTTAATTTATTCAGCACTGTGGAATCCTCAGGCAAGGTAAAAACAGGACTGGAAAAATTATTGACAATGAATTTTATGTTCAGGATAGCAACAATCCTCTTTGGTATCTTTTTGCCTCTCGGTGTATACCATTTTGGTTTTTTGAAAAGATTGACAAAAATAATTAAACTCCCGGTCCCGCCCATTTCAATCGGAATATTTTTCTTAATTAACTGGATTATTTACAGAGTGTTACACTCAAACATACTTTCACCGGAATATGGTTTTCAATATTTAAATACTGCTGATGAAATAATGGAAAATGTTGCTGCCTTCATACTTTTTATGATAAGCATCTTCTTTCTGAAGGCAGGAAAGCAGATTGATATTATTGGTGCTGATGTTAAAGATTCTATTTAGTCTGAGCTATCCATAATCATAAAATTAGAATTTCGGGCCCTGCCTGTCGCAGGATTATTGATTATGGTGTTCGTCCGGGTAGCATAGGAAAAGCAAGGCATTAGTGTTCACCTTCGCCAAGGTTTCAGTGAATGTTTCATCCTGTACCCAAATTTTTCTTTCTGATTTTTTGAATAGTTTATAGAGGGAATTATTTAATTTTTTGTAACTTGTAGATATTTTACACCATTTAAAAAGGAGGTTGCTATGCCAAGAGTTCATGAAATCCACAAATTTCCTCTTTTAATCGATGATTTTTTAAAGTCAAAAAAGAGTAAAAAATCTGTTGTAGGTGCAAGAATTGTTAATCAACGGTTAAAAAAAATCGGAGAACTTGCACCCAATAATCAACCGATTGAGATGTCCAGATTACTTCTGATTAAAAAAGGTGAAACAGTTCCAAAAGCATTCAGGGGAATTGCAGGATTAAAAGTAAATGTTAACGGAATTGCCAATGAATCATATACAGATGGCTGGTGTCAAAGTCATTGGAACCAATCGGGAGACTGGGATAATACATGGGGAGAATGCTGGGATAATTCAACTGCTTTAAGCAGGATAGCCCAAAGTATTTTAGTTTTAAATTCTGCCACACAAAGAGTAAAGACCTTTTCACTCGATGAGTTTTCTTCCAAAGAACTTGAGGCAATCTCCAAATTGGGGGTTATTAGCTGATAGAACACTCTGATAAGTGAAGTTGTTATACTTATATAACCTGGAATTAAATTTAATTAATTGATAAATATAATCTTTCAAGGTGCAAAACATTCTTTGCAGATAAAATACAGCTGCTAAATCTTTAATATTCCTTTTCAGTCTTTTGATAATGAATCCTTCACATCAGATGTCTTCGATTTCTTTTATTTTAAAGTGTACAAGAAATTGTAATTTAAGATGCAGATATTGTAAGGATTGGAGGAATAAGAATTCAAACAATATTGATATACCACAGCTTGCATCTTTTTTTAAAGATTTGAGTTCAATTAATACGTTAAAAGAAATAAATTTTATCTGGCATGGAGGAGAACCTCTATTGCAGGGATTGTCATATTTCAGGAAAGTATATTTCTTGCAAAATCAAATCTTTAAAACTACTGCCATCAGAAATATTCTGCAGACTAATGGCACCTTGGTAGATGAGGATTGGGCTAACCATTTTGCTGAATATAATTTTTCTATTGGTGTAAGTTTGGACGGTTTTGAAGAAACACATAATAAGAACCGGATTTACTCAAATTTGAAAGGTAGTTTTTCTGACTCATTGTCCGGTATAAAATTACTAAAAAAACAAAATATCCAGTTTGGAGTTCTTACTGTGATATCGGAAGACTTGCTTAGGATAGGTCCGGAAAAACTCATTGATTTTTACCTGGAGAATAATATTTATAAATATGCTTTTTTATCTCTACGGAAAAAATGGAAAAATAGCGCTGATGCTTTGCTATATAACTTCAACTATGGGCAGTTTATCTCCAAAGCCCTTAATTATTGGTTAAGTAAGGATAATTTAGATATCAGTATAAGGGAACTGGACAGTAAAATGGATCTTGTATTTAACATACCAGGCAGAGTCTGTAAAGACAGCGGTCCATGTGTCGGTAAATATTTTGGATTTGAACCTTCAGGAGATATTTATCACTGTGATAAATTTATTAATGATGATAGATTCTTTTTTGGCAATGTGAAACAAAATACTATTAGTGCTATTTTAAGTTCAAAAAAATTACAAGAGGCTCAACAGATTGAAAATGAGATCAGATTAAAGTGTAAAATATGCAAATGGTATAATATGTGCAAAGGAGGTTGTTTGTCTGATCTGATAGAGTTGGATATGATGGGAGGTAATAGAGGAACTGCAGACTGCCTTAATTATACAATATATGAACATTTATCAGAGCATCTGATAGATTATTTTTTGACCAGTGAACTAAAATTCAAATGATAACAGGCTCCTTTCATAATGACTCTCCTGCTTTTCTTAGATATTCAATGATGATTTTCTTCATATTAAGCATTAGGGGGAGCTTCCCTTTCGGATTTTCATGCAATCAGTCCTCCCATCAAACCCTGAAGATGATAATTTAATATTTATTTTGGTGTGTGAGCGTAAACTCAAACTACAAAAAAATAATGCAATTGCGGCAAACATTTCGAATAGCTCCTCCAATAGAAACAGAAAATTGTTTTCCATTTTATCCAAATCGATTAACAGGGCGAGAAGTATTAATATTACAGCAAATGATGCAAGTAAAATTGAAGGTTTGTTGCAGTTATTTCTGATTATTTCCATCAGTTTAACCCTGTATTTTATTAATATGATGCAGGCTACTATAATCACAACCACTAAAAAAGGAAGCATGTACTCAGGATAAGATGATGTAAGTTTATAAATTATTTTGCTTGCCAAATAAAAAAAATCATGGACAGCATCGATAGACACGCCATAAACAAGGGGCATTTTAATTCCAAGAATCCTGGCTCCAAAACTAAGTTCATCAAGGAATCCTATGAAGGAAACTACAGATACAGCCAACAGAGCTTTACGATTTATTTTACTTTTACAAAAAAAGTAAAAACCCGCAATAGCCGAAAGAAGATATAAAATTGCACTTAAATTTTGTATTAGTTCATCTTCCCGGGAAAGGCTAATCATATATTTTGGCGCCCATAAGTAAGTTACAGATGAAGTAGTTATAACTATTCCGAACAATATTAAAAAAATCCTGACATATTTCATAAAAACCTTTAGCTTAAGATAGGTAAGTATCTGCTTAATTATTATGTAACTAAAATACGGCCTTTATTTCGGATGAAGCTAAAATTATAATAACAAAATTGCTACTTCTTAAGTGTTAATTTGCATTTTGAGTTAATTCCGGTATAGTAATCAGTTTATCACTGCCTTCAATAAAAACGGCAGGTTGAGAAGGGTGTATTCCTTGCCTGCAATGGTTTTGGCTTTTTGCACCAGATGTTCACCTTCTCTATGATTTCTATCTGGAACATATTGCCCTATGTAGTAAAGTCAGGGTAATTTTATCTAAAAAATGTAGTAAAGTCAGGGTAATTTTTTACCTTGAATCAGAAGTCGTTTATACATTTATTTTAGTAACCGGACGGATGACATCTCTGTCTCCGTTAAGCATAGAGGTTATTATCCGGTTTATTCTCTTCGTTCTGGTTTCCGGTCGCTTAGCACGTAAGAACCAACGATATAGCATTTTCTTTGTTGATGGAGGGAGTGTGTTAAAAACAGCTTCCGCCTTTTTATTCTTTGAAAGTGCTTCTTTCAATTCAAGTGGTTGATCAGGATTGTCGGGAATACCATGATCATTAGTTTTTTTCTTTAATCCAATTTCATAAAAATGAAGGCCTTGTTCTTTCATTCGTCCCTCATTTACCAGCTTTTGAGCATAAGCAAGGGTATTTTTACTCCATGAGCTATTTTTTGTACGTTTTGAAAAATTCCGGATAAACCTGTCATCATCCAGTCGTTTTATAGTTGTGTCAATCCATCCATAGCAAATAGCTTCCTCAACCAATTCACGATGTGTAGGCGCTGATTTGCCGGTATGCTTTTTATGGATAATAACAGCAACTCTATCCTCCTTTTTGTGGCTTTCCGTGAGCCACTTTTGGAAATCATCTATTGTGAAAACATTAATTGTTGGTGTCTTTAGATTTGATGTTGTCATAATTACTCTCCTGCTTTTTTCAGATCTTCAATGATGATTTTCTTCATCCCCAGCATTGCCAGAGTTGTCCTTTCGGGTTTTCTTGCCATCAGTTCCCCCATGTTTTCCGGAATTATCTGCCATGATATCCCATACTTATCCTTCACCCATCCACATTGCTCACTTTCAGGTACTGCTGATAACTTTTCCCAAAAGTAGTCAATTGCATCCTGATCTTTACAATTTACCATAAATGATATTGACTCATTGAATGTGAAGTTATGTTCGAGAGCACTGTCCATCGCAGCAAACCACCGGCCTTCCAACCTGAAGTCAGTAAACATGATAGTCCCTTCTTTATTTGGCCCTGATTTAGTAGGATAACGTGCAATTGCCCCCCGTTTTGAATTATCAAAAACTGATACATAGAATTCTGCTGCTTCCACTGCTTCTTTGTCAAACCAAA
>CAZJGI010000072.1:0-16731 GCA_964545315.1 uncultured Prolixibacteraceae bacterium
CCAAGGTTATAAAGAGCTTCTGCTGCAACTATCACTACATTAGCTGATTCATCATCAAGGATTTTTATAAGGTCCTGTTTTGCCGGTTCAGCTTTTTCTTTAAGAATAAGCAATCCGGTTGCCCCCCAATACCGGACAGCACTTTCATGGTCTTCAAGTAATAATATTAATGCTTCAATATTTTCCGGACTGGCTGTAATTGCCGTATTGGAAGCATTTATTATGTGGTTCAGGTCTATCTCTCCTGAGCGCATATAGTCATACACAGGCATATTACCGGCCCGTTTCACCCTGTCAGCTTCAGGGATGAAGCCAGTATCTTTAATCCGGGAAGACCATTCAAGAGAAACCTTTCGCATTCTTTCCAGTGTCTCTTTGTATTCAGGGTTACCGGCAAGATTGTTTATTTCCCAGGGATCATTTTCAGTGTCATACAATTCCTCAACGGGTTTGGTATTCCAAAATATACTTTGTGTTTCATTACATTCGCCGTTGAGCCATGCCTGTTCCCATGAACGCACTGAGGGCGCTTTCCACAGATAGTCGAGATGTTGTCCGTATACTCTGTAAGGCATATAGTTTCGGATATACCGGTATTTTTTATCACGCACTGCCCTGCACATATCATATCTTTCATCCATCCTGCCCCTGAACATGAAAGCATATTCAGGGTCGGCAGTTTTTTGCTTACCCAGGAAAGCATTTCCCTGCATATATTCAGGAATTGGGACTCCTGCAATACTGAGAAGTGTGGGTGCCAGGTCAACAAAACTGATAATCCTGTCAACTTTATCTCCCGGTTTTCTCGACGGAAAGAGATGTTTGTATTTTTCAGGTATACGGACAATAAACGGAACCCTGGTCCCGGTTTCATACACATATCTTTTACTTCTTGCAATAACACCTCCATGGTCACCGTAATAAAAAACTATTGTGTTTTCTGCCAGGCCCGCATCCTCAAGTTCCTTAAGCCATTTCCCAATCTGGGAATCCATATCCTCTATTTTATCATAATACTGTGCCCAGTCGTGTTTCATAGCTTTTGTAGCCGGGTGGTGGGGAGGTATAGGGACTTCATCAGGGCTGTGCCTTAACTTTTCATCAGGAATGGAATCATGAATAGAACTCTCATGGGAAATTGTTGTATTGAATACTGCAAAAAATGGTTGCCCGGGGGCCCTGTTTTTGTAATGTGCGTTGCGGCTGGATTCATCCCATATTTTGTTCGGATCTATCGATGCAGTGTTGTAATCAGTTTTTGAGTTGTTGGTACAATAATATCCCGCCTCCCGTAGAAATTCAGGATAAGTTTTGATTATATCAGATTTCGGATAGGTACTTCTCATATGCTGATTTCCTCCCGAGCAGGCATAAACACCTGTAATAATAGTGTTTCTTGCGGGGGCACATACAGGAGCATTTGCGTAAGCATGGGTGTATAAAAATCCCTGCGAAGCCAGCTTATCCAGATTGGGAGTATCAGCGAATTTGTCACCATAACATCCCAGAAGGGGACTGTTATCTTCACTTGTCAGCCATAGAATATTAGGTAATTCTGTAGTTGGTTTTTTTTCGCATCCGGCGATAAATATTGATGAAACAACAAAAAAAAATGGAATGTAAATTGTAGTTAGGTTTTTGATATTCATAACTGCATAATTATTTTATTTTCGCAAAATTATAGAATGAATATGGAAATTAAATAAATAATTGGATAATAATAAACAAAACTGTATTTAAGATGTTAAAAATAGTTACTTTTTGAGAAAATATAATTGCCGGCATTGCAGATTATATAAATTTGCTGGTCTTTTTATCAGGATGTTGGTTATAACGTAATTGAAAGAAAATATGTCAGTTAATATAAAGTATACAATTCCTTCCCTGTTTCAGGAATCAGTCAGCAGGTATGCGGATAATACCTCCCTTGTATTTGCAGGTGAAGACAATTATACTTACAGGCAAATGGGAGTGGTTGTATCCAGGTTATCACGGTTACTTACAGAATCGGGCATTTCAAAAGGGGACAGAGTTGCAATTTTAAGTACCAATATGCCAAATTGGGGAATTGCATTTTTCGCTATCTCTTTATCCGGTGCAACTGCAGTGCCTGTCCTGCCCGACTTTCATGAGAATGAGATCAGGTCAATATTGAAACACTCAGAGGCGAAAATACTGTTTGTTGCCGGAAATTTATATAAAAATCTGAGCCAGGAAACTTTGGGAATTACGGATAAGCTAATCCTGTTGGATAATTTTGCATTTATTCCTGCCGGTTCGCCTTCGGAAAAATTAGATGAGTTAAAATGTTCATTGCCTGATAATGCAGAGGATTATAAACCGGTTGATGTTGATGAGGATGATCTTGCATCAATAATATACACCTCGGGTACCACAGGTACTTCAAAAGGTGTTATGCTCACTCATAAAAATTTAACCTGGACAGTTGAAAAATGTTATAAACTTCAGGAAATAAATTCGAATGACCGGTTTTTATCTGTTTTACCCTTGTCTCATACCTTCGAAAATACAATTAGTTTTCTGCTACCTATGAGGTATGGGGCGTCTGTACATTACCTGCGGAAACCTCCCGTTGCTTCAGTATTGCTACCTGCTTTGGCAAAAGTAAGGCCAACTATCATGCTTGTTGTACCAATGATAATTGAAAAGGTTTACAGAGCTAAAATATTACCAAAGTTCCGGAAAAATATGCTTATGCGTGCCTTGTACTCCTTCCCTCCTGTAAGGAAATTATTGCATTTGATAGCAGGTAAGAAATTGTATAATACTTTTGGGGGGCAGTTAAAGTTTTTTGGTATAGGAGGAGCCAAGCTTGATCCTGCGGTTGAGAGGTTTCTGATGGAGGGCAAATTTCCATATGCAATTGGATATGGTTTGACTGAAACCTCACCACTTCTTGCAGGGGCGGTGGGCAAGAATGTAAGACTGGGATCTACCGGTCCTGCAATGGAAGGAGTGCAGCTAAGATTAGCAAATGTGGATCCTGAGACAGGAGAAGGGGAAATCCAGGCAAAAGGCCCTAATGTGATGAAAGGTTATTATAAAGCCCCTGAACTTACAAAGGAGGTTTTCACAGAGGACGGTTGGTTTAAAACAGGTGACAGGGGAACCTTTGATAAAGATAATTTCTTACATATAAAAGGAAGAATTAAAACAATGATAGTCGGATCAAGTGGTGAAAATATATATCCTGAAGAGATAGAATCAGTTATTAATAAAATGAGATTCGTACTGGAATCGCTGGTTATACAGCAAAAAGGGAAACTTGTTGCCATGATCCACCTGAATACAGAGGAGATAGAACAAAACTTCAGACATTTTAAGCAGGAGGCACAGCAATATCTTTACGGAAAAGTTGAGGAAATTTTGAAAGATATTCATAAAAAGGTTAATGGGCAGCTTAATAAATTCAGCAGGCTTCAGGAAGTGAAATTTCATCCTACTCCCTTTGAAAAAACACCCACTAAAAAGATTAAACGGTTCTTATACTTCTAAGAATTGTTAATTTTGTATCAAAAAAGATGGTTACTGAATCCAGATATAATGCCAGAGGAGTTTCGGCATCAAAAGATGAATTGTATAAGGCAATAAAAGGTATTGACAAAGGCTTATTTCCTAAGGCATTTTGTAAAATAGTCCCGGATATTCTTGGAGGCGATCCCCGGTGGTGTAATATTATGCATGCTGATGGTGCGGGAACAAAATCTTCTTTGGCTTATATGTATTGGAGAGAAACCGGTGACCTGTCGGTTTGGAAAGGGATAGCACGGGATGCCTTAATAATGAATATTGATGACCTGCTATGCGTTGGTGCATTAGATAATATCCTGGTTTCGTCGACTATTGGAAGAAATAAGAATATCATTCCGGGCGAGGTTATTTCAGCAATTATTAATGGTACGGAAGAGTTGTTATCCCAATTGAGGGAACAGGGGATTAATATATGGTCAACTGGTGGTGAGACAGCTGATGTCGGAGATCTGGTGAAAACTGTTATTGTAGATTCTACTGTGGTTTGCCGGATGAAAAGAGAAGATATAATATCTGCAGCAAATATTAAACCGGGTAATGTAATTGTCGGACTTTCATCCTCAGGACAAGCAACATATGAAGATAGTTATAACGGAGGAATGGGAAGTAACGGGCTTACTTCTGCCCGTCATGATGTTTTTGACAAATACCTGGCCCTGAAATATCCTGAGAGTTATGATCCGGGTATGCCCGAAGACCTGGTTTATGCAGGAACGTATAAGCTGACTGACAGAATTGAAGCTCTTGGAATTGATGCAGGGAAACTTGTTCTGTCACCCACCAGAACATATGCGCCGGTCATTAAAAAAGTACTGGCAGGATTTAGAAAAGATATATCGGGGATGATTCACTGCTCAGGAGGAGCGCAGACCAAAGTTCTGCATTATGTTGACGATGTCCATATAATCAAGGATAATATGTTCCCTGTACCGGAATTATTTAAGATAATTAAAAAAGAATCAGGTACTGAGTGGAATGAAATGTATAAAGTTTTTAATATGGGCCATCGTTTTGAAATATATACAGATACTCAGGCGGCAGATGAAATTATTGAAATCTCAAAATCTTATAATATTGATGCAAAAATAGTCGGCAGGGTTGAACCATACGAAGGTAAGAGACTTACAATTGTAACTGAAAAGGGTAAATTTGAATATTAAAGGTAATGGCTGAATACGAATTGTTGAATAAATATGAAACTATAAAACACCGGTTTGAAGAGTTGCAGCATCAAATTACTGATCCTGAGGTTATTGCTGATATGAATAGATATATCAGATTGAATCAGGAGTATAAAAATTTACAAAAACTCCTGGGTGTTTTCAGGGAATATAAGAATTTAGTAGATAATATAATTTCAGGTCAGGAGATATTGGCTGAGGAATCTGATGAAGAGCTCCGGGAGATGGCAAGATCAGAGATTGAGATGGCTGAAGAGAAAATTCCGGAAAAGGAGACTGAGATAAAACTTTTACTGATACCTGCTGACCCCGAGGATCAGAAGAATGCGATCCTGGAGATACGTGCCGGTACCGGTGGTGATGAGGCAAGTATATTTGCCGGTGATCTCTTTCGGATGTATTCCCGGTTTTGTGAGAAAAAAGGATGGAGACTTGAAGTTACAAACCTTAATGAAGGAACTGCCGGAGGATTTAAGGAGATTGTTGCAAAGGTAACCGGGGATGGTGTCTATGGAATATTAAAGTATGAGTCCGGTGTTCACAGGGTACAGAGAGTTCCACAGACCGAAGCGCAGGGACGTGTACACACTTCTGCTGCTACGGTGGCTGTCCTTCCTGAGGCTGGTGAGTTCGATGTTGAACTTAAAGAATCAGATATTAAGAAGGATATTTACTGCTCCTCAGGCCCGGGAGGCCAGTCGGTAAATACAACATACTCAGCCATCAGGTTAACACATCTGCCTACAGGAATTGTTGTTACCTGCCAGGATGAAAAATCTCAGATTAAAAACCTTGCAAAAGCGATGAATGAACTTCGCACAAGGATTTATAATATGGAGTACCAGAAATATATTGATGAAATTGCCTCAAAGAGAAAGACTATGGTCTCTACCGGCGACAGGTCGGCAAAAATAAGGACTTATAACTGGCCTCAGGGACGGGTGACCGACCATCGTATAAATCTCACCATGTATAATCTGCAGTCCATTATTAATGGAGAAATTGATGAGATCATTGAAAAGCTGATGATTGAAGAAAATGCAGCGAAGTTAAAAATGGCAGAAATTTAATTTTTATGGATCAGGAACAGTTATTTGAACAGATACTGAAAAAGCGCAGTTTTCTTTGCGTAGGATTGGATACTGATAAGTTGAAAATACCGGAACATCTTCTTAAAAATGCCGATCCTGTTTTCTCTTTTAATAAGGAAATAATTGATGCAACAGCTTCTTTTGCAATTGCATATAAGCCGAACCTGGCTTTTTATGAAAGCCTTGGATGGCTCGGTTGGCAGAGCCTTGAGAAAACTGTGGAATATGTCAAATCAAAATATCCTGAAATATTTCTAATTGCTGACGCAAAGCGGGGAGACATTGGAAATACTTCACAATTGTATGCCAGGGCATTTTTCGGACATATGGGTTTTGATGCAGTTACTGTTGCTCCCTATATGGGTGAAGACTCTGTAAAACCATTCATGACTTACCCGGATAAGTGGGTAATAATTTTAGCCCTGACATCTAATAATGGCGCAAAGGATTTCCAGTTTGTGAAGGATGAAAAGGAGGGTGATTTATTGTTTGAAAAGGTTTTACAAACATCAAAAGGGTGGGGAACTTCTGAAAATACAATGTATGTTGTGGGAGCAACAAAAGCGGAAAAACTAATTGATATCAGGCGCTTAGTCCCTGACCATTTCCTGCTGGTACCCGGGGTGGGGGCTCAGGGCGGAAGCCTTGCCGAAGTTGCAAAATATGGCATGAATAAAAGATGTGGCTTGCTGGTGAACTCCTCCAGAGGTATTATTTATGCATCATCAGGAATTGACTTTGCCGAAAAAGCAGGTGCAGCAGCACATAAGATACAGAAGGAGATGGATAAACTGCTCGGTGGGTACGGAATATAGTTTATGGGATCACCTGCCTGAAACTACCAGCTTTTTAACAAATATTTTATTCTCTGAACTTTTAACCCTGATAAAGTAAATTCCGTCAGGTATCTCATTAACCGCAATTTCACAACGTGAATTGCCGCGTTGTGCCTTTTTGGTCAACACATTTTTACCTGTAATATCTGTTATATATATTTCTGTAATTTCTCCTTTTGCGATTTCCAGGTTTACCTTACCGGTAGTAGTCGGATTTGGATAAATTTTTAATTCCTTAACATACCTTTGTCCATCTGTCATTATACTGTCCTTTAATAATAATTCTCCTGCAGGCTGCTTTGCGAAGCCCACAAGGGAAAAAATGGATACTATTGTAAGTAGAATTAAAAATTTATTATATATCATTTTTTATCTAATTCACTTGTTATTTATAATTACTACAAATAATGTGCCTTAAATGTTGTTTTCTGAATTTCTAAGCATTTGTTCGGCAATCTGCAAATCATCAGGTGTATCAATACCAATACTCTGGAATTCAGTAACCGAAGTTTTTATTTTATATCCGTTTTCTAACCATCTGAGCTGTTCAAGTGCTTCTGTACGTTCCAGCTTTCCCGGTTCAAGTTTGGTTATTTCCTGAAGTACATTTTTTTTATAGGCATACATTCCTATATGAACCCAGAAATCCACTGTTAAAAGCCAGTTGCTTTCTTTTTCCCCACGGACAAAGGGAATGGTGGAACGGCTGAAATACAGAGCATAATTATCTTTATCTATCACTACTTTGGGACGGTTTGGATTAAAAAGTTCGTCGGTTGATTCAATTTTTTTAATAAGGGTGGCAATTTCTGTTTGCTTATCAAAACATGAGGTAAGCAAACCTATTTGTTGTGGTTTAATAAAAGGTTCATCTCCCTGAATATTAATTACTACATCAAAATCAATTGAATAATTTAACAATGATGCTGCTTCAGCACACCTGTCGGTTCCACTATGATGGGAAGAAGATGTTTTTATTGATTTGCCACCAAAGTCAAGCACTGCCTTATGTATGCGGTCATCGTCGGTAGCTACCCATACCTCATTCAATGCTTCAGAAGCATTTTCGAAAACCCATTGTATTACAGGTTTGTTATTAAGCATGGCAAGCGGCTTTCCGGGGAATCTTGTAGATTGATAACGTGCCGGAATTATTCCTATAAACTTCATGATAAAAAATAATTATTATAATATTCCGTATTTCAGGTTTATAATATAAAGATACTTAAATATGGATTATATAATAAATTTTGAATTAAAAAGTTTAATTGGTGTCAAGGTCGAAACATTAACGGTTAAAAATTGTAATTTTGTTATTTTTATATAAATCATTGTTATTATGGACATTCAGGGAATAAAGCAAAGATTTGAGATTATAGGTAATTCACCCGGTCTGAACAGGGCTATTGAAATAGCAGTCCAGGTGGCCCCTACCGATCTTTCAGTCCTGATTACGGGGGAGAGCGGCACCGGAAAAGAGATATTCCCACAAATAATCCATCAGTTTTCTGCCCGCAAACATGGGAAATATATTGCAGTAAACTGCGGGGCCATTCCTGAAGGAACGATTGATTCTGAACTTTTCGGGCATGAAAAGGGTGCATTTACAGGTGCCCTGGCCGACCGTAAAGGGTATTTTCAGGAGGCCGATGAAGGAACTATCTTCCTTGATGAAATAGGGGAATTGCCACTCTCAACACAGGTGAGACTTCTACGTGTGCTGGAAAGCGGGGAATTTATAAAAGTAGGATCATCAAAGGTGCTTAAAACAAATGTTAGAGTGATTGCCGCCTCTAATGTAAATATTCCAAAAGCTATTGAAGACGGAAAATTCAGGGAAGATCTTTATTATCGTCTGAATACAGTTCCTATCAATATCCTGCCCCTTCGTCAGAGGCCTGATGATATTTACCTTCTTTTCAGAAAATTTGCACGGGATTTTGCCGATAAATACAGAATGCCTCCCATAAGGCTTGATGAAGAGGCACGTATATTACTTATTAATTACCGTTGGCCCGGTAATGTAAGGCAGTTAAAAAATATTACTGAACAGATTTCTATTATTGAACAAAACAGGGAACTAACGGCTGATGTGTTTAAGAATTATCTTCCTGCTTTGTCATCAAATAATCTGCCGGCGCTCTTTGCCGGGAAAGAAGAGGCTTCATTTACTAATGAAAGAGAATTGTTATATAAAGTACTTTTTGATATGAAGCGCGATATGAATGACCTGAAAAAGCTGGTACTTGACCTTATGGAGAATAACGATACCACATTACAAAGTGATAAGGCAAGGGTAATTCAGAACCTGTATGATAATGAAAAAAGGCCTCAGCCCGCAGGGGAGCCTGTTTCAAAAACATTTCATATCCATCATCTTGATAAGGAAACTATACAGGATACTGAAGAGATTGTTGAAGAATCATTGTCTCTTGAAGATAAAGAGATTGAATTGATTGAAAAAGCTTTGGAAAAGCATAACGGTAAGCGAAAATATGCTGCAGAGGAACTTGGTATTTCAGAACGTACCCTTTATCGAAAAATTAAGGAATACAATATTAACCGTTGAAGTATGCAAAATAAATATGTTAATAATATTTGCTTTTTAATGATTTTTTTCATTGCAGGGATTGTCAGCTCATGCAAAATATCCTATTCATTTACAGGAGCAAATATATCCCCGGAAGTGAAGACTTTTTCTGTGTATTATTTTCCCAACCGGGCGAGACTGGTGAATCCTAATTTAAGTCAGCAATTTACTGAAGCGCTTCGTGAGAAATTGCAAAGACAGACATCCCTTAACGAAATGGGTGAAAACGGAGATCTTATTTTTGAAGGCCAGATTACCGGGTATGACGTCAGTCCAATGTCTATTCAAAAGGAAGATATGGCTGCACTCAACAGGTTGTCAATAACCATTAATGTAAAATATACAAATAATAAAGATACAGAGCAGAATATTGAAAGGAGTTTCTCAGCATTTGAAGATTTTGACAGCACAAGTTCACTTAGCGATGTTGAGGATGGACTCGTACCAGAAATAATTAATAAAATAACAGAAGATATTTTCAACGCAACACTTGCAAATTGGTGAAATGGATAAAAATAAATTTTATAGAATATTGGAGGATAACCTGTTATTGGATAGTGAAAGTATAGCCGGGTTTGAAGAATTAACTGAAAGTTATTCTTTTTTTCACGCTGCCTGGTTTTTATTTTTGAGAAATCTTAAAGAAACAGGAAGTCCTGATCTTGAAAGACATATAAAAAAGTCAGCGCCGGGGTTGCCTGATCGCAGGGTATTGTACAATTACCTTTTTCAGGATGATACAGACAGAGGCAGTGAATTTTCTTTTGAACAGCCGGAAGTTTTATTATCCCCTTCGGCTGCTGCAGGTGATGATTACGAAAAGAAGGAGAACATTCTTATAGATGAATTCCTGGCCCGGAATGCCGGACCTATAAAGATCAATCAGGGGACCGGCAATGAGTCTGATGAATCGTATGATGTGATCTCAAAATCACTGGCCGAATCTGATGAGTTGATAACCGAAACTCTCGCAATGATCTATTTTGAGCAAAAAAAATATGATAAAGCGCTTGATGCTTTTAAAAAATTAAGCTTGAAATATCCGGAAAAAAGTATTTACTTTGCAGCCCGGATTGAAGAAATAGAAAAATATAAAAAATTTAACCATAATTAAGATGTATACTCTTATAACAGTTTTAATATTTATTGTTTGTATTCTGTTAGTTCTTATTGTGTTGGTGCAGAATTCAAAGGGTGGTGGCTTAGCCAGTAATTTTCAGTCATCAAATCAGGTTATGGGTGTTCGAAAAACTACAGATTTTCTTGAAAAGACCACATGGATACTTGCAGGGAGTTTGTTGTTTTTGTCTGTTATAGGTTCAGCATTCATTCCCAGAGAGCAAATGATTCAGGATCAATCAAGAGTAAGGGACCAAATTGAAACTGCCATCGATCCGACTCAGGTTCCTAATTTTCCAACTACTGCTCCTGAACAAAGTTCTGAAGAAACTGCACCTGCAGAAAATAATGAAGATGCCGGGAACAGCGGCAATCAGCAATAAGTACTTTTTTGTATCACGATATCATTTCCATTATATCATTTAGCCCGGTGTCAGGTTGGGTAATTTGAAATTGGGCCTGCTTATAGAATTTATTTCTTTTTTCAAGTGATGTATTAATAAATTCAATTAACTCCTTCTTTGATTTACCTCTTATCAGAGGACGGTCGCTTTTTGATTTTATTAACCTTTCAGCTAATATGTCGGGATCAATATTCAGGTAGATTGTTTTACCCGTCTGGTTCATCAGATTAATGTTATCAAAAAAACAGGGGGCACCTCCTCCGGTGGCAATTATAACATTATTAAATTCAGAAAGTTCTTCCAGTGCTTTACGTTCTATATTCCTGAACGCGTCTTCACCTTCTTCCTCAAAGATCTGTGGAACGGTTTTGCAATTTCTCATTTCAATGTAATTGTCCATATCTATAAATTGCATGCCTGAATGATCTGCCAGTTTCCTGCCCAGAGTGGATTTTCCGCATCCCATGTAACCAATAAGGTAAATTCTCATCTCTGCAAGATAATTAAATTAAAAAAGAGACATCTGCCCCGGGTCATCATCATTATGAGGCCTTGTTATTTCAAAAGGTATATCGTCAGAATTCCTGCCGGTTTCATCCCCATTATCCTGATCCGCAGGCTTTGCATCTTCATCTTTGATTTCCGGCTCTAATTCTTTTATATTATCAATATTATAGCTCGATAACCTTTTCCCTTTTGCTTTCCATGATTTGACACCAATAAATTCTGCAACTTCAATAATTTCATTATCCCTGCCTGAATTTTTACCGCCAAATTCAATTTCAAATCTCGGGTAGCGGACCCAGGTAATATTTACCAGCTTGTTTTCAGGGTACTCACCAATGAACCGCATCCTTTTGCCTTCGATATTTTCGATTTCAAACCTTTTAACGTAATAATAGTTCTGCTCAGCATCGAAGTATACAACAGAAAGTATCTTCCTTTCATCAAATTTTTCAATGGTAAGTATGTCAGGGTCGAAATGGTTGCTTAGGTCAAAATTGTATATTTGGTATTCACCGTTTTTATAGATTACCAGTATCTGATCATCTCCCGCAAACTCTCCAAGGTATCTTCCACGGTTATCAGCATTGAGTCGCAGTATGTCTTCGTCAAACCAAATTCTTCTCCCTCCAAGGGTTGAAATGCCTTTTTCTTTTAAGTTTATTTTATATACTTCATATTTTGTGAGGATATTGCCCATTGACTGACGCATTTTGATAGCCAGCTCACCCATATCTGCTTCAAAAGCCAGTTTTTTGAGTCTGGGTTTTGGTTTTAGTAAAATTTTCAATACCTCAGCCTCACCATTTGGATTTGCAGAGAAATAGATAATTTTTGACCTGGAGGTGCCCTTGGTCAGATCATATTCTTTATCCCTTGTTACACCGGTAACATAAAAACGTTTCATGTAAGAATATCCGGTATCCCCATCCCTGTAAACAACATTGTAGATAGTCCGTTTATCATTCTTCTTGAATACAGCAAGATACAGGGGGTTCTTTCCTATGAATGCTTTATCACTTACTTTAGTAACGAAATATTTGCCATCACGATGGAATACAATAATTTCGTCAATATCTGAACAGTCACAAACATATTCATCTTTTTTCAGCGCAGTACCCATGAATCCTTCTTTACGGTCAACATAAAGTTTTTCGTTTTTGACCACCACTTTGGCTGCAACAATATTGTCAAAGCTTCTTATTTTAGTCTTTCTTTCCCTCCCTTTACCATATTTGTCTTTAAGATGGCTGAACCATTTAATTGTATATGGGACAATATTTTCAATATTATGAATTATTTCCTCTATTTCATCTTCAATGGCAAGTATGTTTTCGTCTGCTTTATCTTTATTGAACTTAAGGATCCTTGCCATCCGGATTTCCATCAATTTTAAAATATCATCGCGTGTAATATTCCTTTTGAATTTTGGTTTCCAGGGTTCCAGTCGACGGTCGATGTGGTCAACTGCCTGATTCATATTTTCGGAGTCCTCGAATTTTTTCTCTTTATATATTCTCTCCTCAATAAATATTTTTTCCAGTGATGCAAAATGCCATGCTTCTTCGAGTTCGCTCTTTTTTATTTGCAACTCTCTTTTTAAAAGTTCCAGTGATTTGTCGGCCGATCTTTTAAGGATATCTTTTACACCAATAAAAAGAGGCTTGTCATTTTCAATAATACAGGAATTAGGAGAGATTGACACTTCGCAATCCGTAAAAGCATATAGGGCATCAATCGTTTTATCTGAGGAGACGCCTGGTGCAAGGTGAACTAAAACTTCAACATTTTCGGCAGTATTATCGTCAATTTTTTTAATTTTTATTTTACCTTTTTCATTGGCTTTAATAATCGAATCGATAACATTCGAAGTGGTTTTACCAAAAGGTATCTCTGTTACTGCAAGGGTTTTATTGTCTCTTTTTTCCACTTTAGCCCTTACTTTAACAATTCCACCTCTCAGGCCTTCATTGTATTTACTGAAATCTGCAAGTCCCCCGGTCGGGAAATCCGGAAGTAATTCAAAGTCTTTACCTTTCAGATATGCGATTGAGGCATCCATTAATTCGATAAAGTTATGCGGAAGCACTTTAGATGCAAGTCCGACAGCTATTCCTTCGACTCCCTGTGCCAGGAGGAGCGGAAATTTAACAGGTAGTGTAACGGGTTCTTTTTTTCTGCCATCGTAAGAAAGCTTCCATTCAGTAGTTTTTGGATTAAAGGCAACCTCAAGCGCAAATTTTGAAAGTCTTGCCTCAATATATCTGGGAGCAGCTGCCCCGTCTCCTGTTAGTATGTTTCCCCAGTTTCCCTGGGCATCGATCAGCAGGTTTTTTTGTCCTAACTGTACTATTGCATCTCCAATTGAAGCATCACCGTGGGGATGATACTGCATCGTTTGCCCGATAATGTTAGCCACTTTATTATAACGGCCGTCATCCATCTCCCGCATAGCATGCATTATTCTTCGCTGGACAGGCTTAAGTCCGTCATCAACGTATGGTACAGCACGTTCAAGGATAACATACGAAGCGTAATCCATAAACCAGCTCCTGTACATTCCCGGAAGATAAGTAATCTCCTTTTTTATCTCTTCGGATTCGGAACCCTCTGTACTGTCTTCTGAAAATTCTTCTTCTGCCATTCTGATTTTTTATCTTTCCTGATTTTTAATACCTACGTCTTACATTGTTATCGTTTAGATGATCTTTTGATTGTGAATTTATTTTAAGGTATAGAGGATAACTCTACATCATCTTTTTCGATATATAAGTTTTCAATAATAAAGTCCTGACGCTCTATCGTATTTTTGCCCATATAGAACTCGAGCATCTGCGATACCGATTCATGTTTTTTCATCATAACCGGATCAAGTCGAATGTCTTTGCCTATGAAATGTTTGAATTCATCCGGGGAAATTTCTCCTAATCCTTTGAACCTGGTTATTTCGGCTTTCCCTTTAAGTTTTTTTACTGCCTGCCTTCGCTCTTCTTCTGAATAACAATAGTAAGTTTTTTGTTTATTTCTGACTCTGAAAAGCGGGGTTTGGAGTACAAAGACATGCCCTTTTCTTATAAGTTCAGGGAAGAACTGCAGGAAGAATGTTATCAGTAACAACCTTATATGCATGCCGTCAACATCTGCATCTGTTGCTATAATTATTTGGTTATAGCGGAGGTCTTCAATGTTTTCTTCTATATTAAGTGCTGCCTGCAAAAGGTGGAATTCTTCATTTTCGTAGACAACTTTTTTCGTGAGGCCGTATGTATTAAGGGGTTTGCCCCTCAAACTAAAAACAGCCTGGGTTGCAACATCCCTTGATTTGGTAATGGAGCCGCTTGCAGAGTCTCCCTCTGTGATGAAAATACTTGATTCTTCAGCCCTTTCGTCTGTGGTGTTGAAGTGTATGCGGCAATCCCGAAGCTTTTTGTTATGTAAGGTAACTTTTTTTGCACGCTGTCTGGCCAGTTTCTGAATGCCTGATATTGCCTTTCTTTCCCTTTCTGATTCTACTATCCTCTTGAGTAATATTTCTGCTGTTTCCTGGTTCTTATGCAGATAATTATCAAGTTCTTTTTGAAGGAAGTTACCTACATGTGCCCTTACGGAGGGGCCGTTTGGGCCTATATCTTTTGAACCAAGTTTTGTTTTTGTCTGGGATTCAAATACAGGCTCTTCAACTTTTATGCTAACTGCCGCAACTATCGATGCCCGTATATCTGAAGGGTCAAAATCCTTTTTGTAGAAATCACGTATGGTCTTTACATATATCTCCCTGAATGCCTGAAGATGAGAACCGCCCTGAGAGGTATGCTGCCCGTTTACAAATGAATAATAATTCTCTCCGTACCGGTAGCCATGGGTAACGGCAACTTCTATGTCTTCTCCCCTGAGATGAATTATGGGGTACAAAGGATCATCATCCATGTTCTCTTCGAGCAGATCGCGTAATCCATTTTTTGAGTAAAAGCGCTCACCATTAAATTCAATTGTTAACCCGGAGTTCAGAAAAGTATAGTTTTTGGCCATGTTAATCACATAGTCTTTTATATAACGGAAATTTCTGAAAATTTCCGGGTCAGGTTCAAAAGTCACAAGTGTACCGTCTGACTCATTATTATCATGCCATTCATTTTCCTCTGATTTAATACCTTTACTGAACTGCACTTCTTTTACTTTCCCTTCTCTGGCAGAGCGTATGGTAAAATTGGCAGAAAGTGCATTTACCGCTTTGATGCCGACTCCGTTTAAGCCCACAGATTTTTTAAATACTTTTGAGTCATATTTGGCGCCTGTATTCATCTTACTTGCCACTTCCACAAGTTTTCCAAGAGGTATGCCCCTGCCATAATCCCTGACTGAAACCTTTTCCTGTTCAATATTGATGGAAATTTTTTTCCCGTTGCCCATCATGAATTCATCAACAGAGTTGTCCATTACCTCTTTCAGTAAAACATATATGCCGTCATCAGGAGCTGACCCGTCCCCTAACTTCCCAATGTACATACCCGGCCTTTTCCTGATATGCTCCTGCCACTCCAGGGTCTTTATGGTGCCTTCATCATACTTTTGAATCATGATAACGTAATTTGCTGCAAATATAACGAAATCGGCTTTCATATTTGATTTGCACTGCAGCCAATAACTAACAGGATATAGTTGAAAAGTGTGTAAAAACAGTTCATAAAATGTTACCGGAATAATTGTTTGGAGTTATTTATATTATATATATAACTATCTCATAAAAAGGTTTTTAGCTTTAAAAGATGATGATCATGAAAAATTAGTAGTATTTTTTTTATTTATGTTGTGGAAAATGAATTAATATTTTCTAATTTGCTTAACCTGAGTTGCTATAATTTAAAATCGGTAATACTGATCGACAATGACTGAAGAACAGTGGAATTTACTTTGTTCTGTAGTACGGGGAGAGACCCCCGAAAAGCCGGTTACCGGCTTCATAATTGACAGTCCATGGCTTCCGGGCTGGTCATGTTATACAACGTTACAATATTTTGCATCTGATGAAATTTGGTTTGAGGCCAACAAGAAAGCAGTAATTGAATTTCCCGAAATCATTTTTCTTCCCGGTTTTTGGTCAGAATATGGAATGTGTACTGAACCTTCTGCTTTTGGCTCTAAGATGGTTTGGAATGAAAAAGAGCTTCCATATGCTGAAAAGATAATGGAAAGTATATCCGATGCCGGTAAACTAAAAACTCCAAATCCCAAAACAGACGGGTTGCTGCCTTTTGTTATTCAGAGACTAAAAAATTATCAGGGCAGGATCAATAAGCTGGGGCATGAGATCAAATTTGCGGTTGTCAGAGGGCCTCTTAATATAGCTTCTTTTTTATTGGGAGTGGCTGAACTGATGACAGGCTTCATAATGGATCCTGAGAGAAGTCATAAACTGCTGGAGACCATAACACAGTTCAGTATTAACTGGATTCA
>CAZJGI010000073.1:0-13638 GCA_964545315.1 uncultured Prolixibacteraceae bacterium
TCGTTAAAATGAAAATAGAAGATAAAGAATTTGTGAAGAAACTTGTCCTTGACAGGAAATAGTTAATCAATCAACCATTACTTAAAAAGGCTGCTCTGATTTGAGCAGCCTTTTTAATTTAGGGTTCTATTATTTTTAAATGAACTATCAACGTCGATAACAATTAGGCCCTGTACCATCCATACGCCTCAATCCGTTTCCACTTCCGTTTCTGAGTCCCATGCCTCTTCCAAGTCCTTTACCATTAGCTCGTCCTAAACCCTTGCCATTCCCCGGGCCTTTCCCTTTTCCGGGTTGTGTACCGTTATAAAAATCACATGTGCCGTCACCGTTTGCGTCAGTATAACCCGGACGAACATTTTGAGTAACAGGCTGGTCCTTCTTCTGAGGTTCTCCGGCATTAACATCCACTGTCCCGAGAATAATAAATCCTCCGAGCACAAATAAGGCAATAATAATTTTTTTCATTTTTAATATTTTTAATTTGTTACTGTTTTTATGACACAAATATTCCGGAAAACTTGCGCACAAATTTTAAAGTTTGCTTTTTTGAATCATTTTTAACCTGGAATAAAGAATTATTTTACACACCCATTCTTTATCTTCATGAAAGGGAATATTAATTAAAATATAAGTATTTTTGCACATTATTTAATCATATTGAGTTCAAATTTTGATAATAAACTTCTGGGAGACCAAATAATGAAAACAAAAAAAAGTTATAAAAAAGCTTCATTACTTCTTTTGATCATATTTTGCCTGTACAATTTAGTTTCAGCTCAGGGACCTATCCAACTTTTGATGCGTGCGGATGATATGGGAAAAACTTATGGAAGGACTTTAGGTATCATTAAGGCACATAAAGAAGGGATTATTACCTCGGCAAGTTTAATGCCCACATCTGATTATTTTGAAGAGTCAGTTAAATTATGCAAAGAAAATCCCTCCCTTGCCATTGGCATTCACTTAACAATTGCCGATATAACACAAAGGCCGGTCTTATCTCCTGAATTGGTTCCCAGCCTTGTCACCCCTAATGGATTTTTTTATGAAAATGCAGCACAGCTAAAAGAGGCTAATCCCAGGATAGATGAAATAGAAAAAGAGATTCGTGCACAAATAGGTAAGGTAAGGGCCACCGGATTAAACTTTGTTTACCTTGACTGGCACAGGTCAGTTGCACCTGAAGTGCAGGAGGTTATAATGAAAATTTGCAAGGATGAAAAATTAATTTATGGCCAGACCATAGATAATATGGTATATGGCCATAAATGGATATCATTTGTACCGGAAAGCTGGCCTAAACAATTGCTGCCAGACGGACAGACTGCATATTATGCAGCTCCCGGATTTGAAAAAGACCAACAGGAATTATTTTTTAACTCATTAAATAATCTAACACCAGGGAAATACATTGTAGCCGTACATCCCGGAGTTTATGAGCCCCAAAGGGCAAGCATGACAGAATTATTGTGCTCGCCAAGGACTAAAGAGATAATAAAAAGTAAAAATATAAACCTGATCAGTTATTATGATCTTTGGAAAGATGAATACGGTGCATCAAAATAGATGATTTTAAAACTGTCAATACACTTTTCCGCAAAAAAATATGTATCCAGTAGAAAATGAAATTACTATACCCTCAGTAATTGGTATAGGCAATGCATTGGTAGATATTATCAATGTATTGGAAAATGACAATCTCTTAGAAGAATTTGGGCTCTTAAAAGGCAGCATGACCCTTGTTGATTCGGAACTTTCAAGGAAAATATACAATGCGACCTATTTTAATAAAAGGGAAATTACGACAGGCGGGTCAGCGGCCAATACAATCCATGCTCTTGCAGAGCTTGGAGTAAATTGCGGTTATGCAGGCAAGATAGGTAATGATATGTTGGGCAAAATTTTCCGTGAGGAATTTGAGAGAAAGAAAATAAACCTCCACCTGCTTTTCAGCAGTAAGGACACAGGCAGGGTAATGGGACTTGTAAGTCCTGATTCTGAAAGAACAATGGCTACTTATCTTGGAGCTGCTGCAGATCTCCAACCAGAAGAATTAAGCCGGGAAATTTTCAGGGGATATTCAATACTGTATATCGAGGGCTACCTTGTACAGAATCAGGAACTCATTGATACAGCCATAAAACTTGCCAGGCAAGAACGTCTAAACATTGCAATAGACCTATCCAGCTTTAACATAGTTGAATCAAATCTTAGCTTCCTGCATAAGTTAATTTCAGAAAAAGTGGATATAGTTTTTGCAAATGAAGATGAAGCCTATGCGTTCACCGGCAAAAAACCTGAAGAAGCGGTTAATGAGCTGGCATCCCTTTGCGAAATAGCAATAGTAAAAAAAGGAAAAGAAGGATCACTGATAAAGCAGACTGATGAACTGCTACATGTTCCATCAGTAAAAGCAAATGCAATTGATACTACCGGAGCAGGGGACAATTATGCCGCCGGGTTCCTTTACGGGCTTACAAAAGGATACAGCCTTTTTAAAAGCGGACAGATAGCAGCTTTAATTGCAGGTAAAGTAGTTGAAGTGATGGGAGCCAAAATACCTGCAACATTATGGCCGGAAATTATAAAAAAAATACAATCAATTGACTAGAATAATCCATGAATTTGAGCATCGATCTTATCAATCACTACACTAAGATCTTCAGGATTTTTTCTGTAATCCAGATTATCAATATTTATTATTAGCATTTTACCTTTGTTATAGCCTGCAATCCATTTCTCATAACGTTCATTGAGCTGATTCAGATAATCAAGCCTGATTGAACTTTCAAAATCTCTGCCTCTGCTTTGAATTTGCCTTACCAGGGAAGAAATTGAAGCTCTTAAATAGATTATTAAGTCTGGTGGTTTAATAAGGCTAACCATTATATTGAACAACGACTTGTAGTTATTAAAATCACGCGTGCTCATAAGTCCCATACTATGCAGGTTAGGTGCAAAAATTTCCGCATCTTCATACAAAGTCCTGTCCTGAATAACTGTTTTCCCCTTTTCTCTTATTTCAAGGATTTGCTGCAAACGTGTATGCAAAAAATATATCTGGAGGTTGAATGACCACCTTTGCATATCATTATAAAAATCATTCAGATAGGGATTAACCTCTACATTTTCGTAATGAGGTATCCAGCCATAATGTTTTGAAAGGGATTCTGTAAGGGTAGTTTTCCCTGCCCCAATATTTCCTGCTACAGCTATATGCATCATATCACTGTTGATTATAAAAATTAATACTTATCAATCCAACATCTTTAAAAGTTCATCAAGGTATTGACGGTCATTTGATAACCGTGGTATTTTATTTTGTCCTCCAACCTTTCCGCGTTTTTTCATCCACCGGTAAAAAGTCCCCTGGGGCACAGCTACCAAATGGGGTTTCTCAAGGGTTATATCCTTATGCCTTTTTGCTTCATAGTCAGAATTTAAAGCTTTTAGGGACTCATCAAGGCAGGTAATAAAACTTTCCCGGTCATCAGGTTCTTTGAAGAATTCTATAATCCATTGATGAGCACCCGTCTGATCATCTTTCATAAAAACCGGGCCTGCAGTATATTCATTTACAATTGCCCCTGTCTTATCGCATGCAGTTTTTAAGGCTTTCTCTGCATTATCAATAATAACCTCTTCTCCAAAAGCATTAATGAAATGCTTAGTACGTCCTGTAATAATAAACTTAAAAGGGTTTCTGCCTGTAAACTCAATAGTATCACCGATAATATAACGCCACAAACCTCCGTTAGTGGAAATTACCATAACATAGTTCTCGTTTAATTCCACATTATTAAGAGTAAGTATCTCAGGATTTTCCTTACCAAAATCCCTCATAGGTATGAACTCATAAAAAACGCCATAATCAAGCATTAACAACATCTCTTTACTCCCCGGGTCATCCTGTATCCCGAAAAATCCTTCAGATGCATTGTATGTTTCCATGTAATGCATCTGATCTGATGGAATCAATCTTTTAAATTGATTACGATAAGGTTCGAAATTAACTCCTCCATGTGCAAAAATTTCCAGGTTTGGCCAAACCTCAAGTATGTTCTTTTTCCCTGTCCTTTCCAAAATCCTTTTAAGTAATACCAAATACCATGAAGGAACTCCTGCAAAAGAGGTTACATTCTGATCAAGGGATGTTTCAATTATTCTTTCAATTTTTTCTTCGAATTCTTCTATTAACACGATCTCGTTGGGAGGGATTCTTATAAAATCTGTCCAGAAGGGGACATTTTCAATCAGTATTGCTGAGAGGTCTCCGTAATAAGAATTATTATTAACGTTATTAATACGATGGCTTCCTCCAAGGGTAAGGGTTTTACCCTTCAACACTTTCGTTTCCGGATAATTTTTAATGTATAATGCAAAAACATCCCTGGGGCCACGTAAGTGACAATTTTCAAGAGCCTCCTTGGTAACAGGAATAAATTTACTTTTATCACTGGTTGTTCCTGATGATTTGGCAAACCATTTGACCTGCCCGGGCCAGACCAAGTCAGGTTCCCCCTCACGAAGACGGTCTATAATAGGCTTTATATCATCATATGTCTGTAAAGGTAAACTCTTTTGATAATCGTTTACCGATTTAATCTTATCAAAATTATAATCAATTCCCCATCGGGTATATTTTGCTTTATTCAATAAATTGAACAATGTCTCCTTTTGAATTTCTTCAGGATATTCGCGGTAAAGTTGAATCTGGTATATCCTTTTATAATTTATCCAATTAATAACAGAATTTAGCAACGGCATTTTTTATCAATTATTTATTCCAAAGGTATAAATAATTTGTTTTGAAAAAAGGAATAAAATTATTCCTACTTTTACATCATTAAATTAAACATACACTATGAATTACATAGATATTATTATTGGCCTGTTACTTCTTCTGGCAGCTATACAAGGATTTATTAAAGGCTTTATTAACGAAATATTCTCACTTGCAGCGCTGATATTGGGAATTTGGGGAGCAATAAACTATTCCTATATCTTAAATGATTTTATCAAAGATAATTTTAATACTAACTATGAACATCTGAACATAATTTCCTTTATTATTACCCTGTTGATGGTCATAATAGTGGTTAAGCTGGCAGGTAGTCTTATAAACAGGATCATTGAAACTGTCGTTCCCGGATTTTTAAATAAGCTGGCGGGAATGGCATTCGGTATTTTTCGCACAGCTCTGATCTTAAGCATCGTTATTATGGTATTTGATAAGATTGATAACAATGTTCATATAATTCCGCCACAGGTTAAAGCTGAATCAAAACTATACCCCCCGATACAAAATCTGGTACCTTCTCTTTTCCCTTCAATCAATAATCTGAATGGTTCTGAAGAACAAGATCAAAAGCAGGATAAGGATTTACTGACCAGGATTAAAAAATCGCTTAATGTTTAACGCATTTTATATATTTGCCCAAATTTTCAAAAAATATTAATTAATGAATTTCATAGAAGAGTTGAAATGGCGTGGAATGTTGCAGGATATAATGCCTGGAACAGAAGAGCAGTTATCGAAAGAGATGACTACAGGCTATCTTGGCATTGATCCAACTGCTGATTCTCTCCATATAGGACACCTGGTTGGTGTTATGATGCTAAAACATCTTCAGATCTCCGGTCACAGGCCCATTGCCCTGATTGGAGGGGCTACCGGTATGATTGGAGACCCATCAGGCAAATCACAGGAACGTAACCTTTTAGATGAGCCTACCTTAAGATATAACCAGCAATGTATAAAAACTCAACTTGAAAAATTTCTTGAATTTTACTCCAACAAACCAAATGCAGCTCTTTTGGTAAATAATTACGACTGGATGAAAGATTTTTCATTCCTTCAGTTCATCCGTGATGTCGGAAAGCACATTACTGTTAACTATATGATGGCGAAGGACAGTGTTAAAAAACGTCTGGGAGAAGACTCCTCTTCAGGTATGTCATTTACTGAATTTACATATCAGCTGGTCCAGGGTTATGACTTTTTATATCTTTATAAAAACTATGGATGTAAAATACAAATGGGCGGTTCTGATCAATGGGGGAATATTACTACAGGAACTGAACTTATCAGACGTATTGAAGGAGGAGAAGCTTTCTCAATGACCTGCCCTCTTATTACAAAAGCAGATGGTACCAAATTTGGAAAAACAGAAGAGGGAAATGTCTGGTTAGATCCTGAAAAAACCTCTCCGTATAAGTTCTATCAATTTTGGCTAAACACCTCCGATGAGGATGCAGAAAAGTATATAAAAATATTTTCCCTTTTCTCCAGGGAAGAGATTGAGAATATGACATCAGAACACCATAAGGCACCTCATTTAAGATTATTGCAAAAAAAACTGGCTGAGTCAATTACAACTATGGTGCATACACGGGAAGATTATGAAATGGCAGCAGAGGCATCACAAATATTGTTTGGCCAGGGAACTTCAGATCAGTTAAAAAGATTGACCGAAGATACATTTATATCAATATTTGAAGGTGTGCCCCAATACAATATTTCAAAAATATCTATTTTGAATGGAATTGACATTACCGGCCTGCTAACTGAAAAAACATCCGTTTTCCCTTCAAAAGGTGAGTTAAGACGAACTGTTAAAGGGAATGGACTCAGTATTAATAAGGAAAAAGTTACTGACGTTGACCTCGTGGTTGGAAAAGATTTCTTAATTGCAGGAAAATATATACTTATTCAGAAAGGTAAAAAGAATTATTTTCTTATAATTGCTGAATAACCATTCTTTAAAATCGTTTTTATTAATACTAAATATGCACCGGTTGCGTTCAGTTAATGCAATCAAATTGTAACCATATTTATGAATGACTTTTTTGACAACCAGAGAATCCTGCAATTAATTTGGGACAGAAAGTATCATTTTATTGCAACAGGCATAATTGCTATTATTATTTCAGCTGTTTTTTCAGGGCCGGCGTTTATCAAACCCAAATACAAATCAACTGCCCGCGTCTATCCAACCAACCTCTGGGTATTGAGTGAAGAGTCTGAGTCTGAGCAAATGCTCGAAATAATGAACTCTAAAGACATAAAGATTAAGATGCTCGATGCATTTAGGCTGGATACTGTCTACAGGATTAGCAAAGAAGATCCTTTCTATATGACTTATATTTTGGATAAATACAATAAAAACGTAAAGGCAAATAAAACAAATTTTGAAACTGTTAAGATTGAGGTACTGGATCAGGATCCTCAAAGAGCTTCTGACATGTGCGATTCCATCATACATTTTTATAACAAAAAAGTAAGAAGGATGCACAAAGCCAAAGACCTGGAAATGGTAACAATCAGTCAGCAGGGATTAACACGAAAATATGCCGAACTGGATACGATCTCTTACCGGCTTGATACCATAAGAAAAAAATACGGAATACTGGATTTCAAAAGCCAGGTGGAAAAAGTTACTGAGGGTTATATGACAGCATTGGCCCAAGGCAGGACATCATCTGCCAGTACATCAAAAATTGAAGATATTTACGATAAACTGGCTGACAAAGGTACTGAAGCATTATGGCTTGAATCACGTTATGATTTTCTAATTGATGTTATTGATTCCCTTACCACACAATACGAGCATCATTTAACCGAATATGAAAAAGATATTACTTATTGCCATATTGTTGAATATCCTTTCCCGACAGACAAAAAATCCTTTCCCGTAAGATGGTTGATAGTGGTAATGGTCACTCTTTCAGCTTGCTTCGTGGCATTGTTGGTTTTTCTTATTCTTGATTATCGTAAAAAATCAGTCTTTTGATTAAGAATGATACTATAAAAATTACACTGTTTTACGCAATTACAATAAGTTTCATCTTATTGAATACATGGTTTATTGTAAAAAAAGATCTGATTGTTATAAATACTTTACCTTTCCTGCTTGGAATTTTACTGCTTGTCATATTCTCATTTGACAAAATAATCTATCTGATAGTTTTTTTTGCACCTCTTTCTATACCTCTTAGAGAGTTGCGTCCGGATTTAAGCTTTGATATGTTCCTTCCTACAGAGCCTATGTTATTTATTGTTCTGATAATTTTCATATTAAAAATCATTCATGAAAGAGGTTTTAATAAAAATATTTTAACACATCCGGTTTCTCTTGCAGTTTTTCTTAACCTTTTATGGATATTAATAACCTGCTTCACCAGTACAGAACCTGTTGTATCTTTAAAATTCTTTCTGGTCAGGGTTTGGTATATAGTGGTTTTATATCTGCTGGTAGTTAAAATTTTTTCAGAAAAAATCAATATAGAAAAATATGTCTGGTTATATATTATTCCTCTTCTGATAGTAATATTTTACTCAGTTTACCGCCACCTGGGATATGGACTGTTGAATAAACTCGCTGCTCACTTCGTTGTTTCTCCCTTTTATAACGACCATACTTCTTATGGCGCTGCGCTGGCAATTTATATTCCTTTCATTGCTCTTTTTACATTTGGAAAACTTTATAAAAAAAGGTACAGGATAGTATCAGGAGTTGTATTATTAATTTTTATTGCAGCATTAATATTATCATACAGCCGGGCAGCATGGGTAAGTATAGTAGTTGCACTGTTTTTCCTGGCTTTAATTAAACTGAAAATTCCTGTTAAACCTCTCTTTCTAAGCATTACAATAACTGTACTTTTATTAATGGCGTTTCAGGATCAGATTTTAATGCATCTTCAAAAAAACTCTGTCGAATCTTCATCCAATCTTATTGAACATGTTTATTCAATTTCCAACATAACTTCTGACGCCTCTAATCTGGAACGTATCAACCGTTGGAGTTGTGCTGTCCGTATGTTTAGGGACAAACCATTCTGGGGTTTCGGCCCCGGAACTTACATGTTTAAGTATGCACCATATCAGTTGAATACTAATCGAACTATAATCAGTACCAATGCAGGTGATCTTGGAAATGCACACAGTGAGTATTTAAGTGCACTCTCAGAATCAGGCATTTTAGGCCTGGCAACATTCCTCTTAATACTAATTACAGTTATTTATACATCAATCAAAGCATATAAAAGGCTAAATGATAAGTACATGAAATCAGTCGTTTTGGCTGCAATAACCGGATTGACAACCTATTATATTCACGGATTCCTGAATAATTTTCTTGATACAGACAAACTGTCTGTCCCATTTTGGGGATTTACCGGAATAATTGTTGCCTTAGATATGTATTCGAAGCGAAATCAGAAACATAATACTCCTTTACCGGAATACAACAAAACTATTTAACCCAAATCAATAGTTTAGCACTTAATGCTTCTGATTTATAGATGAATGGCCTGCTACACAAAAAGATTAATTTTTGTTTCCCGGTTACTGTTTTACTCTTTCACTATATGAACGGTTGCGGGTATCAACTTTGATAATTTCCCCCTGATTGATGAACATCGGAACCATTATTTCAGCACCGGTTTCCAGGGTTGCAGGTTTTAATGCAGTAGAACTGGCTGTATTACCTTTCTCCCCCTCTATGGTAAAAACAACTTCTAAATCAACAAAAGGAGGCATTTCAACTGTAAGCGGAGTCTCAGTTTCTGAATGAAAATTGATTTCAACTGTCTGCCCTTCTTTTAACAGATCAGAATTATCAATCATCGATTCAGGAACAGGTATTTGTTCAAATGTCTCAGTATTCATAAGATGAAATCCCATGTCATCTTTATATAAATACTGATATTGACGCCTTTCAACACGCACTTCCTCAACCTTAACTCCCGACGAAAAGGTATTTTCCACCAACCTGCCGGTTTTTACATTCTTTAATTTTGTTCTGACAAATGCGGGCCCTTTACCCGGTTTTACATGTAAAAACTGTACAATTGAATAGATTTCATCTTTAAAAATGATGCACATGCCATTCCTGAAGTCTGCTGTTGTAGCCATAAAAGTTAACTTATTTATTTTAGATTCTGCAAAAATAAATAAATAGCTTAATAAATATTCAGTTATGAAATTTTTTACAACAGAAGTATTGCTTATTTCCTGATCTGCTCCACTCCATCAATAGTGTAGCTTTCCATTATCGCCCTTAAAGCTCCAACCCTCATGTCAAATTCGAGCAATACAGGGAGCTCATTCTTTTTTGAAATATAAAATTTAAGCCCGTCAGAACGTTTCATCAATTTCCCCTTGTCAACCCTCGGCACAACAACATAACAATCAGTATTACCCATGCCTGTTTCAACTTTCTCTGAACCCAAAAATGAAATCGTGACGTTTGAAATTTTATCCGCATGGAAGGTCGGATAAGTCAGCTCCATCCCTTTCACCAGATCTACTAATGTATGCTGGTTAATAAAATAAAAAAATACAGAAATTATGTCCACCAGCTTTTCAGGTATATGTCGCCAACCTGACCGTTGACTGTATATCGAATCAATATGATGATAATAAAAAGTTTCATTATACCACCGATACCTGCCTTCCTTAATATTTCTTACCGATTTTACCGGAAGATGTGTTTCTGCATCAACTATTGTTTCATAAATATCGTTCACACCAAACAGTTTATCAGTAACTCCGGTAGTACGACCAACCACATAATAACGTATCGCTTTTCTGTTTCCCATTATTGTATCGGATATAACCAATACAGCCTCTCCACCCTTAACGACCCCAAACTTCAGATTAAAGGTTATTTTCTTTTCTTTTGCATTCACGATTGGAATAATTCCAAACATAATTGAAAACAGTATTAACAGTTTCTTCATTTTATAATCTTATTTGCGGGAACTGTTGCTATAAAATCTTTTAAATAAAAAGGTTCAAAATAGGTAACATCCTCAAATTCATTTTTTTTATACTTCTCTTCAGCTAACCTGAACATATATCGTGCCGAAGTTTTAAAAGGCCCATTGAAAAAGGCATTTGGATGTGTTATTACTGTTTTACATTTGGAAGAACCATTTCCACAAAATAGTATGGAATGATTGACAAAATAATTTTCAAAAGATCTGTTGGTTATTATTTTAGCGGAAACAGGCTCGATCTGTTTACCATTTATATTATAAAGCGAAGTATAAACTTCCATCCTGCGGGCATCGATCATTGGACAAATAAGAATATCCTCCACATTTTTTAAACCTGCAAGATAGCTTTTCAAATTGGATATGGTATAGTCAGCCATTGCATCCAGGGTGCCGACAGCTATTAATGGTTTTCCTAATGCATAGCATAAGCCCTTTGCCAAAGAAACTCCGATACGTAATCCGGTATATGAACCTGGTCCTTTACTGACAGCAACTGAATCAACAGATTCAATTCTCAAGCCGGACTCCTTAGTAATATGATCTATGAATACAGAGAGTAACTTGGAATGATTAAGGCCTTCCTGACTTTCCTTTTCGATGAGCAGTTCCCCATCTCTGGAAATCGCAACAGAGCATACATCAGTAGAGGTTTCTATATTTAAGATAATTGGCATAGGAAAAAATAATTTTGATAAAGCCTGTCCCGTTAAGTAATAATTTGAGTTGAAAATTATAACTTTATAATCTTACAAGATTTGTTAAAACTCATATAAAAAGTATGCGAATATAATAAATAAAAAGAGAGGCATTGAAAATTTTTGGACGACAATATCATACTATATGGCTTAAGAAGGATAATAATTCTATTATACAGGTAATTGACCAAAGGAAGCTTCCCTTTATTTTTGAGGTGCTTGATCTCTCCAGTACGACAGATGCTTATCTGGCAATAAAGGACATGGCCGTTCGCGGAGCACCGCTTATTGGAATTACTGCAGCCTGGGGTATGTATCTTGGATTGTTGGAATATAAAAACGGGGATCTGCCATCGCACATGAATAAAACGGCAGCGTACCTGAAATCAGCGAGACCTACAGCGGTTAATCCGGGATTTATGGCCGATTTAACATTAAATTTCATATTAAAAGAAAAATCAAAATCAGTCGAAACCCTCATTGAAAGAACCCGGGAAAAAGTAATTTCACTGGAAAATTATGAAGTTTCATGTGGAGATAAAATAGGTAATTTTGGATTAAAGCTTATCGAAAATATTTACAGGAAAAAGAAAGAAAGAGTCAATATCCTGACCCATTGTAATGCAGGGTGGCTGGCATGTATCGATTGGGGGACTGCAACTGCACCTGTTTACAAAGCCCACCACAAAGGAATACCGGTTCATGTATGGGTCGATGAGACCAGGCCACGGAATCAGGGCGCAAGGCTAACTGCATTTGAACTTGGAGAAGAAGGTGTCCCTCATACAGTCATTTCCGACAATACAGGAGGACACCTAATGCAGCATAATCTTGTAGATATTGTAATTGTTGGCAGCGACAGGACAACTATTTCAGGAGATACCGCAAATAAAATAGGTACATACCTGAAAGCATTGGCAGCAAAAGATAATAATATCCCATTTTATGTTGCATTACCCTCCTCATCTTTTGACTGGAATATGAGTGACGGCCTGAGTGAAATACCTATTGAAGAAAGAAGTTCAGAAGAGGTGGCTGAAATCGAGGGATGGAACGGTATGAGAATTAAAAAGTTAAAACTTGTTCCGGAAAATTGTAAAACTGCTAATTATGGATTTGATATAACCCCTTCAAGGCTAATAACAGGATTAATTACCGAAAGAGGGGTATGTGAGGCAAATAAAAAAAGTATACTAAACCTTTTCCCTGAAAAAAAAGAAATATGCAAAAAATAGCAATTATTGGAGGTTCAGGTCTTGAAGACCCTGATCTGCTTCAACATCCTGAAGAAGTTGAAATACATACGCCTTATGGCAATCCTTCGTCAACATTCAAAACCGGTAAAATAGAAGATGTTGAGGTGGCAATTCTGTCACGGCATGGAAGGAACCACTCTATTCCTCCCTCAAGAGTGAACAACCGGGCCAATATATGGGCTGTAAGAGATCTGGGTTGTACACATATTCTGGCAACTTCTGCCTGTGGTAGCCTCAGAGAAAATATTAAAAGGGGAGATATCTTATTCCCCGACCAAATGATCGATTTTACAAGGCACAGGGACGTAACATTTCACGATAAATTTGAGAGTGGGAAACTTAAACATACAGCCATGCCCGATCCGTTCGATAAAGATATGAGAGAAATATTAATATCAAATGCTGAAAAACTTGGTTTGGAATTTCATAACACCGGTACAATAATTACTATAGAAGGGCCCCGTTTTTCAACACGGGCAGAATCAAATATGTTCCGTTTATGGGGTGCTGATGTAATTAATATGTCAATCGCTCCTGAATGTATCCTTGCCAATGAACTCAAAATCCCATATGCATCAATAGCGTTAAGCACTGATTATGACTGCTGGAAAACAGATGAAAAACCTGTTACCTGGGAAGAAGTCCTGACTGTATTTAAACAGAATGTTGAAAAGGTGAAATTGCTGTTGAAACATGCAATTATATCCCTTAAGGAAAATTAAAAAATCTCTATCCTAAACCATTCTGCCAGTAACATCTGTTGAAGCTCAATTAATAATTCATTAATAAATCCATAAGCACAACACTAAGAATACAATTTCACGTAGCGCCCGTGACGAGATATTCTTAACATAGCGCCCATGGCGAGATATTCTTAACGTGGCGCCCGTGGCGAGATA
>CAZJGI010000073.1:13738-16615 GCA_964545315.1 uncultured Prolixibacteraceae bacterium
TCTTAACGTGGCGCCCGTGGCGAGATATTCTTAATGTTGCGTTCTTCGCGAGAACTATTTGAAGTTACGCTCGTTGCGAGGTACTCTTTTTCGAAGTGTTCATCGTGTAACCCTAAAATGAATTTAAGTATTTTATTTCGAGCCTTCACCTAATTGTATCAGAATGATATGATATCAGTTGGAATTTTTATCTTTGTCATTCTGTATAAATTAAGCTGCACATGTTAGACAAAATAAAAACTTTAAAAGAGGAAATAGAGAAGCTGGCAGCCTCCAAAATAGATGAGGTTGAAGAACTCCGGATAAAATATATCGGAAAAAAAGGAATAATAAATCAGCTTTTTGTCGATTTTAAAGATGTACCAGTCAACAGAAAAAAAGAAGTCGGACAGGCAATGAATGACCTGAAAAATCTGACAACTGAAAAAATCAACAGTTTGCGTGAATCATTTCAGATTAAACACGCTGCAACTTCAGAAACCGATCTTACAATGCCCGGGGAACCAAAAGCACTCGGTTCCCGTCATCCGCTCGCAATAGTTAAGAACAAAATAATCAGCATTTTTGGAAGGCTTGGCTTTATTGTTGCAGAAGGGCCTGAAATAGAAGATGACTGGCATGTTTTTTCTGCACTTAATTTTCCTTTTGAACATCCGGCAAGAGATATGCAGGATACATTTTTTATTGAAAAAGATCCTGATATATTATTGCGTACCCATACTTCAAGCGTCCAAATAAGGGTAATGGAAAATACACCTCCGCCAATTCGTGCAATATTCCCCGGAAGGGTATTCAGAAACGAAGCAGTCTCTGCACGGTCGCATTGTATTTTTCACCAGGTTGAAGGTTTGTATGTTGACGAAAATGTATCATTTGCAGACCTGAAACAGACACTTCTTTATTTTGCCAAAGAGCTGTTTGGGGTAGACTCCCAAATAAGGCTTAGACCGTCCTATTTCCCTTTCACCGAACCAAGTGCAGAAATGGATGTTAGCTGCTCAATATGCGGAGGTAAAGGCTGTAATCTATGTAAATATACAGGATGGCTGGAGATACTCGGGTGCGGAATGGTCGATCCAAATGTTTTCAAAGCATGTAATATAGACAATCAGAAATATACAGGTTTTGCATTTGGTATGGGCATAGAACGTATAGCCCTTTTGCTTTATGGAATAAAAGATATCAGACTTTTCTTTGAAAACGATATCCGTTTCCTTAAACAGTTTGAATCTGCTTTCTAATAAAAATTATTACCCATATATTCAAAATAACCGGCCAAACACATCAAATTAAATCCTAATTCCGTTAATACTAAATTAACACAAAGTCAGGAATTTTGATAATTCCTGATTATGTTCATACTTTTGCAAAAGACTTTTTTGTCTTTTTTTATTTTAAAAATAACAATGATGGAAACAAAAACAGTTTATAATCAAATCGTTATTAAAACAGATGTTTATAAAGAAAAGCAAAAGTTGCCGATAAATATTTTAATCTATCTGGCAGCAGGAGCCCTTGCAGGAATTGCCCTTATTTTTGGACTTTTTGCTTTTATTGAAATTCTTTTGTAATCAGAAAGCAAAATGTAATAATTGGTTATCAAGGAATACAAAACATCACAAATCTAAAATCTCCTCAATCTGACTCAGCTCCTCATTTGAAAATTCAAGCTTTTTAAGCATTTCGACATTATCATCGAGTTGCTTGACTGAACTTGCACCGATAAGTACGGAAGTAATTCTATTGTCTTTGAGCACCCATGCCAATGCCATTTGTGCCAATGATTGTCCCCTGCCGGCAGCAATTTTATTTAGCTTAACTATTTTGTCATGTGCTTTTTCGACATCAGATCTTTTCAGAAACACTTCGCGTGTAGCTCTTGATCCTTCTGGTATACCATTAAGGTACCGGTTAGTAAGCAATCCCTGCGCCAGCGGAGAAAAAGGTATACAACCTACACCTTCCTCTTCCAGGACATCAAGCAGTCCGTCTTCAACCCATCTGTCGAACATCGAATATCTCGGCTGATGAATCAAACATGGCGTACCCAGTTCCCTTAAAATCGTAACTGCCTCTCTGGTCATTTCAGCACGATAGTTGGAAATGCCCGCATATAGTGCCTTACCTGACCGGACTGCCCTGTCCAGTGCCATCATGGTTTCCTGCAGAGGTGTTTCAGGATCAGGCCTGTGCGAATAAAAAATATCAACATAATCAATTCCAATCCTCTTTAAGCTCTGGTCAAGGCTCGAAAGGATATATTTTCTGCTGCCCCACTCGCCGTAAGGGCCGGGCCACATAAGATAGCCGGCTTTTGTTGAAATAATTAATTCATCACGATGAGAACTGAAATCCTTTTTCAGTATCCTCCCGAAGTTTTCTTCAGCAGAACCGGGGGGAGGCCCATAATTATTAGCAAGGTCAAAATGCGTAATCCCAAGATCAAAAGCCCGGTGCAAAACAGAACGGCTGTTCTCAAAATTATCCACTCCACCGAAATTATGCCATAACCCTAATGAAATTGCGGGTAACTTAAGCCCTGATTTTCCACAACGGTTATAAATCATTGAATCATAACGAACATTACTTGCCTGATATGCCATAATAGTTTAATTAAAAAGTTATGAGTTATATCACTGAAAAATATCCTTTTTTTATTAATTCTCAAAAATATGAAGTAAAAATGTTTTCAGCAGAATTTTGTCAATTTCATTGAAATAGTTAGTTTTGCACACCATTCTCCACAAAGGTTAAGCCCGGGTGGCGGAATTGGTAGACGCGCTGGATTCAAAATCCAGTGATAGCAATATCGTGCGGGTTCGATTCCCGCCCCGGGTACTGAAGAGGCCTGATAAACATTTGTTTGTCAGGCCTTTG
>CAZJGI010000074.1:0-16604 GCA_964545315.1 uncultured Prolixibacteraceae bacterium
GAAAATATACTATTCCCTTATCTCGAAAAAATTTGGGAAAATTACCGCCCGCTTAATGTGATGTGGTCACTGCACGATGATATCCGTATTTTGCTGAAAAAACTTGTAGGTTTGCTCCAGGAGGAGAAGTCAGAATGGCAAGAGTTTAGTAAAATATTAGGTAAATATTATTTTCTGGTGTTCGGTATGATCCAGAAAGAGGATCTTATTGTATATCCGGTTGCTTATGAGACAGTTCCTGAGGAAGCCTGGGAAGAGATGCAACTGCAAAGTTTTGAATATCCTTTCCCGTTCATAGAACCGCCGAAAAAGCTGAAAGGAAAACAACTAAACGTTCAGGCTGAGTCAAGTAGAGAATTCCCGGAAGGAGCAGGAATCCTTTCTGAAACAGGTTTTATGTCAGCAGAACAGGCACTGTTTATTTTTAATACGCTGCCTGTAGATATAACCTTTGTAGATGAAAATGATAAGGTTAGATTTTTTAACAGGGCAAAGGAGCGCCTCTTCCCTCGTTCACCCGCTATCGTGGGACGAGCTGTACAAAACTGCCATCCACCTGAAAGCGTACATTTGGTTGAAAAAATAATTGAATCATTCCGTTTGGGGAAAAAAGACCGGGCTGACTTTTGGATTCAGATGAAAGGAATGTTCATTCTTATTCAATATTATGCAATTCGCAATGAAGAGGGTGAATACAAAGGGGTTCTCGAGGTAAGCCAGGATGTCACAGATATACGTAGACTTGAAGGCCAAAAACGTCTGCCGGACTGGGAATAATTCGATTTTTATATTTAGTTTCCGGTAACTTAATTCAAAAATAAATTTATATTTAGTGAAATAATAAAAATATTGATAAAAAGACAATTTTATCTTAAATATTTTTGTATCTTGGACAAACTTGAAGGAATTTACTAAAATAGGCTTCTAATACGAATAATATTTACAATATCCGTATCAGGAGTTTACTTAATTAGTGTTATGCAAAATAGCCATTACTGTTGAATGATTTAAATAAAAATAATTCTTTAAACCTTTCCTTTTGGAGAATACAAAAGAAACTTTTGTTAGCTGTAGTATTAATTTGGTCATTTTATTCAGCATCACCTGACACTCACGATTCATTAAATAATCATCAGTACGGGATTATAAGCACCAGAGTATTTTCAACATCAGATAAATCCCTGACAGCAGGGCAGCTTTTAAAGCATGAATTTAATTCTCTGTTCGTTGAGCTGCCTGAACGAAAGGCACTTTCTCAACGAAAAATCTACTGGTTTAAGCTTGATTTTAATGATATAGAACTTCCTGATTCTGAAGACTGGATCATCAGGTTTCCAAGATATGATAATATCACTTTGTATTTTAACAATGAAGGAATTTTGGATTCAAAAGTAAGGGGGATAATGAAACCAGACAGGAGCAGTTACCCTTATTATGCTATTGATTTCATGATAACTAAAGATCAACTTATTGAAGGCCGTTATTTGCTGGCCCGTATTCAGCATATTTTCAGGAAAAATGCATTTGGCCCCGCTACATATCTTCATCCTGCAGTTGCAGAACTGGATAAAGTGTATTATACTCAGGAAGATTTGTTAAACTATATTCCATACATATTATTTATTGGTGGTATGTTTCTTATGATTTTTTACTCTTTTGGAATATATTTTATGAACCGCGACAAACTTTTCAATTACTATGCCATATACCTTCTAAGTCTTGTCCTATATCTTGGGGTACGTCTACCTTTGTTTTTTGGTCCCCTTGAGTTACGATATCCCATGTTTATGCATCTGTACAATGAATTAATTCAGGTCCTTGTCAATATTTTTTATTTGTTGTTTGCATCTTTTTTTCTAAACGCCCGTCATGATTTTCCTAAACTATATTCAGCAATCAGATTTGCTATCCAATTTCTGGTGGGTATTATGATTTTGCAACTGTTACTGATACTTTCCGGCAATTTTGCCTGGATAGAAACTTATGTGGTACAGTTTGAGCGATATTTTATGATTATTTTTAGTCTGGGTGCATACATACACCTGGTAATTAATCATAAAAACAAGATGGTTTTTTTTCTGTTGATTGGCAGCCTCTTCTTTCTTGCCGGCGGCGTTATGGCTATGTTCCTGTACCATATTAAATATATGATGCTGGGGGCAGCTTTAGAGGTTTTTATTTTCTCTCTTGGTATGGGTTACAGGATAAAATTGGTAGAACAAAACAGGAAATCCATAGAAAATGAATTGAATCAGCTTCGGTTAACTGCATTACGATCACAAATGAATCCTCATTTTATTTTCAATTCGCTTAATTCCATAAGAGCTTATGTTATTTCAAATGAAACAAAAAAAGCATCTGATTTCCTGAATAAATTTGCCCGGCTAATACGGTTAATACTATATTATTCATCAAAGGAAGTTATTTTATTGAAAGAGGATCTGGAGGCTTTGACATTGTATGTAGAACTTGAACAAATGCGTTATCAGGAGGATTTTGGATATGTCATGAAGATTGGAGATGATATTGATATAAAAAAATTCATGATTCTTCCGCTCATTCTTCAGCCATATGTTGAAAATGCAATTATTCATGGACTGGCACCAAAAAAAGGAAAAAAAAAATTGCTTATTGAGATTTCGAAAAGTGGTTCCAAATTATGTTGTATTATTCGTGATAATGGGGTGGGCAGGAGCTATTCCAGGAATATACGAAGAGTTCAGGCTATTCACCATAAATCTGTTGCCATGGAGCTTACCCGTAAGCGGATTGAATTAGCCGAGGATGGATATGATAAATCTGACAATGTAAAAATTATAGACCTATTGGATAATGGCAGGCCTTATGGAACAGAAGTCCGGATTAAATTACCCATAATTACAATTGAATCATAATTTAATTGTTATCTTTAATTTGTAAAGCAGTTAACTGAAATAAATATGAAGCTGAAAGTCGCCATTATCGACGATGAAAAACATGCAATTGATACTTTGATATATGATTTGCAGGAAAATCATGCCGAAGAAGTTGAGATTGTTTTTTCAACTACGGATCCTTTTGTAGGAATCAGGCAAATGCGCAAAACAAAACCCGACATACTTTTTCTCGATATTAATATGCCCGGTATCTCAGGACTGGATATGTTGGAGTTAATCGATAACATTTCGACGCGGGTGATATTTGAAACAGCTCACATGGAATATGCTGTTAAAGCAGTAGAGACTATTGCAAGCGGATATATTCTTAAGCCTGTTCAAGCTGATGATCTGCAAAGAGTTATAGAGAAAGTAAAAGCGGAAAAAATGGCGGGCATTGCAAAGCAGACAGTGCATGGTAAAATCCCGGTACCGGATTGCGACGGGATTGAACTGGTTTCCCCGGATGAAATTATTTATTGCAAATCGGACAGTAATTACTGTGAATTAAATCTGATTGGAAACCGGAAAATATTAGCCAGTAAGACATTGAGGTATTTCGGAGAAATATTACCTGAAGACATTTTCATTCGGATTCATAAATCTTATTTGGTGAATCTTAAACATGTTAAAAAATATATGAAACGCGAAGGGGGTGAACTGTTAATGGTCAATAATGACTGTATTCCCGTTTCACGGAATCATCGCGACGAAATTCTGAAACTCATTCGGTCAAATCCCTGATTTATTTTTGCATTGACAATGCATTATTAATGTAAACTCATTCAGAAATACATTTAATCCTCCAATTCTGTCAGTTTACTCATTCATGCTTGGATAGCATATCTCTAACAATTAATTTCGCATAAAAGAGTATTAATATATTAAATTATTAATTAAAAATTTTCTATTATGAAGAAGCTTATTTCTACGAACAAGAGACATTGGAATTCAATTCATATTGTCTTGATCTTTTTACTTACATTTTTAGTTCTTAACTCGTGCAACGACACTGAAAAAGAATTTACAGATGATGTTTTAAATTTAAAATCGTCAGTATTACCTGAAATTGCCGGAGATTTGTTTTTATCTAATGTAACGTTTGTCAGGGCTGAAGGAGATCCAGTAAAAGAAATCCGTACATTGAACGAAAATGATTCTGAACAATATGCCCCTGATTTTATTCTATATCTTCAAAACGGTGATGAAGCGGGTAAAAGAGTATCGTCTGCGGTCGTTAAACTGAATGGAAAACTACTTTTCGGGCCACTCGACTTTTCGCAGCAGGTGGATCAGCTTTCTGTTCCGGTGAGTGGAATTACTTCCGAATCTGTTTTGGAAGTTGAAGTCAGGGGAGAACCGGGCGGTTTCATTCAGATTTGGATTGAAGGCACTCTGTTGGAAGAAGAAAATCCCTATAAAATGTACTTTATTACAAATTACAACCGGTCCTTATATGGTGTAAGGAATGATGATACCCATGCTGTTATGTATCAATTTGAGGGGTCAATCCAACAAATTAAGGCATATGACCAAAAACTTTTTGTCCACGAAATTAATTATTCTACGGATACTCGAGCAATTCATGTTTTGGATTATGACGGCAATAAAATTGAAACACTTGACTTTCCTGCAGAGGTTATCAGGTCAGTAGGGTTTACTATTTTACCTGATGGAAGATTCGCAATCTACAATAACACGAATAACGTAATTTATTTTTTGAATCCTGATTTTACGTTTATTACCCAGGTTTCATTTACAGGTTCATATAGTATGCAGAATATGATTGGAGTGGTTGTTGGTAATGACTTGATTATTTCTCAAAATGGTTATAAGAGCCTGCTAAAAGTTGATCTGACAAATTATGATATTTCAATATTCCGGGATTTTAGTAATCTGCCTGATAATTGGATTGGTGCTATCACTTATGTCAATGGTACATTTTATTTATGCGGACCGCAAAATATTTATTCATTTAAAGCAGGCGAAACAGAAAATCTTATCGTCACATTGCCAATAAACAACAATGTTGATATTGAAATAGATGGTAATTATGCATATGTGGGCAGTTATTTTGGGGGCAAAATTTATAAGGTCAATCTGACAGATGGTTCTTATACCGATTATATTTATATGTCTCAAGTAGCTGATTTAGAATTGGTCAAGTAGTCTTTTAATTTTATTTCCACTGAAAATTATTTCATTAAAAAGTAGAGTATATCAAGAATTACGGATATGAAAGTAACATTTGTTTTCTTGTTTTCTGTGATGTTGTTCCTGGCGCAAGGCCAGACACTCACAGGGAAAGTGGCCAATCATGAAAAAGGCGACATGGATGTGGTACTCACTATATTTGGTTTCGAAAAGCTGGTGAAAATAGGGACCCTCAGTGCCGACGGTACACTGGAAATCGATCTTTCTGATGATCCATCCGGCATGCTAACCGGCGAAGAACGTGAATTTTATATCGACAGGCTGGTGTACGGATTCCAGTATGTTTGTGGCAATCCGGATGATTTTCCGGAGGGAGAACCTAAAATTGCCCGTGATGCCGGGTTTATAGCTCTTTGGGCTAACGATACATGGGCAGGCACACTGTTCCCCGTTACTGATGAAAAACTCCGGTTGTGGATGGAAGATGACGGCTATAACGATGCAGTGGAAGGTTCGTTCTACAAGGTTTTATTGGTTACCGAAAATGTGGAATTAAAGAAACAATGTAACAATTACGACTATTATGATGGTAAGGATGTGGAGGTGAACCTGGATTACGACCTCAGGCTGAAAAAGGGACTGAACCTGTTGGAATACCAGGTTCAGTCGGTTTTTAAAACCGACCCTGATGTACGGGCTGCATTCCCGGTAAAGGTGAAAATGACCAATCCGGCCGATAATCCGCCCATCATATGGATGGCAAGTTATTTTTATTAAAAAATGAGTTTAAAGCATAATAGTATGGAAATGCACGACAAAAAAAACAAAAAAAGGAAAAATACCAGCGGCACCATGGAATGTTTAGCTTTTGAGCCTGCCGAAATGGTTATTCGCACCAGGTAAAATAAATTTTTATAAATAAAATGAAATTGAAAATATGGAAACAACTGAAAAAAGTGTAACAGCAACAGCTTCCGACGAGGGAAAAACCATTGCCATTATTGCTTACATTACCATCATTGGTTTTGTGGTGGCACTGGTAATGAATAGCAGCAAAAAGTATCCACTGGCTTCTTATCATATCCGGCAGGTGCTTGGACTTTTACTTACCGGTCTTGCAGTTGGAATGGTGGGCATCATACCCATTTTAGGGTGGATCATCAATCTGGTAGCTATATTCTTTTTGCTTTACATGTGGATTATGGGACTTATAAATGCAGTGAACGGCCGTGAAAAACCGTTGCCATTTTTGGGCGAAAAATATGCTGAGTGGTTTAAGAGCTTGTAAATAAAATGGTTATTCAAAGTATTAGATTTCTCATATTTAGTTTTTTGCTTAGTGCATTAATACTGGGTTGTGGTGCCGGTTCTCAAAAAAATATTCAGGCTGAAAACAACAATAACCAAAATTCGAAAGTACAAAGTCAGGACGATAACTGGCAACAGGTTCTGGCAGGAAAAAATCCTCTGGAAAAGGATGAATTGTACACAACTGTTTCCGGCCAGGAGCACTCGGTATTCCAGGGGGTACAGCAACCTTATGAGATTTCGGTGGTTACTTAAGCCATTCAGCAATAGCAAAAATAAATGGAATCGCTGCAGGCCGAAAACGAGCAGTTGAAAAAACAACTGGAGCGGTTGGAAACCCTGGTGGCTTCAACTGCTGAAAAGGGGAAGAATTAATCATTGGGACCAGGCTAAATAATACAACAAATTTTTCAGAAATACAGAAATCGAATAAAACCAACCAGCGTGTGGAAGAGGAAGCTGAATATTGCCATTATTGACGATGAGCAACATGCCATCGAAACATTGGTTTACGACATACACGAATCGTTTCACCAGAACATTGAAATTGTGTTCACGGCAACTAATCCCTTTAAAGGAGCCCGGCAGGTCTGATTGCTAAAACCCAATATACTATTTCTTGATATTATGATGCCCGGTCTGTCTGGTTTTGATCACGACCCTGGAACCAGAACTGGCAAAAGCACTCTGGTGACAGTTATAACAGGATCAGCAGAATACCGATTGAAATAAGGAAGCTTAGAATAGTTACTATAATTCCGATTTTAAAAAATTCCCAAAACCTTATTTTTACATTGTGTTTTTCAGCCGATTCAATTACAATAAGGTTAGCCATAGCCCCTATTATTGTAGCATTACCGGCCAATGTAGATGCTGATGCAAGAGATAACCATAATATTTCGCTTGATATTGGTTTTAATACCGGGAGCATCATAACAGTATATGGTACATTGCTGACTATCTGAGACATAAATAAACTCAATCCGTGAAGTTTAATAATACCCCCAAGGTTTTCACTCAAACCGTGTGAATTAATGAAAGAGTTCATCAGTCCTGCCTTTACAGCCCCTTCAACCACAATGAACAGAGAGGCAAAAAAGAGCAACAATACCCAGTCGACATGTTGAATTACCTTTGAGGGCTTTACCCTGCCAAAAATAAGTATTAAGGAGGCGCCAACAATTGCTATAACAGGAATTGAAAGATTTATTAATTTCCCAAGAAAAAACATTATAACCACTCCCGCAAAAACCGGGACTGAAAATTTCATGGAGTTGTATTTGTACTGGAAATTGTGTGATTTAACGTCAATTATTACTTGAGAGTTGAAATGTGAGCGGTAAAACCATCTTACAGCAAATATAATCATTATCATTCCCAGAAATGATACCGGTAATAGTTTATAAAAGAAAGTGGTATAATCAATTCCCGAGTTAATACCTATCAGCATATTCTGAGGGTTGCCTGTAATAGTCATGACACTTCCTATATTCGATGAAAGTATCTCTGCAATCAGATATGGAATCGGATTTAATGATGAGGCACTGCAGATAGCGATAATAACAGGAGTAAAAAGCAGGACAACCGCATCATTTACCAGGAAGGCACTGGCGAAGCCTGTAACAAATGTTATAATAACCAACAATCTGAAGGTTGTCCCGGACCATGAGAGTGTTTTTTCAGCAATCAGCGAAAAAAAACCGTCGAGCTGCAATGTTGAAATTATTATCATCATGCCCAGGAGAAGGGCAATTGTATTGTAATCTATCGCTTTAACAGCTTCTTCAAGATTAAGCACTCCAAATACAATCATGGCCACGGCACCAAAAAAAGCTGCTGAGGGCCTGTCAATATTAATCTTTGGAAGCCTTGTAAAAATGATTCCGATATAGGTAAGTATGAAGATAATTAATGCAGTCAGTTGCATGGGATCTTTTTTTACCCGTTTTCAGTTGACTGCCGGCGTGATTACGAATTTACGGAATTCAACAGGGCCATGATCACCCTGAATCATTATTGGCCCCGGATTTTCTTCGTTACTATCCAGGGAACCTCCAGTTATTCCGGGTACAGGACGGTTGGAAATAACCTCAATGCCGTTATGCACAAGAGTTATATGCCTTCCTGTAAAGGTAATTTCGAAAGTCTGCCATTCCCCTGCTTTTTTGGCAACATCGACAGATGGCTCTATGAAACCATAAACACCTCCGATTGTCATGCTGCTCAGATCCTGCCCGTAACTGTCCATAATCTGAACTTCATAGCGGCCGCGAAGATATACCCCGCTGTTACTTCCTTCAGGATACCTGAATTCCATGCTTAACTTAAAATCATTAAATTTCTCCTTTGTAACAAGATTTCCCCCGGAATCCGCATTTTTAAGTACCCCGTCAATCATCCGCCATTTGTTGTTAGCAGGAATTATCCATTTTGACATATTGTCATCCAAAAGATTTTTGGGAACTCCCCATACAGGAGGTTCTTTTCTGGTAAGATCGGGAGCCCGGACACCGGTCCACTGAAGTTTATGACCGTCAAGAATTTCGTATCCTGTAAGTTTATCATCTTTAAGCGTAAATTCAAAATAGAGATCATCAATATCCATCCACTGTGGCGGAATGGTAAAATGATATTTTTTATCTTCCTTCGAGTAATGGATCTCAGATATCGGGCGGGCACTGCCTTCGTACCCGACATAGTAACCTACAAGTGTGGAGAAGCCGGAGAGTTTTATTTCAAGCCATCCCGGGAAACCTTTTGTATCCATTAATCCGTGCCGGAAAAGCCCAAGTTCCTGCATATCTTTGTCTTCTATGACCACCGTTAGGTCCCACCTGCCAATTACTTCTGAACCTTCCGGAGCAGATTGTGCTATTGCAGACAAATTGATGATCACGGTTAAAGCGCAGAAAATCAGACTATTTATTATTGTTTTCATAGTAGTAAAATTAAGTGTTTTCAAAGGAATAATATAGCTTGCCCGCATATGTTTTAATCATCCTCTTATGGTCTGATTTTAATCGGGATGCTCGTTTCATATGATATTATGTAGTTTAATGAAATAACGCTGGTAAAATGAACGTATTAAAAAAATATTAAGACAAATCTATATAAAAATGATAACTGAAGAAAATTATTTTCTATAATTCCTGTGCCTCTAATTCGGGTTTACCCATAAAAGTGTTCCAAACTAATCGTCCATTATCTGCAAAAAAGATGACGACAGTATTATTTGCCAGGCCATCTTTTTCAAGCTGTTCCAGAATCCAGCCAACGCGTTTATCCATACCGGATACAGAGTTCAGGTACCAGGCCCATTCCTGTCGTGTAATTTCATGGTCAGGATAATAGGGAGGGGGAGAGACATTTTCAGGTGTTGCAATTTGTGGATGAATATCCTCTCCAACCCATCTTACCCTTTCTTTTTTTGCCGTTTGGCGATCATAAATATCATTTTCCGCTTCAGGCATATTCACCAGGGCAAAAAAGGGCTGGTTAGATTTTAATAATTCCCATTTATCAGATTGATATACACGACCTTCATTAACAAAATTCAAGTCCAGCTTACCTGTTCCTACTATCTTATCTCCTATATTGATAATATTTGCTGTAAAATAACCTGAATCCTGCAACCAATGGGTTAAAGGTCTGACTCCCGGAGGTAAACGAAAATCATCGTTTCGGTGTCCTGACATTTTCTTCTACATAACACCCAAGATCCAATGAGATATTTTCACCAACGATCCATAATATATTTGGACGACCGGACCAATCCGGTTCACTGGCTTTTTCTGAACATGAACTTATTCCTGAGCAGAATAAAGTAAGAAGAGCTATTATTTATGTTCGTCTCATCTATAAATAAATTATCTAAACATTGTTTACAACAGTTATTAGTTCCTACCTACCGTTAAATTCCTTAATTGCATCTATCATTGCTGCAATGTTCTCAACAGGCACATTGGCCTGAATATTATGTACAGTATTGAATACGAATCCCCCGTTTTTTGAGAATATCTCACAGATTCGCAAAACGTGGTCTCTTACCTCCTGCTGTGTACCGAAGGGCAGAACCTTTTGGGTATCAATACCACCGCCCCAGAACACCAGGTCCCTGCCATATTTATTTTTAAGTTTTCCCGGATCCATCCCGGCTGCATTTATCTGAACAGGATTGATAATGTCGAAACCGGCATGTATGAAACTATCCATCAAAGATTCAACAGCCCCGCATGAATGTTTAAATGTTTTCCAATTCGTATTTTGATGTATCCAGTTATTTATTTTTTTATATTTTGGCAGCCACAGATCATCAAACTGCTCCGGGGAGCAAAAGGTTGAGTTCTGGGTTCCAAAGTCTGTACCGCAAAGAAAAACAACATCCACCTTGTTGCCCACTACTTCATATATTCTGCGAAGGTTTTCCAATGCTATCTCCACCTGTCTTTCAAATATTAGTTTTATATGATCGGTACGGCATACAGTGCTCATATACCATTCGGCAACATCCCGTATTCCTTTTGGATGGCGCAATTGCATTCCCGGAACAAGAGCTATGTCCCCGAGTGCTGTTCCGCCAAAAGCAGCGACCACAGCTTTACCTGTTGACCAGGCCTTATCCACCTCCTGACGCCAGTGTTCCAGTTCTTTGTCAGAGATTAATCCGAACTCTTGCAGATTATCTTCAATATCCAGGTTATCATCATATATAGGATCCTGCCGTATTACGGCATCGAAAAAAAAGCCGGTTTTTGGCATTCTGGCAGATGGTGGTATCGATGTGTCTCCTTCAGGATGCATAAACAGGTCTCCGCTTTCATTTGTAGTTACATTGAAATTAACAGGTACTATTACATGCTGTCCCCATGGAGTGATCCACTCCTTAAAAGGAGCGTGGTTGTAAAATCCAAACATGTTGTTTGTACCCCATGCCCCTATAACATCGATACCTAATGAATCGATAAGTTCCTCAGTTACCTCTCCCAGCATTTGAAACGGTTCGATAATCCTGACAGGTTTTTGTTCCAGGCCAAGATATTTATGGAGGAGAGATACAGCCCTCACATGAATGCCTGTCACGGCAGTTGATCCCAAATCAACTACTATCCTGTCGGGTTGCTTATGGTTAATCGTTTTTAAAAATTGTTCTTTTGAATTCATTTTGATTTTTTTAAATTATCAACATTTCCTTCGGGAGCAACTGTAATTTCCTCTTTATGGCGTTTACATTAAGACGGTTTTTTAAGGCTGCATAATCTCGCTGTTTCATGGTTATCATAATATCACATCTATGGAGCTATGTTAATCTTATTCAGGCCTGGCAATACCTTTTCAACAGGCCCTGGCATAGGATTCCCCTGATCCCGTTTTCTCCCAAAAAAATCGAGATCTATGTTTAATGGTGTTCCGTCAGGATTTTCAAAGCCTTGAGACGGCACTGCTGCTTTTCCTAAATTGTATGAGTTTATTAGTTCCGTATTTATTTTATCAGTAAAAGTTTTATTTAAGTCGATATTAAGGAAAATTTTCGAACCTTTCTCTGTTATGTGAATTTCAGAACCTGTTTCAATCAACAAATAATTTTTTTCATTAGTGGAAGGATGGGAGCAGTTTATATATAAATTACCATTAACGTACATTGGAAGTTCAACTTTTTCATAATTTTCCAGACCTGAAAGTTTTGCCCCGTTTTTCTGAATGACTCCTGCCAATATATTGTTATAAAACCGGTTGTCTCCGCATACGGTTTTCTGTAATCCGGCAACTTCTGTTGAATGGGGCTTAAGATATGGGGTTAAACGTGTTTGTGGTTTTACTTCTATGTTACCTGCGAAAAGATTATGAACGTAAGCTCCTCCTTCCGACCAGTCACGTAATGAAAGTTTCGACATGAAGATGTTATTATCTATTAGAAATGGGCCATGGTTCACTTCTACAAACAAGTCGTCGGATGTATTTTCAAAGAGCAGGTTTGCAGTAACCCTGGTACCTTGGGCCATCCAGTCCAGCCAAATTCCCCGCGCACAATTTTTCAAACGGTTATTTTTTATGATCATGTCTATGGCGCCGTGAATTTTTATTCCGGCTATTTCTGCCCCGGCCCACTGGCGTTTTGTATAGATATTAAAGATGGTATTATTCTCAATGGCGCTGAAGATACCACCCAGGCTTCCGCATATACCTGTTTGTTCACAATTTGAAATTGTATTGTTTCTTACAATGTGACTACCAATCGTCTCTTTATTCCATCCGTTTTGCAAGGCACGTTCTATAGTCCTGACATATCCTTCAGCCGAGTTGGCTGATGTATTATCCCACTCATCACCATATTTTCCAAGAGTGATCCCTGAACATTTTGAATCACTTATAAAATTATTTTCAATAATCCATCCTTTACTCCAATTAGTTCCTATAAGCCCTGACTGTTCCGCTGTTGGAGGAGCCCATTGTGTTGCAGCCTGGCTCATGGTAAATCCACTGACGGTAATAAAGTTTATTCCTGTTTTTTTCGGATAAAAACAACTTTTACGAACATTTATCTCAACCATTTCCTTATTGGGATCTTTATCATGGAAGTTTGCATAAATGTATGTGTTATCTTCATCAGTTTCGCAGTACCAGGTATAAGTTGAACCCTCAGTATCTGACCGGTTTGTTTGTGGCTTTGGGAAAAGGACATTTTCAAGGATAGCCGACTCCCATAACGATTTACTGTTAAGGTAAACCTCACCTGTATGGTGTATTCGGCCAAGATCTTTAAACCAGTCACCGTGTACGATATCTTTATAAGGATTATACTCTCCAAAAAAGACATTTGGGATAGTTGCTTTCCAGGCCGAGTCTGTAAATTTCTCCCAGTTATCAATTATTTCGGACCCTTTTATATTAACCTTTTCTCCCTTCGCTGCCCTGTATGTTATTCTTTTTGATTCTGAAATTCCCCCACGTGGTGGATCAATATGTTCCCTGTAGATGCCGGCGTGAACGATAATATTGTCGCCGGGCTGTGCAACATTAGCCGCAGCCTGAATTGTAAGATATGGAGCATCTTCTGTTCCTTTATTCGTATCCTGACCGGTTTTTGCTACATGATATTCTTTTGATGTAAGGTTCAGGCTAAAAAAAAGAATATGAAGAAACAGTAAGGTAGCTTTCATTATTTTAAAATTTTGTAAATAAATCTTACAATTTTAACTGATAGGCATGACAAAAAAACTGTGTTTAGCACTTTTTTGACAGATTATTATGATCTGTCTAATAAATTCTTTACTAAAATAAGAATTTATTTTTTTATGTTGATAAATACATGATTAATAGTGGATTTTAAAATAAAAAAATTGTAAATTGTATCAGAAAATGTGGGTTACTATGCTTTTATTTTTATCTATTCTTGGATTTTTTTTGTCTTTGCTTTTGATTCATTTCAATTATAAAAAAAATATTTCTTCGATTTATTTGGGTTTATTTTTTTTGTTAATCAGTCTGTATGGCTTTAGTCAATATGCTTTGCTTTATTCCAAATCGGTTTTATTAATTGAACTTTTGCTCATCGGATTTGCATTTGTATTTCCACTGCTATATCTTATTGGTCCGGTTTTATTTTGGTATATAAGAAGTGTATTGACAGATAATCACCATATGAAAAAAAAGGATTTATGGCATTTATTACCCATGATAATATTTTTTCTTTTTGCTTTACCATACACTTTTATGCCACTTTCCGAGAAAATTTTCGCAGCCAGGGAAGTAGTTGAGGATGTCAGCTTCATTCAATCCTATAATGCAACTTTTTTATCTGAATTATTTCCTTCTTCCGTGATATATTTAAGTCGTCCGGTATTGATTCTTGCTTATACACTTTGGTCAATTGGACAATGTATCCGTTATATTATCAACAAGAAAATTTCTTCGGTATTTTCCGGGCAACGTTTTATGAAGGTTTGGATATGTCTCTTACTCATAACAGTACTCGTTTTGGTAGTAAGTCATATTTTACTCATTAAACAGGCTTTTGCCATGCATTTTTCTGAATTATCTTTTGCCTTGAATATTTCGCGAATTCTGTCCATAACCGGACTTATTGTATTATTAGTTTCCCCGTTTTTTTTCCCGGCAATATTATATGGCCTTCCAAGAGTGCCAGGCAACGCCGGAAAATCTAATTTGAATATTAACAAGACAGATGACAGATCAGGGTATTTGACAAAAAACAATACACATTTAGAATCAGCTTATCTTATTTCAATAGGACAGAAAGCAGATGTTTATATGATGAAACATAAACCCTATCTTAAGCCTGATTTTAATATTAATAAGTTAGCAGTTGAGATCGATGTACCGCTGCATCATTTAGGATATTATTTAAGGCTTATAAAGATGCAATCATTTACTGATTACCGTAATTCCTGGAGGATAGAACATGCAAAAACACTCATGTCGGAGGGGAAGGTAAGTGAACTGACACTGGAAGCAATTGCTTCATTATCCGGTTTTTCCAATCGGAATTCATTTCGTATTACATTTCAGAAGACAGAAGGGATTACCCCCAGTCAATTTGTTCAGACAACATTGTAAGTGAATTAGTTAGAACTTAATCAATGGATTATCGCCTAAACATAGAGGTACAACATAAGTCTCATTATACTTTAGTTAATTTGGCAGGGAGGCTTGACACACTGAGTTCAGAATATTTTTCAGTGGCATTGCAACAGGAATTGGATAACAACGACTATCTTGTACTGGATTTTTTTCAATGCATTTATCTTTCCAGCAGCGGTATAAGAACACTTGTCTCAGCAAGTAAAAAGCTGGCAGCAAAGGGAGGCCTTTTGCTGTTAACCCATCTTCCTGTTGAAGTTTTCCAGGTACTTGAAATGTCAGGCCTACTTGATATTATTCCCTGTTATTCAGACAATTTACTGGCAGAACAACGAATTGTCAGGGAGGAGGGGAAGGGCAGGAAGCAATATGATATCATTATTGAGGAGATCAGGTACCTGGTAGATGAACAGCAGATCAAACCGTCGGAGGCTCTTTTCTGGGATAAGAGGGATTTAGCCGGATACAGTGAGTTGGGGATAGCTGCAGGTATAGGAGCACCCGGGGAAAAACTCATACACAATCCTGATGATAACGGCCTTTTTATAAAGCTTGGCAATTGTTCTGCCTCAATACCTTTCAATCCGTTGGATCCCCCCGATTTCAGGGTGGTTACTGAAGCTTCAAAAGGAAGTATTTTTATTGAATTTGCCTGTTCATTTCCGGCCTGCTATTCTGTGATGATCCAACCGGCCTTAATTAGTAACATCCCTGAATGCATGCTCCTGCTCCATGCACAAAAGATCATGAAATCAGTTGATAAATACCGGATTTGTTCCTTTTTAATTGCAAATACAAATCCTTCCAAGCCAACCCTTACAATTCTGATTGAGGTGGATATAAAACAAAAACAACCCTTTCCGGAGCCCTGGCCTAGTCAACTTTCACCTTGTCTGCTGAAAGCAGGTGAGAAGACATATGCGGGCATACAGTTTGTGCTTAATCATATATCCGAATACCGGGAGGATGAGTCATTGGATCAATTTATAAATCACAATCTGACCCTTCAGAATATTGACAGTGTAAGAATACCCGAACTTAACTCATCAGTTTACAGTCCAATAGTATGGATCTTTACTGCATCAGAACTGATCAGTGCAGAAAGTTCCCGTACTAAAATTGAAATACCGGAGGATTTACCCTGGGAGTCATATAAAAATTACCTGGTACGGAGTCTGTACACTGATTCAGCTAAGGTTGTACTTCACCCTCTGCATGGAGGTTATTCCGCCCAAACTTTTCATTCTGTATCATACGACAAAAAGGGCCGTCAATTGAGGCCCACGGTTCTGAAAATTGCAGGACGGGAACTAATAATCCGCGAGGCAGAACGATGCCGTAAATACTCACTTCCCTATATTATGAACAACAGTGCTATGATTCTTGGAACCTCCACATACATGAACCGGGGGGCACTGCGATACAACTTTGTAGGTATTGGCGGAGAACAATCCAGACTTCAATGGTTAACACACTATTATAAGACCTGGCCGGCTGAAAAGCTTGAGCCCCTCTTCAATAAGATCTTCCTCAACATTTTGAAACCATGGTATGGACAAGCAGTCAGGGAGAAAATTTTCCTTTACCGTGACCATAATCCGACGCGAACCTTCTTCCCGCATCTGTGTG
>CAZJGI010000075.1:0-16279 GCA_964545315.1 uncultured Prolixibacteraceae bacterium
AAGGTGCTGCTGCAAGCTCATTGAATGAAGCGAGACTCTGTTTTGAGGAGATGAAAACCCTTGCGTTTACTTACTCTCCTGTCTATGCTGATAATGAATTTGACGAATTGCTTAAGTATTCAGGGCATATTGTATTCAACTCATTTAACCAGTACGAAAAATATTATACAAGAACACTGAATGCAGGCAGGCATATTTCCTGCGGTATAAGAGTGAACCCGGAATTTTCTGATGTAAAGACTGATCTTTATAATCCGGGTGCACCAGGCTCAAGGCTCGGAGTGGGCAGTGAGGAATTCCCTGAAGAAATGCCTGAAGGCATTGAAGGTATTCATTTTCATGTCTTGTGTGAATCAGACTCCTACAGTCTGGAAAAGGTTCTTTGGCATCTGCAAAACAAATTCGAAAAGCACCTTCACAGAGTTAAATGGGTCAACATGGGAGGCGGCCATCTTATGACCAGGGAAGGGTACGACCATAAACATCTAATTAAACTGTTGAAAAACTTCAAAACGAGATATAATGTAGAAGTAATACTGGAACCAGGCAGTGCTATTGTCTGGAATACAGGAGTTTTGGTATCAACAGTTCAGGATATAACAGAACATAAGGGCATAAAAACTGCTATTCTGGATGTTTCCTTTACAGACCATATGCCCGATACACTGGAAATGCCTTACCGTCCTGTCATTGAAGGCGCCACTGAGCCGGAAAATAAAAGTAAATACCTCTACAGGCCAGGGGGAATAAGCTGCCTTGCAGGTGATTTTATGGAGGTTTATGATTTTGGACACGAATTAAAACCAGGCGATAAAGTTGTCTTTAAGGATATGATGCATTACACTATGGTTAAAACAACTATGTTTAACGGGGTAAAACATCCGGCAATCGCTATATGGACAGCAGACAAAAAACTAAAAACAGTGCGTGAATTTCACTATCCTGATTACAAAAGCCGGTTGTCCTGAAAAATATTTAAGCTTATAATATCTTATATGTTACATTTTTTTAAAAAAATAAAACAAATAGCCAATACTGACAAAAGCTGCAGGAGTTATAAACAATTGTTAATATCCCCGGTTGAAATAAAGTGAATACAATTAGCTAAAAAAATTTGACAGATAAGAATAATATATTCTAAATTTGATAGTACCAGATGAGCCATAAGAGGCAGTTCTGAAAATGTGGAAAAAGCTGGCATTTCTTAGTTGAAATACAAAGTTATTCGAACCATCCTACGGGATGGCACATCAGAGGAACCGAAGTTTGAACCGGTGGGTCTGGAAACCAATGGTTCAATCAGTCATCAGGAAGAAAACCAGACGTTCTTTCAAGATTGAGTCTTCAGGCAAGAGGCAAAAGAGGTTTCGGCCACACTAAGCCATATTGCACCGTACTTAAAGGCTAATAACCTAAAGTGACGGCAGCCAAAACAAATTCCTTCGGGAAAATGTCATAAGTTCAGCAAGACACTTCGTCCGTTAAGGTGATCCGGAAAACCGAGCGGACTGCTCAAAGGCAAGTGCCCTAAAAAGCCTTACCTGCGGGTACCGGGCAAATGGTTGTCTCTGACAACTAATGCCGGCCATAATAACCGTAATCTGGCGCACGGGAAACTTCGGTTAACCCGCGTGATGGGAACTATTCGTAACAGAATGGTTCCCATTTGTGTTTTTATAAAACAAACAAAAAAAAGACATTAAAAAATGTCTTCTCCAAAAAAAAGAAGGATGGGTTCAACAACCCACCCTTTTCTCATTAAACTAACTAACCTAACTAAACCTAAACTTATGAAAATAAACGTGATTCAAATGTAACTATAATTTACCCGTAATACAAAATTTATTTGTTAAATACTGTTAAATAAGAAATAGCTTAATTACCCTTTTGTGCAATAAAATTATAATGAATTGTTCCTTTTTGAATCTCAGGTGCATTATAATCTTTGTTAAAAACCGTTCTTGATGCTGCAGTAGCGGCATACAGAAAAATTTGATTATCACGGATGTTATTATTGCTACGGGGTTGAGCCTGTATAACTTTACCATCCCGGTTCACTGCTATGTCTACAATCACTTTTCCTCCTCCCTGTGCGAGATATACAGGAATTGGTAAGCTCACATGGTAACGGTTTTCAAGATAATACACAATATTACTTTCTCCGGCATATATCACATTTTTCACTGAATCAGGATCCATATTTTCAGTGTTTTCTACCGGCATTTTTATATCATCCATGCTTTGAATCTCTTTTGACAGCTGATTATTAACATCGGACACCAATCTCCTGGCATCTTCAACTTCTCTTATATATTCATCATCAAAAAATTCTTCATTTTTTGCAAGTCTGTTGGATGCTATATTTGTCAACCTGTTTTGCTGAACAACCGGCTGTTCAGAAGGATCTTCAACTGGTTGCTCCTCTTGCTGCTCAGTTTCTTCTTCTTCGGGTAATTCAGGTTCGGGTATTACATCAGGGAACTCAATAAGTAATTCTTCCTCTTTCATATTGCCCTTAATATCTACATCAGCAAGCAGAAATGTGGAAAATAAAAGTATATGGAATACCAATGTACCCATTATGCCGTAGACATTCCTTTTATATATCTCCTTAAGTTTACTCACAAAACAAAAATATAAAATAAAGTTCATTCATCAGAAATTTAGGATTTGTATATGATTATTATTGCTTATAAAAATCACAGGAATGGGATCATAACAAAATTGTGAATAGAATTATTGTTTTGACAAGAATTTTGTTGCCTCTGATCCGTTCACTGAAGTGAACGGCAAAGGATAAGGCTATGAACTCATTAACTGCCCCCGATCTGATATTTAATCTATTAGCTGTCCTGATCTGACATTTAATCCATTAACCGCCCTGATCTGATATTTAATATATTAGCTGGGTATATAGAGCCTTATCCTTTGCCGTCGGTTTCAACCGACGGACTGCAAATAACAACACCCCTTCCCATTTCTTACTTGCAGTGCCCCCTCACCCTGCCTGCTGAAAATCTATTTAAGTAATTTTAACACATTACCTCCCTAAAGGCAATCACTAAATTCATTAATTTTCAAAATTAATTAGCCATATATACAACAAGCCTTTTCGATGAAGAAAAGAATAATATGTGTATCAAATTCGTATTTAAATTTCAGACAAACTTTGCGCCGGTAATAATATTTTTACTGGTTAGTATATCTCTGAAAGGACAGTATGTTCTAACAGATACACTAATCATCCCTCCTGATAAGGATAATAAATATGATCAGTTTTACGACAGTCTGAAAGTAAAGGCCAAACAAAAAAAACTTACAGGGATTTTCTATGATTTCCTGATATCCCCGCCAAAATCCAAAGCAGATAAAAAGGCGATGTCTTTAGATTATTACAGGACTATGGAGGGTAAGATCATTTCTAACATTACAATAAAAGCACTGGATGTATTTGGACCTACACTGGAAGACACTACAAAAACTGCCAAAAGCATGGTAGAGAAGGCAGCTAATTCAATACACACAAAATCAAATTTAAATACGATTGAAAAAATGCTGCTTTTTAAAACAGGTGATTTCCTCGATCCTGAAAAGTTATATGAAACAGAAAGGCTTATCAGGAACCTACCTTACATCAATGATTTACGAATAATACTGGACCAAGATTCATTATATGAAGGTTTAGTACATGCAACAATTATCACAAAAGACCGCTTCTCTGTTGGTGTTTCCGGTGGTGTTGACGGAATAAGCTCTGCTGACCTTGAATTATATAATCAGAATATTTTTGGGGTTGGTCATGAAATATCATTCAGATTCGTAGGCCATCTCTCAAGGCAACCATATATGGGATTGGAAACATACTATAACATTAAGAATATTAATGGGAAATTTATTGATGTCACTGCAGGTTATATGAATACGTATATGAAAGAGGGTTTTACCCTGTCTGCAGAAAAACCCTTCATCACGCAAATGATAAAATGGGGTTATGGCGCATCCGGATTACGACTATACAGAACCGATAAAATATTTGAGAATGATCCTATAGTATTCACGCTTCCAATGAACCTGGCATTTTATAATGGCTGGATAGGACGAAGTTTTCAGATAAAACAGAATAATGAAAAAAACTCACAAATAGTTTTATCAGCAGGATTTTATAATCGTACTTTTTATCAAAGGCCAATGCCCTCTCCGGGGGAAAATCAATTCTTTGCAAACAGCTCATTTTGTCTGGCAGGCATTTCCTTTTCACAGAGAAAATTTATTCAGGACCAGCATGTTTATAGTTATGGTGTTACTGAGGACATTCCTGAAGGCTTTAAAAATGAAATAGTTTATGGTTATGATTTCAATGAATTCGGAAACAGGCATTATGCACATGTATTTCTTTCCAACGGAAATATTTTAAATGGTTCAAACAGTTATCTGTATTTGGCAGGTGCAATAGGTGGTTATTTCAAAGAAATGAATTTCGGGCAGGGTCAGATACAGGGTGACCTTAACTTTATTTCCAGACAGATAAACGCGGGAAAGAAAAGATTGCGATTTTTTATGAAAGCAAATTACCTTCTTGGGATCAGAAGATTTGGAATCGAAACGCTGAACTTAAGCTATGGGGAACATATCCGCGGTTTTTCAAGCAGTAAAGTGACAGGCCAGCAGCGTTTAAGTTTAAACCTGGAGTATGTTCTTTTTTTACGCCGTGAATTTTATAAATTTAACATGGCACTCTACGGCTTTACTGATGTTGGGATAATCGGGTCAAACCTTTCCCCGGTTTTTAATCAGGATTATTATAGTGGTGTGGGACTGGGTCTTAGGTTACACAATGAAAATCTTGTGTTTAAAACTTTTCATCTGAGGCTTTCTTTTTATCCTTTTCCTCCTTCAGATATGGATTTTACAGGTTTTATTTTACAGGAACAGCTTAAGAAAAAATTTTATTCTTTCCAGCCTTATGCTCCCCAACCTTTGAAATTTCAATAATAATGGATGCTAACCTACAGTTTATTTTGAGTAATAATCATTTAATGATATTATATCTTTCGATCCGCATACCGGGCAATCAGGGATTTCATCAGTATGGCTGTTAAAACTTGCCATGCATTCATTACATTTAAACCAGTTTTTTTCAAAATAGATATCCCCACCTCTGAATATTATTCCACGTCCTTCAACAAAAGCAGTAGCTACTTTATTTCTGGCTTCTTCATAGATACGTGTAAGGGTTGGCCTTGAAATATCCATATGAACCGCAGCTTCTTCCTGAGTAAGATTCTGATAATCAAGCAATCTGATAGCTTCATATTCTTCAAGCCTAAGAATTACTTCATTTGCTCTTCTGCCGCGGATCCCATAAACTGACATTCCTTTAATGACAGGGGGAAACTGTATTTTTCTGTTTCTTTTTTTTCTGGGCATATTAAATAGAATTAAGTTTACTAAACAAAAAATGATCTGCCAGTACGAGTGCAGCCATTGCTTCCACTATAGGCACAGCACGCGGTAAAACACACGGATCGTGCCTGCCTTTAGGATTAATCGTTACTTCGTGATTGAATTTATCAACAGTCTTTTGTTCTTTTAATAAGGTTGCAACCGGTTTAAAGGCAACATTAAAATATATATCCTCTCCATTGGATATTCCACCCTGAATACCACCTGAGTTATTTGTTTTAGTATGAATTCCCTCCTTAGTGCGAATAAATATATCATTATGTTCAGATCCGCTCAATCTTGTACCATCGAAACCAGATCCATATTCAAATCCTTTAACGGCATTAATTCCCAGCATTGCAAATCCGAGATCGGCATGTAACTTATTAAAAACCGGTTCACCCCAGCCGGCAGGAACTCCCTTAATTACACATGTTATTACTCCTCCCACAGTATCTCTTTCCCTGGCAGCTGCTTCAATGCGGCTGATCATTTTGGCAGCAGTGTCAGGGTCAGGACACCGTACCATTGTTTCTTCTATGCGGCTTAAATCAAGTTCAGTATACTTTTTAGTCAGTTCTACTTCACCTACACGTGAAACATATGCCTGGACAGAAATACCCGGTTTATTTAAAAGCTGCCTTGCGACAGCCCCGGCTACCACCCTGGCAATAGTCTCCCTGGCTGAAGACCTGCCTCCTCCCCGATGATCACGGGTTCCATATTTTTTCAAATACGTATAATCGGCATGCGAAGGCCTGAATACATCTTTTAAATCATTATAATCTCCCGATTGATAGTCCTTATTCCAAACTACAAATGCTATAGGGGTACCCTGGGTCATACCCTCAAATACACCAGACAGAAACTCTACCTGATCAGACTCTTTTCTTTGGGTAGTAATTTTTGACTGTCCGGGCCTTCTTCTTGCCAGTTCATACTGAATCAAATCTGTATCAAGCAATAATCCGGCAGGGCAGCCATCAATAATTCCGCCTATACCTCTGCCATGGGACTCTCCAAATGAGGTTAACCTGAATATTTTCCCAAATGTATTCATATATTAAACTCAACAACCACAACCTCCGCATCCGCTGTGTTGCTCACTGCCACAGTCGCCACCACCGCAACCGCATCCGCTGCTTATCGACATTGCAAGTTCATCATCGGATGCTTCCCTTACCTCAACAATTTTCCCGGAAAAATAGAGATCCTCTCCGGCCAGCGGGTGGTTAAAATCCATTTTTACATTAGCTTCATTAACATCCAGAACAACGCCATTCAAATGTTGGCCGTTGCTGCTCATCATGGGTACAGTATTGCCTACTGATATCAACTCATCATCAAACTTACCGTCAACTATAAAAATATGCCTGGGTAATTCAACAATGGCATCCTGGTTTACTTCACCATAAGCATCAGTTTTTGATAATTTTATGGTGAAAGGCTCTCCCTCTTTTAAACCTTTCAGAGATTCTTCGAACCTGGGCAGCATAGTCCCTGCCCCATACAAAAACTTAAGTGGTTGTTCCAGGCTCGTCTGTTCAATTATTTCACCATTTTCATCATCAATACGCAAATCATAGGTCAATGTGACCATCATATACTTCGAAATCTCCGGCATAATAATATTATTAAAATTTATACAAAGTAACTGTTTTTCTGTCACAGAACAAAATACCTTTCTATCTTTTTACATTTAATTATTTGTAAATTAATACATCCACAAGTGTTTTAATAATGAAAATAAACATTTGTCAATAATACGAATAAAAGACTACCGGTATAGTCTTTACTGGTTCAAACAAGCGTAAAACTTTCTGAAAGATTAATGCAATAATTGTTTAATGGCCATTTACATATTTAAAATTAAATTAGCCTGGCCTCTCCATTATGCGCTAATCATAAAACTTGCCATTGCCAACAAATCATATCAAACTGAAATATCCATTTGTTGGATGTATTTATCGAATAAGTTGTTTTCTATATTAAAATTTCTTACTTTTAGTTGGGTAAATCACGAAGATGGATTTTGGGCATGTAATTAATACTAAGTAAATATGGCCTATACCACTAATTTAAAACAGGCAATAAACATTGCACAATCCCTGGCAAAAGAATTTTCAAATTCTGAATTTTCTCCGGCACACTTATTAAAAGCTCTTCTGCACAAAGATATTGGCCTGACAAATTTACTAATGGCTCTTGATCAGGATATTTTCTACCTTGAAGAATGGGCTGAAGTGAGGATAGAATCCTGCCCCAAGTCAGGTAGTATACCTGAAAATCCGCCGGGGGACACTAATGTTCAGGCTGTTTTCCGGGAAGCTGATCATATCCGGCTCAAACTTTCAAGAGATGATATTGATCCTGAATCGGTTTTAGCTGCTTTAAGCACACCCGGCGTCGGATTCACATATGAACAGCTGAAGACATTTACTATATCTCAAAAACAAATTTTGGATTACCTGGTAGAGCGCAGTGAACTGGAGGATACGATCGGCGGAGATGAAAAAAAAGTGAGCCCGGAAAAACAGAAACAGTCAAAAAATGCCTTGCTTAAATATTGTACAGACAAGGGAGAAGAAGCCAGTCAGGGGAAGCTTGATCCGGTGGTATGCCGGGATAGTACAATCAGGGAAATTACCGAAATCCTGGGCCGGCGTAATAAAGCAAATGTATTGATAATCGGAGATGCAGGGGTTGGTAAAACTGCCCTGGTAAACGGTTTTTCACAAAATGTTGTTGAAAATAAGGTACCCTCAGGCCTTACAGGTGCAATGATCTTTGAGCTTGATTATGGTTCGCTAATTGCCGGGGCATCTTATAAGGGAGAGATAGAAGATCGTTTAAAAAACATTATAGCAGAAATCAGGCAGTTTGAGAAAGCAATACTCTTCATTGATGAACTGCATATGCTGCTTGACAAACAGGGAGGGACTGCAGGAGCAGCTAACCTCTTAAAACCGGAGCTTGCGCGAGGTAATCTTACAATAATCGGAACAACTTCGATCGATAATTACACAAAATTTATTGAAACGGATGAAGCTTTCAACAGACAGTTTGAACTGGTAAAGATAGAAGAACCTGATGAGCAAACGGCTAAAAGAATGATTAAAGTCGTAATACCCAAATATGAAGAACATCATAAACTTAAAGCCGGTGAGGAAGTTATTGTTGAAGCTATCAGGTTATCAAAAAGATACTTAAAAGAGCGGGCACTTCCTGAGTCAGCTATTGATCTTATTGATCATACAATGGCGGGTGTAAGGCTTATGGCTGATATTTCCCCCTCGAAAATAGTGAACCTGAAAAAAGAACTGGAAAGGTTCAGCGATGAAAAAGAATCCCGATTCGGAGATTTACAATGGTTCATGTCAGATCTGAGAAATCAAATCTCCCCTATTCTGTTTTCCAAGCTTGAAGAAGAAGAAAATGGCCAGCCACTGAACAATGGTACTGAAGTATTTGAATACTGTACAAAAATCCTGGATAATCTTGAAATAATTGCAAAAGAAACAGTTGAGTCAATTTCAAAATCAGACATTGGAGCTATAGTTTCAGGACAAACAGGAATACCCCTTGGAAAGATTCAAACAAAGGAGAGGGAAAGATTAATAAATATAGAGGATCATCTAAGACAAAGGGTAATCGGTCAGGACCACGCCCTTAAGAGCATTGCAGAGGCAATTCTTGAATCCCGTTCAGGGTTGAATAAGCCGGGACAACCGATTGGTTCGTTTTTCTTCCTTGGCCCCACGGGGACAGGAAAGACCGAGCTGGCTAAGTCATTGGCTGAGTTTCTTTTCCAGGATGAATCTTTCCTTATCAGATTTGATATGTCTGAATTTAAGGAAGAACACTCAGCCGCCCTTCTCTATGGTGCACCTCCGGGTTATGTCGGATATGAAGAGGGAGGACTACTGGTAAATAAGATCCGTCAGAAACCTTATTCCATAGTACTGTTTGATGAAATAGAAAAAGCACATACTTCAGTATTTGATATATTTCTTCAAATACTGGACGAAGGAAAACTGCATGACAGGTTAGGGAAAGAGGGGGATTTCTCAAATGCCATGATCCTTTTTACATCTAATATTGGCAGTAACTACATCGTTGAATCATTTGAAAAGAACGAGATACCACCTTCAGATACACTAATGGAAATAATGAGTAATTATTTCCGGCCGGAATTTTTAGGCAGACTCACTGAGATTGTTCCATTTGCACCAATAGCAAAAAATAACGTAGTAAAAATTTTCGGCATTCACCTAAAAGGTTTGCTAAAGATGCTTGATGATAAAGGGATCAAACTTGAAATCGAAGATAAGGCAATGGATAAGCTGGCACTTTCCGGATATACACCAAAATATGGAGCACGTCCTATTGTGGGAGTTATCAGAAGTCAGCTAAGGCGCCCATTGTCACGGATGCTAATAACCGGACAAATAACAAGAGGTTCGATTGTAAAATTAAATCTGGATGAAAATGATCAGGTGGTTTGGAAAATTGAATGACCTCATTACAAAAATCAGAAAGAATATTAACACAAAAAATAAAGATATGCAAACATACGGAATTGGCGGAACAGAAGTACAGGGCGAAGCAAATGAAGCGATAAGCGAAATCGCCCAAAACCGGACATTAATGGTAGAGAAGCTTACTGCGGATCCTCCTGTTAAACCTGAAATTGTTAAAGGGCTAACTTCAATAGATGATGTTTTTCAACATTATAAGCCATCTGTTGATGTTGAATTTGAAGATGCTGAAGGTAATTCCAGGGATGAAAAACTCTCATTTAATAACCTTGCCGATTTTGGTATTGGCGGAATTACAGCCCAGAGCAATTTTCTGAAAGACCTAACCAGTCAAAAAGAACAACTGCTAAAAATCACAAAGCAGTTGAAAAGCAACAAGCTCTTGCGAAAAGCTCTTGAAAACAAAGAGACTAAAGAGGCGATGCTGAATGCTATTTACGCATTAACAAAAGAGATAGAAGAATCATAAGTTGTAAATCATAAATCAGAAATAAAAATGGCCTTACAGGAACAAAGACAAAATATTGAGCAGTTCAGAGAGAAAGTAATTGAAAAAACCACACAGGTCGAAAATCCCCAGGAGGTATTGCAGAAGAGTCTTTCCGGCCTGGCTACAGTTGGTGGGTTCGACTTGATCGAAGTAGCAGTCGACGGCGCTCAAAATCTTAATCCCGAACGAAAAGCACGCAAAAAAATATTTCTTTCAGAATCTTCAAAAAAAGAGGAAAGGGAACAATTAAAAAAAACATTGCAGTTATGGGCAGCAGTGCTTTCATCATCCGATAGTGTTATGGACATGGTAGAGACCTGTGAACAAAGCGCTTCCATAGCGGAAGATACTCTCTCAAAGAATCTTGCCAAAGCAGTAGAAGCCACCAAAGATCTCGAAAAATCATACCGGACTGTAGCCTTGTTTTTCAAAAATACCGGAAGCAATAAAATTAAAAATGTGGCATTTATTAATGCTGATTCTGAACAACTTAAAGATCTGGATGATACCAGGTTTATTGATGCCATTCATGAAGAACTTGTGCAAAACTTCGATAGGCTTGACTTGCGTGATAATTACAGTCTGCTGGTAGTACCGGGGTACCTGGGATCTAATAAAGTAGTTGAAAAATGGGCTAAAATAGCACATGAAAATAAAGTAATGCTAATTACCGATTTTGAACATCTTGATACTCCCGACGATGTAATGGAGATGTTTGAATCAGCCAATCTGACAGGTGGGGATATTTACAAGTCAAATGTCCTTATGACCTGTAACTATCTTGTAGGAAGAGATAAATATAAAGAACTGGGAGAGGAAGAAGAAATGTATATTCCGCCTTCAGGGGCTCTTGCAGGTACAATCTACCAAACGTTGATGTCACAGGTAGCTGCAGGGAAAAAACACGGAAGCCTGAGTGAAGTTGATGGTGTTCGTTTTGACCTGAAAAAAAGTGAAATAGCTAATCTCGAGAAACTTGGTCTCATACCAATGGTTAACGAATACGGTAAAGTAATGGCTTTCTCAGCCAAAACACTTTTTAACGGGGATAACCTTGGACTCCAGACCTATTCTGTAGTAAGAGTATTTGATTATGTCACTAAAGTTCTGATGGACTTTCTTAACCGCAGGGCTTTCGAAAATTTCAACACAAAAACCAGAAAGGAGATATTAAGCCAGATAACCAGATTTTTAGATAGTATTACAGGCCCCGGAAAACTGATTGAAAAGTTTTCAGTGAAACGATTTGAACAAGACCGGGTTCAAAAAGACCGGATCTATCTGGATATACATATGACACCATATTTCCCGGCAAAAAATTTCATGATCAAAATGGATGGTCAGAAAGGTGATGACGGAAATGAATGGGATACAGAATACGAACAAAGTTAATTTTTTATCTTTTATTAAAATTAAAATTTTCCAACCATGTCATTTAAAGCAACTTTAAAAGTAGACGGCAATGAATACAGGGTATTAAATTGCCATTACAGTCTGAACCAGGAAGTTGATAAAACAGGAAGGCCCTCGTCCACTGTCCGGGGAGGAGTAGTTGACCTGACTATTGAATCAACTGATGATACCAGTATGTTCGAATGGATGTGCGACAGTTACATGAGAAAGGATGCTACGGTGACGTTCAATAAACGGGATGAAGATTCAAAAATGAAAGAATTGGGCATCACCGAAGCTTATATGGTAAGATACGAAGAATCATTTGATGACACAGGAACAGGTGCAATGATCCAGTCTTTTTCGCTCTCCGCTAAAAGCATTAAAATGGGCAATGGCGAGCATGAAAATGAGTGGGCAATGTAATTATTCCTGATCCTGAAAACTGTACCAAGCTGACAGGTATTTAATATATTTAAAGTCTTAAATATCTGAATTATAAAGTATTGATAATAATTTATTATCAGATATTATGAGTTTTTTTTTATTAATTAAATTCACCTTGAATTATGTCATTAACTGCAAGGCTCTTTATCAAAGGCCATCAACTGGAAAATAAAGGGATAAAAGTTTTGTCCTGCAACTACAGTTTTACACAGAGTATCTCAGAAGACGGATATTTAGCGGGTAATGTAAGGGCCGGACTGATAAATATTACCATCCCCGGCATTAATGATACAGAACTGGTTCAATGGATGGTATTCAGGGAAATGCAAAAAGAAGGAAAAATTTGTTTTTACGGGATTGATCCCCAAACAGCAGCACCACAGGAAACAAAAACACTCTCATTCAAAGACGGAATACTTGTTAACTACTTTGAATCGTTCACAGATGAGGCTGAAATGACCATAAGCATTAGTATATCAGCACGTTCAATTACCCTTTCCAATGCCAGTTGGGAAACACAGTGGGAACCGGGAGCAGGCAAAACCTGATTTTAAAAATAATTTATATGGCAATACTTTCAAAAATAGACATTTCAATAAACCAGAAACCGTTTAGAAGCTTCAGACAGGTTTCAATTAGCCAGAATCTTTATGGTATTGACAGATTTGAGATCAGATCCCGTTATGACGCACTTGAAGAACTTGATGGTTTTCTTATAGAAAAATCTAAAAATTATCTGGGTTTGCCAATAGTTATTCAAACAAAGTTTTTAATGAATAACGAAGATAAGGATGGAATTAATTTCAGGGGATATATAACGGAAATACAGAGTTTAAGAAGTGGGATTACTGATTATGACGAGGTCGTAATCTCAGGGGGAAGTACGGAAATAGCCCTTAACAGGAAACCAACAAACCGTGCATTCCTGGACAATACCCTGGAAGAAATTGTAAAGGAAGTGCTAAAGAAATATCAACTGAAATATAAAATTGCTCCCAGAAATAAGGAAAGGTTCCCCTACATTGTGCAATTCGAAGAGAGTGATCTTGAATTTCTTAAACGTTTATCGATCCGTTATGGAGAATGGTGCTACTATAACGGACAGGATCTAATATTTGGAGAAATCCCCACAGGCCAGAAATCAGAGACACTTACCCTGGGTTCCAATCTAAAAAGCCTGAAGTATGAGCTCAGGGCAAATCCGGTAAAATTCAGCCTGTTCACTGTAGATCCCCTTAAGCTTGATGTTTACCGGTATAATTCCGGTAACAGTAAAATTGAAAGCAACCTGAATATGTATGGCAAACATGCATTGAAGATGTCAAAAACATTGTACACCGAAGAAGGTAAAGATTATTACGAACATATCAATGTTAAAGAATCAGACTACAAAAAAGGGCTTGACCAGGTCGGGGAAACAATTGAATCGGTCAATGCCGTTAACCTGAACGACCTTTCCGGAATCTCGGTTAACGGATTTCTTAACGCGGGCACCGAAGTAAAAATAGATTGCACCAAACAGGACAGGAAAGGTAAAACAGATTACGGGAAGTATATTATTACTGCCGTCAATCACCAAATGGACAACACCCTTAACTACGAAAACAGCTTCACAGCCATACCTGCGGAAACATCAATACCTGAGAATACTGATCCATACTTTGTAAGGACATCATCAAATCAACTGGGCATGGTTGAAGACAATAAAGATCCTGATAAGCTGGGCAGGGTTAAAATAAGCTTTTGGTGGATGGAAGGGAAGCAAACTACTCCCTGGATAAGAATTGCGACACCTTATATTCATAAAGAGGCAGGTTTTTACTTTATCCCGGCAAAAAATTCAAGGGTTCTTGTTGGCTTTGAAGATGGTGATGTGGAAAAACCATATGTATTGGGTACACTTTATGACAAAGATGCAAATCCTGATCCTGAATGGGCCGGCAACAGAAACGAAAGTAATGCAAAAATTCATGCTATCCGCACAGCCGCAGGGAATACGATAGAATTAAACGATACTGACGGAGGGGAAAAGATAACAATCTATGATAGAGGGAATAATAACAGGATCACTTTAAATTCCGCCGGGGGAAAGCTTTCAATTCATTCAACAGGTGAAGCACATATGACTGCAAAATCAATGGCTTCCATTTCATTGGGAGACCCGGATAAACCTGAAGACAGCAAAGTAAGCGTTTGGCTTCAGGAAGATTCCCTGTGGGTAACCAATGAAACAGGGGATGTATTTGTTGAATCAAAAAATAATGATTTAGGTGTTATTGCTTTTAGTGGTGTAATTTCCATAAAGGGCAGAAAGATCGTCCTGGAAGCATCTGAATCACTTGAGATAAAAGGGCCTATGGTCAAGATAAACGGAGCGGCAACGACAGAAATTAAAGGAGGTATTGTCCAAATAAACTAAACTCAAAAATATATGCCACCAGCAGCAAGGATAAATGATATGCAAACCTGCCCGATGCAAACACCGGGAACTCCTCCGATACCTCATATCGGAGGCCCCATTATGCCTCCGGGATGTCCGACAGTGTTAATAGGAGGATTGCCGGCAGCACGTGCCGGCGATATAGCCAGTTGCGCAGCCCCTCCTGTAATTATAAATACCATAATTACAGGATCCGCAACAGTTCTGATCGGAGGAATGCCGGCAGCCAGAATGGGCGATTCAACAGTTCACGGTGGAACAATAGTCGGCGGTTGCCCTACTGTAATGATCGGCGGATAAAAATTAACATTATCTGATACCGGAAATATTTTTCAGGCAATTATTCAGCATGGTAAAAAATAAATTTAATGGTTTCTATTCAGGAACAACAGATGTTAAAAGATTTCGGGTTTCAAGATGAAACCCAATTGCAAAAATATCTGAATATCTCTCCACGGGAACGATACACAAAATACAATTTTAAATGGAGAATGAAAATGATGTCAAAATATAGGGGCATCATTTCTGCCATTAAACAAAACATTATTAAGTTTCATACTGATTATGAAGATTATGTGATTAACCACCAAAAGGGAAGTTTAACAGACTGGCCGAAAAAAGCAAAAGATCAGTCAGAATATCTTTTTGAACGTTTGGAAAAACCGTGGATGCTAATAAAACATGAATCTATTTTATTCTCAATCAAAGATCCAACAAACAATTATTGGTTCAGGGCACTTACTTTATATGAATTATTCGAAGCCCTTGATATATGTTTCAGGGAATCTGCAGCATCAGGCGCCATAGTGAAATCCTGGAAATTAAGTCTTAACTGGTGGGAATGTTATATTACATACAATAAAAAAAGAAATATGGGTTCCCTATGGACAGGAAGAGATTATGATGTGGCACTCATGATATGCGATAATATTACCTCAACATGGGACTCAAAAACAGGCGACTGGAAACCATGGAACAATTCATGGTCAAAATTAGCACACCAAAAGCTCACGGGGATTAAATATGGGTTAATCAAAAGTGTGCCGGACTTTGGAGGACGTACCCCTTCCGTGTTGGAATTTGTCAAACATCATTCAGATACATTTAAACGTGACATAAAATTCGAAGATATATCCAACTTTGTTTTCAGGGAAGGCTTTACCGGAATGAAACAGGCTGCATTCATACTGGCAACTGCATTCACTGTTGGCGGTAGCCGGGCAGCAAAAATAATAAACGGATTCCATGAACAACATGGGATACCAAAATGGTGGGAAAAATAACAAAATAAGCAACTGCCAAATAATCATGAAGATGAATTCTTCAAGACTGTAAACTATAACGAACGGAAAAGAATATACACCAAATTATAAAATCCTAAACAGTTGAATCGTGCTTTACCTCTTTTTGGCTGGTTTACCCTGGCTATCTTATCCAATAAATTTGATTTTGAAAAAGATCCTTTGGTTTAGGAAATTAAAGGATTCTTTCATATTTTTATAGAAAATAAAATGCACTGTTTATGAGCGG
>CAZJGI010000076.1:0-1691 GCA_964545315.1 uncultured Prolixibacteraceae bacterium
ATTTTAACAAGTTCCCTGAAATCGTCGAGAGTACCATAATTTAAAATGGTTTCTACAAGAAGCTCTTTACTGATCTCTTCTTTTTTATCCTCAGGAATGTACCAGAAAAGATTACTGTGTCCCCTGATAAATTGTTTGATCTCAGGACTGTTCATTTATCACTGTATTAATAAATTCCTTACTGTTATTAATTACAAATATACTAAAAAGAAGTTTGATTGTTTCAGTGTTTTAGTGTTTCAATCTGTTGGCGCGGATTTGCAATCCGTGCCTCTGCTAATCCGTGCTCCTGCAGAAAGCTATGGCCCGGATTACAAATCCGAACCAGCGTATGCACCAGCGTAGAGGTAAATAACCAACAACAAATATAAAGCAAGCTAATATTATAGCATGATTGTATTTAACAGTTTGCAAATTACTAACTTATACAATGGGATTACTACTGGTTGTGCTATAATTTTTGGGGCGATTTTTCAACTTTGGATAATACTCCGCCTTCTCAGTTACATCTTGCGTTTCTGATATGCAAGAAAAAACCGAAAATTTAATAGTACAGTTTTATTACTCAATTGATGCTAAAATTCTAAATCATATTTTATTAATGCAAATGAGTAAAGAATTTTTAGATATTCATTAAAAATTCGTTCACTGTCCATAAAATGTCCATACATGCCGATTGATTTTCAAGCTAAACTTTACAAACTTGCACAGTATTTCGATCTATTTATATAATACGCCCTTTTAAAACCAAAATGGCATTCTGTAAATACTTTTAAAAGCCATCATGTTACCATTAAATCAGGTAAATAGGTCGTGAACACTAGTGGGACTCCGGCCTCAAAATTATTGAGGCCGGATTTTGTGAAAAACAGATTGAAAATTAAATATAGTTGTAAATAGTAACTAATTAGAAACGCTTCCCAATCCGTCGGTTGAAACCGACGGCAAAGGATAAAGCCAGATCAAGGTAGCGAATGGGTACAATACTTTATCAAAGCAGCCCATTGGTTCAAAGCTTTATTCTTTGCCGTTCACTTTAGTGAACGGAGCGGAGTGACAATAATGTTCCTTAATATCCGTCGGTTGAAACCGACGGCAAAGGATAAAGCCAGATAAAGGCAGCTAATGAGTTCAACACTTTATCAAGGCAACGAATGGGTTCAATGCCTTATCCTTTGCCGTTCACTTTAGTGAACGGAGCGGAGTGACAATAATGTGACTTCATATCCGTCGGTTGAAACCGACGGCAAAGGATAAAGCCAGATCAAGGTAGTACACTATTTTATTTATAAAGGATGAAAACTAATAAAGAATTAATTAATGACCTTACTGAAAAATCAGTTAAAAGCAACAAAAAAATTATTAAAATATACACTTATACAGCGAGATATTGGATTCATGCTTGCCAATGCTACATCAATTAATGAAGCTCTGTCCATGATAATAACCCAAATACTTAAAGTCAAAGCGATAAAAGGTACAGGCATTTACCTCTTTAATCCGGAAACAAAAAATCTCGAGTTGAAAGCTCATTCAGGATTATCATCTTCTTTTATTGAAAAGACTAAATTTTATACTCCTCAGGATATCCAGTATGAAATTGTAAAGAAAGGAGTTCCTATATATAAAAAATATCCACATGTTATTCAAAATTCTGATAAGTTTAATAAGGAAGGCCTGCAATATCTGGG
>CAZJGI010000076.1:1791-9401 GCA_964545315.1 uncultured Prolixibacteraceae bacterium
CATGATATAACTGAAAAAATAGAGGCTGGTCAACTATTACATAAGAGTGAAGCATGTTGGCATTTCGTACTGGAAAGTTTCGGGGATGGCATGTGGGATTATAATATAAAAACAGGCGATCTGAAATATTCAAATCAATGCATGCAAATAACAGGATATAATAAAGATGAGGTTAAGGGAACAATGGAGGAGTGGCTGTCTGTTATCCACCCCGATGATGTTGAAAAAGTAAATAATAACATCACAGCCCATCTGAAAGGTGAAACCCCTGTCTTTAAAATTGAATATCGTCTTCTCTGTAAAGATGGTACATATAAATGGCTTTTTGACCACGGAAAAGTGATCAGTTACGATGAAAATGGATATCCGGAAAGGATGATCGGGATATTTATTGACCTCTCTCTTCAAAAGAAACTGGAAATCTCTTTGGAAGAGACGCTCAGAAAGGAGCAGGAACTGAGCAAACTAAAATCTCAATTTGTCTCAATGGCATCACATGAGTTCCGTACCCCGCTGGCAACAATGCTCGTGGCTGCAGATGCAATGGTAGCCTATTACGACAAAATGACGAAGGAGGAAATGGCTGCAAAAGTTAAGAGAATAAAAGAACAGATCATTTTCTTGAATAAAGTCATTGAGAAAACGATGAACCTGACACAACTGGAATCGGGGAAAATGAAAATTACCCGGGGATCAGTTGAACTTAACAGGTTTCTTGGAATAATGATAATGGAAATCACTATGTCTCCAGATCACAACCATAAAATCATCTTTCACAAAACAGATATGCCACTGATCATTAACACAGACACGCTGATCCTGAAAGAAATCATAAATAACCTGCTGACAAACAGTATGAAATATTCCAAACCCGAAGATCCGGTTGAAGTGAGGCTTACGAAAAATGAAAAATACGCGATTATTGAGGTTTCTGATAAAGGTATAGGAGTCCCTGACGAGGACAAGGATGCTGTCTTTGAAGCTTTTCACCGTGGATCAAATGTCGGGGGCATACGGGGAACAGGCCTGGGATTGGCCATTTCTAAAAGATTCATAAAAGCGCTGGGAGGAAAAGTGTACTTCGAATCGGAATTGAATAAAGGGACTAAATTTTTTGTGTTGCTACCGGCGAGGGAGGGTTAATGTTTAATGTGGAATGTTTAGTGTTAAATAGCTGCTAATCTGTCGGTTTCTGCCAATAGCAAAAGATTATGCCCTGTTTAAGGCAGCCAATGGAATTAATGCCTTATCAAATCATATCCGTCGGTTAAACCGACGGCAAAGGATAAGGTGCTGATCTTGGCAGCAAACCAGCTAAAAACATTTTATAGGGCAGCAAACTAGTTCAAGGCCTTATCCTTTGCCGTTCACTTCAGTGAACGGATTAGAGAGCTTTACCAATAAACATTGGTTTGTGTTTTTTTGCTTGCCATCCGTCGGTTAAAACCGACGACAAAGAATAAGGCCAGATCATGGCAGCCCATTAGTTCATATCTTTATCCTTTGCCGTTCACTTCAGTGAACGGATTTGAGGTTATTTAACCCCCCACTCCCCCCTATCAGCGCACTATCACTCACCCACCGCTTCAGCGAAGAGATTGACTATGATCCATCTTATTCTTTTCCTTCAAAAAAATAAACAACTATACCATATATTGTAATCTTATTAAATGGCTGGTTAACAATATCATAACTAGTAAAGCAATATATATGTATAAATCTGTTTTACAACATTGTCCATAAAATGTCCTCATTTGGGGGTCGTTTTTTTTCCAGTAATACTTTATATTAGGCGCGCCTAATTTTATTTTTTTTATAAAACCAAAAACAAGCCAACCTGATATTTTATGTGTCTGTTTGAAACCATTAAATCCACTACTGAATCCACATAAATATATCCTTGGGATTTCGGCATCAGGTATTTCTGTAGCCGGATATGATTGTGATCGGGCAGATAGATAGTGATAGTTTGACGGGGAATAGGCGTAACGCTTTTCTCCTTTTAATTTTTTTTGTTTGATCTTAAAAAGATGAGTGAACCGAAAAAGAAGATTCTTATCATAGAAGATGAGCGGGAGTTATTACTGGAGATCGGCACAATGCTGGGATATGAAAATTTTGAAGTAATACCTTCAACAAATGGTAATGATGGCATCAGACTTGCCAATGAGTATAAACCGGATTTGATATTATGTGATATCATAATGGCCGGGACAGATGGATTTGATGTATTGAGGCATATTAGGAAAAATTCCTGTACACAAACAATTCCGTTTATATTCATCACTGCCTTTGCCGAATGGAAGGCTATGAGAAAAGGAATGGAACTGGGTGCTGATGATTACCTTGTTAAGCCTTTTAGCAGAATTGATTTACTTAAGGCTGTTAAGGTACGACTGGAACGAGCTACCGAAATGCAAAAGCAAATAAAAGAACTTAAATGTAATATCTTATATTGTGTCCCTCACGAGTTGCAAACACCTCTTAATGTGATTGTTGGCTTCAGTAAATCGATGAATGAGGATTTTGGTTCCTTGTCAATTGAAGATATTACAGAAATGAGCAGGGCAATTTATGACAGTGGCATAAGGCTGTCTTCGACTGTCAAAAAATTCCTGATGCTGATAAATGTGGAGCTGAATAAACCTGAAAAAACTTTTACTAGAGTACTTTTTACAAACAGTGATATATGTGCAATGACCCAAAATATTGCACAAAAATATTCGCGGACTGATGACCTGGTAATAAAATGTCCGGATATCGAATTAACTGTCATAAAGGACTGGTTCTTATTTGTTCTTTCTGAGTTGATAGATAATGCTTTCAAGTTTTCATGCCATGGAGGTAAAGTTATTATTGCGGCAGAAAAGGTTAAAAATAAAATCAGGATTGCTATAAGTGACAATGGCATCGGTTTTCCGCCTGGGGTGACGGAAAAAATATATGCTTTTACCCAGTTCGACCGGAAAATTTATGAGCAGCAGGGCGCAGGCCTCGGCCTGTTTCTTGCAAAAAAGATCATTAGCCTCCATGGAGGGGAAATCCTTATCGAAAGCAAACAAAAAATTGGCTCAAATATTATTATTGATCTTCCCCAATAGTCAAGGGTGGTTTTTTCCTTTAGCTAAGGAATAGGCTGCCTTGATCAGAACCTTATCCTTTGCCGTCGGTTTTAACGAGGGGATAGGCTGCTATGATCAGAACATTATCCTTTGCCGTCGGTTTTAACCGACGGGCATCAAGCCAACTCACCACACCCCCCCCCATCCTTCCTTGCACTGCCGTTGATCCAGGGGAGAGGGGAATTGAGCCCCCTTCAATCCGTTCACTGAAGTGAACGGCAAAGGATAAGGCAGTGAACTAATGGGCTGCAGTGATACGTTTTTCAGGCATAATCTCAATCTCAACACTAAACATTAATCCCTGCTATAAAAATTACAATACTATAGAATCAGTAGAGGTATCTGTATGCCGAAATTCAGTAACCACTGTACCGGAATAAGACTACCCCTGGTTTATGTGAGGGATAATGTTATGATACCCCGTACCCTTCCTTTTTCGAAACAGAAGATAATGTATCCTTCGACCTCACACCATATTCGGAATTGTGCCCGGATTGAGCGTATTTAATTAAGGCTGTTGTGGTTAAGAGAGTGTGAACATCTGGAAGGTAATGGATTAAACCGAATGAAACAAAATCTTAGTGTAAAATTTCAATAAAATCGCATGAAATACCACTGTGCTATCTTTCATAGACAACTAACTCCAATGCAATTATTGCCGTTGAAACATCATTCCTATTTTTAGAAATTTCAGAAAGCTCGTTATTAAGGAATTGATTTAGGAAATAGTACAACTAACAACAATATAATTGCTATGGCAGGTGTAAGAAACACTAACCAGCCGGTAATTCCCGGGAATATGGATGTAAAAAAAATGTAATCCTGACTTACCGCCCAGATGTAAATTGCAGATATAAATATGAAAAGTAAAGTGAGTACAATTCGGATTTTACTTTTTGTTCTTGAAAATGGGGAGAAACTTCGGGCAGATTTGCTAATTTCAATTACTACCTTTAGTGTTAAACAAAAGGCGAGCAAGATTAGCAAGCCAACAACTGCCCATAGAATTTTTTCGCTGGTGGCAATTATGCTTATCCCAATCCTCTTAAAACCATTCCATTGCACCCATCGTGTGAGTACCTGTGCAAAGAATGGCCAGCTACGCTGGCTGTTGGTCAGAATAACAATACCATCCCCTGTTTGGGGAATGGAGTGGAAGTGAGTCATCCATCCAGTACCCTGACCGCCGTGCGAAACAGCTATCTGCCCATTAGGCAACTCCTCCAGTAGATGTCCAAGTCCGTAGGAATCAAATGCAAAACCATATAATCCCAGATTGCTTACCGAGGCAGTATAGAGTTGCTTAATACTTTTCTTATTAAGCACATTACCTTTAACATTGGAATTTTCCATACCGGCACATACAAATCTGGCGATATCCTCCACAGTGGCAATAAGTCCTCCCGCGGCCTTCTCAGGGTAAACATAGGGAGGAACTGGATTACTTAAAAAATCGTAACCAGTTGGAATATTGTTGGCAAAACTACTTTGCCAATCGAAGCTGGAGTGCATCATTCCAAGTGGCGTTAAAACCTCCCGCTCCATATACCGGGCAAAACTTAAGCCTGTTACTTCCTCAATTAATAATTCAAGGATATGGTAACCCACATTCGAGTATTCGAAATGTGAATCCGGAGCTCTCCCTGGCAAGGCATTTTGTGTCAGGCTTTCCCTAAGTGATGGTATTTGAGCCATTGGTGAATATCGTACACCTATAGGGCCTAATGGTAAACCCGAAGTGTGGCTTAGAAGTTGTCTAACAGTTATTGCTTTAGTTGAGAGATCAGATTTTGGGAATTCCCAACTTTTTAAATACTCAACAACTGGTGTATCAAGATTTACTTTGCCTTGCTCAACCAATTTCATCACACCCCATGCGGTTATCGATTTAGATATTGATTCAACCCGAAAATGATCATAAGTTGACATTCTACGCCCATCCTCAACATTGGCATATCCATAGGCATTTGTAAAAACCAACTCCCCATTCTTAATCACGGCCAAAACAGCACCTGGAATCTTATACTTCGCCATAAGCGATGGGATATCCATGTTTAACTGCTTAAAGAATTCAGTACCCGGATAGTTTACAGTTTCCGCTGCTCCTTTGACAATAGTTCCACAGAGCAAAATAATTGACAAAAAAATTTTTATTATGTTACCAACTTTTTTCATATCATATCCTCAACTAAAACTCAATTTTGTAGCTGACAAAAGGTACCGGACTGGTAAAGAAATCGTTCTCAACCTCTTGAGTTTGTATATTGTACTTCTTTCCCAAATATTGGCGACCGCAAACATTCTTAACCTGAAAAGCAAATATCGAGGAGGTCTTCAAATGATTGATCCGATAAGTAACCGTTAAATCTGACATGGTTTCCAGGTTAGAATTTCGGTAGCTGAATGGCATTTGCTCGTTGTAAACGATATCACCTCTTAGCTGTGTGGCATTAACATCAACCGGCTGGTGCAAGTAGGGACCAAAAAAGGTAATCTTTGCGTTTATACCCAGCATATCCTTTTTTCGAATACTCCATTCCCTGCCTCCCACAAAGTTTATTACATACCCGCCGCTATAACGGGATTTGTACTTAACACCATCCCCACCGGTATACTCCGATTTATATAACGAAGAGGTGATCAGGAAGTAGTACCCATCTTTCAGAAATCGTTCCAGGGTAAGATCAATCCCAACATTATCAGCTGTTCCTTTATTTACTAATACCTTATCAAAAGTCCAGTCACTCATGAAGTTTACCATTGAATATACTTCCCCGTCAACAACAGGAACATTGTACAGGAATTGAAAGTACGGTTCAACCTTTACACGAAGGTGCTGCGTTGGAGAAAAATCGTAACCCAGCACAAAATGGTGCGCTCCCATCCTTTTCAGGTGCAAATTAGGGTAGAACGATTCACCCGTTTGACTATTAGTATTTGCTACGAAGTAAACGAACAGAGGTTCTGTCTGGCTATGGTTGCCGTACCCTATGGAGAACCGGTTTCTCCGGGATGCTTGCCAACTGGCTGACAGACGAGGTTCAACCCGAAATTCATTATTCAGTTCAAACCACGAGAGATTGACTCCGGCATTGAGCTGAAATTTCTGAGATATGAAATACTTCCCCTGAGAGAATGCTCTTAAAACTGCTCCGCTACCGCTTCCTTTCAGAAATCTTTCGTAATCGTCAGTTTGAAAATTCCGGGCATCGCCATTTAGCAGGTAAAAATGTAAATTGGCATCGATTCCCGTTTTTAAACTTAATCCGGATGATGAGGCAAAATATAAGGTTGAGTTAAGAGTTGCCATTCCCTCAGTGCTTTCAACGTAGAAAAGAGGATACAAAACTGATGAATTTTCCTCATATAGACGGGTTTCCTCTCTATATTTATGTTCGCCGGCATTAAGGGCGATAGTTGTTCTTAGATGTGCTTTTGAGGTTAATCCCTGACTATGGGTAATCCCCATAATGCCCATATTATAGTTAAACTTCATCTTCACTTTATTTTCGGGGTATATCCATTTATCAATATCATTGTAGCCTTTCATACTACTTTCGCTCAGACCCCCAATTCCCCAAATGGAAAACTGACCGGCCTTTTTTGTCGGCAAATTAATCTTAAAGGATAAATCCTGATATATTGGCAGCTCATTGGCTCCCTTCACCTCAGGCAGAAGGGGAAAGATAAGAGCCATGGTAGAGTACCGGTAGTTAAACAGGAAGGAGCTGCCATTTTCCTTTTTAATTGGGCCCTCCGCTGCAGCTTCAATTCCCTGAACACCTAACTGGAAGGCATATTCATTCCTTTGACTATTGCCATTCCTCAGCCTCATATCGAAAACACCTGCTGTAGCATTACCAAACTCAGCGGGGAAAGCCCCGGTATAGAAATCGGAGTTAGCCAGAAGCTGGCTGCTGAACATTGTCAATCCACCACCACCTGCAATATTAGAGCCGGAGAAATGACTAGGCACGGGTATATCTATGCCCTCCAATCTCCAAAGTAATCCTTTGGGCGCATTGCCTCTCACCACAATAGCATTCTGGTGAGCTGCAACTGGTGTAACCCCTGCGAAGTTTCCTGCCATTCTCCCGGGATCGTCAAGTGTCCCTGCATATCGCCTTGCTTCCTCTACCGAAAATGTGCGTGCACTCACCGAAGCCATACTGTTTATAGGACGATCCTTGCGAATGGTTACCAAAACCTCACTAAGCTCCGACACGGATTTCTCCAGCGGCACATCAAGTATAACTTCCTTACCGGAGCTAACAAGAAGTTCAGGAATAATCATAGTTTCATATCCCACAAAACTTACCTGAAGATTATAGCGGCCGACCTCAACCTTTTCGAGAAGAAAGTGACCGTTCAAATCGGTGGTAACACCTTTGTTCGCATTTATAAGCATAATATTTGCAAACGGGAGGGTTTCTTTTGTAACTGCATCGTATACCACACCCCTAATGGTTTGAGTGGGTTTCTGTGCAA
>CAZJGI010000076.1:9501-15926 GCA_964545315.1 uncultured Prolixibacteraceae bacterium
GGACTGTGTGCGGAGTTGTCAAAGGAGAAGAACCCTTTTTGGGGAGCTTTAAGCTGTTGGTAAAACTCTTTTGCCAAAGGATAAGGGGTTGTGTAGTCGTGAACCCCATGAAAAATGTATACTGGTATCCTCATGCTGTCAATCTCATTGAACAGGTTTGTATTAATTACATCAAGCCACATATTCTCCAAAGAAAACATGCTGGCATTCATGAAATTCAACTTTTCACCTAATGTATATATTCCTGAATTCAAAACTATTTTTACCAGTGGCCACATACCCGTTATTTCTCTGGTTGTGCCTCCTCCGTAAAGGTTTACAAATTTTCTTTCCATCATTAAATACTCCAGCCATTTATCACTGCTCGCTGTGGAATCCGGGAGAGTCAGGTTTTTGAGCCTCCTAACGGCTTTGGTGTCGTTTCGCTCAACCGCTTGGCCTAAAGCCCAATCGTATGACATTTGTTCTCCTTTGAATTGGTGGCATGCTTGTCCGATGCCAATGAATGCATGGAAAAGATCAGGATGTTTATACGCTGTCATAATCCCCAGTAATGAGCCCCACGAATGACCCATCAGAAATATTTTTTCATGATCAAAACGATTTAACAGATACTTACTTAGCTCACGGGTGTCGGAAACCATTTGCTGAAGGTTCATAGTCTCCGGGGGGATGCTCTTTGAGAAGGACTTACCTGCACCCCTTTGCTCCCAGTAAACCATTACGTAATCATTCTCAATATAGGGATTGTAATGTTTAATAAAAGCTACCTCAGGACTACCCGGACCTCCATGCAGGAATAGCATAACCGGTTTGGTTTTGTCAACTCCCCGGATAATTATATACTGATCCTGTCCACCGAGCGATACTTTTTCGATCCCTGAAATACTGCCGCCAACAATGTTGCCATCCGAACCGGTTATAGGTTCTGTAATTCCGGGACTTTTAATCCAAAGTGTTATTAAAGCAAGAACAACAATCACAGCAACAGTACTTACAAGATACAGTATAATCTTCAGAATCTTCTTTGATTTAATGGTTCGCATAGTATCTATAAATTTAGTTTTACATTATCAATATTTTCAACCGGTAACCAATCATCCATATTTCCATAATTACTTTTATCAAGTGCGAAACTATCAATTTCGTAAAATTCTTCAATTTCTATAAGAACCAAATATCTTTTTCCAGCCCATTTTTGAAATTGCTTATCCGATAAAAGAAGCTTTTCCTGATTTTTTTTCACCAAATCAATGGATTCTTCAGTGCTCATTTTTTCTGAATTATAAACCGAAGCTACAAGGGCCCTGGCTTTTACAATCCCCTCGGCGTTGTTATTGATGAAATATAAAACATCTCCTTTGTTTACCCTGCCATAAGGAAGTTTTCTGCCTGTTGCTCCTCTGATTATCATTGTTTTGCTTCCTTCTGACAATTTTTCATACTCATTTGACTTCGCATCAAGATAGACTACATGATCCATTTTTTCACAATTTTGTTAATAAATGAACTATCCCGGGCATAGCTCCGAAGAATTCTAATGATTAATACTTGAGGATCAGATATTAAACAATATTCATCCGGCCGCATTATTTCTTCAGGTTGGCTAAGAATGATATTCCGGGATTGTTTTCCTTTAAATATAGGAAATATCGATTAAAACCAACAAATAACAGATATGAAAAATTTTAAAAATAACATTAATAACCCTGTCAAAACACAAATTTGACAGGGTATTCAGGTGTTTATATTATTGTACCCCGGAAGCGACTCGAACGCTTGACCTACTGCTTAGAAGGCAGTTGCTCTATCCAACTGAGCTACCGGGGCAGCCTTTTTTTTTGTGGTGCAAATATATAAAATTTGAGCCTGTTTAGGGTCTTTTATAAAAAAAATGCACCTGTCAGTAGATAACAAAAAATTTATAATAGTTGAATCCCGTTGGCTGAACACTGATCTATCATTTCAGTTGGCCATATACTCGATTGTATTTCACCAATATGTGCTTTTCGCAAAAAGAACATACACAATCTTGACTGCCCAATACCTCCCCCAACAGTAAGCGGAAGTTCTGAACTCAGCAGTTTCTTATGCCACATAAGTTCTTTTCGCTCTTCCAAACCCCTTATCTTAAGCTGCTTAAGCATCGCATCCGGATCGACCCTGATCCCCATGGAAGAAATTTCAAATGCACGTTTTAAAACATCATTCCAAAGAATGATATCACCATTAAGCCCTTTATACCCGTTGACGGTAGGTGTAGTCCAGTCATCATAATCAGGCGCCCTGCCATCATGTATCTCTCCATTTGGTAATTGGCCGCCAATGCCAATTACAAATATAGCTTTGTATTTTTTGGCCGCCTCTGTCTCTCGTTCAAGGGGTGTCAGTGAAGGATACTTCTCAGCTAACTCTTCAGAGTGAATGAAGGTTATCTCTTCAGGCAAATAAGGAACTATATCAGGATAATTGTCACATACATGAAACTCAGTACGTACAATGATAGAATATAACTTCCTCACAACCTTCTTAAGAAATTCAACATTCCTCTCTTCTTTAGTAATTACCCTCTCCCAATCCCACTGATCTACATACAGGGAATGAATATTGTCAAGCTCTTCATCCGGCCGTATGGCATTCATGTCAGTATAAATACCGTACCCTGATTTTATTTTCAGATCAGCTAATGCCAGCCTTTTCCATTTAGCCAGGGATTGCACAATTTCCGCTATCTGGTCATCCATCTCCTTTATTGGAAAAGACACCGGACGCTCAATTCCATTGAGGTCATCGTTCACACCAGTACCTTTTTTAACAAATAAGGGTGCAGTGACCCTGCGTAACCTTAATTCTGCAGACAAGTTCATCTGAAAAAAATCTTTTATAAGTTTTATTGCCTGCTCGGTTTGGTTTACATCCAAAACCGACTTGTAATCTTTCGGAATAAATAATTTCATAATTATAAGTTTTAATATAATGATCACAAAAATAGATATTATTTGGAATTTTGCAACATAAACAATAAAAAATATTACAAAAGTTACAATTTTTTTACAATTATCTGGATTATTGTAAAAATGCTATATCATTCTGCAACTAATTTTAATCCGTCATATGCAATTTTTACATTTGGAGGCAGAAGGGTTTCAAGATAAGAATGTTTTCCGAAACTATGACTCAGATGTGTTAACCATGCTTGTTCCGGCTTTACCTTCTCAATAATCCCAAGCGCTTCTTCAAGATTAAAATGAGAAATATGTTTTTTAATCTGCAGTGAGTTAATTATCAGGTGACGTGTACCGTACATTTTCATTAACTCCTTATCAGTAATATAATTAGCATCAGTGATGTAAGAAATACTTCCAACACGGAATCCAAAAACGGGTAATTTATTATGAAAACATCGTACAGGTATAAATTTTATGTCATCAATAAAAAAAGGATCCTCGTTTATTGCATGAAGTGTCATCCTTGGAATACCGGGATACTTGACGTCTGAAAACACATAATCATAGATTCTGGTCAGTGCTTTATGAACGCGTGGTTCAGCATAAATATCCATAGGTCTTTTATGAATCCAGTTATATGACCGAATATCATCAAGTCCGAAAATATGATCTGCATGTTCATGAGTGATAAGTATTGCGCGCAAGGTGGTAATATTTTCACGCAGCATCTGATGTCTGAAATCGGGCCCGGCATCAATAACGAAATTCTTATCTCCGGCTTTTATTAACAGCGAGGCTCTCAGTCGCTTATCTCTCTCATCGGCAGACCGGCATACAGGGCAATTACAGGCAACAACAGGAATCCCCTGAGAAGTGCCTGTGCCGAGCTGGATGGCTTCTATTTGTATTTTTTTTGTCTTCACATTGACAAAATTAACAAAAGCCTTATTAAAACCGTGAATATCTATAATTTTACAAAAAAATATTAAAATGGCAGTTTTGTATCTTGTTCCCAGTCCCCTTAGTGATGGTGACTGGAAGAATGTATTACCGGCAAAGGTGTTTCAGGTATTGACAACAACCGGATATTTTATTGTTGAAAATATCAGAACAACTCGTCGGTTTTTAAAATTGATGAACAAAAATATTGATATTGACTCACTTAAATTTTTTGTACTGAATAAACATACAGAACATTCTGTTGCTGAAGGATTTCTTAAACCGGTTGTTCAGGGCCATGACATTGCTTTAATTACAGAAGCAGGCTGCCCAGGCATTGCCGATCCAGGCGCAGAAATTGTCAGGATTGCCCACAAAAAAAATATTAAGGTTGTTCCCCTGAGTGGCCCTTCGTCAGTGATTCTGGCTTTGATGGCTTCCGGGCTGAACGGCCAGGATTTTGCCTTTAATGGATATCTGCCAATTAAACATAATGAACGACTCAAGGCTATTGCAAACCTGGAGGAAAAGGCGGTGAGGCTGAAGCAGACACAAATTTTTATTGAAACGCCATACAGGAATGATCAGATGATGAAAAGCCTGCTTGCAGCCTGCTCCCCTGCTACCATGCTTTGCATAGCTGCTGACCTGACTGGTGATAATGAATTTGTTGCCACAAAAACTATAGAACAATGGAAAAGGGAAATCCCTGAATTGAATAAACAGCCCGCTATATTTTTGTTGGGAACCTGAAATTCCGGAGGGCGAGGGATAGTGCTGTGATGGAGGGTAGCGGGGGGGTAAACAGCCCCTAACCCGTTCACTGAAGTGAACGGCAAAGGATAGGGATTTGAACTAATGGGCTGCCTTGATCAGAACCTTATCCTTTGCCGTCGGTTTCAACCGACGGTTGGCAATCTACAACAATAAACCCCGTTCTTACTTGTTCTGCCCCTAACCCGTTCACTGAAGTGAACGGCAAAGGATAGGGCTTTGAACTGATTGCCTGCCTTGATCAGAACCTTATCCTTTGCCGTCGGTTTCAACCGACGGTTGGCAATCTACAACAATAAACCCCGTTCTTACTTGTTCTGCCCCTAACCCGTTCACTGAAGTGAACGGCAAAGGATAGGGCTTTGAACTGATTGCCTGCCTTGATCAGAACCTTATCCTTTGCCGTCGGTTTCAACCGACGGATACGGTGGCAACACAACATACCCACCATTCCACAACTACAACTCCATCCTGACAATCTTTGAATGGCAATACCCCGCCATTCCATTGATTCTACTCCATCCTGACTATCTTTGGATAAAACAATCCCAATATCTCGACCAAATCCTTTTGATACTCCATTACATCAAAAATATTCTTATAAACGGAAGGCGCTTCCTCTGTTCCTCCTCCAATGAGGTCAACTCCTCCTGCCCGCAGGCTATCTTGTAACTCTGCCTCAGAAATAACCTTTTTTGCCTTATTCCTGGACATTAACCTGCCGGCACCGTGAGACGCTGAATTCAGAGACTCCTCATTTCCTTTACCCTTCACAATAAATGCGGGCGAAACCATATTTCCGGGAATAATACCTGTATCCTCTTTCCCGGCAGGTGTGGCTCCCTTCCTGTGGATAATAACCTTCTCACCAGTGTTGAGCATCTCCTCCCATGCAAAATTGTGATGATTCTCAATGATGATTAAAGGCTCTTCTCCAAGGACCTGTGACAACCTGCTATGTATGATCCGGTGATTAGCATGAGAATAATCTCCTGCAAGAAGCATTGCTGCCCAATACTCCTGCCCCTCCTGACTATCAATATCCAACCATGCCAGATAGCCGGCCTGTCCCTTCATATCCAGCTTTTTGCGGGCAAGACTTGTATAATGCTTACAGACCTCTGCTCCAAAATTTCTCGACCCGGAATGACTGAGGATAGCAAAATACTTCCCGGGCATCAGTTTGATATAATCAGAGTATTTATCAATAACGACATATCCCACATCAACAAAATGATTACCATGGCCTGAGGTTCCCAATTGTTCAGCAAATTTATCCTTAAGGGATTTCAAAAATTTTATCTCATGAAACTCTTTTCTGTCCAGAATATCATGGTCAACATGTTCACTGAATACCCCAAGCCCGAATCGCGTTTCGGAATGAAGGGCTTTTCTGATCTTTTCCCTATCCCGGTCTATTTTCCCCGGAGATGAAGCGAAAACCGACAAACACATTCTGCAACCGATGTCCATTCCAACTCCATAAGGTATAACGGCATTATACGTTGCCAGCACTCCACCAATCGGCAATCCGTAACCCACATGAGCATCAGCCATCAGGGCACCACCCACACAAACAGGAAGCTTCATAGCTGCTTCCATCTGATGTATGGTTTCGGAATCAATATTTTCCGCTCCGTATATTTTATATTCAGGACTTTTCAGCTTCATTTATTTCTATCCTGGTTAAATATTTAAATTTAAATTTAAATAAATTAATTCAAAAAAAACTCTCTAAAACAAATCACAAAAATACAATATCGA